>NZ_JAGJCB010000014.1 GCF_017814435.1 Mariniflexile gromovii | reverse complement strand
GAAAGGGAAGTAAAGTCTAAATCACATATTGAACATTAAAATTCAGAGCCTGTCTTAGTTCACTTTATTTCCTTTCTCTTTCTTAAATTTATAAAAACAAATCTAAAGGAGCTTGTCGAAATAGTTCTACTTACGGATAATCAACATCGGTTTCGACAAGCTCAAGCTGTCAAATAAAACTTAATACACTTTTCAGACAACCTCTTTTTTTATTATAAATAAAGTAGGACAGGGAATGGATTTTGACAATTTCATTGGTTTATATATTTTAAAATAACAATCAGTAAATATTTTAATAGTAATATAAAATCATTATATTTGGTACACCAAATTGGTGCACCAAATATTTGTTTAGATTAAATTGTGATTAAAATGAATAGGAGAATTTTTTTTGAAGTTCTATAATTCCTTTTTAAAAGTAGTTTGCAAACGGTATCTTAATGCTCCAATTAAAAACAACTAAACAATAAAAAGCTAATAAAATGAACACTAAAATCATTAAATTATTATTACGCCTTGTTTTAATAGTTAGTATTCCATTTGTAATCAATAGTTGCAAAGATTCAGCTAAAAAGTCCAATACAGAAGTAGCAAAATCCATAATTTATCCAAGTGACGTCATTCCATTTATGGACGAGTTTACTATTTTATGCGGCGATGGTAAAAGCATTAAAGATTTAGTAAAAGTGGAGCATAAAGATTTTTTTTATGTTTCAAATGATGGAAAAACGGATTGGGTTGTTTATAAAACACCTAATTCGGGCATAACTTCAAAAAACTCGAGCAATACACGTACAGAGTTAGGACAGAAAAAACATTGGAAAGCCGAAACCGGTGGAAAATTAACAGGTACGCTAAAAGTTATGCATGTTTCAACTTCGGGCGATGCTAGGGTAGCGGCTTCATATTCAGTTGTAGTTGGACAGATTCATGGTACAGAAGGGCATGAAAATGAACCTTTAAAAATATTCTATAAAAAATTTCCAGGTCATAAAAAAGGTTCTGTTTATTGGAACTATGAAATTAATACAGAGGGCGATAATTCCAAACGCTGGGATTATTCTACCCCAGTTTGGGGATATGATATGGCTGTTGTCGGGTCGAGTCCCACATCATATCCTGATGAGCCAGAAGATGGTATCGAATTAGGCGAAACCTTTAGTTATGAAGTAAATGTTTATGAAGGCATTATGTACCTTACCTTTAAAAGTGAGGGTCATGAAACCAAAAAGTTCACTAAAAACTTATTAAAATCAGATTTTGCAACCAAGGCCGATATTCCTCAACAAATATTAACGCTATATGCGTCCATAGGTCGTGATGGGGTAGAACGGGCAAATGCCTATGCTGGCGAGTTACAAAATTTTAAGCAAGGTGCTTATAACCAAACAAACGGAAAAGATCCTGAAGAAAATATCGTTTGGCATACAGGCTCTGAAACTTATAATGGCGATATAGCAAAACAATACGCCAATGGCTGTTATGCAGAAGTTTGGTTTAAAGAAGCAACTGTTGGACCTGGTACCATGCCAAATAAGGATAAAAATGAATAATAATTTAAACCAGGTCATCTTTATAATGGGCGTTTCAGGTTGTGGAAAGAGCACCATTGGAAAGTTGTTATCCGAAAAACTTAATATTCCTTTTTTTGATGGTGATGATTTTCATCCACAATCCAATATAGACAAAATGAGTAGCGGTATGCCTCTTAATGATGAAGACCGATACGGTTGGTTGGTAGCGCTTAATCAATTAGCGAACAAACAATTAAAAAATAACAGCTGCATCATTGTTTGTTCTGCCTTAAAAAAATCATATCGAGAAATTTTAAGTACAGATATTCAAAATCAAGTTAAATGGGTTCATTTAGCAGGAAGTTTTAATCAAATTTTTGAACGATTAAATAATAGAGCAAATCATTTCATGTCTTCAGATTTATTACAATCACAGTTTGATACTTTAGAATCTCCCAAAGAGGCATTAGAAATAAATATTGGGTTAAAACCAGAAGACATTGTTGAAAGAATTACAAAAGAATTACATATGAAATCAGAATTCGGGTTATTTGGATTAGGGGTTATGGGGAAGAGTTTAAGTAGAAACTTGGCTCAAAAAGGCTTTAAAATTTCCATGTTCAACAGAGAGGAAAAAGGCACCGAGGAAGATGTGGCTATTAATTTCAAAAAAGCCCATAAAGAGTTGGAGTCGGCTCAAGCATTTTCAAATATCGAGGCTTTTGTAAATTCATTACAAACCCCAAGAAAAATCATGCTCATGGTAAATGCTGGAAAAATTACCGACATGGTGATTGAAGATTTAATCCCTTTTTTATCGGCAGGCGATGTTTTAATAGATGGAGGAAATTCAAATTATTTACAAACAAAACAGCGTTACAATTACTTAAATACTAAAAACATTCATTTTATAGGCGTTGGAGTTTCAGGAGGCGAGCAAGGGGCGTTAAAAGGTCCTTCCATCATGCCGGGTGGAAATAAAGAAACTTATAATTTAATAAAAACGTATTTGGAAAGTATTGCTGCCAAAGACGCTAACAATTTACCATGTTGTACCTATGTAGGTGAAGAAGGGAGTGGGCATTTTGTAAAAATGGTGCATAATGGTATTGAATATGTTGAAATGCAATTGTTGGCAGAAGTTTACACCATTCTGAAAAACATGGGGAAAAACCCAGATGATATTGCCACTATTTTAGAGTCTTGGAAGCCAAAAGCGGATAGCTACTTGCTAGGAATTACCATCGATGTTTTAAGAAAAAAAGATGCTGATGATTGGCTCGTTAATAAAATAGTAGATAAGGCGGGTAATAAGGGTACAGGAAATTGGACAACCATTGCTACCGCAGAACTAGGTGCCCCAAGTACATTAATAGCTTCGGCATTATTTGCACGTTACACCTCATTTTATAAAGAAGAACGACTGCAAGCAAGTAACAACTTTAATATAAAACCTTCATCGTTTAGTTTAGATATTGATGATGTTTTAAAAGCATATCAGTTTGCACGTATTATAAACCATTACCAGGGTATTAAATTAATTTCCGAAGCAGGAAAAGCCTATAAATGGACTTTGAATTTAAGCGAAATAGCTAGAATATGGACCAATGGATGCATCATTAAATCTGATTTTATGGTAGAGTTAATTTCAGTTTTAAAGGAAGACGATAATATTTTAGAACATAAAACCATTATCAATCAGGTTAAACTATTAAAACCATCCATAAATAAAGTAGTTTCACAGTGCATTATAAGTGAGTTGGCCATACCATGTTTAAGCGAATCTGTTAACTTTTTAAATGGGTATGCAACCGCTAATTCATCTGCCAACATCATTCAAGCGCAACGCGATTATTTTGGAGCACACACCTATCAACGAACCGATGATGCTACTGGTAAATTTCACCACACCAACTGGCAGCAAAACTAAAAGTTAAGTTTTGCTTTCAAGCTCTACCAACTATTAACCAACAACTATTACCAACAACTAAATACCATAAACCATGTCAGAATCAAAAGAAAAGAAATCTTTAATTAAAAAAATAATAGCCCTGGTGTTAGGTTTTGGTCCTGGTATTTTTGCCATAGGTTATACCATTGGCACGGGTAGCGTAACTTCCATGATTGTTGCAGGTAGCCAATTTAACATGCAATTATTATGGGTGTTGTTATTAAGCTGTGTTTTTTCTGGGGTTTTAATGTTTGTTTATGGTAACTACGCTTTAATAACAGGCGAAACAGCACTCTTCGGTTTTAAAAAACATTTAAAATACGGTAAAGCCTTAGCTATTTTAATCATTATTGGGATTACGTTCGGGCAATGGAATTCGCTAATGGGTATTTTAGGAATTTCTTCCAATATCATTTATGAAATATTAGCCATTAATTTTTCAGGATTAGAAGATTTGAAATACGAAACCGTTTTAATAACCGCTATTTTAATCATTGTTGTGTTTTACTTATTAATGCTGGTAGGTAAGTACACTTTTTTCGAAAAAATATTGGTCATTTTTGTAACGCTTATGGGGCTTTCATTTATATTGTCGTTATGCCTAGTACAACCGTTACCCATGGATGTAATTAAAGGATTGATACCATCCATTCCAAATGTTCCAGATGGTAAAATGTTAGTGGCAGCATTTGTTGGTACCACCATGGCAGCAGCAACCTTTCTATCGCGTCCCTTATTTGTAAAAGGAAAAGGATGGACCATAGAAAATTTAGACCAACAACGAAAAGATTCAATCACTGCCGCTATATTAATTTTTGTAATTAGTGGTACCATAATGGCTGTGGCTGCAGGCGCTTTGTTTTATGAAGGCAAAGTAGTGACGCAAGTTTTGGATATGGCAAATACTTTAGAGCCTGTTGCTGGTAAATGGGCGGTTACTATTTTCTTTTTCGGAGCTTTAAGCGCTGGATTGTCTTCTATTTTTCCATGCTTATTAATTGCACCGCTTTTGGTTGCCGATTACCAATCGGGCGAATTGGATACGAATTCAAAACAATTCAGAATTATAACTTTTATCGCTTGTTTAGTGGCTTTAATTGGTCCTGTATTTGGCGGAAACCCTATAGAAATTCAAATCCTATCTCAAGTTTTTAATGTATTTATTCTACCGCTAGTGGTACTAGGTATCATACTTATGGTAAATAATAAAACAATTATGAAAGGGTATAAAACTGGTATTTGGGTAAATATTGGATTATATGCAGCCTTGTTCTTTTCTTGTGTTATCTCTTATACGGGAGTTATTGGCATCATGACAAAATACTTTTAACATAACCATTTTTTGGTAAACAACTTTTAAAATGAAAAATAAATTAAAAATTTACAGTGTAGTAATTACGCTTTTAGTACTAACTTTTTCTTGTAAAGACATGGAAACTAAAACTAGTGGGCTAATTGTGAAAAATGTATCTGAATTTAATGATGCCGTTAAAAACGCAAAACCAGGTGATGTTATTACCATGGCAAACGGTGTTTGGGAAGATGCAGAATTGGTTTTTGAAGGCAAGGGTACAGAAGAAAAACCAATTATTTTAACGGTTGAAGAAAAAGGTAAGGTAACTTTGGAAGGTGCTTCAAACCTACAAATAGCAGGAGAATATTTAATTGTTGAAGGTTTGGTTTTTAAAAACGGATATACACCTACCAACGCCGTAATTTCTTTTAGAAAGAATAAAGAGGAAATGGCAAATAATTGCCGATTAACCGAATGTGTTATTGATAATTACAATAACCCAGAGCGCCAGGTTCAAGATTATTGGGTAACCATTTATGGAAAAAATAATAGAATAGACCACAACCACATTGTTGGTAAAAAGAATTTGGGTGTTACCATGATTGTTGGTTTAGATACCAAAGAAAGTATTGCCAACAACCATAAAATAGACCATAACTATTTTGGGCCACGATCAACTTACGGGAATAACGGAGGCGAAACTTTAAGAATTGGTACCAGCCACAACGCTTTAGAAAACTCAAATACCTTGGTAGAATCCAATTATTTTGATAGAACCAATGGCGAACATGAAATTATTTCTAACAAATCCTGTCAAAACACCTTTAAATATAATACGTTTTTTGAATGCACCGGAACGTTGACCATGCGCCATGGAAACGAAACTTTAGTGGATGGTAATGTATTTATAGGAAACGGAAAACCAAGTACAGGTGGTGTGCGCGTTATAAACGAAACACAAACCGTGATTAATAACTATCATATTGGTTTAACAGGCTACCGCTTTAGAGGTGCTTTTGTTATGATGAACGGTGTTCCAAATTCGCCACCAAATCGTTATGTACCGGTTATAGATTCTAAAGTAAGTAACAATACATTTGTTAATTGCGACCACATTCAATTATGTGCGGGAAGCGATGCAGAAAGAAGTCAAGCCCCTAGAACTTCGGAAATTTCCAATAACATTTTTTATAACGATCACAAGAAAAACATCTTTACGGTATATGATGATATTAGTGGTATTACATTTAAAGACAATATTTTAGGAAATAATATGGAGTCTGGTATTTCTAGTGGATTTGAAAATGCAGATATTCAATTGGTTAAAAGCGAACAAGGGTTTTTAATTCCGAAGTCCGATAAAATTAAGCATGAAATTACCATCAGCCCCAATATTGCAACTAAAGAAAATACAGGGGTTTCTTGGTATTCAAAAACAGATACTTATGTGGCATTAAACTCAGGGAGCCTTGTAAAAGCTAAACCAGGTATCAATACCTTGTTTGATGCGGCTCAAAACTCAAAACCGGGTGATATTATTGAGCTAACTTCAGGTGAAACTTACTTATTAACCAAGGCCGTAAAGGTGAATCATCCACTTACCTTTAAATCATCAGGAAAAGAAAAAGCGATTATTTTATTTGAACGTATGATGGCTTTTGAAATTCAAAATGGTGGAAGTTTATCTTTGGAAAACATCAAATTTGATGGTGCAAGTTCACCCGATTACGCTGGAAATTCTGTAATAAGTACCAGTAAAAACTCGATGATAGAGAACTATAAACTATTTATTGATAATTGCGATTTCGAGAACTTTGTAGTAAACCATTCGTTCGACGTTTTAAGGGTTGCCAAAGGCACATTTGCCGATACCATCAGCATTCAAAATTCAAGATTCAAGAATATTACCGGACATATAGCGGCATTAGATACCGAAACTGATGATATTGGCGCTTACAATGTGGAATATTTTATTATGAAAAATAACAGTTTAAAAGATGTTCAAGGCGCCGCATTGCGTTTGTATAGAGGAGGGAAGGATGAAAGTACCTTCGGTCCATTCTTAGAAATAGACCATAATGTTTTCGATAATGTTGGCTTCGGAAGTAAGAATAAATACGAAGCAGCCATGTCGTTATACGGTGTTCAGGTTGTAGATATTCAAAATAATATTTTCAACAAAACAAAAGGCATCAACATGCATTTGGTTGTAGGCGAGCCCGTTGTTAATATTTTAAATAATAATTTCTACGAGTCCGATAAGCTAAATGTAACTGGAGATGAAAAATACAACGTACAAAATCTATGGACTTTCAATCCAAACTATGATAGTGAATCATTCATTTTATTAGAAAATTCACCACTAAAAGGAAAAGGAACAGATGCTTTAAATTTAGGGATATTAAATAATTAATAGCACTACTTATAAACGTTTTTTAAATGCTGATTATAAGTATAATAGATGTAAAAGTAATTAGAAAAAAGAGTACATTAGAGTTTCAATAAAATTAATAGTTTGGCATGAAAATCACTGAAATTAAAGTCTTTGTTTGCTGTTCTGGTCGCAATTTCGTAACCGTTAAAATCCTAACAGATAAAGGAGTTTATGGAATAGGTGATGCCACATTAAACGGAAGGGAATTAGCTGTTGTATCTTATTTGGAAGAACACGTCATTCCATGTTTAATTGGTAAAGATGCCCATCAAATAGAAGATATTTGGCAGTATTTATATAAAGGTGCTTATTGGCAAAATGGCGCTGTAAGTATGGCTGCTATTGGTGCTATTGATACCGCTCTTTGGGATATTAAAGGGAAGGTTGCGGGTTTGCCTGTCTATCAGTTACTTGGAGGGAAAAGTAGAAGGGCAGTTACCGTTTATGCCCATGTGAATGGTGAATCTATTGAAGAAGTACTTAGTAATTTAGAAAAAGCAATAGCAGATGGGTATAAAGTAGTTAGGTTGCAATGCACCATTCCTGGTACTGAAGGCACTTATGGTACTTTAGGTGATAAAAAGAATTATTACGAATTGCAAGGTAACAGGCCATTGCCTCCAGAACATCCATGGTCAACCACCAAATATCTAAATTTTATTCCTGAATTATTTAAAAGAGCAAGAGATACGTTTGGTTATGGCATTGAATTGTGCCATGATGTACATAGCAGGTTAACACCCATTGAAGCGGCGCAATTAGGGAAAACACTAGAACCATTTAAATTAAAATTTCTTGAAGACGCTGTAACCTATGAGAATCCTGAAGGTTATAAAATAATAAGAAACCATACTACAACGCCCATGGCATTGGGCGAAAAATTCAATACCATTTGGGATGCCAAACACTTAATTGAAAACCAATATATTGATTTTGTAAGAACCGCAGTAACCCATGGTGGTGGCATTACACCATTAAAAAAACTAGCCGATTTTGCATCGTTGTACCACGTAAGAATGGCGCCCCATGGTGCACCCGATCTGTCTCCTATTTGTTTCATGGCGCATATGCATCTAGATTTATGGGCACCCAACTTTGGGGTTCAAGAATTTATAGGTTTTGGCACCCCAGAATTAAATGAGGTATTCAACTTTCAAGCCCAATTAAAAGACGGGGAAATCTATATAGAAGATAAACCCGGAATTGGCGTAGAATTTAATGAAGAAGCTGCTATAAAATATCCGTATAAAAGATCATACCTCCCAGTCTCTCGATTGGAAGATGGTACTTTATGGAATTGGTAAAAGAGACTTTTAGATGGAAGTCCATCATCTAAAATTTATTTATTAGAATGTTATCATTTAAAATAAAAGGTTCATTATCTAGAAGGGTGATATTAAGTTTAAATATTTAAAAATATTACTGTTTCAACTGTGCATTTTTAGTTCATCGAGATCGATGATGATTTTTAATTTTCAGGAAGTCATTACAATATTTTTTAGATAAAATCATCATGTTTTCAACAAAATTTATTTAAATAATTCATAAAAAATCAATCTTAAAAATATCATTTTATTGTAAAATGATAGTGTTTATTATTTTAAATCCTTGAATTGTTTTTTTTTAACATAAAAATAACATATATTTGGCGTACCAAACTGGTAAACCACTTTGGTTTTCCAGAAAACAATCAATAACTAAATCAAAATTATTAACTTAAACAAATTACAAATGAATTTAAAAACTAAACTATCTTTAATGCTAATATTGATATTCAATATATCATTATTTGCACAAGACGGGTATCTACTATCCGGTACAGTAAAGGATGCGGCCGACATGCCCATTCCTGGTGTCAATGTAATTATTGCAAAAACCACAAAAGGTACGGCAACAGATTTTGATGGCGCTTTCCAATTGGAAGTTAAGAAAGGAGATGTACTTAACTTTACTTACTTAGGTTATGTTAAGCAATCTATTACCATTACAAATCAAAGAACACTTAACGTAGTTATGGTAGAAGATGCTGCCAAATTGGACGAAGTAGTTGTGGTAGGTTATGGTACTAGAAAAAAATCACATCTTACAGGAGCCATAGCAAAAATTGGTGGTGAAGATGTTGCCGCTGTGCAAGCTGCTCGTGTGGACGATGCACTTGCAGGTAAGTTACCTGGTGTTAGAATTCAAAATCAAAGTGGTGAGCCAGGAGCAGATCCAAAAATCCAAGTTAGAGCAGCGTCCTCTATTTCAGGTGATTCAAACCCTTTAATTGTAGTGGATGGCTTTCCAATTTCAGGAACTTTAGCAACAGTAAACCCAAACGATATTGAAAGTTTAGAAGTATTAAAAGATGCAGCTTCTGCGGCTATTTATGGGTCTAGAGGTGCTAATGGTGTTATTTTGGTTACTACAAAAAAGGGAAAGAGTGGAAAAGCTACTTTTAGTTATAATGCTTATACAAGTTTCTCTGATAAATACCTTAAGCGAAATGATATGCTTAAGACTGCTGGAGAATGGGGTAAAATATTAGAAGATGGTATTGCAGATGGAACTTATGATGTTTCTGCAGTGGATTCTCGATTAGTAGATTATAGGATAAATGCTTATAAAGATTCGCCAGATGTATTGTCTGTGGAAGACTGGTTATTTCGGACAGCTAATAGTACTAGTCATGATTTTAGTATGAGTGGTGGAACAGAAGATGTAAATTTCTTTGGATCTATAGGTTATCAAAACACGGAGGGTATAATAATTACTCAAGGTTTTGAAAAATTAAACGCACGTTTGAATATTGATGCTAAATTAGGAGAAAAGTTTAAAACAGGAGTAAGTTTTAATGGCTTTACATCTAAGCAAGACATGTTGAGTTGGGATATGAGAGATTTGTTAAGAGCTTATAGTATTAGTCCTATTTATCATACTGCGGAGTCTATTGCATTTGTTCAACAATTGGATCAGCAAAGAGCAACTTTATCTGGTCAGGGCGTACCAGGGCTTAGTGCTTCATTTGACTCGGGTTATCAAGGAAGAGGAAACGATGGTGTTTCAGGAACAGCGGATGATGCTCCTTTCAATAAGAGCATTTACACTTTAGAGCCTGGTGATCCTGCAGTAGATTGGCATTATGGAAGAGCAGGTAACGGTATTGGAGGAACAGGAGATGCAGGTCCGGCGCAAAAATTAGATAATACAAAACAATGGCAAAAAACATTCTTTGGTAATGTTAGTTCTTATTTGCAATATAGCATTGTTGAGGGTTTAAATTTAAAAACAGTTTTAGGTGCTGATCTTTTAGACACGCAATTGTATTACTATCGTAGCCCTTATTCGGATTCTAACGGACGTTTATCACAAACGGATTTAGACCAAACGGACGTTAAAAAAACTTCCGTATTAAGTGAAACTACTTTAAGTTACGCTAAAGTATTTGCAGATAAACATGATGTATCAGCAGTAATTGGAGTAGAATTTCAAGGCTTATATACTGATGGAACTGCTCTAAGAGGTTCCAATGTGCCATTTAGTGATATTGTTAATTATAATCTTTTAAGCCCTGCAGATATTGTAGTAACAGAGCGTGACGAGACTATTAACAGACAGAGTGTTTTTGGTAGAATTAACTACGCTTTTGATGATCGTTATTTAGCATCTGTATCTGTTAGAAGAGATGGTGATTCACGTTTTGGTGCTAATAAAAAATTCGCAACCTTCCCAGCTTTTTCTTTGGGATGGAATATGCATAACGAATCCTTTTTAGAAGGTAATAGTGTGTTGAGCTTATTTAAACCAAGATTTAGTTACGGATCTTTAGGAACAACTTCTTTTTTAGGGGCTTATGATTCATTAAGTCTTTTGAACTCGGCAGCAACCGTTATGGGTACAGGCTATTTAATACCAAGTAATGTTGCTAATGAAGATTTAACTTGGCAAACCAATACTGAAACAAATTATGGTGTTGACACAGGTTTTTTAAATAACCGTTTCAGAATAAGTGTCGATTATTATACCTCTGATATTAAGGATATTTTAATTAATCAAAGTGTTTCTGAAGTTCTAGGGACTACTTCCATAGCCCTAAATTCTGGCGATGTTAGAAGTAAAGGTTGGGAATTCGAACTAACTGCAAATCTAGTTAGTAATCAAAATTTCTCTTGGAGTATGGGGGGTAACTTATCTACAGTGGATACAAAAATCACAGATTTAGGTGGTTTAGATCAATTACCTGATGTTATTCACGGTCAGAGTGGTAGAGGTCCTGTATTTAGAAATTATGTAGGCGGAGCTATTGGTGAAATGTGGGGCGTAGAAACTCTAGGTGCTGTTGAAGATAAATATATGGCAGATCCAACACGTAATATTGGTATCAATAGTTCGGCATTTTATGTGAAAGATCAACAAGCTCCTGGCGAACCAGGATATGGTGTTATTGATAAAACAAGAACCGTAGCTGATGGTGGTGATTTAGTAAAAATTGGACAAAATACCCCAGATTTTTATTGGGGAATGTCACATAATCTTAAATATAAAAATATTGATATGTCATTACAATTTCAAGGATCTCAAGGAGGAGAAATTTGGAATGTTGACCCAATTTATTGGCAATCGGAATTTGGTAACAGATTACAAGTTAATAGAATTGACTCAAACAGTGATGGTTTAGCAGACCATAATGGGTTACCTTGGTTGGACTCAAATAATCAATTAGATGCTCAAATACAAGATGCTTCTTTTATTGCATTAAGAAATATAACTATCGGATATACTTTTAAAGAAGAATTAATTAGTAAAGTTGGTTTAAGCTCAGTAAGATTATATGCTGCAGCAACTAATTTATTATACCTATGGGCAGATAATTATACTTCTTTTAATCCAGAAGGTATAAATACAACCAATGATACGTATTTGGGACCAACAACTTATGGTTTACAAGTAGGAGCAAGTCCGATTGTAAGAAGTTTTACTTTTGGTGTAAATGTTAATTTTTAAATAAAAAAAAAATGAAAAATATATATATATTATTGGGTTCGTTGTTGTTTATAACAGCATGTTCCACAGATTTAGATCAATATCCACCTAATATTGCTAGTTCTGATTCTTTAACAGATTTTACAGGAGTTTTAAATGCGGCATATTTCTATCAAATTGATACCTCTACGCCAATGGTGGTAATGGGAGACTTTAGAGCCGATAATGCTTACATGTTTGAGTCTCCATATAGTGAATTTGATGATTTTGATAATGGCTTAACTGCTATGGAAGATCAATTTTTTGGACCTTTCTATACAGCTTTGTATAAATCGATATTAAGTTCAAATATTGTTATTTTAAATTCTTCTAACGCTAAACAAGTAGCGGAAGCTAAATTTTTAAGAGCTTTATCTTATTTTAAACTTGTACGAGTTTTTGGAGATGTTACTATTAATTTATCTGATTCACCTAGCTTAACCGATACTTCTATTTTAGCCCGCAAACCAGTAGCTCAAGTTTATGATAATGTTATCATTCCAGATTTAACAGATGCTATAGCAGTTTTGGGTACAGCAAGAACTGAAGGAAGAGCGTCTAAATATGCTGCTCAAGGCTTATTAGGCAAGGTATATGTACAAAGAGGAGATTTTACCAGTGCATTACCGCATCTTTCAGCAGTTGTAACAGGAGCTTCCGCCGCAGGTATCAATTTAAAAAACACTTTTGCTAGTGTTTTTGGTTCCGCTAATGATTTGAATTCAGAAATCTTATTTGCAACTCAAATAACAAGTAGTATTAACGGAGAATATACTTTTGCTTCAAGGTTTGCTACATGGAGTAGTGGGAGTGATACAAAATCACCTACACCATTAGACGCATCATTAATAGCCGCATTTAATGCGAGTCCCGGAGATACAAGACGAGCAGTAACATTTAATGCAGCAGAAACTGCGTCTATAAAATGGGGCGGTGCTGAACAAGATTGGATAGAACTTAGGTTTGCAGATATTCTTTTATTATATGCGGAAGCATTGAATGAAACGGGAGCTTCTGCAGCAGTTGCACTTGCTCCGTTAAACAGTTTGTATCCTACAGTGAGCATAAGAAGTAGAGCTGGTTTAGCCGATTTAAATCCGGCTACACTTAATACTCAAGCTCTTGTAAGAACAGCAATTGCTAATGAAAGAAGATTGGAATTGGCATTTGAAGGACAAAGATGGTTTGACTTAGTTAGAACAGGTACTGCCCAAACTGCCTTAGGAAAAACATTTGATAACAATTATTATTTATTTCCTGTTCCAATATCAGAACTTTCAGCAAGTTTTAATGTAATTACTCAAAACCCTGGTTACTAATAAAATTTATTAGATATAAAATAATAAACTTGAGTTAGTTTAGTTTTTTAGGTTAACCGGTCTGAGTCTCTTAGATCGGTTAATCTTTTATAACCCTAACCTATAATTAGGATATTTTTTTTGTTAATGGAATAAATTTAATAAATTAGCGTACCAATCTGGTACACCAATTAAATTTTATATGAACTTAGATGTCCTTTCAAAAAATGAAAACCAAGAAATCACCAACCGGGTTAAAAAAATCATTTCTCAAATAAGAGAATTAATCAACGAAAAACATTTACAACCTGGTGATAAATTACCCGCAGAGCGCATATTAGCTGAAAAGTTCGATGTTAGTAGAAGAAGTGTAAGAGTAGCAGTGCTTAAGTTAGAATCTTATGGAATATTAATATCAAAGCCACAAAGCGGAACTTTTGTTGCCAATATTGGTGCTATTGCTATGAATGGAATGGTTGAAGATATTCTAAGCCTTGGTTTGCCCGATTTTAAATCTTTGGTAGAGACCAGAATTTTGTTAGAACTAAAAGCGGTTAGTTTGGCTGCAGTAAGGCGTACAAAGGAGGACTTGGATAGAATTAAAGAAGCCTTAAGCGCACATAAAACCAAATTATTATCTGGACAAGACGCAGTTCAAGAAGATTTGTTATTTCATTTGGCCATTGCTAAAGCAAGTGGTAATGTAACTATGAATCAGATTATGATTGGCATTACACCTCAAATAATTGTCGATTTTAAAAAGTATCATAAAGATTATGATAGTTTAGATGAATTAAGAATAAAAGAACATACCGAGATTTATGAAGCAATTAAAGATCAAGATCCGCAATTGGCTGAAAAAAGAATGAAAACTCATTTTAAGTTACTGTACGAGTATTGTGGTGTTAGTGAACATTAAATGAGAATAGGTAAAACGATAATTCTTAAATCAAATAATCATCAATTCCATTTATATAAATACAAAATGAAACTTCTATAATGAATAGTCGACACTAAGCATCAAGATAATAGGTGTGCTAAGTGAGACCATTAAAAACGAAACGTATAAACTTATGAGAAATAATAATAAATTATCCGGAAAAAATGTTCTTATCACCGCTGGAGCTCAGGGAATTGGTGAATCAATTACCAAGCACTTTATTGATAGTGGAGCCAATGTTGCAATCCACTATTTTTCTAGTGCAGAAACCGCAAACCAATTGAAGGAGTATGCAACCAGTAAAGGACAAAAAGCAATTGTTATTAGTGGAGACTTAACTAAAGAAGTCGATGCAAATACAGTAGTTAAAAAAACAGTAGAAGCATTTGATGGTTTGGATATACTTATAAACAATGCGGGTTCACTTGTTGCTCGTAAAATGCTGAACGAAATGGATGCGGAGTTCTGGCACAAGGTCATGGATATCAACCTTACCTCCATGATGTTTGTAACACGAGCCGCAGCTCCTTTTCTAGCAAAAAATAAAAATAGTAGTATCGTTAATTTGGCATCACTCGCTGGACGTAAAGGTGGTCATCCAGGGTCATTGGTTTACTCTACCAGCAAAGGAGCTATATTAACATTTACACGAGCACTTTCTACAGAATTAGGGCCTCAAGGTATTCGCGTTAACGCCGTAGCTCCAGGTCTTATCCTTGGTACCTCATTTCACAATACACATACAACAAAAGAATCAGCAGCTGAAACAACTGCAGGTATTCCGATTAAACGAGCAGGTAATGCAGATGATGTAGCACGAGCGGTGTTATATTTAGCATCAGAATATGATGGTTTTATTACTGGTGCAACGCTCGACATTAATGGAGGTGTCTACAATATGTAGTAAGCCATTAAGCCAAATATAATTGATTCGTTAAAAAGCAGAAATCACATTCTGCTATTTAGAACTTAGTGTTTTATATTAATTGTTTTAAGGATAAATTTATGCTAAAGACTCCGGTAATTCACCCAACAATAATGGAAGTGCTTGCACGTTCAGGTCATTTTGCTCAAGTTGTTATTGCAGATGGCAATTTACCAGTCGCTGCCATGACAGGACCTAACTCTACCACCGTACACCTAAACTTTCGTCCAGGACTATTAGATGCGCTTACTGTACTTGAGGGCTTGCTTGAAGTTTGTCCTGTTCAAGGGGCCATTGTCATGGAAAAGCCTGTTGAAGCAAATGCAGAAATACACGATGCTTATAAAAAATTATTAGGAGATGTAACCTGAGATACCATGGAACGTTGGGCTTTTTACGACAAAATCAGAGAACCAGCCACCACACTAATTATTCAAACGGGTGAACAGCGACGCTTTGCTAATTTAATACTCACTGTTGGTGTAGTAAAAATGGTAGAAGAAAGCGGCTTTTAACAAATTCCAAGAATGTCTTTACATGGATCAATCAAACAATAAATGAATGTCAATAATCAATTATTATAAGATTTCCATGCTTGCTGCGCTCAAGGTAAACTAAAGTCGATACCTCCCTTTAAGGTTATTTAGTTTAATTACTTATAAGTAGAACTATAATTTATAAAAAAATGACTAACAAATTAAAAGTTTTAATTTCGGGCTCTGGGTTTGCAGGACAAGGTCATGCAGATGCATTTCGGGCGGCTGGTGCTGATGTTGTTGGTATTGTGGGCAGAACAGCTAGTGTTGTAAGTGAAGTGGCCAAGAAAAAAGCAATTCCATATGCTGTTACAGATTGGCAACAAGCATTGAAAGATTGCAAACCAGACATTGTTTCCATTGCAACCCCAGGTGGGGCGCATTACGAACCAATAAAACAAGCTATTGATTTTGGATGTCACATATTTAGTGATAAACCATTAACCGATACTGGTAAATCTGCGTTGGAGTTATACGAACTTGCCACGCAGAAAAAAATTAAAACAGCATTTGCTTCTAGCTTTAGGTATATGCCACACATTCAACACGCCAAACAGCTTGTTGCAGATGGAGCCATTGGAGAACCTACAGAAGTTGAATGTATCTCACACTTCAATTTAGAGCGTGATATTCCTTTCGGGTGGTCACATCGAAAAGAAGATGGGGGTGGAAGACTTAACAATAACTTTACCCACATGATATCTATTGTTACGTCTGTAATTGGCGAAAAAATCCTTTCCATTATAGGTGAAGTACGTGACGATTTGGGGAAGGCGCCCATAGTTGAAGGGGTACATAATTTTAAAACAAGAAGAGATTTCATTCCTAAAGACTTAAATGATCCTTCTCTTAAATGGGGAGAAAGTAATGTTGAGTGGTCATATACTGTATTAACACAACTAGAAAGCCCAATGGCAACTAAACCGGTTTCAGTATTGTTTAAGCATGGTGGGCTTGTCCCCAATTTTAGTGATAACCATATTGTGTTTTATGGAACAAAAGGCGCTATTTACATTAAAGGACACTACGGAATGGGACCTCTCTATTTGTGGGATGAAAACAAAACATGGAAAGAGTTGCCATTGCCTAAAGACATAGTTGATAATCAGCCAAAAGTTGATGGAGATACAGAACGAAACTGGCATTATTTAGTTAGGGAATTTGTAAAAGATATAAATGGAGAAAAAGTGGAGCCATATCAATCTTTCAAGGAAGGTAGTTTGTATCAACAACTCATCGATTTGATTAGAAAAAATAATAATTGGATAGATGTTCGTCATCTCCAATAAAAAGAAAAAACTATGTTCTATGACTACCTCGTTATCTGTCTCTATTTTATATTAATTCTTGCTATTGGTGTTATATTTTCACGAATGGCAAGCAAATCTACAAGTGACTATTTTCGTGGGGGAGGTAGAATGTTATGGTGGATGGTTGGTTCAACCGCTTTTATGGCTCAATTTTCAGCAGTAACCTTCACTGGTGCTGCGGGTAAAGCCTTTACCGATGGTTTTGCTATCGTAGCGGTGTATATTGGTAATACCTTGGCTTTCTTTTGTGCATGGGCTTACTTCGCTCAAAGATTTAGGCAAATGCGGGTGGATACCCCAACAGAAGCCATAAAAGGACGATTTGGTACTCAAAATGAAACGTTTTTTTCCTGGGCATTAATCATGTTTTCTTTTTTAAATGCAGGTGTTTGGTTAAATGCCTTAGGAGTTTTTACTAGTGCCGTTTTTGATGCAGACATCAATTTAACCATCATTGTTATTGGTTTAACAGTACTTTTTGTATCCGTATCATCTGGTGCATGGGGTGTTGTTGCTTCAGATTTTGTTCAAACTCTAGTAGTAGCAGTGGTTTCAGTAGCTTGTGCTGTGGTAGCATTAGTGAAAGTTGGTGGACCTATAAAAATGATTAATGATTTTCCAGGTGGATTTCTTATAGGGCCCAATATGAATTATCCATTAATATTATTTGGCACTTTCATCTTCTTTTTGCCAAAACAAATTTTTACAATGATGAATCTTCATGATTCATTTAGATTTCTCAACGCTAAAGATTCCTTAAATGCCCGTAAAGCTGCCATGTTAGCCATGATTCTAATGGGAGTGGGAAGTATTATTTGGTTTATCCCGCCATGGGCTGCCGCCACCCTTTACCCAGGTGCTGCTGAGGGGTATTCGCAATTAGGTAACAAAGCATCTGATGCGGTGTATTTAGTGTTTGCTCGTAATGCTATGCCCATTGGAACTATTGGACTATTAATGGATGCACTTTTTGCTGCTTCGATGTCCTCTATGGATTCAGCGCTAAATAAAAACGCTGGAATTTTTGTTAGAAGTATTTATCAACCTTTTCTAGCAAAAAGGAACAAGCAAACGGACGACAAGAAGCTGATGACAATTAGCAGATTAGTGAGCTTCATAAGTGGTTTAGGAGTTATTGCTGCTGCGCTTTATTTCGCATCACTTAAAAAACTTAGTTTGTTTGAGCTTATGATGTCCGTCTCAACTATGGTACAAGTGCCCATGATGGTACCGTTGGCTCTTGGACTTATTGTGAAAAAGACGCCAGCATGGGCACCCTGGGCTACCATAGCAGTAGGGTTGTTTGTTTCTTGGTTTGTTACATATGTGTTTACTGCCGATGTTTGTGCTGGATTGTTGGGTATAGAATCACTTACCGATCGTGAAATTATAGACATGAATATAATTTTAACCGTTGGTGGACACTTGTTTATCACTTCTGGATTTTTCTGGGCAACTTCACTATTCTACAATGAAGCTAAGGATAAAAATAAGCTTGGAACCGATAAGTTTTTCAAGGATTTGGAAACGCCTGTTATTGCAGATGAACAACAAGGTGAATTTGATAAACAACAAAGACGGAAATTGGGTAATATGGTTATGGCTATGAGCGCATGTATTTTAGTGATGGCTATGATTCCTAACCCGTTTTGGGGCAGAATAATCTTTATAAGTTGTGCCTTGATTATTTTTATCATTGGCTTTTTGTTGAAACGAAGTACCAAAAGCCAAGTTTCTTAAACAGAAAAGAGTACAATCATGCATCACAAAAAGTTCACATTCGTATTTTTACTATGGCTGAGTTATTGTGAAGTGTAGAATCAGCTCGATTCCTACCGTTCCAATATGATTTCTCAATTATTTCATTTAATCACGTGAGTTCCGTTTGAGAGTTTAACAGAGTAAATAGAACATTCCTTATTGAATTTTTCTTTATAAGCTATAGAAACGGTTGTTTTAAAAGCTTCAACAGCGTTTGTAGAAATTAAATTAATGGTACAACCACCAAAGCCGCCACCCATCATTCTAGCACCTAAAACCTGACCGTTTAATTTGGCTTGTTCAACAAGAAAATCCAATTCGTCACAACTTACTTTGTATTGTTTGGACAAACCTTCATGTGAACCATAAATTAGTTTTCCTAGAGTATTTAAATCGCCTTCTAACATAGCTTGTGATGCTTTAATGGCTCGATTGTTCTCTTGTATAACATACAACGCTTTTTGGTAGTTTTCTGGTGTTACTTCATCTTTAATTTCAAGTAAATCTTCCTCTGTAGCGTCCCTTAACGCTTCAATACCTAATAATGAAGCAATGTTTTCGCAAGCAGAACGTCTATCATTATACGCACTATCAGATAAACTGTGTTTTACGTTTGTGTTAATTAGCATCAGTTCATGCTCTTTAAAATTAATTTTGAAAGGTTTAGCTTCTATACTTCTACAATCTAATAATAGGGCATGATTTTCAATCCCAAACATGCTGGCATATTGATCCATAATACCACAATTAACACCTACATAATTATGTTCGGCTTTTTGTGAGATAAAAATCATTTCGGTTTTAGATAAGCCTAAGTTAAAAAGTTCATTTAAACCAAACACCACACTATTTTCAAGAGCGGCTGATGATGACATGCCAGAACCGGAAGGAATATCGCCACTAAATGCAATATTGAAATTTCCAACAACTTTATTTCTATTTTGTATTTCGGCTACAACACCCAAAACATAATTTTCCCAGCTACCTTCAGACGATGGTTTTAGTTTGTCCAATTCAAACGAGATGCTTTCGTTCATATCTATGGCATAGGCTGTAGATGTATTCGTATTGTTTTTTTGAATAGCAGCTATAATACCCTTATCTACGGCGGCAGGAAACACAAAACCATCATTGTAGTCGGTATGCTCACCAATAATATTGATTCTTCCAGGCGAAAAAATAAGTAACGGTTCAGTGCTGAATTTTTTTATAAAACTGTCTTTTACATGTTTGGTTAGCGCTGTATTCATTTTTAGTTGTTTGCTTTATTGATATTGAATTCCTTAAAATTAAGTTGTTCGTTTTTTTTAGTATTTAGAGAAAAGTAAAATTAACTATATTTTTATTTTAAATACATGTTTTTTTTCGTACTTTTTATACCATTAAATATCAAACTGTTAAATGTTTTAATTAAATGAATAAAAATGTTTGCTATTCATATAATTTTACTATATTTGGAAAACCAAACTGGTAAACCACTTTGGAGAACCAGAAAATCTACATTTATAACCTAATTTTTGTGGAAACATTAAACTAAAACTTTTAAAACTTTTACATTATGAAAAAATCTTTACTTTTATTGGCCGCTTTGGCTTTCACAATTTCTAGCGCTTTTGCACAAACGCTAATGTACGAGCCTTTCAATTATACAGATGGCGCTCAGAATACTGAGAATGAATTAATCAGAACAAGTGGGGGTTATTGGGCTGCAGGTCCAAGTATATCTACAGGAAGTACTACTAATGATGATATTGTAACATCTCCTTTTATTCCAGAATTAATAGGTTTGCCAGCTCAACAAGGTAATGCTTACTTTTTTAGAGGGGGTGGTAATGATCCGGTTCATAATTTTACAGCGAGAACATCAGGTGATGTTTACTGGTCTGCTTTCTTAGATGTTCAAGGTTGGACGACTTATGCGCCTGGTTCAACGGGTAAACAATTATTATCTCTTGTTAAATACAATCCACCTAGCACAAGTATTAGCTACCCAGGTTCTATAACTCTTAAAGCAAAATCTACAACCATTGGTGAGACAAAATTCTTTTTTGGTGTAACTAACGAGCATGTTGGTAGTGCTGCAATTGGAAATTACTCAACTACTGAGTTTTCAGTAACTGATACAAGTGTTGATCCTACTACTGTTTATTTTGTAGTGGTAAGGTATAACATTGACACAGCAACAACTACATTATGGGTTAACCCAACTTTTTCTGGAACAACCATGACAACTGATACTCCTACTGCTACAATAACTGGATCTAGTGGTGGTGGTCAAGTTGATGAAGTGAATGGTTTTTTCATTAGATTGGATGCCAATGCGAATACACCATCTACAATTTTAGATGAAATTAGAGTAGGTTTAACATGGGCAGACGTAGTATCTAATACGCCATTGTTAAGTGTTGCTAAAAGTGAAATTGAAGGATTAAATGTATATCCAAATCCAGCTAAAGATTATTTAACTGTTGAATCTAGCAAAACAAAAATTTCTTCAGTAGAAATGTATAATATTTTAGGTGCCAAAGTACTATCAAATAATACATTAGTTGATAATAAATTAAATGTATCTAGCTTAGCAAAAGGTGTTTATGTGTTAAAAATAAATGCTGAATCTAGCGCATCTACAAGAAAAATTGTGATTGAATAATTTTTGATACGATTTATAATAGTTTTTTTTGCAAAAAGCCTTTTTCTATAAAGGCTTTTTGTATTTTAATACTGAATAATTTATTAAGCAAAGAATCATGCCAACCAGAAGGGAATTTATAACCAAAACAGTATGTGCCGCTAGTTTATTGCCTTTTTCGGCATATGCTTTTAACAATAGTATTTTTGAACAACAGGATGATGTGCTTAATGTCAACATCTTCTCAAAACATCTTCAGTTTTTAGATTATAAAAGTACAGGTGAAATAGTTGCAGAAATGGGCTTTTCGGGAGTCGATTTAACGGTACGCCCCAATGGGCATGTGCTTCCAGAGTCGGTAAAAACCGATCTTCCAAAAGCAGTGAAAGCCATTACAGCAAGTGGTGTAAATTGTAGCATGATAACCACTAGCATTGAAAGTGTTAACAATCCATTAGATGTAGATATTTTAAAAACGGCAGGATCAGAAAATATTCAATATTACCGTACCAATTGGTATAAATATAAAGAAAACATGAGCATGCAAGATTCTTTATTGTTCTATCAAAATGAAGTAAAGCAGTTAGGTGATTTAAATGAAAAGTTAGGATTGATTGGCTGTTACCAAAACCATGCAGGTACAAGCGTAGGCGCTTCTTATTGGGAAATACAAAAAATTCTTGAAACAGTAAACCCCAAACATTTTGGAACACAGTACGACATTCGTCATGCTATGGTAGAAGGCGGGAAATCTTGGGAAAACGGATTTCAACTTTTACAAAAAAATATTAAAGTGATTGTTTTAAAAGATTTTAAATGGGGGCAAGTCAATGGGAAATGGGAACCCATAAATGTACCGATAGGTGAGGGGATGGTAGACTTTGACAAATACTTTAAATTACTTAAAAAACACAATTTAAAACCACCTGTGTCTCTACATCTTGAGTATGATTTAGGAGGTGCTGAAAAAGGAGACTATGAAATAACTGTTGATAAAAAGGTGGTGTTCGATGCAATGAAAAGGGATTTGAAAAAAGTACAACAATTATGGAAAAATGCTTAAAACCAACAAACTAAACTATTAAATACATTAAAATCAAAATATTAATACATGAAAAGAATTGCGATTATTTCAACTCTAGTTATTTTATTTATTACCACGAAATCTCTGGCGCAAACAAATAGCATTAAAGTTTTAAATATAAACGAGTTAAACAATGCGATAAAAAACTGTAAAGCTGGAGACCAAATAATTATGGCAAATGGCGTTTGGAAAGATGTTGAGATTAAGTTTTATGGAAAAGGGACTAAGGAAAACCCTATCACATTAACGGCCGAAACTATTGGAAAAGTAACTATAGAAGGCATATCTAATTTAAAAATAGGTGGTAGTAATTTAATAGTAAATGGATTGTATTTTAAAAACGGGTACACACCATCTAAAAACGTAATTCAATTTAAGATTGATAATAAAATTGCTGATAATTGTACCGTAACTCAATGTGTTATTGAAGGATTTACCCAACCGGACCGCGATGTTAGCGACCATTGGGTCGAGTTTTGGGGCAGACATAATGAACTAAGCCATTGCTACCTTACAGGAAAATCTAATTTCGGTCCTACCATCATGGTACGTTTAGAGGGCAATGAAAACATTTATAATTACCACCATATTACCAACAACCATTTCGGACCAAGACCTCGTAAAGGTGGCCCACATGGAGAAACTATTCAGTTAGGCGATAGTGGCACATCAATGACACCTTCATATACTTTAGTATCAAACAATTTCTTTGAACGTTGCAATGGTGAAATTGAAGTAATTTCCAATAAATCTAATTTTAACGAATATAGAAATAATGTTTTTTTTGAAAGCGAGGGTTCTTTGGTACTGAGACATGGTAATTATTGTACCATAGATGGAAACGTTTTTATAGGTAACGATAATTCAACCAATATTGGGGGAATTCGAGTTATTAACACAGGACATTGGATTACCAATAACTATTTCTATAAAATAAAAGGAAAAGAGTTTAGAAGTGCTTTGGCAGTAATGAACGGTATTCCAAAATCACCTTTAAACCGTTACAACCAAGTTACCGATGTTGTTGTGGCTTACAACTCGTTTATAGATTGTAAATCGCCTTGGCAGTTTAGTGTAGGCTCAAACGTAAGCCAGAGCGATGTATTACCAGCTACCGAAATTCGTTCAGCAAGACCAGAACGTGTTGTAGTTGCCAATAATTTGATTTATAATGAAGTTGCCGATGTAAACCCCATAGTAAATTATGATAAAGTTGATGGTGTAACTTTTAAAAACAATATTATAAACAACGAAAATAAAAGTGAGGTAAAACCTGAAGGATTAATTACCAAAGCTGTTACAGTTTCTAAAAAATCGAAAGCTTTATTTGTTTCGAATGAAAATATATCTGATGTATATTCAGGTTTCTATTTTGAAACTATTACAAAAGATTTGTTTGGAAATGCAAGAACCCCAAACAGCAATAACGTAGGGGCTATTGTAAATCCTGTTAAAGAAAATGCTGTTTTAATTGATAAAACTAAATTTGGAACTCATTGGTTTAACCCAAACAACGTAGTTAAACCTAAGACAATCAATGTCTCAACGTCTGAAGCACTAATAACGGCACTTAAAGAAGCCAATGCCCATGACGTTATTTCACTTAAAAAAGGCACCTATAAATTAAATTCCAGTGTAGTAATAAATAAGGCTGTTTCAATAGTTTCAGCTAGTAAAAACAGAAAACCAGAGTTGATTTTTTCTTCGGAAAATACAGCTTTCGAAATGCATCCAAATGGCAATTTAACTCTTGAAAACATTGTTTTAACAGGGAATAAAACTCAAAATACTTTTACAACTTTAGATAAATACATGAGTAAAGCCTACGATTTATTTATTAATAATGTAGAAATTAAAAACTTTAAATCTGTTTTAGAAGTATCAAAAGGATCATTTGCCGATACAGTTTCAGTTGCTAATTCTTCCATAAAAAACTGCGAACGTGGTTTTATGCTGAATAAAGAAACCAACGATGGGGGCGATTACAATGCGGAATTTGTTATTATTAAGAACACAACATTCGATAATATTCAAGAAGTTGTACTAGATTACTACCGTGGTGGTTATGATGAATCCACTATTGGAGGAAATTTAATCTTGAAAAACAATACGTTTACAAATTCAGGAAAAGCTGAAAAAGATTCTATTTTGATAAAAAATAGAGGTATTGTAAATGTTGAATTTTCTAAAAACACATTTAAGAATAATCCGGTAAAACTTATCGCTATACTTTGGGGTGAAAAAGGCCAAGAACCAGGAGAAAATACGATTGTAAATTCAGGAAAAATAGAAGTAGTACAAAACTTGGAATTAAAGTTAATGTACTAGTATATTAAAATAAATTCTTACAAATAGGTTCTATTTAGCTTTAAAAAGGTTAAATTGGTTTTCAAATTTTGGTTAACTTATTTATTAGCCTTATATTTGGTAAACCAATCTGGTAAACCACTATTTTTGAATGTATTGCTAAGCTAAAAGAAATTATATTTTAGTTGTTTTTGTTTGTATGAATAAGTAGTGATTTTTTATTGAAATTTAGTTTTAAAAAAGTATATAAATGTTTTTAAAAAAATGATAAAAACTACCTTAATCAGTTTATTGTTAGTTGTCAATACAAGTATTGCACAAAAAAAAGCAATTTCTAACAAAAAGGCAACGACCAAACATGAACACCCTAGTTTAGTATTAACCAAAGCTGGTGTTGAAAAAATTAAATCTCAATTAGGTACTGTGCCTTTGTTTGATAAAACTTTAGCAAATGTAAAAGCAGAAGTAGATGCCGAAATTTTAAACGGTATTGAGGTGCCCATTCCAAAAGATTTTTCAGGGGGTTATACACATGAGCGTCACAAAAGAAATTTCTTAATGATGCAAAAGGCAGGTGTGTTATATCAAATATTGAGTGATGAAACTTACGCAAAGTATGTTAAAGATATGCTTTTGGAATATGCAAAAATATACCCAACCTTACCTGTGCATCCACAAACACGTTCGTATGCACGCGGAAAACTTTTTTGGCAATGTTTAAACGATTCCAATTGGTTAGTTTATACAAGTCAAGCTTATGATTGTATTTATAATTACTTAACCGAAAAGGAACGCAAGCATTTAGAAAAGGACCTTTTTAGACCATTTGCAAAATTTATTTCGGTGGACAATCCACAATTTTATAATCGTGTACACAACCACAGTACTTGGGGAAATGTGGCGGTAGGTATGATTGCTTTGGTGATGGATGATGATAAATTATTGGAAACCGCATTACATGGATTAAAAAAAGACAATATCGATCCTAATGCTAAAGATAATGATGGAGGTTTTATAAAAAAGAAGGGCCAAAAAGTTGGTTTTCTTGCCAATTTAGAAGAACCGTTTTCGCCTGACGGATATTATACCGAAGGGCCTTATTACCAACGTTACGCTATGTATCCTTTTTTGGTTTTTGCTGAAGCTTTGCAAAACGTAAAACCAGAGCTTAAAATATTCGAATATAAAAACGGTGTATTATTAAAATCCATAAACACTTTGTTAAATTTAACGGATGCTGATGGTAACTTCTTTCCATTAAATGATGGTCAAAAAGGAATGTCGTACTATTCACGAGAATTGGTTTCGGCAGTAGATATAGGATATTATTTTGGTGGAAATAAAACCGATTTATTATCAATAGCCAAAAAACAAGACGAAGTTTTGTTAGATGATACCGGTTTAGCGGTTGCTATTGGAATTCGCAACGGATTGGAAACACCATTCATTAAAAAGTCATTGGATTTATCCGATGGTAAAAATGGAGATGAAGGTGGTGTAGCTATATTAAGAGTAAACGGATCTAAAGACGAGCTTAGTTTGGTAATGAAATATTCCGCACAAGGCTTAAGTCATGGACATTATGATAAATTATCGTTTTCTTTATATGAAGGAGGCAATGAAGTTATTCAAGATTATGGAATGGCTCGTTTCGTCAATATCCAACAAAAAGGTGGTGGTAATTATTTAAAAGAAAATACCACTTGGGCTAAACAAACCATTGCGCATAATACTATAAACCAAGATGAAACATCGCATTTTGGTGGCGATTTTGAAACAGGAAGTATGCACCATTCAGAAAAATACATATTTGATGTTTCAAATTCCAATCTTCAAATAATAAGTGCTAAAGAAACAAATGCGTATCCAGGCACCCAAATTCATAGAACTATGGCATTTGTTAAAGATGATTCTTTTGAAAATCCGTATCTTTTGGATATCATTAAAATAAATGCAGAAAAAGAACATCAATATGATTTGCCATATTATTATTTAGGGCAATTAATGTCGGCTAATTTTGAATATACAAAATCAGAAACTTTAAAGCCATTAGGTGAAAAAAATGGATATCAACATTTATGGAAAGAAGCCGAAGGTAAAACAGGAGCAAGTAATGCCAAAATTTCTTGGTTTAATAATGAACGTTTTTATACACTAACATCGGTGGTTTCAAATGAGGATAATCTAATCTTTACTCGTATTGGTGCCAACGATCCTAATTTTAATTTAAGAAATGATCCTGGTTTCATTATAAGAAAACCACAAACTAAAGATTCTTATTTTGTATCCTTAATAGAATCTCATGGGCATTATGACCCCGTTAGTGAAATAGCCACTAACGCATTTAGCAACCTAAAAAAATTAAGTATTGTTTATAGTGCTGATGCTTATATAGCAATAAGTATTGAAAATGAAAACAATACTAAAAGTATGTTTTTGTTTTCATTAAACGATAATTCAAAAACCAGTAAACATCAAATAAAAATAGAGGATAAAGCCTATGAATGGGTAGGTGTTTATCAATTAATCAACAATTATTAAAATAAAGATTATGAAAAGATTTAGTGAAAAGTACATCATTACAAAAGAAATGGAATGGGAAGAGCTTGGTGGAGGAGTATCAAGAAAGTTTTTAGGTTATGATAATCAAATCATGATGGTAAGAGTAAAATTTGAGAAAGGAGCATTGGGTACGCCGCATAAACATTTTCACACACAAGCAACCTTTTGTGCTTCTGGTAAATTTGAATTTGAAATTGATGGTGTAAAGCAAATTGTAGAAGCAGGAGATGGCGTGTATATTGAGCCTAATTTATTGCATAGTGCAGTTTGCTTGGAAGCAGGGGAGCTGATTGATACATTTAGTCCAGTGAGAGAAGATTTCTTGAGTGGTGAAGCGGTATCTTATTTTGGGGATAAAAAGGCATAAAAAAAAACTCTACTCATTAGATGCTACCCCAATAGAGAAGATTTTGTGCAGTAAATTGCTGCTATCGAAGTTTATTTGTTAAAATTTAAGGACAATCCATTTATTTTTTTATCGAAACAACTGTTTTTAACAAAATATTACATATATTTGGTCAACCAAATTGGTTTACCAGTTTGGTTGACTAAATTATTAAAGCTATTCTTTTTAAATAATAAATTTTATAGGATGGAATAAAACAAAACACAAGTAAGCACTTTTTAAAAGCATTCTTAGTCTAGTTGTAGGGGTATAAATATGTTTTGATTAAGGTGTTTTTTATTTACAGCTGCCCTTAAACAGGCTTAATATTACAACAAAAACTAAATCAAAAAAATTAAAAAATCTAATTATTTAATTATGAATTTAAAAAACAAGTTTGTTCTCATTGCGATATTGTTTTTCAATATTGCAGTATTTGCTCAAAACGTAACTGTATCTGGTCAAGTTGTTTCTGCAACAGATAACATACCTATTCCTGGTGTAAATGTTATTATTATGAATACAACAAAAGGTACTACAACCGATTTTGATGGAAATTTTCAAATTCAAGCGAAGAAAGGCGACATAATACAATTCTCTTATATAGGTTTTGTTTCTCAGGTTGTAACTTTTAAAGATCAAAAAAACATCAATATTTCTTTAGTTGAAGATGTTGCAAAACTAGATGAAGTGGTAGTTATTGGTTATGGTACACAAAAGAAATCTCACTTAACTGGAGCTATTTCAAAAGTAACAAATGAGAATCTTGATCAAATTGCAACATCAAGGATTGATGATGCATTAATAGGTCAGGTTTCGGGTGTTAATATTCAGGCCACAGATGGTGAAGCAGGTGCTGCACCTACTATAACCATTAGAGGTGTTGGCTCTATGGCAGGAGATTCTACGCCATTAATAGTAGTAGATGGTATTATTGTAGATTCCAGTTTTTTAGGGTCTTTAAATATGAACAATGTTGAATCCTTTGAAATTTTAAAGGATGCTGCATCTTCTTCTATTTATGGTTCTAAAGGCTCTAATGGTATTATAATGATTACCATGAAATCTGGAGTTTCCGGAAAGACAAGAGTTAACTATAGCACATTTACAGGTATGAAAACACCTAGAAAGAGTGACGCCTATGGTTATACAACAGCAGATTGGGCTAAGCAACAAACAGATTTAGGGTTGACACTTTCCCCATATACAGTTGCACAATTGCAAATAGGCACAGATCGCTCTTGGCAAGATGTGTTTTTTGAAACAGGTACTATTACCAATCATGCCCTTTCTTTAAGAGGTGGTAATGACAAGACAAAATTCACGGTAAGTTTGAACTATTCAAATGATGAAGGTGTTATGTTGGTTGATAATTACAAGAAATACGGAGCAAGATTAAAACTTGATAGTAAGTTAAACGATAAGTTTAGTATTGGTGGTAACTTAAGTCCTTCATTTACTAATAGAAGACGTTTTTCAGAAAACATTCATAACGTAGCTAGACATCAACCTTGGTTACCTATCTACCACACAGATCAATCGCTTCAATTTGTTGATCCAAATGGACCTTATGCAAGTATGCAAGTTGGTGATTATGCCAGACAAGATCATTTTGTAATATTTGATTTAGATGGAGATGGTGATATTGATGACAGATTAACCAATATAGGTAATAGTAATAATGCTAACCCGTATGCAAGAATTGTTGAACGTAATAGATCAGACGAAAAGTTTCAGCTATATGGTAGTTTTTATGGTCGATATAACATAACAGATGCTTTAACATTTACAACAACGTTGGCAGGCTCTTATAATGATACCAAAAGAATAGATTATATGGGAACTCAAGCAAGAGAAAGTATAACAGATGCTTACATGCAAGAGATTTCACAAAAAGAAAATTACATTATTTTCGACAACTTTTTCAATTATGATAAATCGTTTGGAAAACATGATTTAGGCATCACATTAGGTACGTCTGTTGAAAGTAGAAATTATTTCTATTCAGGTTTTAAAGGAACTGGGTTTACAAACGATGTAGTACAACAAATTACTAACGCAACAGCTATTTCAGAATTTGATGGTTTTGAGTGGCAAAAACGTGGCATTTCATACGTTACAAGAGCTACTTATGCTTATGATAGTAAATATTTGGCCTCTTTAAGCATGAGACGCGATGGAAGTTCAATTTTTGGTTCAGATTATAAATATGGTAATTTCCCTGCTGCTTCTGTTGGTTGGAACATTGCAAAAGAAGATTTCTTATTGGAAAGTGGTTTTATAAACAATCTTAAATTTAGAGCAAGTTACGGTGTTACGGGTAACGACCGTTTAAATACAGGAGCAACAGACCCAGACGCTCAAGGAAGTGAAGCAACATTAACCACAGGTAATATTCTAGTTGATTATTACCCACATTTAGCCTTATTGGGAGCTGCTAATTCTAGCTATTCTGTAGATGGTAGTATACAAGCAGGTTTTTCACCAGTAAATATTGCAAATCCTGAATTAAAATGGGAGCGTTTAATTGAAATTAATCCAGGTTTGGATTTTGGAATTCTAAACAATAAAATATCTGGTTCAGTTGATTGGTACCGAAGAACTAGTGATCAATTACTACTTAATAACCCAATATCAGTTACCACAGGATTTTCAGGTGCTTTGGTAAATTTAGGAGAAGTTAAAAACGAAGGCTGGGAGGTTGAGTTAAGAACAAAAAACATTACCGCAGAAAAATTTAGTTGGAGCTCCACTGTTATAGCAACTACCAATAAAAATACATTGGTTGATTTTGCTGATTCCAATGGACAGATTACAAGTTTGGACCCTAGTAGACCTGCAGAATGGATTAACTTAGAAGGAAATCCAATTTCATTATTTTATGGTTATGTAGTAGACAAAGAATTGGCTTTTGTAGATAGAGACAGACCATGGAGACATGTTGGAGCAGAAGCAGGTTTGGTTTATGTGAAAGATTTAAATGGAGATGGTGTATTAGATGAAGAAGATAAAACCGTTTTAGGAAACCCATATCCAGAATTAATTTGGAGTTTTACTAATGAATTTAAAATAGGTGATTTCGATTTTTCTTTTATGTTCCAAGGTTCGCACGGTGCAGAAGTAAGAAATATAGCTGATCATTATTTGTTTAGCCACAACAATAATAGAACAATATTAGCTTCGGCACCCAATAGAGAGTTTTTAGTAGATAAATATTTCACGAGTAGTATGGTACAGGATGCATCTTATATTGCATTAAGAAATGCAAATATTGGATATAATTTCCCAACTGACGTATTAACTAAATTCGGTATTTCTGGATTAAGAGTTTATGCAGCAGGTCAAAACTTAATTTACAAAACCGCTACAAATTACACAGGATGGAATCCGGAAGCTTTAGACAAAACAAGTCCAACGCAGTATGGATACCAAAGAGGAGGTTCGCCTATTTATAGTACTGTATCTTTAGGTCTCAATTTAGATTTTTAATAATTAAACAAATCAATATTATGAAATATTTAAAATATATCGCTATAGTTTTAATGGGAAATGTATTTGTTTCTTGTAGCGACTTTTTAGAGCCTGTACCAAGCTCATCCATTACAACCGATAATTATTACACAACGGCTGAAGAGTTGGAAACAGGGTTAATTGGCGTGTATGCTGCTATTAAAGGTATTAATAGTAGAGATAAAGATGAAAACCATGGTGTTCAGTGGGAATTCTATGTAACTGAAATGCGTACTGATAATACTAGCACTAAATCTCCAGATAGTGAAGATGCTTCTGATGCAGGTCAACTTGAAAGCTTAGATGTACTTCCAACAAATAATTTTGTAGGTAATTATTATACTAGTTTTTTTCAAGTAGTCTATAGGGCAAATGTTATACTTGCAAATTTAGATGTTGTTACTGATAGTACTAGAGCAGCAGCAATTGAGGCTGAAGCTAAATTTTTAAGAGCCTATGCTTATTTTAATTTAGTACGATTATTTGGTGATTTACCATTAATAGATCGTGTTATTACACCATCTGAAACTGAAATTCAGTTTACAAGGGTTAGTACAAGTTTAATTTATGACTTAATAATTTCAGACTTAGAAACTGCTATAAATGGTGGTTTATCTACAACATATAAAACTAGAGCCACAAAAGCAGCAGCTCAGGGATTATTGGCTAAAGTTTATTTAAGTTTAGATACCCCAAATTATTTACAAGCTCAACTTCTATGTGAAGAGATCATAAATAGCAAAAAGTATTCTTTACAAAGCAATTTCTACAATGTATTTTATAATGAGAGAAATTCAGAAATAATTTTTGCCATAGGATATAACAGTAATGTACAAGATAATAGTCAAATTTTCTCAGCAGAATGGATGAATGCCGTTGGTAATACAAGTGGTGTTAATTACGCTACCACCGATGTTGTAGCAGCAATAGATGCGAATGGTGGAAATAGAAAAGACGTTTCTTATAGACAAGATCCGCTTACGTTATTCGGCGGTACTGTTAGGTATCAAGTAGCTAAATATTTTCCTGATGGGGCAACTGGGGGTAGCGATGGACAAACATTTACTGGTTTGCCACAACTTGCAGGTAACGATTGGATCGTGTTGCGCTATGCCGATATTCTGTTAATGCATTCAGAAGCAATTTTAGCAGGGGCTGCTGAAACTACAAATACTAATGCAATCAATTCTTATATGGAAGTGCGTGTAAGAGCAGGATTTGATGCACTAAGCGATAGACCTACAAAATTAACTAAAGATGCCTTATTGTTGGAAAGACGTGTAGAGTTTGCTTTTGAAAACCATAGATTATTTGATTTAATCCGTTTTGATGCTGCACAATCCGTACTTTCTGCATTTGCAACTGCTAATGGTTTTGAATTTACAAGTACAGATTTATTATTGCCAATTCCTCAAAATGAAATAAATTTAAGTAGAAGTAGCAACACTGTTATGGCACAAAACCCAGGTTATAATTAAGATAAATTAATTAAATAAAAAAGATATGAAAACAATTATTAATCTAAAAAAATACGTATCAAAAGTATGCTTTGGTGCTTTGGCACTTATAGCTTGCGTTTCAGTTACGTCATGCGATCCTACCATTGATGCTTTAGCTTTTGATTTGCCAGAAGCTAATTCAAAGCCAGATTTAACTCCTCCAACAGCTAATTTTAAAGCAACGGTAACTTTGGATTATTTAACGTACAATTTCTCTAATATATCTACGAGTGCAACAGATTATCTTTGGGATTATGGAGATGGTAACACATCTACCGGTGTAGACGGTATTAATACATTTCCAGGTGAGGGCACCTATAAAGTTACCTTAACAGCATCAGATAAGCTTGGTCAAAAAAGTATATTTACAATGGATATTGAGGTTGTAGAGCCGGATGTACCAGTTATTTTACCACCAGTATTAATTTTTCCAGATTTTGAAAATGACGCTGAGAAAAACGAATGGAAAGCACCTTTTAAAGGTACCATGCAAACCACTACATCTGGCGGGTATTATGAAGGGGCTAGAGGAGGAAAATTACCTCAAGACGGATCAAGAGCTGGATATCAGGAATTTGACATTACTCCAAACGCAAATTTTGTTTTAAGGTTTAAATATAGAATTAGAGATAGAGAACCACTTCAAACAGGAGAGATGTATGTAAGAATTGTAAAACCTTTAACTATATCATCTTATGATTTAGCTGTTATAGAAAGTAATTCAATCGCAAGTGCTACCTATGTTGAGTCAGATACAACTACCGGTTCTTTGCAAGATGGAGCTATATTCTTTAACTCAGGTGCTAATACAAGACTTGCTATATTGTTCCATAATGAATTAGATGAATGTTACATTGATTCGTTTAAAATAGAAGTTAATCAATAATTCAATTAAGATGAATAATCGTCTAAAAAATATATCATTGATTCTATTAATAGCATTTGTATCTGTAAACGCTACTTGTCAAGATAAGGCAAGTAGTGTTGCAGATTCTAAAGTAGAAAAGAAAAAGAAAAAAAAGTATAAGTTGCCAGATGTTGATTTAAGTCATTGGAGCGTAACAACTCCAGAATTAAATGCAAAAGGCAGCGCAATGAACATTGAACCACCTGAGATTTTAAATTATGCAACAGATGAACGTTTGTTACCTTACATGTACAACGATTCTACTAATGGGGCATTAGTATTTTATGCATACCCCAGTAAGGCAACAACAGCAAATACTAAATATTCACGTTCAGAATTACGTGAGCAAATGGTGCCTGGAGATAATAATACCAACTGGACTTTTGCTCAAGGTGCTTATATGAAAGGAAAATTAGCTATTGAAGATATTACTAAAGATTCAAATGGGAAATATCATAAAGTTATCATTATGCAAATTCACGGTCGTTTAACCAACGAACAGCGCGATTTAATAGGACAAAAAGATAACAATGCACCACCAATTTTAAAAATTTATTGGGAAAATGGCAAAATACGAGTTAAAACAAAGGAACTTAAAAATATAGGAGCTATAGGTGAAGAGTTATTGCACGAAGATGCTTGGGATGATGATAAAGGTTTCAATTTTGAACAGGCAGTAGGTTTCGGAAAATTTACTTTAGAAGTTAAAGTTAGCGAAGGGAAAATGGTCGTGGTTTTAAACAATTCAGAGTATAAAGTTTATGAAAACATCCATATGAGGAAATGGGGTGTTTTTGAAAATTATTTTAAGGCAGGAAACTATTTTCAGTCAAGAGATGAAGGAGCCTTTGCTAAGGTAAAATATTACGAGTTGGAAGTAAAACATTAAGCAATAATAATACATAAACTTATTTGTTTAAGTTTTTGTTATTTTTGCGCTCAAAAAAGTGTGGTCAACCAATTTTAAAACAAGTTATATGAATTTAGAGGTTTTATCAATAAGCGACAATCAAGAATTACAGAATTCTGTAATCGATAAAATACGTGAGCTAATAAATTTTAAAAATTTAGAACCTAACGATAAATTGCCATCAGAACGCATGCTGTCTGATAAATTTGGAGTTAGTCGTGGGGTAGTTAGAGATGCTATCCAAAAGTTAGAATTTTATGGGCTATTAAGGTCAATTCCACAAAGTGGAACTTTTGTTGCAAACGTAGGTGCTATTGCTATGAACGGTATTGTTGATGATATTTTAGATTTAAAAGAATCAGATTTTAAATCATTGGTTGAAACTAGGATCTTGTTGGAATTAAAAACGGTTAAATTAGCTTCATTACGAAGAACTGAAGCAGATTTAAAAAGCATAAAAAGTGCGCTTAATGCTTTTTCCAAAAAAGTATTAAATAATGAAAATGCAGTACAGGAAGATTTGCTATTTCATTTAGCAATAGCAAAAGCAAGTAAAAACAGTACCCTAAATACCTTTATGCTTTCAATAACACCTGAAATCATAACAAATTTTGCAAAGTATCATGTTTGTGATGATGATTTAGCAATGAAAGGAATAGATGAACACACCGCTATATACGAAGCGATAAAAAATCAAAATCCTACAATTGCTAAAGAAAAAATGAAAATACATTTTAAAACGCTATATCAATATTGTTATAACGTTGACAACAAATAAATCAACAACTACTTTACTGGTTTAGATTTATAAATAATAAAATAAGAGTATGAAAGTTAAAGGATTACGTTGGTGGGTAGTAACATTAATTGCAATTGCAACTATTATTAATTATATTGATCGAACATCATTAAGTGTTCTTTGGCCAGAAATAGCAAAGGAATTATATCCGGGACATTCGGCCGATGAAACAAAGTCAATATATGCTCTTATTTCTATTATTTTCGTGTTTTCTTATGCTTTTGGACAAGCAATATTTGGAAAAATTTTCGATTGGGTTGGTACACGAATGGGATTTGTATTATCTATAGGAGTATGGTCCATTGCTACTGCATTGCATGCTTTTGCAAAGGGAGTTTTAAGCTTTGGTATATTCCGTGCCATATTAGGAGTATCAGAAGCTGGTAACTGGCCAGGAGCCACAAAAGGTAATGCCGAGTGGTTCCCTATTAAAGAGCGTGCATTTGCACAGGGAATTTTTAATTCTGGAGCAGCTATTGGAGGAATTATTTCCATTCCATTAATTGCATATTTAACAATCTATTTTAGCTGGAAATCTATATTTATTTTGATTGGTTTAACAGGTTTACTTTGGTTAATACCTTGGTGGATTGTAGTAAAAGCAGAACCAAAAAAACACCCATGGATTACAGATGAAGAGCGTAGCTATATTTTAACAGGTCAAAAAAGCAATGATTCTACTGAGGAGATAGATCCGAGTAATGAATATAACCCAGATACTAAACAGCTACTTGGCCATAAACAAAGTTGGGGCGTAATACTTGCTTCAGCTGCTATTGATCCAATTTGGTGGCTATTTGTTTTCTGGATACCGATTTATTTAAATGAAGTTTACGGTATGGATGTAAAATCCATTGGACTTTATGGTTGGGTGCCTTATGTTGGAGCTATGTTGGGAGCTTATTTCGGGGGCTTATTGGCGCAAAATAGATTAAAGGCAGGTTGGAATGTTAACAGAACACGAAAAATGGTAATAACGCTTGGTTGCTTAATTATGTTACCAGCATTATTGGGTATGGCAAACCCTGGTGGGCCTACAATGGCTGTTATTATTATGGCTGTAATATTGTTCGGGTTTCAAACAGCTATTGGAAATGTTCAAACGTTGCCTAGTGATCTTTATAGTGGAAAAACGGTTGGTACATTGGCTGGATTTTCTGGTATGGCAGCAAAACTTACTGCAGCAGGTTTAACGTATTTAGTGCCTTGGTTAACAAGTGGAGGAAATTATACGCCTGCATTTATTATTGGAGCTGCTTTAGCCATTTTAACCTTGGCTAGTGTATGGATATTAATACCCATAGTAGAAGTAATAAAAAGAAAACAATAAATATAAAATTAATTAAAATAAATAAAAGAGTATGAGTAATTCAAATGGAAAAGTAGCTGTAATCACTGGAGCAACTGGTGGAATAGGTTTCGAGGTAGCAAAAAGATTAGGTAAAGATGGATATACAGTAGTGTTAAACGGAATTGAAGATGAAACAGGAGCTGCAAGAGTTAAAGAACTTACTGATTTAGGAATCACTGCTGAATATTACGGTTTTGACATGACAAAGGACGAAGAAGTAACTACAAACATCAATAAAATTGGTAATAAATACGGTAAAATTGATGTTCTTGTAAACAATACTGGTGGTATTGGTGTTAGAGCTAGATTTGAAGAAATGACCACTGAACAATACAGATTTGTTATGGCTTTAAACCTTGATTCAGTATTTTATGCTTCAAGAGCTGCTATTCCTTTCCTAAAAAAAGGTGAAAATCCTACAATTATAAATTATACTTCAAATGCAGCATGGAATGGTGCAGGACCTGGTGCTGGTATATACGCAGTTTCTAAAGGTGGAGTACAATCTATCACCAGAGCTTTGGCTAAAGATTTGGCTGAATATGGAATTAGAGTAAACGCAGTATCTCCTGGTACTATTGATACGCCTTTCCACGCACAAATTAAAGCGACTAAACCAGAAGTTTTTGCTTCTTGGGCAAATAGTGTTTTATTAGGAAGATTAGGTCAACCAGAAGAAGTTGCTTCTGTTGTATCATTCTTGGCTAGTAAAGATGCATCATTCATTACAGCCGAAACTATCCAAATTGGTGGTGGTCAAGCTTTAGGAATCTAATAAAGTTTTCTATATATTATAAAAAATGCTGATATTCATTTATCAGCATTTTTTATTTATAATTATTTGTTCATCTTGTTAAAAATATTTTTTATAAAAATGAGCAACAAAATGCCCCCTAAGGCAGATACAAGTAGGTTGATTATTAATAATAGGCCATCAAAATTTCCTTTGTTGGCTATAGACCATGGGCTAAAACCTAACCTTCCGAAAGTTTTGATAAATAAAGCACTTCCAAAAACTCCAATGAGTGTATTCCCTGTAAAACCAAACGTATATTTTTCCTTTAAATAACCGAATAGATTTGCAGCAATAATTCCTGTAAAAATACTTATTAAAGAAAGTAATGTTTCAGTCATAATAGGATATATATACTAATGCCCATAATCCATTTTATCTATTTTTCCTGCCATTAATCTTTTTTGAATAATCATATAAACAAAAAGAAGGATAAAGCCAATAATCCCCCAAGTTAAAGCTACGGACAAGCCATATTCTGATGCAGCAGTATTATATATGGTTAAAGGTTCATGGATTTCATTTATAGAAGGTAATATTACTGGGAATAATGATGCAAGCGATGATGCAATGCCTCCAAAAATCAACAAGGTTGACAACACAAAACCATGAATATCTTTTTTTAATTTCTTAATAAAAAACAATCCAAACAATCCTGTTAAATAAATAATTGGAAATACTATTAAATATGGTTTGTTAGCAAAATTATCAAAAGAATTTGGGTTCACTGTTTGCCAAACAATTAAAGAAAATAGTGTGAGGGCAGTTAAAACAATATTCAGTATAAAAATAATATTTTTAAGCTTGCTGTTTATTGATGAATTTGTTTTTAGAATTACCCAATTTGCACCGTGAATGGCTAAAGTAACCACAGAAATTAAACCGATAATGAGCGTAAACCAATCTATAACCCCAGGGTGTTCACTTAAAGGGCTAAAACTACTATCCCATAATGGTAAGAAAAAATAATGACCTTCATGAGCAGCGACTCCATTTTGAACGATTCCTAAGTTTACACCTCTCACAATGTTACCTAATGCAATTCCAAAAAATAAGGCTAATAATAAACTGGAAACTCCAAATGATGCATCCCAAATATCTTTCCACATTTGGTATTTAAACTGGCTTCTAAATTCTAACCCAATAGCCCTAAAAATAATTAACCATAAAACCAATACGAGTGGTAAGTAGAAACCACTGAAAACAGATGCGTAAAATGTGGGGAAAGCCATAAAAAGCATTCCTCCAGCAGCAACTAGCCACACTTCGTTAGAATCCCAAAATAACCCTGCTGATTTTGCAATGACTTCTTTGTCCTTTTCGGTTTTAGCAAAAAATAAATGAATGATTCCAGCTCCAAAATCATATCCATCTAAAATAAAAAACACAGCTAAAACAATACCTATTATTATATACCAAAATATTTCCATAATTAATGTGTTTGAGGTGTTGGACCTTCGTTAATGGTTTTGCCTACTAAGACTAAAAATAATAAACCTAATAGCATATATAAAGCTACAAATCCTAATAAAGTAAATAGGGTGTTACCAGAGGAAACTGTTGGCGAAATACCTTCGCTAGTTTTTAGTAGACCATAAACCAAATAGGGTTGTCTTCCTAATTCTGCGGTATACCAACCCGTTAAGTTTGCTATATAAGGAAACGGAACTAAAAACATAATGGTCCAAAGTAAAGGTTTTATGGTGTGCAATTTTTTTCGCCATAAAAAGAAAAGTGCTAATGCCATAACACCTATAAATATGGTGCCTAAACCAACCATGATATGATAAGAATAATAGAGTGCAGGAATATTATCTGGCAAGTTTTCTTCTTCAAACTGGTCTATTCCTGGTATTTGTTTATGCCATTCTTGGTAAGTTAGAAAACTTAATATATTTGGTACCGCTATTTTATTGTCCAATTTTTTTTCAACCATGTTTGGTTGACCAATAAGTACAATTTCAGATCCTGCTTCTTCAGTATGAAAAATTCCTTCCATGGCTGCAAAAGTTGCAGGTTGGTGTTTAGCAACATTTTTAGCATTCCAGTCACCTGTAGGAAAGGCTACTAGAATACTGGAAATAAAACCAAAAACAACCCCTGTCTTTAAAAATAGTTTTCCGTACTCCGTTTGTTTATTTCTTAGAACGTAAAAGGCACCAATACTTGCTACTACAAAAGAAGAGGTTACAACAGATGCCAGTTGATTATGTAAAAAAGCGGGTAGAAGCCAAGGGTTGGTAAAAAGCGCAGAGAAGTTTTCTAACACAAACTTACCATTATCTAAAATTTCATGGCCTACAGGGTGTTGCATCCAGGCATTGGTAGACAAAATAAACCAACCGCTTGCCCATGAGCCCAAAAACACAAAGAAGCCTGTTAGGAAATGTAGTTTTTGCCCCATCAATTTTTCGCCAAAAATAAACAAGGCTAAAAATGAGGATTCCAAAAAGAACGAGAACATACCTTCCATGGCTAAGGTTTGGCCAATAATACCACCAGTTAGCTCAGAAAATTTTGCCCAATTGGTACCGAATTGAAACTCCATGGGAATTCCTGTAACGACCCCCATGGTAAAATTAACAGCAAATATTTTCATAAAAAATTTTGCAGCATCGTTATATTTATCAACTTTGGTTTTAAGGAATTTCCATTTAAAATAGACTATCATTAATGATAACCCCATGGTTAATTGCGGAAAAATATAGTGAAAGGTGATAGTAAATGCGAATTGCAATCTATCGTAAAAGAGCATGTCTTCCATAAAATGAATTTTGTAAGCCAAAAATACAACACTGTACGAAACTAAGAACCATTTTTTTGACTTTAGATGTATGTTTTGCTTAATTTTTTATAAAAAAAAAAGCATTCTTAATTTAAGAATGCTTTCTGCGCTATTAATTCCACTCATAGGGAGGAAGTCTGTTAAGACATGTTAAAAATACTTAAATTATTATAATTGTTAATTAACAAATGTTATGTGGTTAAATTTAATTGTGAATGAATAATGAAGCTTTAAAACCATATTGGTCTTTGTTTATTATTTCTTAAAAGTTATTCCCTCCAATTTAAAAAGCCTCCTTTTAAATCGTAAATTTCAGTAAAGCCCAATTCAGCTAACTGTTTAGAGGCTTTGTTGCTTCGGTTGCCACTTTTGCAATACACGTACACAGGTTTCTTTTTGTTCAATTTATTTATTTTATAAACAAAACTACTTGATAGAAAGTCGATGTTTTTAGCATTATTGATGTGTCCAGATTTGTATTCATCAGCAGTTCTTACATCAATAAGTTGAACAGAATGATTTGAGATTTGATTTTTGAATTCTGCCGGTTCCAATACTTTTATGTTACTATTTTGTATTTGGCATCCAAAAATGAATGAAAAAATGGATATAATTATAAGGTTGTAGGACATATGTAATCTGTTACGGGAATTTGTGCTTCTTTTATAGCATCAAAACCCCCTGTTATATTAATTAAATTATGAATCCCCCTGCTTTTTAAAATAGAAGCAGCAATCATAGATCTGTAACCGCCAGCACAGTGCAGGTAGAACGTTTCATCTTCAGGAAATTCATCTAGATGATCGTTTAAGTAATCTAAGGAAGTGTGATGTGCGTTTTTAACGTGCTCCGATTTAAACTCACCATCTTTTCGAACATCAAAAACGGGTACATCTTCTTTTTTTAATGCCTTTTTTAATTCTGAAGCAGAAACTGAGGTGATTGTATCATATTCCAATCCTGCTTTTTTCCAAGCTTCAAAACTACCTTTTAAATAACCTATGGTATTGTCAAAACCAACGCGAGATAAACGGATGATACTTTCTTCTTCTTTTCCTTCGGGAGCAACAAGTAAAATAGGTTGCTCTACATCGGCAATAAGTGCTCCCACCCACGGGGCAAAATTACCATCAATACCAATAAAAATAGATCTGGGTATGTGTCCTTTTGCAAATTCGTCCTGATGGCGTACATCTAAAACTATGGCACCTGTTTCGTTAGCAAGATGTTCAAATTCTGAAGGTGTTAATGGGGTAGTGCCACGTTCAATCACATCATCTACATCATCATAGCCTTCTTTGTTCATTTTTACGTTTAGAGGAAAATATTGTGGAGGTGGCAATAAACCATCGGTAACTTCCTTAATAAATTCTTCTTTGGTCATATTCGCACGAAGGGCATAATTGGTTTTCTTTTGGTCGCCAATGGTTCCAACGGTTTTTTTGCTTAGGTTTTTTCCGCAAGCAGAACCAGCTCCATGTGCTGGGTATACAATAACATCATCTGCTAAAGGCATAATTTTGTTGCGTAAACTATCAAAAAGTAAACCTGCTAAATCTTCCTGTGTCATGTTAGCGGCTTTTTGTGCTAGATCCGGTCTGCCAACATCACCCAAAAACAGCGTGTCTCCACTAAAAATGGCATGATCTTTTCCGTTTTTATCTTTAAGCAAGAAGGTAGTACTTTCCAAAGTGTGTCCAGGGGTATGTAAGGCTGTTATGGTTATTTCGCCTAATTTAAAAACTTGCCCATCTTTAGCAATAATAGCATCAAAAGAGGGGTTTGCGCTGGGGCCATAAATGATGGGCGCTCCTGTTTGTTTAGATAATGTAATATGCCCACTAACAAAATCGGCATGGAAATGCGTTTCAAAAATGTATTTAATTTTTGCACCATTACGCTTGGCTTTGTTAATGTACGGCGTTACTTCTCTTAATGGGTCTATGATAGCCACTTCGCCATTGCTTTCAATGTAATAGGCGCCTTGTGCTAAACATCCTGTATATATTTGTTCAATATTCATAATCAAATAGTTATTAATTGTAAAAATAGGTCATTTTTCGAATTTGAACAGTAACAAAAGTTACAATTCTTACTTATGAAAATTCTTTGATAATTATATAAATGGCCATGATTAAAATAAACCAACCAAAGCCTTTTTTTAGTTTTTTGTTTGAAACGTATTTTGATACATAGTCGCCTAACAGAACTCCAGAAATTGTTAAAAATGAAAATGTTAGTAGAAAGACCCAATCGGTATTTAAGTTGTGTAAATCGCCTAAAAACCCAATAATGGAATTTATGGATATGATAACTAATGATGTGCCTACAGCATTTTTCATGGATAAACCAGCCCAAAGTACCAATGCTGGTACATATAAAAAACCACCGCCAGCACCAATGATTCCCGTAATAACACCTATTACCAAACCTTGCGTAAATGTTTTGTAATAAGGTTGCTTTATAAAAACAGTAGCTAATTTCTTTTTTGTTTTTATCATGGAAATTGACGCGGCAAACATAACGATGGCAAAAAATACCATGATGGCAATTTCTCTTGTAATTACAAATCCGTTTGAACTGAAAATGACATCAGGAATATTTGGGACTAAAAAACGCCTTGTAATGTAAACGGCTAAAAAAGATGGAAACGAAAATGCTAAGCCTGTTTTAAAATCCACCAATTTTTTTTGATGTTTTTTAAAGACTCCAATAATGGAAGATGTGCCTACTACAAAAAGCGAATAAGCCGTAGCAACCACCGGATTATAACCTAAAAGATATACCAATAAAGGTACTGTTAGTATAGAGCCTCCACCACCAATAAGACCTAAAACAACCCCAATTAAGAATGCGCCTAAAAAACCTAAAAAATCTATAATAGCCATAGTTATGTTTTACAATGCAAAACTAGACTACTAAAAAGGTTCGTTCAGTAACAAAGGTTACACTCTGCTAAATGTCTAAAATTTTGATACTGTTTCTATGGAGCTTGATTTTTCCCTCATTTTCTAAAGTTTTTAGTAAGCGTGAAATTACAACTCTGGAGGTATGTAAATCGAAAGCTATTTCTTGGTGTGTTACCTGAATAACATCGTTGTGGTTTACCATGGCTTTGTCTTTTAGGTATTTAAAAAGACGCTCGTCCATTTTTAAAAAAGCAATAGTGTCAATGGCTTCTAAAAGTTCGGTCATTCTATCATGGTAGCTTTGAAGAATGAAATTTTGCCAACTTTTGTATTTTCCCATCCATTCGCCCATTTTTTCAATAGGAATCATAATGAGTTTGGTGGGGGTTTCAGCAACCGCTCTAATTTCACTTTTTTTCTGCCCCATACAGCAGGATAGGGTCATGGCGCAGGTATCGCCACGTTCAATAAAATAAAGCAGCAGTTCGTCGCCTTTATCATCTTCACGCAAAATTTTCACCGCCCCACTAACCAATAATGGCATCGATTTTATGTAATTGCCTATATCTATTAGTTGAAACCCTTCGGGTATTTCCTTAAAAGTTCCAACACTGTTAATTTCCATCAAAAGGCTATCTTCAAACAGGTAACCGTAGTTTTCTTTTAATTCGTTAATCATTTTATGTATGATTTTGGACCATAAAGGTATTGACTTAAAATTAAATTAAAGCAGAATTTAGTATCTTTAAAGTGGGTATGTATGTGAATATTAACCGTATGATAAAATAAAATGAATTAGCTAATAAAAATATCAATTTTATCTTTGTTAGATTTATAGTTAATTTTATATTTGCACACTGGAAAACAAAAATGTTTTTGTTTAACGTGTTGAGGGCTCTTAGCTCAGCTGGATAGAGCACCTCCCTTCTAAGGAGGCGGTCTCAGGTTCGAATCCTGAAGGGCTCACAAAAAGCTTCACTATGTTTATAGTGGAGCTTTTTTGTTTTTTAGGGATTATTGTTCTAATTGTAGAAAAAATGGATATTGTTACTATCCAAAAATGAATAATCAAAAAAATTGAATTTAATTGAAGCAGAATTCTAACGGATTTACATCAACAATACTTTTTGTAAGACCCGTTGAATATCTACATTATCCTTTTGCGGAATTAAATACCGTTCCAAATCTTCCTTTGTGGTAATTTGTTCTTCTCTATCAATAAAGCCATAACCACGATAGCAGCTGTTTTCAATCATAATAAAAGCTTCTTCATTTGCATTCCTGCCTTGTTGTTTTAAAATAACGTCTTTCGACTTGTTTTTAAAATACGCAATGGCTTGATTAACACGCATGTTATATAATGCAATAGATTCAGTTTCTTTACAAATACCCTGGCATGTTTTAATCTCATAATGCGAGCATTGCGTAACACCTTTTTGTAAATGGCAGTATTTTGGACATAAATTAAATTGTTTACAAAGAATTTCTAAGTAATGCCTACATTCTTGAATGCTATAAAATACTTGTATAGGCTGTGGGGTTGCTTTTAGTACATTGTATGCTATATGTAAAACACCTTTTCTATCTTTATAGCTAAAAAGGGCATAAGCTTTAGGGATGCGTTTGGCGGCTTGATTGTATTTTGGAAAATGATGCTTAATGGCGGCATCTTCCATAAGTAAAGCAATGGTTTCACTACCAGAGAGTTCAAAATCAACATCGGCAGTTTCTCTCGATAAATTTAACTCCTTTTCGGTTTTGCTATAGAAATGGCTCAACACACGTTTTTTTATGTCTTTTGCTTTTCCAACATAAATAATTGTTCCTTTTTTATTTTTAAAATAATAAATACCTGTAGCATTTGGAAGTTGGTTGAAAGTATCTTGGTTTAAATGCGATGGCAGTGTCGCCTCTTTAGATTCTTTCTTGAAAAAAGACTGAATAACTTCTTGGGCATTGGGTTGGTTTAATATTATTTTAAATAAGGTAACGGTTGCCTCAGCATCCCCTCTGGCACGGTGTCTTCCATTTATAGGAATATCCAATTGATCGCATAATTTCCCTAAACTATACGATTTATAACCGGGCAGTAATTTTCGCGATAGCCTAACCGTGCAAAGTTTCTTTCTGTTAAAGTTGATGCCAATGGCTTTAAACTCATTTCGTATTACATTGTAATCAAAATTAACACTATGGGCAATAAAAACAGCACCTTGGGTAATGGCTAAAATGCTTTCAGAAATTTCAGAAAATGTAGGCGCTTTGGCTACCATGTAATCGTCAATACCCGTTAAGGCGGTTATGTAATCGGGTATAGGGGTTTTTGGATTTACAAGCGATGTAAATTCATCAACTAAAGCATCGTTTTCATACCTAAAAATTGATATTTCAGTTATCTTATTTCCTGTTCCCGTGGTTTCAACATCAATGACTATATAAACCATCACATTAATTTTTCTAAAGATTTTAATTCTATACCCAGCTCGTTAAACATATTTATAATGCTACTTAGCTTCAGTTCTTGCTCGCTATATTCTTGGGTGTTGATGCTACAGGTAAATTCCCAAAGCTCCAAAACTTCATCAATGGAAATGCTGTAATCATTATATTTTTTGTTATCGGACATTAACAACAAGGAGTTGTTAAAATCAATATTATTCATAACTCTTTTATAAACCATACCATCATTTAAGGTCACTAATACATAAGTTCTTCCACTTTTTATGTCACTTCTATCTTCAACAAAACGCCCAATTACAAACGAGCCATCTTTCATGGGTAACATAGAATCGCCTTTAATGGGGAAAGCCCTGTGTTTTCCAGTTGTTAAAAATGGCAATTTTATTTTTTGCAATTGTTCTATATATTCAGGGTCATCATAACCTGCCAAATAACCCGCCGATGCCTTTACGGGTACTACTTCAATTAAATTATCATTATCACTATCAACCATAATAGGAAATAAAACACGTTGATTGTTTAACTCAATGAATGAGAAATCTTTGGCCTTAGTTAAATCTTTTCGAAGTAAAATATCAATAGGTATTTTGAAATAATCGGATAGATTTATTAGAAACTCAATAGTAGGGGAAGAGCGCCCTTCTTCATAAGATCCAATTCTGGAGCGTGTCGCTTTTAATTCAACGGCTAGAGCCTCTTGTGAGACGTTTTTAAGGTTTCTTAAATGCTTGATGTTTTTTGCTATATTTTCCATGTTGCTACAAATATAAGTTATAATTACTTAAATATGTAGTTATTTTTTTAATGTGATTATAAAACCAGTGATTAATCTATAAATAGATTTTAGTTTTCATATCTTCGGATTCGTATAACTTACTTTCCTTAACAAAACATTCTTTAATAGGATAATTATGGTCAAGTATATAATCTTAATTTTTTTAAGTTTATCAATTACGGTTTCTTCTCAAGAAGCAAACATAGCTAGTGACTTTTCACAAGACGGAACACTACGCAAAAATTTAGATAAAACATCAGACGCTTTAACAGATTTTAAAGAGGGTGATGCTTGCAAGGTGCTTGGTTATTGTGGCAAAGAAATTTATAAAGTGAAGTATAATGGTTTTGTTGGTTTTGTAGATTCTCAATATTTGAATTTGAATGAAGCCATCATGGATTTATATTACGATTTTCAAGAAAGCGAAAGACTTCGGATTATTGCTGAAGAAACAAAACGAAAAGCAGCGGTACAGGAAATTGTTCAAGAAGTTGAAGCGGACAAAGAACAATTAAAATTACTGGAATTCGAAAAACAAAAAGCTTTAGAACTTATTGAGAAAAATAGGTTGGATTCTATTGTGAATACTCAAAAAGCAGCCATAGAGAAAGTAAAACAGGATTCCATTTTAAAAGTAAGAGAAGAAGAAAAACGCCTCCAAGAATCCCAAGAAGCTGCTGCAAGAAAATTGGAAACAGAGCGGATTGAAAAGGAAAAACAGGAAGCCATTGCCAAAGCTAAAGCGGAGGAAGATAAGCGCATACAAGAAGCTCAAGAGGCAGTAACAAGAAAGTTGGAGGCAGAGCGTATTGAAAATGCAAATCAGGAAGCTATTGAAAAAGCAAAGGCAGAAGAAATAAAACAGGTAACAGAAGCACCAGAAGTAAACATAGCGAGTGATTTTTCACTAAACGGAACACTGCATAAAAATTTAGATAAGACATCAGGCGCTTTAACAGATTTTAAAGAAGGCGATGCTTGTACGGTGCTTGGTTATTTTGGCAAAGAAATATATAAAGTGAAGTATAATGGTTTTGTTGGTTTTGTAGATTCTCAATATTTGAATTTGAGTGAAGCCATCATGGATTTATATTACAATTTTCAGGATAGCGAAAGACTTCGGATTATAGCAGAAGAAACAAAACGAAAAGCAGAGGTACAAAAAATTGCCCAAGAAGCTGAAGCAAGAAAATTGGAAGCAGAACGTATCGAAGAAGAGAAACAGGAAGCTATTGCGAAAGCTAAAGCTGAGGAAGAAAAACGTATACGTGAAGCCCAAGAAGCCGCCGCAAGGAAATTGGAAGCAGAGCGTATAGAAAAAGAGAAACAGGAAGCTATTGCCAAAGCTAAGGCTGAGGAAGAGAAACGCATCCAAGAAGCCCAAGAAGCCGCCGTAAGGAAATTAGAGGCTGAACGTATCGAAAAGGCAAAACAGGATTCTATTTCGAAAGTAAGAGAAGAAGAAAAACGCATCCAAGAAGCTAAAGAAGAAGCTGCAAGGAAATTAGAGGCTGAACGTATTGAAAAGGAGAAACAGGAAGCTATTGCCAAAGCTAAAGCAGAGGAAGAGAAGCGCATAAAAGAAGCCCAAGAAGCCGCTGCAAGAAAGTTGGAAGCAGAGCGTATAGAAAAAGAGAAACAGGAAGCTATTGCCAAAGCTAAGGCTGAGGAAGAGAAACGCATCCAAGAAGCCCAAGAAGCTGCCGCAAGAAGGTTGGAAGCAGAACGTATAGAAAAAGAGAAACAAGAAGCTATTGCCAAAGCTAAAGCAGAGGAAGAGAAACGCATCCAAGAAGCCCAAGAAGCTGCCGCAAGAAGGTTGGAAGCAGAACGTATCGAAAAAGAGAAACAGGAAGCTATTGCCAAAGCTAAAGCAGAGGAAGAAAAGCGGATACAGGAAGCTCAAGAAGCTGCCACAAGAAAATTGGAAGCAGTACGTATAGAAAAAGAGAAACAGGAAGCTATTGCCAAAGCCAAAGCTGAGGAGGAGAAACGCATCCAAGAAGCTCAAGAAGCTGCCGCAAGAAAGTTGGAGGCTGAACGTATCGAAAGGGCAAAACAGGAAGCTCAAGAAGCTGAAGCAAGAAAGTTGGCAGCAGAACGTATTGAAAAGATAAAGCAGGAAGCTCATGAAGCAGCTGTTAAAATGTTAGAAGCTGAACGTATCGAAAAGGCAAAACAGGATTCTATTTCGAAAGTAAGAGAAGAAGAAAAGCGCATCCAAGAAGCCCAAGAAGCCGCAGCAAGGAAATTGGAGACTGAGCGTATGGAAAAAGCAAAACAGGATTCAATTATAAAAGTAAGAGAAGAGGAGAAGCGTATCCAAGAAGTCCAAGAAGCTGCCGCAAGAAAGTTGGAAGCAGAACGTATTGAAAAAGAGAAACAGGAAGCTATTGCCAAAGTTAAGTTAGAAGAAGAAAAACGTATGCAAGAAGCCCTAGAAGCAGCTGAAAGAAAGTTAACAGCTGAACGTATTGAAAAGATAAAATTAGAAGCCCAAGAAGTAGCTGCAAGAAAAATGGAATCTGAACGTATTGAAATATTAAAGCAGCAAGCTCTAGCTCAGGCTGAAGACGTCAAGGAAAAATCAGCAATTAAAGAAGTTGTTGTTGAGCAAAATACAGATGAAAACAATGAAGCTAAGGAATTAGAACTTATTGAAAGAAACACATGTCATTATGCAATGAATGAATATGATGACTTTGAAAGAATTAAAATTGTTAGAACAGATCCTTATCATATTAATGACAAGTTAACCGTTGAGTTGTTTAAAAGAGGAAAAAGTGTTAACATTTTTTTTAATTTAAAGGAAGATTTGGGTTGTTCAAGTTACCTGCCAAGTAATAGGTCCTATGTGAAAGTAACACTTGATAACAATCAAACCATCACTTTTTACCATACTTGGGATATAGATTGTGGAGACTTTGGTTTCAAAGGTGTTCTGAATAAATCTCACATCAATAGTTTGAAAAAAGCACCAATAAAATCAATATTTTTAAAAGGAACGAAAGGGTCTGCTACAATCACAACTATTGACTACAAGACTATTTTTATAGATAAATTGGATTGTATAGATAATTAATTTGCTTTTTTAGTTAGTAACACCAAATTATTATCCTCCATATCAGTAGTAAAAAATAAATAGCTATCGCCACCATCTTTAATATTGAACTTTTTACGCAGTTGTTCCACTGTTTCAGTAAAGTTGCGTGTCGTAATATTGGCTTTGCTTATACCCAGTTTTTTTAAAGCTTTTTTGTTGTAAAGCAGGCAATTTTCAATTTTAAAACACCTTCCGGGGAAATCTATTAAAACAGCACTCGTATATAAATGTGAGTGTTTGTGAAGCTTAAAAACATTTAGTTGAGTAGAAATGGAATCAAACCCACCTGCTTTTAAAATAGCACTGTTGGGTTCGTATAAATAGGTAAGTGGCTCACTGTATTTTGCCGTAGCTGTTTTTTCATTTCCCAAAGAAAAATTAAAAACTTCATGGTTATCTTTTTTGAAATTGATGGTTTTAATGGAGATTTCTCCTTTAAACCCATCTTCCAAAACCCAAAGCAATTCTTTTACTTCATTGTTTACTGCCACCACATGTATTGTTTTTACGTGTTTTAATTCATTAATACCCACCGTAAAATCTAGCAATGGCGATGTTTTAATTAAGATGTTTTTTGAACGTTTTAAAAGCAAATCCAAATGTTCCGGAACGTTTGGTAAACAATCGTTTAAAAAGAACACTTTACCTTTGCTATCGTGCCTTCTTGAAGGGTCTATATATATCCAATCGAATGATTTTGTGCTGCCTTTTAAAAACACCATACCATCAACCGCATGTGTTTTTATATTTTGAACATGTAATTGCTTGTAATTGTGTGCAACTATTTTAGAAAGTTCTTGGTTAATTTCGCAGTGTTCCACCGTTTTAAAAACTTTTGAAAAGTGGTAACAATCTACTCCAAAGCCACCTGTTAAATCGATGATGGATTCGCCAGTAATTAAGCTTGCTTTGTATTGAGCAGTAGTTTCAGATGAGGTCTGTTCAATATTTAATTTATTAGGATAATAGATGTTTTTGCCTTCAAACCAAGTTGGTAGTTTCTTTTTGCTACGTTTTTTCGCTTCAATTTGCTCAATAATTGCTTTGGTATCAACATTGGGGAAGTTAGTTCCTTTTAATAATAAAGAAGCAATATCAGCATTTAAATTTTTAGATATAAATTCCTGTATTTCAGTATTTAAAATATGGATGTTCAAATAGGGTTGTAATATTTGGTATTGAATTTAATTAATAAGTAAATATAATATTATTTACAATACTCTTTGAAGCTTGTTATTTAAATTGATTTTTTGAAATGTCTCAAAAAAAAAGAACCCCATAATTACTATGGGATTCTTTCAGAGATTTAGAAATTAATCAAATTATCTAAATTAAAGTTTTTTAGTTTATTAGTTTAGGTTTGATAACTATCATGGCCCAAGCCCAGTTTTGCATATCTGCTGCATTCGCTTTCGTTACGCCTTTTAGCTCATACATGCCATCGTTAGCAAACATTTGAGAATATCCTAATACTAAACTGTAACCTTTGAATTTCTTGGCGAAAACTAAATCTAATTCCGTTCCTAATGATTTTTCACCGCTAGCTAATTCTTGCTCGCCACTAAAATTTAATACGTTTACAGATAGGTTAGATGTTTCGCTTAATTTGAAATCTGCTCCTATATGGATATCAACTAAACCAATAGAATTTGCATGGTTCCCTACGTAGAAATAATCCATAAATCCGTTAAATTTATGATTGGTACCATATAATGGGAAGAAGGCTTCGCTTTTAGTAGTTGAGGTGTCATTACCACTAATAATTTCAAGGCCAGCACCCAAAGTAACTTTTGGAGATGCTTTATAGCTGAAATCCAATCCTAAAAGGTATGCGCTATTAACTTGATCGCCAGTTTGTAAAAAAGCATTCGCAGCTACACCAAAACTCCCTTTTTTATAGTCTAAATGTGTTCCTAGTGTCTGTAAACTGTTTACGCCATCAGGTGTTACATTGTCAGCTTCAAATTTTTGAAAACCGTTGTTAAGCAATAATAAACTTCCAGAAAAACTTTCACCAGCTTGTTTTAAATATAGGTATTGCATGGTTTTATATGAAAAGAATCCTGTAGTGTTATAGGCTGTTCCTGTATTTACAAAACCCGTTGGGTTTGAATAGTCTTGACTAAAGGCCAAACCTAAATCGAGCATGAATTTCCCTTTGTTGTATTTAATTAAGGCAGCATCGTGGTTACGCCCTTGTTGTGCCCAATCCAAGCCTCCAAAAATACGTTGGTCATCATAAGAAATAACTTGACGGCCTAATTTAGTTGAGAATCCTTCACCTAAATTAATATCTGCCCAAGCCTCGAAAATAGAAAAGGAATTGTTTTGATCGTAAGGCAGCAATTGTCTGTTTTCGCCCCAAACCATGACATCTTGAAGACTTAAATAAAATTTGTAAGATTCGGTGTTATAACCTGCATTTAATCTGGTTCTTGTTGAAATTCCGAAACCTGGGTCGGCAGCATCAGGGATGATACTTCCAAAGCCATTTCTATATTCAGTTCTTGGACGAAATTCGCCATCTAATGTAAATTGTGCTTGTACAAATTGTAAGCAGCCTAATAAAAGTCCTAGAATTACATATTGTTTTTTCATTTTTTTTGATTTTTAAGTTATGGTTGATCTTTATTTATTATGTTTTTGTGTTGCTTATATTTTGTTGTTCAAATATATAAGCAGTTGTTTTTTTGTTATATGATATATCTCATGTAATTTTTAATGCTCTAAAAAATCTATAAGATGCTTTCTGTATTTGTAATAATCGTCGTGTTCCAATACAGATTTTCGGGTTCTGGGGCGTTCAAAATCTATGTTTAAAATATCGCCTATTTTGGCTTTGGGGCCGCTGGTCATCATTACCACACGGTCTGCTAAAAAGATGGCTTCATCTACATCGTGGGTTATCATTACTGCGGTAATTTTTTCTTTGTTCCAAATTTCAATTAAGATATCCTGAAGTTCACCTCTGGTTAAAGAATCCAGCATCCCAAAAGGTTCGTCAAGCAATAATACTTTGGGTTTTATGGCAAATGCCCTGGCAATTCCAACACGTTGTTGCATCCCTTGGGATAGCTCAGATGCACGTTTGTTAAAGGCATCTTCCAAACCTACTTTTTGCAAATAGTATTTGGCAATATCGTTACGTTGTGCTTTCGTGGCATCTGGAAATACTTGGTTAACGCCTAGTAATACATTTTGAAGCGCCGTCATCCAAGGCATTAAACTGGGTGATTGGAAAATAACACCTCTATCGGGGCCTGGGCCTTTTATGTGTTTACCCAATACTGAAATATTACCTCCAGAAATGTCATTAAGTCCTGCAATCATGGAAAGCATGGTTGTTTTACCACAACCTGAATGACCAATGATGGTAACGAACTCTTCCTTTCTTATTTGAAGATTTAAATCTTCCAGAACTACATAATCACCTTTTGGAGTTGGATATACTTTCTTAAGGCTCTTTAAATCCAACATCACCTCATTTGAAGGGAAAAGCCCATTATCATCTAGAGTTGTTCTATTTGCTGTTATTATACTCATGGTTTTTCTTATTAAAATCGGTTTACAAAATCTTTTGGGGTTAACTCAGGAAGTACATACTCTGTTTTAGATACCGATTTTCGTTCATTTCCAATATCCATTAAATACTCAATAATGGCGTTTCTTGTTTTCTTGAAATTTGGGTTATCGTTCATTTCTGTTTTATCTCGTGGGCGGTCAATATCAATTTTAAACTCAGGTCCTAAAGTGGCATTTGGTCCTGGACGCAGTGGAATAATACGATCTGCCATGTAAATACCTTCATCTACATCGTTGGTAATCAATAGGGCGGTACGTTTGTCTTTTCCCCAAATGTTTAAAATTTCATCTTGTAAATTGCCACGTGTTAAAGCATCTAATGCACCAAGTGGTTCGTCCATAATAATCATTTCAGGTTTCATGGCTAAAGCGCGCGCCACCGCAACACGTTGGCGCATACCACCCGATAATTCTTTCGGACGTTTGTTGATAGCATGCGATAAGCTTACCATTTCCACATATTCAGCAACAATGTCGTTTATTTCAGACTTACTTTTTTTAGGAAATGCCTCTTTCACGGCCATGTAAATGTTCTGGCCAACCGTTAACCAAGGCAATAACGAGTAATTTTGAAAAATAACTCCACGTTCATGGCTTGTTCCAACAACAGGTTCGCTTTTAAACAACACTTCGCCACTGGTGGGTTGCAACAATCCGTTTATTAAGTTTACCAAGGTTGTTTTTCCGCTACCAGTAAATCCAACAATAGCAACAAACTCACCTTCTTCAATAGACAAATTAATGTTTGAAAGTACCTCGGTAGCATGTTCACCTTTTCCGTAGGTTTTATAAATATTATTTAATTCTAAGTATGCCATTTCTTTATGTTTATTTGTTGATTTGGTTATTTGTTGAATTGTTAATGTCGATTACACAACTAAACAATTAAACAGTTAAACATTTACTTAAATTCCATCATTCTTATTAAAAGAAATCATGTTTTGAACGGTTAGCATGATTCTGTCCAACAAAAATCCAATACCACCAATAATAAACATGGCAACAATTATTTTTGAGTTAGAATCTATCGCACCATTTTGGAATTCTTCCCAAACAAACGATCCTAAACCAGGACTTTGAGCCAATAATTCAATAGCAATAAGTACCATCCAAGACACTGAAAGTGTAATTCTTAATCCGGTAAAAATTAAAGGTAAAGCAGATGGTAATATTACTTTAAACACTTTTTGAAAGGTGCCTAACTTCAATACTTTCGCTACGTTTATATAATCTTTATCAACCGATGATACCCCCATGGCAGTGTTTACCAACGTAGCCCACATAGAACATAAACCAACACTAATAAACGAGATGATGAAAGCACTATCAGAATTTGAATCTTTGGTTAATGTTTTTACAATCATAAAAACCAATAACAACCAAACTACGGGCGATACGGGTTTGAAAATTTGAATTAACCAGTTAACCGAGCTCCTTAAGGTTTTGCTTAGCCCTATTACAATTCCTATGGGAACTGCAATAAGCAATGCTAAAAGAAAACCTGCAAAAACCGTTTTAATACTGGTTAAAATTTGGTCTACAAACGATGGTCTTCCGGTATAGGTAATGGCGTCTTTTCCTTCCGCTATTCGTTTTGCATTTAAAGCAGCTGTTTTTTCAGCAAAAGCCTGTTTGTCTGCTCTAATAGCAAAGTGATCGTCTAGCAAAGTGTTAAACGAAGCCCAAACTTGAGCAGGAGATGGTAATGTGTTTGGTTGGCATTTTACGGCCCCCGATGCTATACATGCTTCCATGGCATCGGCTGCTTCCTGCCCTTGTTCGGTTAATGCTTTTTCAATTTTGTATGTGGCTTCCGTATTGTATAGAGCTTGAGATCCCATGTGCCATAGCCCTATAAATAAAAGCATGGAAGCAAGAGGCACTACTACTTTTCGTAAGAAGTTTCTAAAATCTTCTTTTTCAATCTTCCCTGTGAATATCAATTTTAAGGTTCTTAAAAACTCGAATCCCATAAACTTGGTTATCTTATCTAATGTGATGCTTTGCTTCATGATTACTAACTTTTTTGTATTTTTTTATTTTTTATCCTTATTTCCTATAGAGAAACTATTGATGTAGCCAATGGGGTCTTTAGCGTCGTATTTGGTGCCATCAATAAAATCGGTTGTTGCAGGCTTGTACCCATCTGTATTTGGTACATCGCTAGCAGGAATGTGTCCTTCGGCCACCAATAAATCGGCTGCTTTTTTCCAGATGTCTGGTCTGTAAATCTTTTTAATGGTTTCAGCATACCAACCTTCAGGTTTTGGAGCGGGAATTTGTCCCCATCTACGCATTTGTGTTAAGAACCAAATACCATCAGAGTAAAAAGGATAGGTAGCATTGTATTTGTAGAATACATTAAAGTCTGGCATCTCACGTTTATCGCCTTTTTCGAATTCAAAAGTACCTGTCATGGAATTTGCTAATACCACTTCATCGGCACCTACATATTGAGGCATTGATAATATTTTTACAGCTTCGGCTCTGTTGCTTGGTTCGTCTAACCATTTACCTGCACGGATTAAGGCTTTGGTAACGGCAATGGCTGTGTTTGGGTTTTCTTCAACAAACTTTTTGGTCATTACAAACACTTTTTCAGGGTTGTTTTTCCAAATGTCATAGTTTGTTACAACCGGTACACCAATCCCTTTAAACACCGCTTGTTGGTTCCATGGTTCGCCCACGCAGTATCCATAAATAGTACCTGCTTCAAGAGTTGCTGGCATTTGTGGTGGTGGTGTTACAGATAGTAATACATCAGCACCAATTTGTCCTTGTACATTATCGGCTGTGTACATCCCAGGGTTTATTCCAGCAGCAGCTAACCAATATCTAATTTCATAATTGTGAGTTGAAACAGGGAAAACCATACCCATTTTAAAGGCGTTACCTTTGTTTTTGTATTCTGTAATTACAGGTTTTAAAGCATCTGCTTTTATAGGGTGAACGGGTTTACCATCGGCATCTTTTGGTACATTTGGTTTCATTTTTGCCCAAACATCGTTAGAAACGGTAATACCATTTCCATTCAAATCCATAGAATAAGCGGTTACTAATTCCGCCTGTCTACCAAAACCAGCACCTGCAGCTATTGGTTGTCCTGCAAGCATATGGGAGCCATCTAATTGGCCATCAATAACACGGTCTAAAACATTTTTCCAGTTTGATTGTGCTTCCACCGAAACAAATAAACCTTCATCTTCAAAAAAGCCTTTTTCTTTGGCGATGGCTAAAGGTGCCATATCGGTTAATTTGATAAAACCAAAAGTTAATTGTGGTTTTTCAATATCCAAGGTTTTTGTTTTTGAAGTTTCGGTTGTAAGGTCTTCAGTTGATGCTTTTTTTGTTTTTCCACCACAGGCACTTAGTAATAGCCCTAGTGATAAGATCCATGTTGATTTTGTTAATAGTGATTTCATATTGCTTGATTTTATTTAATAAGTATTAATACTTAATTACAAGGCAAATATATAAGTAGTAATCTTTCTATTTTATGATAAACAACATGTGAAGACCTCTTTTTTAAACATGTAAAAACCTGCTAAATAACAGGTTTTTAATATAATTTATTGGAAATAAGTAGTTTAGTGTCGTGAAATATCCTGGTAAGTAATACGTATTAGTACGTAAAACACAAGGATTTAATTGTAGAAGGGTATGAAAATGAAAGAAAAATTAGCTGTCTAGATAAAAATGATGCTCGCTAATTTCGTTTTTAAGAACTTGAACATCTACAATAGCAATTCTTCGGCCATTGGCTGTAATAAGTTTTTCTCTTTTTAAAGTTGAAAAAATACGTATTACCTGTTCTTCGGTTGTGCCGGCATAATCGGCATATTCTTTTCGGCTTAAAGGTAGGTTCAAAAAACCTTTAATATCACCAAATTTTCTGTGTATATACAATAAGGTGTCAATAACCCGTTCTCTAACGGTCATTTGGGAAATGGTTTTTACTTTTGATTCACTTCTGTTAAGTTCGTTGGCATAAAAGAGCATGAAATCGTATGCAAATCTCGGATTGCTCAATAAAGCCTCTTGTAAATTTTGTTTAGAAAAATAGCACAATCGGGTGTCTTCTAAAGCAATGGCGCCAATGGAGTAGTGTTCTTCGGTACCAAAACCACGATGCCCGATAATTTCACCTTCTTTAGCAAACCTAACAATTTGTTCCCTGCCATTTATACCTGTTCTAAAAACTTTTACTTTTCCTTTTAAAACAAAAAACAGCCCGTTCACAGGTGCACCTTCCATGATGAATTGTTGCCCTTTTTTACATCTAAGATTGTTTTTTTCGGTAATTAGTTTAGAACCGTCAAACGCTAATAGGTTTTTCTTAATTAGGCAACTGCTATTTTCACAAGAAAAACAGGATGTGTTATCTATAACGCGTTTTCTTATGATGGTGGTAGGAGTATGTATGGTTCTAGTTTGCAAAATAAGTTGTTTTAAATCGGTGTAAAATTTGATTTGCTCCAAATATACGTATTAATACTTAATTTTAAATAGTAAATACGTATTTTTGTAACATCTATAAAATATTTAAGGGTATGTTGTGGAGTGTTTAATAATATATTCGATATTTTGTATTCTACGTATTTATTTATAATTCTAGATAGAATAGAATTGGAGTAAAAATCAAATCGTTATATTTGTAAAGATATAACGATATTCTATGATGATTTCTGTTAATGAAGCCATTCAACTTGTTGAAAAACAAAGTAAACCACTTTTAAAAAGCATCTTTAAATCCGTTGAAAAAGCAGGAGGTTACAAGCTTTTTGAGGATGTTTTTTCAGATATTAACATGCCGCCCTTTAGGCAATCGGCTATGGATGGTTATGCGTTATGCTTGCATGAAGGTTTAACTTATAATTTAATAGGTGAAGTAAAGGCAGGAGATGCCCACCAGCCTGTATTGAAGAATGGAGAAGCGGTACGTATTTTTACAGGTGCTCCCGTTCCTGATACGGCCAATGCGGTTATGATGCAGGAAAAAGTAGCTGTAGATGGAAGTTTTATCACGGTGCAACACCAGATTGCAGTTGATACAAACATTCGTCCTTTAGGCGAGCAAGTAAAAAAGGGCGCATTGGCTTTGTCCAAAAATACTAAGTTAACGCCAGCGGCAATTGGATATTTAAGTTCGTTGGGTATTTCAAAAGTCAATGTTTTTAAAAAGCCAACTATTGCTTTAATTACTACGGGTAATGAGTTGGTGGATGCTGGTAGCGATTTGACTTTCGGAAAAATATACGAGAGCAATTCAAAAATGCTTTTAAGTGCGCTTTATAGTTTGAAGTTTTACGATGTTACCATACATAAAGTGGAAGATGATTATAGTGAAACTCTTTCAAAACTGAAGACCGTTATTGATGAAACCGATTTAGTGATAATTACCGGTGGTATTTCGGTGGGCGATTACGATTTTGTTGGAAAAGCACTGAACGAACTGGGGGTGACCGAACATTTTTATAAAGTGAAACAAAAACCAGGTAAGCCTTTATTCTTCGGAACAAAAAATAACACATCCATATTTGCGTTACCCGGAAATCCTGCTGCTGCTTTAACTTGTTTTTATGTGTATGTATATGTGGCATTGCAAAAAATGATGGATAATGAGGTTGTTGGGTTGCCACGTGTACAAGCTAAATCAATTTCAAATTTTAAAAAGAATGGTGACAGACCACAATTTTTAAAAGCCATTTATAGCGATGATCAAGTTGAAATTTTAGAAGGACAAAGTTCTGCCATGCAACAAACATTTGCTATATCAAACGCATTGGTGTTTGTGGCTGAAGCTATTGAAACCATTGAAAAGGGAGATTCGGTAGAAGTTATTTTGCTGCCCGTTTAAATAGAAAGTTATGAGTTATAAAATTAAAAGCAGAATATGGATTGAATGTAACGAACACGTGCTTTTAGGTGAAGGACGCGTACAATTATTGAAAGCCATAGACGAAACAGGTTCGTTGTCTAAAGCAGCTAAAACCTTAAATCTATCTTATAAAAAAGCTTGGAATTTAATAGACTCTGTAAACAAATCGGCAAAAAAACCGGTGACTATAAATTCAACGGGAGGTAAAGGAGGCGGAGGCGCAGAATTAACCGAATATGGCAAAGCCTTAATTCTGGTTTTTGATGAAATTAATCAAAATTGTTGGGAGTTTTTAGATCAGCAATTAGGGAAAATTGAAGATTTGTAGCTGGTAGCCATAATCATTAAAAAATAATCAATATTAAAATGCTTGAAACCCAAAGTATAGCCCTTTTTTTAATACTGCTCCCCATTGTAGCGTTTCTTTACGCAAGCGTTGGTCATGGTGGCGCCAGTGGTTATCTGGCATTAATGGCTTTGTTTTCATTTGCGCCCGAAACCATGAAACCCACAGCTTTAGTGCTTAATTTATTTGTTGCAGGTATTTCATTTTACTTTTATTACAAAGAAGGATATTTTAACAAAAAGTTGTTTTTATCGTTTGCTCTTACTTCGATACCTCTATCGTTATTAGGTGGTCGCTTTAATTTAGATGCATCTTTATATAAAAAAATACTAGCAATCCTTCTGGTTTTCGCAATACTAAAAATGTTAAATATATTTGGTAAAGAGAGTGAAAATATTAGACAAATTAAACTATGGCAAGGACTTACCATAGGCGGTATCATTGGTTTTTTCTCTGGTCTCATAGGAATTGGTGGAGGTATTATATTAACACCTCTCATTTTATTATTTCATTGGGGAAAGATGAAAGAAGCTGCTGCTGTCTCAGCACTATTTATTTGGGTGAATTCGGCTTCAGGATTAATAGGTCAATTAAGTATTGGTATATCTATAGAAAAGGAATCTTTTTTATTAATAGCTATTGCCTTAATTGGAGGTGTTTTAGGAGGCTATTTTGGAAGTAAAAAGATAAACAATCAAAGTTTGCGATACATCTTAGCTTTTGTGCTTTTAATTGCGTGCGTAAAATTATTTTTCACATAAAATGATGGACAAAAAACACATAACAGGTATTATTCTTTCTGGTGGAAATAGTTCGCGTATGGGGAAAGATAAGGGTTTTTTGTTGTATGATGGAAAACCGTTCGTTCAACATAGTATAGAAGCATTGAAGCCCTTAGTTTCAAGAATAATGATTGTTTCCAATAATGAAGAGTATGATGTTTTTGGGCAAGAACGTATTGAAGATATTGTTGAAAATGCAGGTCCATTGGCTGGAATTTATTCGGGATTGAAGCAGTCTTCAACAGCTTATAATTTAGTGTTGAGTTGTGACATTCCTTTGATTAAAACGGATATTTTAAAAAAACTGATTGACGCCATTGATGATGAAGCTGAGGTTATTCAAATTGAAAGCCAACATAGAAACATGCCTCTCATAGCCCTTTATAAAAAGTCATGTGCATATGTTTTTTTACAACTTTTAAATGCTGGTGAACGAAGATTGCAAAATGCAGTCAATCAATGTAAAGTAAAAAATGTGGTATTGGATCATGAAGAGGCATGCTTCACAAAAAATATCAATACCCCAGAACAATTAAACGATATTTTAAAATGAAAATTACTGTAAAATATTTCGGAATGATAGCAGAAACAACACAATGTGAAGAGGAAATCATTGATTTTTCAGGAAATTTTATTTCTGATTTTTTAAAAATATTACACTCCAAATACCCTGAATTAAAAAATAAGGGGTTTCAGGTTGCTCAAAACCAAGAATTGGTATCCTTGGAAACTGGAGTTACAGGAGGTGAAATCGCATTATTGCCTCCTTTTGCGGGGGGGTAATTTATGTTTAAAGGTGAGTCGTTTAATTGTTTAAACGATTCAACGAATAAACAAATCAACTAAAATGAACAGATACAACAGACATATCATCCTTTCAGAAATTGGTCAAACAGGTCAAGAGAAGCTATTGAACGCTAAAGTTTTAGTGGTTGGTGCTGGCGGACTTGGGTGTCCTGTGCTGCAATATTTAGCGGCAGCAGGTATTGGTACTTTGGGCATTATAGATTTTGATGTGGTTGAAACATCTAACTTACAGCGTCAGGTATTATTCGGAACTTCTTGTTTAGGGCAAAATAAAGCAGAAGCAGCAAAAAAACGATTGGAAGATTTGAATGATGAGATATCCATTATAGCCTATCCAGAAAAATTAACCTATCAAAACGCTATCGATTTATTCAAGCAATTTGATATCATCGTGGATGGTTCTGATAATTTTGAAACGCGTTATTTGGTGAACGATGCCTGCATCATAACCAACAAGCCTTTGGTGTTTGCGGCTATTTATAAGTTTGAAGGTCAAGTATCTGTGTTTAATTATGAAAACGGACCGAGTTACAGGTGCTTGTTTCCAAATTCGCCAAAAAAAGATGCAGTTCCTAATTGCTCCGAAATGGGCGTTTTAGGTGTTTTACCGGGAATTGTTGGGAGTATGCAAGCCAACGAAGTGCTGAAAATCATCTTAGGTATTGGTAATGTTTTAAGCGGAAAATTGCTTTGCTATAACGCATTAAATTCCCAAACGTTTATTTTAAGAATCAATAAGTCTGAAACAGAAATAGCTAAAGTTTTAAAGGAACAAAGTGATTTTCATAAAAAACAATTAATAGAAAATTGTGATTTTATAACTTCTGAAATTTCTATCAAAGACATTTCAACGTTTGAAAACATGCAGTTTATAGATGTTCGGGAATTGCATGAACTTCCAAAAATTGAAAGCATCCATATCACCTCAATTCCTTTAAGTGAACTTGAAAATTCAATAAATAAAATAGATACTGAAAAGCAAAAAGTGGTTTTTTGTCAATCGGGTATTCGAAGCAAGCAAGCCGTTTCTATTTTAAATAAAGCAAACATTAAAAACTGTTATAGTTTGAAAGAAGGCGTTGAACAAATAATTGATGCCTACGAGGTTTTGAAAACCTCGCAGAATTAACAGCATAAATGAACTTGACCTGCAAGGTTTCAAAAACCTTGTAGGTCTCAAAAGAATATAAATCATGACAGATAAAAAGGTAAAAAGCGTATTTAAACAAGGAGCGATTTCTTCAGAATTTATAGGGGAGTCCATCGCAAAACACCAAACTAAAACCAGCATTGGTGCCCATAATATATTTTTAGGCCAGGTAAGAGCCGATGTTATTGATGGAAAAACCGTTTCAGCTATTGAATATACTGCCTATGAAGATATGGCAAACCAAAAATTCCACGAGATTCGTGAAGCAGCTTTTGAAAAGTTTAATCTCACTTGCATGCACATTTACCACAGTTTAGGTATGGTGAAAGCAGGCGAAATTTGTCTTTTCGTGTTTGTGTCTTCACCTAGAAGAAAGGTGGTTTTTGAAGCTCTAGAATATATTGTAGAAGAAATAAAAGCGCATGTGCCCGTTTTTGGGAAGGAGATTTTTGAAGACGATACACATCAATGGAAAGTTAACAATTGAATATTTTTTATTGATTATTTATTATTAAAACCTACCATGAAAGAGCAATTAAAAATAAGGACTAAAGTGTTTGCCCACAACTGTGTTAAATTAACGCAATCCTTTCCAAATACATATTTGGCTAATCATATTAAAGGACAATTGATTAGGTGTTCAACTTCAGTAGCAGCAAATTACAGAGCAACATGTATTGCGCAATCTAAACCAAGTTTTATTGCAAAAATTAGTATTGTTATAGAAGAAGTAGACGAGTCTAATTTTTGGATAGAATTTGCTTTAGATGAAAACTTAATTTCTAAAGAAGAAATAGATTGTTTGTTAAAAGAATCACGCGAATTAACTTCTGTTTTCATAGCATCAAGAAAAACCGCGATTTCTAATAATCAATAATAATTAAACAATAATAAATCAAAAAAATGGTCGATATCACACATAAAAACACCACATTGCGCACCGCAGTAGCCCAAGCCATTGTAAAAGTGAGTAAACCCGAAACCATTGAAGCAATTCAAAACGATACTGTTCCTAAAGGAAATGTATTTGCTATGAGTAAAGCGGCAGGTTTATTAGGCGTAAAACGAACACCCGATATTTTACCCGATTGCCACCCGTTGCCTATAGAATATACGGGTGTAGCCTACGAAATAAACGGTTTGGAAATCACTGTTCTATTCACGGTTAAAACCATTTATAAAACAGGGGTAGAGGTGGAAGCAATGCATGGTGCCAGTGTTGTGGCGCTAAATATGTACGATATGCTAAAACCCATTGATAAAGGTATTGAGATCCATCATATAAAACTGCTGAACAAAAAAGGAGGGAAGTCCGATTTTAAAAACCGATTTAGAACAGATATTACCGCTGCGGTTATTGTGTGTTCTGATACTATTTCGGGTGGACATAAAGAAGATAAAGCAGGAAAAGCTATTATTGAAAAGCTAAAAATATGTGGTGTTCAAACGGAAGCATATGAAATAATTCCGGATGTATTGGAAGTGATTCAAAACAAAGCAAAGCAGTATCAAGAACAAGGAGTGGATTTAATAATCTACACAGGAGGTACGGGGCTTTCGGCACGCGATGTTACTCCAGAAGCATTGGGACCGCTTTTGGATAGACGTATCCCGGGTATTGAAGAGGCCATTCGTAGTTATGGGCAAGATAGAACGCCTTACTCCATGTTGTCCAGAAGTGTGGCGGGTACCATAAAAAATACGTTGGTGTTGGCGTTACCGGGTTCAACTAACGGAGCAGGTGAATCTATGGATGCCATATTCCCATCGGTTTTACACATTTTTGGTATATTAAGAGGAGCGAGACACGACTAAAGTGTTTATTCGTGGAATCGTTAAGTCGTTTAAACAATTACACAATTACGCAGTTCAACGATTCAACAATCAAACAGAAGAAAGCAAAGAAATGAGCGAAAACAAAAACATATTACAAGATTTACACGGCAGAAACCATGCGTATCTGCGTATTTCGTTAATTGAACGCTGTAATTTACGTTGTTCGTATTGCATGCCCGAAGAAGGTGTACAGCTATCACCTAAAAGTCATTTAATGACTTATGAGGAAATTTACGACATCGCTAAAACCTTTGTGAAACATGGGGTAACAAAAATAAGATTGACTGGTGGTGAGCCTTTAATCAGAAAAGATATTCCTGTTATTTTAGAAAAACTGGCTACACTTCCTGTGGAATTATCAATCACTTCAAATGCTGTTATTATCGATAAGTTTATTGATGTTTTAAAAGCGCATGGAGTCAATAAAATCAATCTTAGTTTAGATTCCTTAGATAGAGAAAAATTCAAACACATAACGCGTCGCGATCAATTTGACATCGTGTATAAAAACCTCTTTCTTTTAGTGAAAGAAGGTTTTAACGTAAAAGTGAATGTGGTATTGATGAAAGGTTTTAATGAAAATGAAATCATCGATTTTATCAACTTAACCAAAAACATGCCTATCTCGGTTCGTTTTATTGAGTTTATGCCCTTTGATGGTAATAAATGGGATCTGGGCAAAATGGTTTCATATGCAGAAGTGATGGCTTATGTAAACGCCTCATTCTCAAAAGAAAACATTCAACGTTTACAAGATGCACCAAACGATACTTCCAAAAATTATAAAATATCAGGTTACAAAGGTAGTTTTGCTGTGATTAGTTCGGTTACCAATCCGTTTTGTGATTCATGTAACAGATTGCGACTAACAGCTAACGGTCAATTAAAAAATTGTTTATTCTCTTCAACAGAATCCGATTTACTCACCACACTTCGCGAAGGCAAATCCATAGAACCCATCATTCAAAAAGCAGTACAGGCCAAGTTTAAGGTGCGTGGTGGTATGGATACACTTAAAAAACTTCAAGAGCCCAAATTGCATAACAATAATAGAAGTATGATTACTATAGGAGGGTAGTTGTTGTTCTTATTTCATACTTCAAAAAAATTATTGAAATTTTAATTAGGATAAATTTGTCCGTTATTTAATTTAGGTTTATTTTTGTGAAAAATTTTAAAGCAATACGTTTTAAAATAAGACAAAAATGTCCTTTATAAAACATCTGCTATTGAGTGAACATAATAACTAAAAATAACCTAAATAAAATAACTATAAAATGACCAAGAAAACCAAAATCTAAATTATTCTAAAAGAACAAGTAAAAATTTAAAATTCAATAAAATTATAAAAATGAAAAAAACATGGATTGCATTTATTAGTGTTGTAACGCTATCGTTTATTACGCTAATTTGGATAGGGACAGAGGTTTATCAAACACAACCTCCCATACCGGAAACGGTTATTATTAAAGAAACCAAAGAAGTTTTATATACTAAAGATGATATTCAAACGGGGCAAAACGTTTGGGAATCCATAGGCGGTATGGAAGTAGGTTCTATTTGGGGACACGGCAGTTATGTGGCACCCGATTGGACTGCCGATTGGATTCACAAAGAAGCTACTTTTATGCTCGAAACTTGGGCACAAAATGATTATAAATCTAATTATGAATCATTAAATGTTGAACAAAAAGCAGCTTTGAAAGCGCGTTTAATTAAAGATATTAAAACAAATACCTTTAATGAATCGGACAAATCGATTACGATTTCTGAAAGCAGATTAGCTGCCATTAAAGAAAACATTAAACATTACAAGTCTATTTTTTCTGAAGGAAAAGAAGAATACGCCATCCCAAAAGGGGCACTTGTTGATGAAGCAAAGTTGGAACAACTAAATGCATTCCTTTTCTGGACCTCTTGGGCAGCCAGTACAAACCGCCCAGGAAAAGAATATACCTATACTTCCAATTGGCCACACGAACCATTGATTGATAACACCATTACAACAGATTCTATCATCTGGTCTGGTTTATCTATTGTGTTGCTTTTACTATTTATTGGTATTCTTACTTACTACTATTTAATTAATCATGAAAAAGGGGAGTTGCTTGAAAAACCAGATGCAGACCCATTAACAAACTTGAAGTTGTTCCCAAGTCAAAAAGCCATCTTAAAATACTTCATTGTTATTTCATTATTAATCGCCTTACAGGTTATTTTAGGTGCAGCTACCGTTCATTACACTGTAGAAGGACAAGCGTTTTTTGGTTTCGATTTATCTAGATATTTGCCTTATTCAATAACCAGAACATGGCATACACAATTGGCGGTGTTTTGGATAGCCGCCACCTGGTTAGCCACTGGTTTGTTTTTAGCGCCGATGATTTCTGGCAAGGAAATGAAATACCAACGCTTTGGCATCAACTTTTTGTTCTTCGCTTTATTGGTTATCGTTTTAGGTTCCATGTTTGGCGAATGGTTGGGTGTTCATCAATTTTTAGATTTAACTACCAATTTCTTTTTTGGTCACCAAGGTTATGAATACATGGATTTAGGTCGTTTTTGGCAAATATTCCTAGGTATTGGTCTGGTGCTTTGGGTAGTTATGGTAAGTCGTCATATTCTATATGCCATTCGAAAAAACGATGCATCAAAACATTTATTGATAATACTTTTGGTATCGGTAATGGCTATTGGAATGTTCTTTTTCTCTGGATTGATGTATGGCGAAAACAGCAGTTTACCCGTTATCAACTATTGGAGATGGTGGTTGGTGCACCTTTGGGTTGAAGGTTTCTTTGAAGTTTTTGCCACCGTTGTAATTGCTTATATATTTTCTCAAATGAAAATTATATCAGCTAAAACGGCTGGTCGTGTTTCCATTGCATCTGCTTCTATATTTTTAGCAGGGGGTATTATAGGCACACTTCATCATTTATATTATTCGGGAACTCCCGTGCAAGCCATCGCTTTGGGAGCTACTTTTAGTGCTTTGGAAGTAGTGCCGCTTACACTTATGGGCTTCGAAATAAGAGAAAATTGGAACCTATTAAAAAGCAGACAATGGATGCAAAAATACAAATGGCCCATTTTCTTCTTTATCGCTGTTGCTTTTTGGAATTTTGTTGGCGCCGGAGTATTTGGGTTCTTAATCAATCCGCCAATTGCCTTGTATTATATTCAAGGGTTAAACACCACAGCGGTACATGCCCACACCGCATTATTTGGCGTTTACGGTATGCTGGGAATGGGCTTTATTTTAATATGTTTACGTTTTTATTCCAACAGAGTCTGGGAAAGCAAAAAACTAAAACGCGCCTTTTGGTATTTGAATATTGGTTTGGTTGCCATGGTGTTGTTCAGTTTGCTGCCTATTGGAATTATTCAAGCCTATACCTCCATCACTCAAGGCTATTCTTTTGCAAGAGAATCTGAATTATTATATTCACCAACGGTTCAAACTTTAAAATGGATGCGTATGATTGGCGATGTGATATTCTCAATTGGTATTTTCTATTTCTGCTGGTTTACCATTGATGAAACTATTTATAATTTCAAAAGAAAAAAAGTGAATGGAGAGAAATAAAATCTAAATTCACTGCATAGAAACAGCAACTTTAAGCATTTCAGTTTAAATGTTGCTGTTTTTTTATGGAATTATTTCAAAACTAATCTTCTTACTAAAAGATACATTTCTTACATTTAGGCAGTAAACAATTCATATGCTTAAAAAAGTTTTTGGAAGTGCTGTTTTTGGGGTAGAAGCGACCACGGTTACAGTAGAAGTGAATACCGATACAGGTATTGGTTACCATTTAGTAGGTTTGCCCGATAATGCCATAAAGGAAAGCAACTACCGTATTGCGGCGGCGCTTCAAAACAACGGTTACAGAATTCCTGGTAAAAAGATAATCATCAATATGTCGCCAGCCGATTTACGTAAAGAAGGCTCAGCGTACGATTTGACGTTGGCCATAGGTATTTTAGCTTCTTCCAATCAAATAAAAGCTGAAGATTTAGAGCGCTATATCATTATGGGTGAACTTTCGCTTGATGGCACTTTACAACCCATAAAAGGCGCATTGCCCATTGCTGTAAAGGCTAGACAGGAAGGTTTTAAAGGTTTTATTCTTCCTAGAGAAAACGCTAAGGAAGCTGTGTTACTAGTTGTATAGGCAAATTAAAATTAACTATATTTGAATTGTCAAACAATAAATAATTCAAATTATGTTAGCAGTTTATTCTCGTATTTCTCAATTAAAAGAAGAAGGTAAAGACCGTTCTATAAATGACCAAAAAGAACTAGGTGAAACCAAAGCCAAAGAATTAAACCTTCAATTCAAACATTACACAGATGAAGGTATTAGCGGTGCTGGTGATACCATTGAAGATAGACCAGCATTATCTCAACTTCTTGAAGATATTATTTCAAAACAGATAACAGCCGTTTTTGTTATAGATGAATCAAGGCTTTCAAGAAATCCCAAAACCAAATATATTATAATCGATTTATTCAAAGATTATAACATTATCACTCATTCTCATATTGATGGTATTTTAGATTATTCAAATCCCGATACCGAATTTATTAGTGAAATAAAAGCCGTTATCCATAAACGACAAGTAACGGAAACCAAAATAAAATTAAAACTATCTCTTAAACGAGCAGTTAAAGAAGGTAAAGCCACCAATCCGGTTTTAAAATATGGTTATAAAAAAGATGATAATGGTTTTATAGCAATTGATGAAGAAGAAGCTGAAATTGTAAAACTAATGTTCAAACTATCATTAAAAGGAATTGGTACAAATAAAATAGCTGAAGCACTTAATGATGATGGTGTTCCAACTCGCTATGCTAAGACAGCTAAAGGTTCTTTAACAACACATAATAAATTAACAGGCATAACCACCAAAAAACAAAAGAAAGACGTTAAATGGCAACAAAATACTGTTAGGCAAATAATCAAATCAACTTGGTATTATGGTAAAAGATTATATCAAGGTGAATATTATGATGTACCACCGATATTAGATAAAAAGTATTGGCAAAAGGTAAATGATAACCTTACAGCAAATAAAACATATTCTGGAAAATATACCCATAAATGGTTATTGAAAGGATTGTTAAAATGTGAATGCGGATGTAATATGTATGGTCATTATTACGAGGTCAAAAGAGAAAATGTTTATAGATGTTCAAGCAAAAGAGCCAAAACAAAAACAACAACTAACATTTGTAAAACAAGGTCAATTAATAGACCTTCAATCTATCATTTCATTTGGAATAGGTTCTTTGTAGATAAACACCTTTCAAATCTTGTTTTAAAGCACTTTAAAAATACGGATGAAAAAGAAATGATAGATAAATTGAACAATAAGCTTAATGAACTTAATCACCTTATTTCATCAATTGCCGGGGAAAGAAAAAAAACAATAACATTAACAATAAAGGGATTTATAACAGATGAAGAATCTGAAAGGGAACTAAAAAGAATAAGAACTGAACAAAATGATATTGAAACGCAAATTCTAAACCTAAAGGAACAGATAAAAACTTATGAAAATAAACTATCTTCTTCAAAAGATATATCAAATGAATTGTTGGAATATAAAAACAAAACATCTTTCAATGATAAACATTACATTTTGAACAAGTATATTAAACAAATCGTAGTTACTGATGAAAATAGAAAATATAAGTTCAGAACAATAGAAGTTTATTTTAACATTCCTAATATTGAACCGGAAGTATATTTAATAGATAACGGTTATAATTATGCACTAGAACCATTTGAAGAAACTCTAATACCAATTTCTGAAAAATTCAATGATTATAGTCAAAATGAAATAAATGAAATGGGTAGAAATACTTCAAGAAAGTTTAAAGAGAAAATGAAAAATATTATTCAAGAAAGAAATTAATAATATTAATATATTTGTCATTCACTTTTGAATAACATAATGTTATTTATTGTTTGACGACAAAAAGTGAATAGGGGTAACTTAATTGTTATCCCTTTTTTTTATACAAAATCCGGGGAAATCAATTATAATACAAATCCTAAACAGGGGGTACATAACCTTCTAAATCAAAATAATCATTCCATAAAACACTTTGCCGGGGGAATCATAAAAAAATATAATTATAATACCTGATTTACATTATTAAATAATAAAAAAACAACATCAGTAAGTTTATCAATCATAGAAAATAAAACCCAAAATAAAATAAAACTAACAGATATAACAATATTCAATACAAATGGCTTATCAACAATTATATCTTTATTAGTCATTAATAATCTAATATGTAGAATAGGTATTATAAAACCAAATACAATCATATAAGCTTGCCAAAAGTATTTACTTATAGTTGAAATATCAGGTAATAAGGGTAAAACATAAAACATAATCATTCCACCAACTACATTACCAATAATGGTAACTAACAAAACATTCTTTTTTATTAACTCTATCATATCAAGAATTTAAAATTATACTTCAACATTTTCTTTTAATTGTTTATACTTGGTATAGAAATATATAAAAGTTAAAAAACCAATTATAATACCTATAACATTACCTAATATATTTAATATTGTATATTCACCTTTATCAACAGAATTAATACCTAATTGATATATAATATCATAACCAAATAACCTTGTGATGCCAATAATTATAAAACTAAAAGGTAATAAATATAGATTCAATATATGAAAAAACCATACTATGAAATTTACCATTATCTTCTTAAAACTAATAAACCAATTACCAATGGTTTTAACTTCAGGTAGTAATGGTAATACATATTTATCACCTAATAAACCCAATAACCAAGCTACTATAAGTAAGAAATATGGGTTGTTAAAAAAATCACGCATTTCAATATATTTAAAATACAAAGTTAAATTATTATTGTTGTATTATTAAACCTACTTATTAACATTATTCTAATTCCTAGTAATTATGTAGGGTTTTTAAAAAGGTATAAATAAATAATACACAATATAGTTAATAATATATCCAACACGCACATTACACACCCCCAGCACCCCATCTTTTTCATTCATACTTTCAACCATTAGAACCATTACCAGCATCATTATAAATTATTAACAAAACATAAACGGACGTTGCAGGTTTGTTAAATTATTACTATTATTGTAAAGTCAAACAATAAATAATAAGAATTATGAAGTATATAGCATATTATCGTGTATCAACAAATGAACAAGGTAAATCAGGTTTAGGTCTGGAATCTCAAAAGGAATCAGTTAGAAAATATATTACCAATACCAACGGTGAATTAATTAATGAATTTACCGATATAGCAAGTGGTAAAAAAGATAATAGGATAAACTTAAATAAAGCCATTTTAGAAGCTTTAAAACATTCAGCTATATTAGTTGTTAAGAAACTAGATAGACTATCAAGAAGTGGGTTTAAAATAGCTGTTAAGTTAGAAGAATTAGGTGTTAAATACATTGAATCAGATTCACCAAATGATAATGAATTATTAAAGAATATTAAATTGGCTATTGCTAAAGATGAACGTGAAAAAATAAGTGAAAGAACTAAATCAGCATTGAAGGTATTAAAAGCTAAGGGTGTTAAATTAGGTAATCCAAATAATCTAACAAATGAAGGTAGGTTAAAAGGTGCTAAAGCAATGAAAGTTAAAGCAGATTTAAACCCTAATAATAAACGTGCAAAGATGATAGCTAAGACGTTTAAAACAAATGGATATACATTACAACGTATTGCAGATGAACTTAATTCTAATGGGTTTAAAACTGCTAGAGGTAATGAATTTAATCCAATACAAGTATCAAGATTATTGAAATAAAATCATTTCAACTTGCACTTATAACTTTTTTTATATATGATTGCCATAAAAGGAATTATGAAATACAATACTTACTTAATTAAAGAAAAGAATACTGGTTTATATAAAATAGGTAAATCAAATGACCCACTAAGAAGATTCTATACATTACGAACTGCTAATATACATATTGATTTAGTTGGAATATCATCTACTAAAGAAAAGCAATTACATAATATTTATGATGAATATAGAATTAGTGGTGAATGGTTTGATTTTAATGATTCAACTATTAATGAAGAATCATTATTAAAATACTTTACACCATATGATGAAGTTTATAATATCAATCCTGAAAATAAATTAGTTTTAACTGATGTGTTGGTAGAAACAATTAATAAACTAAATAATGATTTTGATTCTGAAAAGGTATCAAAATTAATGGACGTATTATTTAATACTTATGGTGCTAAACAATATGGTGAACTATTGGAATATAAACCATTTAATAATTTAGTTACTGAATATACCTATATGAATCTATAATAACCCCAAATTAATAACAATTATGAGTACGAATACAGTAACTATATTTACAAAGGAATTTAAAGATAGATTAGAAACACTATTAAAGACCATAGATAAAACATTTGAAAATATTAATGCTGGTGGTTGCGCTCACTTTGCTAAGTTTTTATATCCACACTTAAAAGAATTAACAGATGATATAAAAGTTATCTATTGTCAATATTATGGAAGTAATGACCATTTATCCGTATTAAAAGAATATTTTAATGATTATGTTAAAAGTGGTGATATAAAAGATTTAGATGAAATTGAAACTTCACATTTAATGTTAGTATGTGAAGGTTATTATATCGATTCAAGTGGTTTATATAAATCATTCAAAGACTTTAAAAAGAAGAATAATATATTAATGTTTGATGAAATTGGTGAAGTTAAATTTGAAGAATTAGATACTTGGTGTAACAATAGAAAATGGAATAAGGTATTTGAGAAAAAACAATTACCAAAGATTCAAAAGGTTATTAATAAATATTTCAATAAAAAATTAACTATTATGGAACGTTTAAATATATATGCTTCTAATCAATAAGTTTGTTGAATAATAAGTAAGTATACATAATATAATGAATAAACCCCTTTAGATTAGTTCTAAGGGGGTTTAATCATTTATTTCTAAATTAACAACTTATTATTTCTACCAATATTTAAATTAGGTATTATCACATTCCATACATTTTCAAATGGCAAACCAAATACTTTAGATAATTGATTAATTGAATATTTTGGATTCCTTTTATGATAATCAATAATCATTTCTTTTACTTTTTCATTCATATTTTTATGTTTAATAATTTGAAGTATTCTAATTGTTGTTCAGGTGAATCAAAATCAGTTATAAAAATATTTTTATTATCCCATATTTTTTGTACTAAAGTATCTGATATGTTTAATTCAATATCATTTTTAAGAATTTTATGTTTATAAGTATTATCTGAAATTTCTTCATATACTAATTTTAATGATGGGGGATAATAACTTTGACAATTATATAATAAATTAATTATAATATTATAAACTTCATTTTTTGAAGTACCGAACATCTTTGATATTTTATCATAATCAAAACATATATTAATTTTAATGTAATCAATAATCATTTCTTTTACTTTATCATTCATTTTTAATTATTCTGTTAATCTTTTTAGAGCCATTTTAAAGGCTTTATTTTCTTTCAACCTATTCATTGCTGTGTGATATAATTGTTGCACTCTTTGAGGTGTCAAATTAAGTGATTCAGCTTGTTTAGGTAGGTTTATAGATTTATCCATATTAAGCCCTAAATACTTAATTACTATATCTGCTTGCATATCACCATTAACATTTTTTTTATGGCTTATAAGGTGTTCTTTTATTATTTCAATAAGTTCAGATTCATTACAAGTTTTGATTGAATCATAACTTTCAAATCTATCTTCAAACTTGAAATTATTATCTTCATTATTCCAATTTGAAAATGAATATGCTTTAGGGTTATCTGTAAACTTTTTGGCATTGGCTGGAATCCTGATTATGTTATCTTGATAATCTAATAAGCTGAAATAAATATTATGATAACAGAAGGTGGTAAATGTAGCTTCATTTGAATTGTTATATTTTTCAATTGAATTTGTTAAAGCTTCAAGTGCAACTGAAAATAATTCTTCAGAATTAATATTTTTAGATTTGGTAAATCTCATTACCAAGTTTAATACCAATGGTAATTGAGTTTTTACTATTAATTCTTTATTTGCTTCAATATTTTCAAATAGTAATCTTACTTCATCAGTTGATAATTTAATATAGTTATCATTTACATATTTTTTTAGGTTCACTATTCATATTTCTTTATTTTCATCGTTATTCATTTACCAGTATAGGTTTTTCCAATCAAAGTTGATTACTTCACAAGTTGGTGATACACCTTTCCATTCATTTTTATAAATACTTGTATCAATTCCGGCATTAAAGATTGGGTTGTATTCGGTTTCTTTTAAAAACTTTTGCACTTTTCTTGATGGTTCTTGGTCATAAGGATTATAACCCTTTGATTTCATTCTTAAATCAATAAATCCATCTTGTGAGCCTGAATATTTAAAAGGTGTTGAACCTTGTGGTATCAAGAATGTACCATAATCAGCAACATATTCACCAATTTCAATTGTTATAAACTCAAATTCTGAACCTTTGTATTTAAGTTCTTTTTTAAGTTCAGCATCAATACCAGTTTTAACTTTACCGAATGGGGGATTACTTATTACTTGGTCATAATGACCGAATGTTTTATAATCAAAAATGCTTGCATTAATCCAGTTAGCTTCAGGTAATAATTTTTTACCCACTTCAACATAGGTTGGATTGAGTTCAACACAAGTTACATTACAATCCTTCCAATGATAAGCAAAGAATGATAACATACCGATTCCGGCACATAAATCTATTATGTTTCTATCTTCAATAAGTTCTAATGAAAAATCTTGTGCTAATCCTTGTGGTGTAAAGAATGCACCAGCTTGTGAATTAATAGAAGTAGCTGATTCATTCCAATTATTATAAACGAAAAGTTTTTCGTCATAGGTTAGTGTTGCTTGTTGTAATAGTTCTTCAGCTTCGTTATGAAGTTTGTATTGTTGTTTAGTAAGTTTAGCCAATTCATAAGTAGGTTAGTTTTCGTTATTATTTACTGTTCAATATTGATTCAGTAATTTGAAATGAAGCTTCAAGTTTTGCTAATGCTTCATCAATTTGTTCATAGGTTATATTCATAGTTATGGGTTTGTTTAATCGCATATATATCTAAAAGTTATATTAGCTTCTTTATCATAAATATCAGGGTATCTAATATTTTTTGTTTCTTGGTTAAGGTTATTGATATTAATTAATAAACCATTTGTTGTACAATGTTCATCTTGATATTCGGAATAAAGAAATTCAGGTATAATAACTTCATCGGTTGATATATCTTTTACAGTTACATATAATTCACAATCACAATTACTATCAATTATAGATGGTTCACTGCACGCAGATAATAGGGTAATTGTTGTTATTAATAATAATAGTTTTTTCATAATGTTTACGCTTTAAGTTTTATTGAAATTGGTGCATACGTTTTGAACTTATCATTATCATTTATATTATTCCATCTGTAAGCAGTCCAATTTTTATCACCATTACTTTTTAATGGAGCATTAACGATTATTTCATAATCGTCAGCATCAATTACCATATAACTATTTTGTTCATAAGGATTACCACCAAAATTTGTTTTAAAACTTTTTGATTTAGCTTTTAAATAGAATTTTTCTAATTTCCCGATGGTATTAAAATTTACATTTACTTCAATAGTGTTATCAGTTAACGGTATTATACCGTAATCATCATTTGATATTGTACCGATATTTGAAATTGATTTAATTAATTGTTTAACTTCTTGAGGTGTTACAGTTTTTACTAATGTTTTCATAATTTCTTTGTGTTTATTTATAATAAATAGTCTGTAAAAAAGTAAAAGACCATTTTCCGGTATTTTTTTTAAATATATTTTGTTAATTATTTAACAATTTATAATAGGTGTTCATTCTCTTTGGGGTGTATATTTCCATCTCTATCAAACACCCAGTCATTACTGAATTTTTCTTCTATCTCTATCCCTTCTTTAATTTCATCTAACCAATAGGTGAAAGTATCTGTATCAAATTTTATTGTTATATCATTATTGTTTTCATCAGTTCCATTATATATAACTTCATCACATATTACCTCTACACTTTTTACGTCTTGTATTTTTTTAAATATCATTTTTACTTAACAATTATTTCCAACAGTTTTATTTTATCTCTTAGGGTTGCAGCTTTTTCATAATCTTCATTTTCTACGGCTTCAGTTAGTTTTGTTTTAAGTTCATTTAACTTTTCTAATTCAGATTTATTTACATCATTATTTTTTAAATCTGATATTCCGTATTTTTCCAATACATCAACTTTTAAATCATTTTGTACTGGAAATACTTTAGATAGTTTTAATGCTCTTAAATAGGTGTTTGAACTGTAACAATGGAAACCATTATCATCAATGGATTGGATATAAATGAAGCGTTCTTTGTTTTGGAAGTATCTGTTAGATTCTTTTACACTAAGTTTTAATTGAATAATATCACCAGCTTGCCATTGGTCATAAATTTCATCAGTTAGAATCATCATTTCAGCTTCAATATCTAATTCAGGATTCCAAAAAGTACGTTTAACATCTTTTACACTTTTGTATTCATCAATTCGAGCGCAATAGTTAATATATGGTTGGTTCAAATAGTGTTTAACTTCTTTAGCTTCACCTGTATAATCCCATAAATTAATACCAATATTAGTTATATCAATTGTGAATTCTTCATATTCAAATTTTGGTGTGTTGTTTTCTATCTTCATCTTATGCAATTTTTAATTTATTTTTCCCTTCAATTATTAAAAAATATAATTCATTTGTTGAGTATTCTTTTTGGGGTTCAATCAAACCAAGTTTACCCAATTCATATTTAATTTTATCTAAGTTATTATGATTCAATGGTAAATCAAGAATTGATATATCAACAACATTTGAAGATTTAGATTCAAAATTTATTTCTTTTTTAGGTTCTTCAATCGGTTCATTTTTGACCACCTCGGCAACTTGTTTTTTAACTTGGGTTTCTTTAATTGATTTCATATTTACGAAACCTTGAATTTCTTTAACCAAACTAACAACATCTAATTCTTCAACATATAAATAAACTTTACGTGTATTTCTATCAGATATGGTAATACCAAAATCTTTGAATTGTCCTTTTTGAAGTATTCCTTTTTTAACTAAATCATCAATATTTCTTGTTAATGTACTTTTGTCTATACCCAATTCAAATGCAAAATCACCTTGACTTTCGTAACAGAATTTTTTGTTTATTTGATAACCAATTATATAAGATATTATGTCTTTTTGGACAGCGTTAATATCTCTTCTTCTTTGTATTTTCTTAGAAGTTTTTAGAAATGTTTCTAGTGAACATTCTTTTTTTGAAGTGTTTTCTTTTTTCATAATTTATTTTTTTTCTACAATTTTTATTTCAATTTTTTGTTCTTTTCTACTTTTCAAGGGTGTAGAAGGGGGTGTTATGATTCACCCCCAGCCCTTGTAACACTTGGTTACATATATATAAATAGTATTGAATTTACCAAACGACCAATTATTTTTAATTTATTTTAAAAAATTAACAACAATTTAACACATTATTAACTTCATTTTACAGGTAAACCAATTTAAAGCAATAATAGTAAGAAAAAATCATAGTTGCAAGTTTTTTTAAATAAAAATTTGGTAGATTAAAAAAATAGTTGTAACATTGCAAATTTTTTAATTTAATTACATTTGAACCAAATAAAAGTACTCTAAATATCATTTTAAGCTATTTTAAGCTATGTTGAATTAATTTAAATACAATTTTGGTATATTATATTAACTACGTTTGTAAAAGTGTCTTAAAACGCTTTAAAATGAATATTTGATATTTTAGAGATATTGTTGTTAAAAATACCCTTTGGGAGTGTAGCGAAATCCGTGGGAACTAAGAAGGTACGTTTGAAGTGTTTTAACTTGTTTAGGGTTGAGGTATGAAAAGAATATTTCTTAAATAAATTTTATTATTCGTTTAGAATTAACTTAAACTGTACCAGTTGAAGATTTATATTTTCAAATAATTTCTTAAATAAAATTTGATATTCGTTTAGAATTAATTTGAAGTATGTTTTTATTTCAATTAGTTTTCAAAAATTTGGTATACATACGTAGTATATATTACTACTAACGTAGTTATATATTATATTTATTATTATATTTATTATTAATTTATAATATATATTAATAGAAGAAAGGTTTTTAAAATGTTAACAGGGTTAACATCTATATTTTTAAAAATCTTCAATTGAAATTCAAAATTTCCTATACTACGTAGTATATATTAATACTAACGTAATATACTATTCTTATAAATAATCTTATTTATATTCTTATTAATAGTCTTATATATTGAGAATAGGCAATATGCCTAACATAACTTATGCAATATGCCTAACATAACTTATGCAATATGCCTAACATAACTTATGCAATATGCCTAACATAACTTATAGAAATACGAAATCCGTTATTCATAGAAATACACACTTCAAATTATCAACTAAAAGTATCTTCAAATAAAAATATTTCAAATTAATTTTAATAAATATTGAACTTTTCAATATTTCGTACTATTTATTATAAATAAGGTGATGTAACCATCACCACAAAGAAAATATATATGAATAGTGAACGAAATAAATATAGATGATTATCAACCACTTATACACCTAATCATCAATCGATTTGATAAACAATATAGAAAAGAATTATTCAACGAATCTTACATCAAATTATTTGAAATCAAAAAGAAATACATACCAACCAAAGGTACTTTTGAAAGTTATGCTTTTAAGCATTTATACTACCATTGTAAGCATTATATCAAATTAAATAATCTAAACCATTCATCACTTGATGAACTTGCATATGATGAAGATAATGAAGAAACAAGAAAGGTTGATTTACTTGAATCAACTGTTAATTTAGAATCTTCAATTGAAACTAAAGATTACATACAAAAGCATTCCAAGCAGTTAACACAAATTGAAAAATTCATTCAACAAAAATATTATCAATCTGGGGTTTCTGTTAAAAATATAATAAAGGTTTATCAACCTTTTCATTTGATAAAAAGTGAAAAAACGATTAGAAAAATATTGAAGAAGTAAAGAAGTAAATGACATTATATCAACTAGTAAACAATCCAAACAACTTAACAACAATAATAAAATTAATACGAAATAAAGTAATTGTTGATTCAACCATTATACAGCACATTGCAATATATGATAGATTTTATCAACTGGATGGAACGAAAACACAACGTTATAAAATTTTAGGAATTGAAAATAATCTACATCCTAATTCAATTCAAAGAATAATAACAAGGCTTAATAAAAATGCAAGATGAAAATAACAGAATTACAGAATAGAATGATAGCCATTTCAGGTACTTTAAAAGGTGTTAAATTGTTTAAGAATGATGTAACATCAAATAATATTGAAAATCAAATTATAGGTGATTTAACTAGTTATTATGATGATTTGGATGATGTGATAGTTAATATTGAAATTGAAGATTATAAAGATAAAAGGACTTTTTATGATTGTGCAATGATTCAAATTGAAATGCTTATAATTTTTGATAAAGGTTTTGATACATCAAACATAATTCAAATCAAAAAATATCTTGAAAAAACATTTGTTGAAGAAATTTAAAAAATAAAAGACCTTTTTTGGTCTTTTTTCATTTTACATACTATTTATAAATATATAAAGAATAGTATTAACCAATTTACAAATGAATTTTAATGATTACATCAATTTAGAAACAGAAACAATTACGGGATTTTGCCAAACTAATGAAGAAATAGAAATTGAGAAAATATATAATGAAGGTTATTCAAAATTTGATTTTACTTTTATTTCCGGTAACACCAATTCACCATTTAAAATAAATGGTATATGTGAGGTTAAAACACGAAATGTTTCTTCAGATTATTACGCTGGTGGTGTTTTGATTCAATTGGACAAGTTCCAGGCCTTAATTAATACCGTTGCTAAATGCAAGAACAAAGAAGAAAATATAAATAAAGATATAAGAGCATATTATTTAGTGAGATATACCGATAAAGATTTACTTTTTGATTTAAATAACACCAAAATGGATAATATTAAATTTGAAAATTGTCCAAAACATACAGCAAGTAATGGTAATAATTTATATGAATTTAAACCGGTATTTTATTTAAATCCAAACCAAGCTATAAACTAACATATTTACCTGATTAATTAGTGACATAATTGATTTTAAACCACCTCAAAAGGGTGGTTTTCTTGTTTACAACATTCTGACGTTGCATTTTACCGATTTACCCCCATTTGTTCACATATAACATTATATGAAGGGAACAATCTACATCAATGGGGTAATTGAAAATGATTCATTTACAGACGTAATAAGACAAGTAAAAGGTTACAAAGGATTAACTGAACTTGAAGTTATTATTGATTCTGTGGGTGGTTCAGTTGAAGCTGGTCAATCTATTTTCAATTATCTAAGAAATTTAAACATACAAATTACAACAGTAGCTAAACAGGCTTATTCAATTGCAGCATCAATTTTTATGGCTGGTGATATAAGATTAGTTGAAGAAGGTGCTGATAGAGTAATGATACATTTCCCTTGGGCAAGTGTTCAGGGTGGTTCAGATGATTTAGTAATGGTTGCAAAGGAGTTAAAACAAATCGAAAACGATTTTATAAAATTCTATTCTTCATATACATCAATTGATGAAAATTCAATTGCACAACTTTTAAAAAACGAAACATTTTTAAGTGCTGATGAAGCGGTTGAAATGGGTTTTGCAACAGCAAAAAAATCTTCAATAAAGGCAGTTGCATATTATCATAATAATGAAGAAGAAAATAAAAACGAAATGACAAAAACACAAAAATTTATCAATGCGATGGAAGCAATTTTTGGTATTGATTCAGATGTAAATGGTGAAGAAAATACAATTGTAGCATTAGTAATACAAGATGCAAATGGTGAAGAAATCAATTTTACAGAATTATCTGAAGATGAACAACCAAAAGTAAGGACTGAAGAAGAAGCTGGAAGTAAAGCGGTTGATGCAGATAATAAACCAATAGAAGGTGAAAGAGTTCAAACCGATGGTTCAACGTGGGTTTTTGAAGCTGGTGAATTAGTAGAAATAAAACCAGTTGAAGAAGAGGTTGAAGAAACCATTGAAGAAGAAGTTGAAGCAAGTGCTGAAGCAACTGAAGAGGTTGAAGAAGAAATTGATTTTGAAGCATTATTAAAAATGTTAGAAACTTCAATTACTGCAAAATTCACAAAAGAAAATGATGCTTTAAAAAGTGAAATCAAAGCATTAAAAAAATTGGTAGGTAGTGAAGAAGCTACTGTTATAGCACAATTACATAATAGTAATAATACAAATAATAATAAAGCTTCAAATTATTTAAGAGGCTAAAAAAAGAGTTAAATATTAATTTAAAATGGCATACGATGTATCAAACTTTTCAGACTTTATTTCAAGAGAAAATAAAGCATTAACAAAGACCTTATTTACTGGTGGTGACACTGGAAAATTCGCTTTACATATGGCGAATGTAAAAGGTTCAACTTCTGTACCACACGTTAGCGGTGCAGCAACACTTCAAGCTGGTAACTGTGCTTCACCTTCAGGTGATGCTGTTATTGATGAAGTTGTATTAACTGTGAAACCATTCACGGTTTTTGAATCATTTTGTTCAGATGATTTACAAACAAAATTACCTAATACTGTATTAGCACCGGGTTCAAATAATGGTGATATTTTACCATTTGAAGAAGAAATAGTTAAGACTAAAGTAGCTTCAATTGCTGAAACATTAGAATTAACTTACTGGCAAGGTGATACTGCAAGTGGTGCAACTTACCAATTATTTGATGGTTTCATCAAAAAAATTGATGCAGAATCAAATGTAATAGATGGTAATACTTCAAGTGCAACTGCAATTACTAAAACTATTGTAAAAGAACTTATAGAAGATATGAGAACTGCTGCACCAGCAAAAGTAAAAAGAAGTAAAGAGTACGTAACCTTAGTAGGTGATGATGTATTTGATATGTACATATCAAAAGAAAAAGCAGATAATTTATATCATTACAAACCTGAACACGATAACGGTGTTTACGAAATCGGTGGTGGTCACGGTAAATTAATTAGAGTTTATGGATTAAACGGTACTGATAGAATGTTTGCATCAGTAGGTTCAAACTTTATAGTAGGTTCAGATGTAATTTCTGAAACTGAAACTATTGAAGTTTTCTATGATAAAACATTAGATAAAGTAATGTTGAGAACTAAAGGTAAAGCTGGTGTTCAAATCCAAAATGCAGACGAAATAGTAGAATTTACATTATCAGCTTAATAACTATTAACTGATAACAAATAATAAATATATGGGGTGAAGCAATTCACCCCCATATAAAAGAAAATATAAAAATTAAAATGGCTTGTAATAATAAATTAACAGATGATATACTTCAAAGTTGTGATGATTTACCTAGAAAAGGTTTAAAAGGTTCTAGTGCTGTAATCATAAACTATGATGATATTGATTTTACATCAACTACTTCATCAGGTGCAACTGTATCATCTTTAACACTTCAATCAGGAAAAACTGGTTACAAATTAGAGTGGTTCAAAGAACTTGGTAACGCAGGTGCTGTTTATGCACCAAATAGTGAAGATATAGATGGTTTTACAGCATCATTTGCCTCAAGATTAACAACCAATTCAACTGAAAATTCAGAGCGTGCAAACGAGATTAAAAACGGTTTATTCGTGATGGTTGTAAGAACCAAATATGTTGGTAATGATGGTTTAGACGAATTTAAAATCTATGGTTTTGAAAACGGTTTAAGACTTTCAGAAATGACACATAACACAAATGAAAATAGTGCTGGTTTTGCATTCACTTTAAGTACTGAAGAAGGTGCGGTTGAGCAATATCCATACTATACATTTCTTGAAACTGATTATGCAACAAGTAAAGCTAGTTATGATGCTTTATTTGCAGAAGCATAAAATAAGATTAACACATAATTTAAAAACAATAATAATTGGCTGATAGGGTAACACCAATTCAGCCTTTATTTGATTCTAATATTAAAAATGACAATACAAGAAGTTCTTTCATCAAATGATTCAAAAATTTTAAAGGCTAATATAAAAATATTGGCAAAAGATTATAAAGAAAAATTAAAAGGTACTGTTTGTTTGAATTGTCCTAGTGATATACAATTTATGATTAATCGACTTAAAAAAAAATATAAAATGACAAATTTTCAATTAAGAAAACCTCACGTTATCTACAAGTTAGAAAAGGGTGGTTCAGAAACAATATCAAATGATAAAATGACTGATGAATTAGCTTTAAGATTCTTAAAGATTAAAAATGAAAGAATTGATTTGTTTTCAAAATATCCGGAAAACTGGATTGAATTACTTGGTGAAGATAACAATGAAGATAATGTTGATGAAAAAGTTAATGAAGTTGTTAAAGAAACTTCTAAAAAACCTTGTGCTACTTGTAAGGACAAAAAAATAAGTGAAGCAAAAAATGCTACACCAAAAAGAACCTACAAAAAAAGAGGTTCTACCAAAAAGTAAGAACCTTAAATGAAACTATATAATGAAATTAAACATAATATATTATCTGTAAAAGTTGATAAAAGAAATGATGTTTATACTGCCGGAATAGATAATTTATTTCCAAATCTTGTTGAAACTTTAATTAATATTTCAGTTACTTCAAAAATATGTGTTGATAAAGTAGCTAAAAGTATATATGGTAAATCTTTTGGTAAAATTGGTAAAACTATTGTTAATAAAGATGGTCAAACACTTAATGAAGTTTTAAGAATTGCTTCAAGGGAATATGCAAAGCATAATAATTTATTTATCCACGTTGGTTATAATTTATTATTTGAAATTACTTCAATTAAAGTAATTCCTTTTACACAAGTAAGAATAGGTAAGCAAGATGATTTAGGTTATAGTGGTAAATACATTATTGCAGATTGGGAAAACAAACCAAAAGCAGATTCATTTAAAATTTATAATAGATATAATCCTATTGAATCAGTAATTCAATCACAGATTGAAAACGCTGGTGATATTAGAAATTATAAAGGACAAATTCTACATCTTTCAAAGTATTCAAATTCTGTTTATTCACTTACTGATTTGAACACAGTACTTAATGAAGCATTATCAGAAAATAATTATCAATTATTTCGTGTTAATGGTGGTGAAAAGGGGTTTCAAAACACAAAATTAATAGTTGTACAGCCTTTTGCGAATGATGATGATAGAAGAGGGTTCTTAAACAAATTAAAGGACTTAGAAGGTGCTGAAAATAGTGGTAATATTTTACTGTTAGAATCATCAAATATGACTGATGATTTAGGTAGTCAAATTAAATTGGATGATTTGACAAGTGAATTCAATGATACATTATTTGAATATAGTGAAGCACAGTCTGAAAAGAACATTTGTAAGGCTTTTGGAGTGCCTTTAATGTTAGTCAATTCTAGTGATAATGGTTTGTTTGGTAATTCAGGTGAATTAATAAAACAAGGTAAACTTCAACTATGGGAATCTAGGGAAGAAGAACGTGACCAATTAGAAGAAGTTTTTCAAAACTTGATGAAGAAATTCCATAAACCAATAGATAGTGATTTAAAGATAATATCACCATTTGAACAAATAACAACTGAATCTAAACCTATTTTAAATGAGTAATATAATCACAGCACAAGAATTTGCAACTTATAGAGATGTAGGTAAAAAATTAGATACCAATAAAATTGATGAATGCATTAAGCAAGCACAAACGATTGATTTATATGATGTTTTGAATGATTTTTATTTTGATTTAATTGAAAATATAGATAATGAAGAATATGCTGATTTATTAAGTGGTTCAACATTTACAGTTAAGGGTCAATCATATATTCAAGCTGGTTTAAATAGCTTATTAGCTGATTATACATATAACAGATATATGTATTCAGTTAATACCAATTTAACCCCATTTGGGGCTGTTACAAAGCTTTCAAATGATTCACAACCTATTGATAGGAATCTATTAAAAGACATCAGCAAACAAACTCAAATTGATGCTTCAATCAAGTTTCAAATGATTGATAAATATCTTAAAAATAATAGTTCAAGATTTCCAAGATATTCAACCGGAAATAATGAAAACATTAATACTGGCAGTCAAAGATTCACAGTAATCAAATAACAATAACCACTAACACACTTATTAAAAAATGATTGAAAAAATAACAGATAATGTATCTGAAATTTATGAGATAATAAAATATATAGGCTATTGTATAGCTGCAATAACAATATGGTACAAAGATTTGATTTTAGCCAAACTTGGAATAAAGAAAGAAGAAAACGAGGTAGAAAAAACTTCATTGAATAATCTTCAACAAAATATGGACTTGTATCAAGAATTGGTTGATGATTTGGATGCTAGATATAAAACTAGAATAGAACGTTTACAAGCTGAATTTGATGAAAGTTTTGGAAGGTTGCAATCGGAATTAAACAATTTAAAAGAGGTTAACAATCAGCTTAATACATTAATAGAAAAGCAAAAAAAGACAATTCAAAAATACGTTGATAAATACGGTGAATTGGTGTAATAATAGTAAAGTAAAAAGAGTATGAACTTAAATGATTACAATAAATACAGTAAATGACAAATATTTTACATTAAACAGCATTCAATATGCTAGAATATACCAACCTTTAAAACAAGGTAATACTGCTATTGGTATATATAATATAAATGACACCAAACAACAATTATTAAGTGGTACAGCTTATGATGAATTTATTATTGATGGTGCTACCTATGATACACAAGAAGATACAATTGAAGCATTATTAAATGTAATATTTGATTTTGTTATTCCATCATCAGTATCAACACAATTTTCAGAAATTGAATCAAATATTGATAATATAAATTCTTTAAAACTAAATAAAGGAAGTTATAATGGAACAGCACAAGATTTAAAAAATAGTATTGATTCAATAAATTTTGAAGGTGTTAAAACATATCAAACTTTAACAGGTTTAACATCATCAATTGGTGCTACTGTTAATGATTCAGCGATAGTTGCAAATGATTCAACAGCTACCAATAATGGTTATTACGGTTTTACTGAATCAGGTTGGATAAAAAATTCCGATTTATACGAAAATGAAGTTTTATCTGATTCAATATCAAAAGGTGTTACTGGTTCAGCTGTTGCAAATTACACCGAAAAAGAACTTTTAAAAAATAATAACATTCCGTTAAAAGAAAATATTCTTGAAAATTATTTTCCTTTAGCGAACATTTTGGGAGGTACTGAGGAAATTTCAAACAACCCTTATTCTGAAGGTACTGCAATAAAAGTTTTATCAGGTTCAGCTGGAAATCCAGCCTATTGTTTTAGTATTAACGAATTTCAACCAAATATTTTAAGTGAAGGTGAAACAGTTGTATTGGAATTTGTAATTGAATCAAACAACGAAATTAATCTCACCAACTTCACGAGTGGTTTAAGAGCGATAAAAGAAGATACAACTTTTGTAACGATTGCAGCTACCAAAGTTGTGAAATTGTCTAGTAATAGAATTAGCTTTCTTTTTGAAAGGGTTGTTGATGTGTTAGATTACACTTATTCAGCTTTTTATCAATTAATTACTGATGGTGGTATATTTGATTCTGACACAACAATTAAAACCGTTTCTGCATTTTTCTACAAAAAAGACGAAGGTTCGGTGCAATTTAGAACCACAAAAGATGTGATTTTAAAAACAGTTTCAGAAGAAGGTGATTTAAAACCTAATTTATTTTACAAAAAAGGTTCAATGATTGCTTATGGTGATTCGCAAACAGAAGGTTTTAATTTTTCTGGAAACGCATACACATCGGGTAGTTATTTGCTCGAAGAATACAAGTGGATTTATTTGTTTGCAAACAGTTACAATAAAAATCTATCTTATTTAAACAGGGCAGTTGGTGGTAGTAGAATTTCGTGGGCTGGTAACAATCCGTCAAGGCTTTCACACGAAGAACAATCCCACTTTAATAAAATGGGTAATTTATTACCAAATTGGTCGGGCATAGTGGTGACAATGTTGGGGTGGAATAATATAGGTCATACATACACTGATGAAACAGAAAAGGCTGCTTTTTTTGAAGTTATGAAAAGTGCACAAATGGCTTGTATAGCTAGACTTTTAATTGACGACTACGGTGGTGTAGCTTTTGTTGGGTGGAATTCGGTTTCAGAAACAGGTGCTCACTCTTGGTCAACAAACGGTGCAAACGGTAATGAAGATAGTGCAATAGCAACATTAACTTCAGAATTCGTCCCTTTTAGATATACTGATGTGTCTAGTTTAAGCGCAAGGTATTACACCAAATTAAATGATGGGAACTTTTGTCAATTCACTTTAAGTAATAAAAGGGCTTGTGGTTTATTTTTTGAAACATCAATTAATGGTGGTGAATTTGAAGTACTTGTTAACGGTACTGTTTACGGAACTTACACATCACAATTCACTGGTGCGAATGGTTATAGTGATGATTATTATCCTTTTGTTATTTGGGTTGAAAATTTACCTCCAAATGCAATAATAAGGGTTAATCAAATTAGTACAGGAACTAAAGTTGTTAGGTTTCTTGCTTTTGGATTTGTTGAAAAAGATAGTATTAATCTAAAAAACAAAACTTTACTAATTGGTTCTGTTTGTGGTAATAATTATTCAAGAAATTCAGAAACAATTTATAAAATGTGGTTAGGTACAAAAGAAGCAGTTGGTTGTTTTTCGGAATATAAAGACAGTTTAAAATTTGTTGATGTTGCAAGAAATTGGGTTGGGTACACTGACCAAGAACCAAATGATTTAAGTCATTTAACACCAACGGGTAATATACACGTTGCTGAAGCTTTTGATAAAAATGCTAAAAATCCAGAGTTGAGTTATAGTAATAAAATGATTAAACTTTAATTAAAAGATTATATCAAAAAATAATTAGGTACTAATTGATGGTACACAATGAAAGAGTTAACAAAAATGTAAAATGAAGACTTCAGATAACGGTATTTCATTAATCCATAAATATGAACAGTTCAGAAACCACCCTTATATATGCCCGGCTGGAAAACCTACAATAGGCTGGGGTAATACATATTATGAAGATGGTTCAAAAGTAACAATGCAAGACCCACCAATAACAAGAAAAAGAGGTGATGAATTATTTAATTACATTCTAAGAAAGACTGAAAATGAAGTGAAAAAATATGTTACAAGTGATATTAATCAAAATCAATTTTCAGCACTTGTTTCATTTACTTATAACGTAGGTATAGATAATTTTAAAATTAGCACCCTTTTAAAGAAAGTTAATAATAATCAAAATGATTTTGAAGCTATTGAATATGAATTTAAAAGATGGAATAAGGGAACGGTTAAAGGTAAGAAAGTAGTATTAAAAGGATTAATCAAAAGAAGAAATGAAGAAGCGTATTTATATGTTTTACCGATTGAATAACGGAATGTTTAACTAATAAATTAATGAGTGAAGAAAAGGAACTAAAATTTAGTAAAAATGAAAAAGTAAGGGTATGGATGTTGAAGATGAAAGAAGTACTTCAAGATGAAAATACTACACTTTTAAGTGATAAAGATATATTCTATTTAGTTAATGATTTGGTTGGTAAAAACTTTAGAATATCAATGAGTTATTTTGAATTCTTAAAATCACCAAATCAAGATAATAAAAGGTCAATTTCAAATCTTCAATATTTGACCGATGAAGAAAAAGAAGATTTTATAAATACTCTCAATGTTGGACGTGTTAAGCAGAAAATGAACTTAACAGCAAAGGCATTCGATGATGATAAAAAGAATGCATACCCATATTTATGGGCATTAGAGCGTAAAAATTCACATCTTCAATTAAAACAAAATCATTTGTCAATTGGTAATGGAAATATCACACTTCAAATTGAAGGTTCTGATAAAAACATTATTGATTTAGTTGATATTGATTATGAAGAAGTACAAGAAGAAAAACTATTAATAACGAAAAAAGGTAAAGATGATGATATAAGTGAAACTAACAGCAGCATTTAATAAAATAGCTAAAATAAAGGCTAGAACAAGAATTATACAAGGTGCTGGTGGTTCAAGTAAAACTTATTCAATACTTCAATATCTTATAATTCTATGTACTAAATCAAAGAAACCATTAACAATATCAATTGTAAGTGAATCATTTCCACATCTAAGAAGGGGTGCAGCAAAAGATTTGATAGATATACTTATTGAAAATGATTTATACGATGAAAAAAGCCATAATAAAACCAATAATAGTTATAAACTAAATGGTTGTACAATTGAATGGTTTGGTGTTGAAGATGGTGGTAAATTAAGAGGTGCAAGAAGGGATATTTTATTTGTTAATGAAGCAAATAATATTAATCGTGAAGCTTTTACACAATTATCAATCAGAACTAAACAGTTCATTTTTCTTGATTATAATCCATCACATTTATCTTGGATTAGGGAGTATATAAAAGAAGATAAATCAAACTTTGTTAAGCTTACATATTTAGATAATGAATATTTATCAAAGAATGTAATTCAAGAATATAAAGATGCTATAATAAAAGCTGAAAGTGGTTCAAGTTATTGGAAAAACTTTGTAGCTGTTTATGTTTATGGTGAAGAAGGTCAAGTTGATGGTACAATTTATTCATATAATTTAATTGAAGATATACCTGATGATTGTAAATATATAGGTGCTGGTTTAGATTTTGGGTTTAATGACCCAAACGCATTAGTGAAAGTTTACCAAAAAGGTTTAAAAGATTTAATTATTGATGAATCACTTTATAAAAGTGGATTGTTAAACAATCAAATTGTAAATCATATTAAATCAGATGATGAACTAAAGCAAAACATTATTGTTTGTGATTCTGCAAGACCTGAAATTATAGCTGAATTACGTAATAAAACTATTCCGGCAAAAGCGGTTAAAAAAGGTGCTGGTTCAATTTTAGATGGTATTTCAATTCTTCAAGAATTTAATCTTTATGTAACCAAAAGAAGTGAGAATTTAATTTTTGAATTAAATAATTATACGTGGGAAAAAGATAATAATGGTGAAAAGTTAAATACACCTATTGATAAACATAATCACTTGTTAGATGCTGTTAGGTACTTTGCAATGGATAGATTATCAACAAAAAATAATAATTACAATACTTTAAAATGGGTTTCATAAATGGAAACAATAACCAATTATAAATTAAAAGATTTTTTCAATCAAGATTTACAATTGATAGAAGATTATGTAAATCTATTGCAACACCTTAAACCAATATCTACTAATGTAAGATTAACCGATTTAACACTTAGACAAGTTGAAACAATAAAGAAAACAATCAATGATGAAAATGAATTAATCAATATTATTTCAATTGTTCAAGGTATCACAATTGAAGAGGTATTAGAACTGGATATAATTACATTTTTTCCATTAATAAAAGATGTTCAAATTCAATTAGAATCACTAGTGAATAAAGAAATAAATCATTTATCACCAAAGCATTCAGATGCAAGATTTGAAATGATTGATGGTTCAAAAAGATTAGAAAAATTTGGTGTGTATAATGCTGTTAATTCACTTGCAAATGGTGATATATTAAAATTTAATTCAATACTAGATTTACCATATAATGAAGTATTTGTGAAAATGTATCTCGATACAACAATTGCAGACATACAACACGAAATAAATAAAATGAAGCCGATTAATAACTAATAAAAACTATGTATGAAACATTTAAAAATATTGCAACAATTAATGATTGGGAATTTGATTATTCAAGACACGATTTCCAAAATCTTTATGATTCAGATGAATTGACAAAAATTCATTTAATGGTTGACCCAATTAAAATAGTAACCAATTTTGATGAATATGGTTCAAAAGAAAGTACAGATTATTCAGGTTCTTTTATGTTAGTGAAATCATCAGATATTGATGAAGATTATAATACACATTATCAAAACTATATCAAACCAATCATAAATACTTCAACCGATATTATTGCAGATTATATTAAATGTGATACAGATTTCAGTATTGATTCTTGGTCAACAATTGAAGTAATAAATGTACTTGATTATAATTTTTCAGGTGTTATTGTTAATTATTCTATATCATCTAATGACTAAAAATAATCAAACATATAATGATGTAATTAAAACTGAAATTGAAGCTATTATAAGCGATATAATAAAGGTTTATAATGATAGTGGCAAAAGAACTTTAGGTGAGTTTGAAAATGGTTTAGAAGCTGTTTATGGGGATAATAAAGCAACACTTTTAGGTTATGTTTATTTAGATGGTAGACAAGCTGGAAAACAACCACCAGTAGAAGCCATAAAGAAATGGATTGAACAAAAAGGAATCAAACCATTAAGTGATAAAATGAGTGTTTCCGGTTTAGCGTGGGCAATAGCAAAAAAGATAGCTAAAAGCGGTACAAATAAGGAAAATCATTTAAAGATATATGAAGAAGTAATTACACCTGAAAGAATAAATGAAATAATAAATAAAGTATCTGTTTTCAATGCAAATCAATTTGTAAATGAAATAGAAGCTTCATTAGAAATACTAGCAAAAAACAAGTAACAAATGGCAATAACATTTTCAAAAGAAATAAATGGTATATATCCAGCTTTTAATGATTCATATATCAATTTCACATCAAGTTTATCAAATACAATTAGTGCTGAAATAGAGGTTGAACCATTTTCATTTCCATTTAAAATATTTCCAGATTTGGATGGTAATTATCAATTCAATTTAAAAGAATTGGCAAAGGTTAATATTAATCAAAACGGGTTTGAAGATACTAATGAAATTCCAATAGGATATTTTCAAATTTTAAATGATAGAATAATTCAACTACCAATAAATATAACTGTATCATCTTCAACAGAATCAGAATCGATTTCAAAGAATTATGAATTTATAAAATCGGTAAAACAAGTAGGTGAACCATTATTTTCAAATGATACACAAATACTTTCTAAATCTAATAATGGTATAGATTATAGTTTAACACATTTTGAAGGTTTTCCATTCTTTTTTGAAATACAAAAAGTTGATGCTGATGAAGTAATTAATATTAAAAATAAATCAACTGGTGATGATGTTTCATTTACAGCTTCAACAAGTGGTACTTCAAGAATATGGATTGATAAAACAAATGAGAATACAACATCATCAAACTTATTACCATTAACTGATACAGTAAATAAATTAACTATTTATAATAATGGAGCATTTAAAACCAATTTAATTTTAAAGAAAGTACCATCAAAATGTGGTGTATATCTTAAATGGTTTAATAATGATGGTGGCTATAATTTTTATTTATTCGATGAATATTATAAAGAAACAATAAAATCTAAAAGTATTGGTGAAGTAACTAGAAATGAGTTTAAGAATGTAAATGAAACACCAAATTCATTTTCATATTCAATAGGTAAAGAAGTTACCAAAGATTTAAGACTAAAAGCAAATGTAAGTAATGATGAAATATTTTATATAAAAGATATGCTTGCATCACCATCAATACAATTATATACTAGTCAAACACCGTTTGTTACTGGTCAATGGATAACTGTAAATGTTGAAGGTACAATTGATGAAAAAACTAAGAAGAACATCAATGAAGTTATAATAAATATTGAATTACCAATTCAATATACTATGACATATTAATGAATGATACAAGAAGAATTATTAATTGAAAACCAAAGGGTTGATATAGATGGAGAAGGTAAAATACAAAGAACCTTAACCCTAAATTCATTAGGTAGTATTACTGCAAAACAATCAAGTTATAGTAATACAATCAAATTACCAAAGACTGCAAATAATATAAAAATATTTGATGGTTTAAGTATCAATGGAAATACTTCAAATAAACCTTATGAACGTTTAGTATGTTCTTATTTATATAATTCAATACCAGTGTTTTTAAATGGTTATGCAATCATTGATAAGGTTACACAGGATGCTTTTGAAATTACAATTTATAATGGGGTAATTGAACTTGCTGAAATATTAAAAGATAAATTATTAAATGATTTAGACTTTACAGAATTATCACATTCATTAACTGTAAACAAGTATCAAGAAGTAATTAATGATGATTCATCACCATTTACCTATTCAATACCAATGGATATGGTTAATAGAAATCCTGATGATAAAAATTATGAACCATTTGGTGGAACTGGGTTTACAGATGTTTACTATCTAAATGAGTTGCAACCATTGGTGAAACACGAATTTATTTTCAATAAAATATTTGAAGAAGCTGGTTATATTGTTGAAGGTGATTTATTTGATGATACATTATTATATGATAATTTCAAAACTGAATACTCACCAATTACAACTGGTCAAATAATTATTACACCAACTGGTGATACAAGCACAACTATCAGTAAATCAAGTGATGTTTTATCAGTTAATCAAACAGAAAATTTTGTATTTTCAAGGGAAGATGTTATTGATGGTTTAATTGGTAGTGGTAATACAGAATTAACATTTAACGATACTGGTTTTACTTGTCATTTTACCGGAATACTTGAAATGACAATTTCACCTGATTTTAATTTCTCATATGCAGAAAATAAAAAAATAAACTATACACAAAACGGTGTAGAATATTTGCTTAGGGTTATTTTAGGTGATACTGATACAGGTACAAGTGCATTCAAAAAAAGAATAAATGTTTCATCAGGTGATACAATATCATTTTCAATATATGCTGAAAGTGAAACAAGTGGTTTAAATGAAAAGATTGAATACACTTATGGTTTTGATTGTGATTTTGAAGCATACACAAATCTAGATAGTTTAATTGATGGGAATCTAATAAAGCTTGGTAAAACAAAGCAACTTGATTTTATAAAAGATGTAGCAAATAGATATGGATTATTGATTAATAAAAACCCAAATGAAAATAAGATTGTGGTTAAAAACATTAATAATCTATTGAATAGTAAAACTACTGCAATTGATTATTCAACTAAACTAATCAATGTAAAAGAAGAAACTTTTACAATTAATTATGGTCAAAGAAATACTTTAGAATGGAAATATCTAAAAACAAATGAAGAAACTGATTATAGTGGTTTTGCTGATGATTATTTTAACCTATCAAATAAAATAGCAACATCAGAAGTATCTTTTTATACATCACTATTTGAAACCTTTAATAAATCTACTACCATTATAGATAATTTTGGTATAGATTATAATTATCACATTACTTATCCATTATTAACTATTGAATATATAGATGATGGTGTTGATAATATTGCAGATATACCATATTATGAAGCTAATGAAAATGCTTTAATGTTATGTAGATTATTTAAATCTGATTTTAAAATAGATTATGATTTAGGTTTCAAAAACCCACCAGTTTTAGTTGATAATGAAATTAATGAATACTTCATTTATCCACAAAGACCTTTAGAATTTAGTGAAATGTTAGATAACTACTATTCAAGTTTCATTAATTTACTAGGCAGGTATAAAGCTATTACCGTTAATTTCAATCTGAACTTATTGGATATACACCTATTCGATTTTTACAAATTGATTTACCTAAAACAAACAGGTAAATATTATTACGTAAACAAACTAAAATATAATGTTGCTTCACCAATTACTGAAGCCGAACTGGTAGAAATACCATTTTAATAACGGTTAACAAGATTAACCACAATACCCAAATACTATTATGACTAATGCCAAAACAAATTGCCATTGCGGAACTTAAAATTGATAATAAACAATTATTATCATCACTACAAGCAACAAAAAAAAGTATTGAAGAATTATCTGCTACACAAAAAACATTAAAAGATAATAATGATACTACATCACAATCATTCATTCAGAATGAAGCTAGTTTAAAATCATTAAAACAAGAATATAATGCACAAGTAAAGGTTTTACAAAGTGTTACTAGTGCAAATAAGAATCTTAATTCTGAACTTGATAAGGAAATCAAAGGTGTTGATGAAGCTAAAGCAAATAATGCAGCCTTAATCAAAATACGTAATCAAGTTAATGCAACTACTGATGAAGGTGCTAAACAAATTACCGCAATCAATAAAAAAATTGATGAAAATAATAAGGTAATCAATACCAATAGTTCAGTACTTGAAAAACAAAAACAACAAATAGGTGATTATGGAAAAGGATTAGTGGCAACCAATCCAATTTTATCACAAATGAGTACAACCCTTACAGCAGTTAGGGATGGTTTAATTGCAAAAAATGCTGCAATGAAAGCTTCGGAAACTGCAACCGGTGGTGCTTCAAAAGCTTTAAGGGTATTTAAACTAGCTTTAGTATCAACTGGTATTGGTGCAATCGTGGTTGTACTTGGTTCATTAATATCTTATTTATCTACAACACAAGCGGGAATTGATAAAGTAACATCTGTTACTAGACCATTACAAGCAATATTTCAATCATTAATAGGTGTTCTTCAAACAGTAGGTGAAAAGTTATTCAATGCCTTTAGTAATCCCAAACAAGCTTTAACTGATTTAGTAGATGGTATTAAAAATAACCTAATGAATCGTTTAAAAGCATTTGGTATAATCCTAGATGGTATAATCAATTTGGATTTTAAAAAAGTAGGTGAGGGGTTCTTGCAAGCTGGTACTGGTGTTGTGGATTTAACCGGTAAAATAAAAAATGCCGGAAAAGAAACTTCTAAGTTCTTTAAAGAAGCTGCTGCAAAAGGTAAAGAAATTGATGATTTAACAAAGAGTATTGAAAAATCAGAAAATGATTTAATACTTACTAGAGCCAAAGCATTAAAGCAAATCAAAGAACAAGAATTAACAGCAAAGGATGCAAGTAAATCAATAGCTGAAAGAAATAAGGCAGCACAAAAAGCAATTGAAATATCAAATAAATTAAGTGCCGATGAATTAGCAATCATCGATAAGAAAATCAAAAGAAAAGAAATTGAAAATTCCTTAAATGATACTTCAAGAGAAGATGAAAAAGCTTTAAACGAATTAATTGCATCAAGGGATAAATCACAAGAAGAAGCCAATTCAAGGGAACTTTCATTTCTAGGTGAAATTGCTTCAGCAAGAAATGCAGCCATTGCAAAAACCGAAGCCTTACAAAAAGAAAATGCTGAAAAAGAATCTTTAAGATTAAAAAAATTAAGTGAAGAAAAAATTGAAGCAGCACAGTTTGAATTAAACGAATACATAAGAAATAATTATTCAAAACTTGATAACGATAAATTCTTTTCAGATGAATCATTAAAGATTGAACAAAAAAGATTAGATGATTTAGCACAAAAACAAAAAGACTTTGCCAAAACCCAACTTGATGAAGGTGTTATATCTAAACAACAATATGATGAAGCTATTGCAGTAATCGATGATGAAAACTATAAGGCTAAAGAAGAAAATGTAAAAGCTAGAAAAGAAGCACAAAAAGAAGCTGATGCAATTGATTTAGAAAATAGGTTAGCAATTGAAGAAGAAAATTTTGCTAATGCATTTGAATTAGAAAGTGAAAGATTAGAGCAACAAAGATTAAGAGATGTTGAAGAAGCTGAAAAAACAGGTGCAAATGTTACATTAATAAATGAAAAGTATGCACAACAACAAAAACTTATTCAAGAACAATTGGAAGCTGCAAGACTTGCAACAGTTAGTGATACCCTTGGTCAAGTATCACAACTATTGGGTGAAAATACTGCTGCTGGTAAAGCTGCTGGTATTGCACAAGCAACCATAAATACATACCAAGGTGTTACTGAAGTTTGGAAAGCACCAAGTATATTACCTGAACCATTTAATACAGCAACTAAGGTTGCCGGAACAGCCGTAACTTTAGGAAGTGGTTTAGCATCGGTTAAAAAAATTGCTGGTGTTAAGACACCTAAAGCAGAAAGGGGTACTTTATTAAGAGGTGCAAGACATTCACAAGGTGGTATTCCTATTGAAGCAGAAGATGGTGAAGCAATCATTAATAGAAGAAGTACAGCAATGTTTTTACCATTATTATCACAAATGAATCAAGCAGGTGGTGGTGTTCCATTAATGGCAAATGGGGGTATTGCTGGTTCAATTAAATCACCAGCTTCAAACCTAATAGATTACAATCAAATTGCATTGGCAGTATCAAACCTACCAGCACCAATTGTATCAGTTGAAGAAATAACAAGTGTGAATAATAGAGTTAGTGTAATTGAAAACAATTCTATTTTCTAAAAATTCGTTAATAACTAATAATTAAACCTATCTGAAAATGATGGGTTTTTTTATATTTTTATTTTATGTACGAAAAGAAGAAAAAGGAATATAATTATAATAATGATTACACTAGTAATTACACTAGTAATAAATTAAAATATGATACTAGGTTTGCTTTATTCAATTCAGGGATTGGTAAACTATTTTTGTGGATTTTTATAATATCAGTTATTGTTCTTATTATATATGAAAAGTTATTAAAATAATGGGGGTATTAGTTAGAATAGAAACAATAGTTGAAAATGTTCTTGAACATCATCAAGAATTTAGTGATGAACACCAAGATTATATTGATAAAGTAATTGCCACTTTTGAAGATAAGTTAAAAGATTATTTAACTTATAATATTAATGGTTTTCATCAAATAAATGCAAAGTTTGAAGTAAATCCAATAACAATGAAATTCAAATTAGTTTATTGTGATTCACCTTTTAGTTTTCATATTAATAATGCCTTATCAAGTGAATTAAAAATATATAATTAATTATGAGTTTAGAATTAGAGTTTGATGATGTTAAGAAACTAAGAAAATCATTATTGGTTGCATCAGTAGTTGGTATATTTTTAGCCAAATTGGTAAAGTATTCAAAAGAAGATACTACTATTGATTTTTTGGGTTTTTCATTACCTATTGGTGATGCTACTTTTTTACCAAATTATATTGGTTATTTGATTATATTTTTCATTATTGCTTTAATTATTAGATATAGTAATGATACATTTAAAAAGGAATATGAAAAAACAATTAAGATAATTTCAAATGAAAGAATTTCACCATATGAAGTTGGTTTTAATACAGAAGTGCAATTAGCTAGAAATAGACTTTTACAAGATTTTAATGATAAGATTAAATTAAAAGCAAATGTTTCTAAAGTTTCTGTTTTCATTTTAGACATAATTTTTCCAATTGTTTTAGGTATTGCAACCTTAATAATAATTTTCTTTAAACTTTAACATTTGCTTTAATCCCTTATAAACACTACGAAAAAGGTCGCCTATACATTTAGTAAAGCTAAAGAAGCCGCCATTGTTAACGATTTGGAAGTTTACGGTATTGATAATATCAAGCAGGTTATTGATTATTTTGATAAAGGTGAACCTTTAGAACAAACCATTGTAAATACCCGTGAAGAATTCGAGAAAAACCTAGATTTTCCCGAACACGATTTCTCCGATGTCAAAGGGCAAGAAGGTATCAAGCGTTGTATGGAAATTGCAGCAGCAGGTGGGCATAACATTATTTTAATTGGCCCACCCGGAGCAGGAAAAACCATGTTAGCCAAACGTTTACCAAGCATTTTACCACCCATGACGCTTCATGAAGCTTTGGAAACTACCAAAATACACTCCGTAGTAGGACGTGTAAAAGATACAGGGTTAATGGCGCAACGGCCTTTTAGAAGCCCACACCATACGATATCAAATGTGGCGCTTGTTGGTGGAGGTAGTTTTCCGCAACCGGGAGAGATTTCCTTATCACATAACGGTGTCTTGTTTTTAGATGAATTGCCTGAATTTAAGCGCGATGTATTGGAGGTTTTGCGGCAACCGTTGGAAGATAGAGAAGTCACTATTTCGCGAGCAAAGTTTACCGTTACCTATCCAAGTAGTTTTATGTTGGTAGCGAGTATGAACCCAAGTCCGGGTGGCTATTTTAACGATCCCAATGCGCCCGTAACCTCAAGTCCTGCAGAAATGCAACGGTATTTAAGTAAAATTTCTGGACCATTATTGGATAGGATTGATATCCATATAGAAGTAACACCAGTGCCTTTTGAAAAGCTTTCGGAAGATAGAAAAGGCGAAACCTCGGTAGATATTAGAAAACGGGTAACGAAAGCTAGGGAAATTCAAACCGCACGTTTTAAAGAAAGTGATACGGTGCATTACAATGCCCAAATGAGCACCAAACAAATTAGAAAATATTGCGTGTTGGATGAGGTTTCAAAACAACTCTTAAAAACCGCTATGGAACGTTTGAATTTATCGGCACGTGCTTACGACAGAATTTTGAAAGTTTCCAGAACCATCGCAGATTTAGAAGGTGTTGAAGAAGTAAATGGTTCGCATATTAGTGAGGCCATTCAATACAGAAGTTTGGATAGAGAAGGGTGGTTGGGCTAAAATTCCTGCGAAAGCAGGAATCTGATAACCAAAACAAATTTTTAATTTTAAACCTATGGAAGCAAAAACAATAGACGAAGTTATAGTGTTGTTGGAAGACATCATCCAAACATCCTGTGATGAGGAAAGTACAATTGGTTATTTTGCTGCCTTGTATCAAAAGGTAACCATAGCTGTTAAGGAAAAACTAAACACCAATTATTTTGATGACGATGCGCGTATGGAGCAATTGGATATCATATTCGCAAATCGTTACATTGTAGCATATTATAATTACAAACTGGGTAAAAAAAACACTAAATCTTGGGAAGTTGCTTTTGAACTTTCAAAAAATAACGATTTGATAGTGCTTCAGCATTTAATACTTGGTATGAATGCACATATAAATTTAGATTTAGGCATCGCGGCAACGGAGGTGTCTGATGCATCAAGTATACAACATCTGCAAGCCGACTTTTATAAAATTAATGATTTACTGGCTTCTTTGGTGGATGATGTTAAAAATGATTTGTCCATGATTTGGAGACCTTTGGTCTGGATACTAAAACGTGTAAAAAAGATAGATAATTTTTTGATAAATTTTAGCATGGGTATAGCTAGGGACGGTGCATGGAAATTTGCAAACGAATTGGTTTTGGAAAAAGAAAACTTTAACGAAGCACAATGCACTGCGCTACGGGATGATAAAATAGCCATTTTATCTGAACAAATATTATGCAAAGGAACTTTGGAGCGCATTCTATTTAAAATTATTAAGCTTACGGAATGGGGCTCTGTTTCTCATAAAATTGGTTTTTTGAGGAAAAAATTATGAAGAATTTTGAAAGCTGTTGTTTAACTTGCTTAAGCATTTCTTAAAAAAGAATATTTGACGCCACGAGCGGGACGCTCGCGGTCAATGTCATTAAGTTAAGAGAATGTCATATGCTATCTTTTTGGTTTTTAGTTATTTTAGGTTTGATTCTAGTTCTGTATTTTCCTGAATCTCGTTCAAAAGAGCGATTTGGCCTTATG
>NZ_JAGJCB010000013.1 GCF_017814435.1 Mariniflexile gromovii | reverse complement strand
GTCTTTTGTTTCCACTTTTACTCTGGTGTTCATTAGGTCTTTACGGTTATACTTCCTGATCCATTCATTGATGGTGGTAGGCGCAATTCCATAAAGTTTACCTAGTTGGTTCTTGTTTAGTTTGCCGGTTGTAATTTCGTCCAGAATTTTCAGTTTGAAAGGTTCTGAATACCGTCTGATTACTTTGTCATTTCTATACATAATGTTTAAAATTATGTAGCCTTATTTCAGGACGGGTCATAATTATTGTCAACGGTTTTTTAAAGAATTGTAACTACTTTCTCTATTATTATTTTATATGTTTTTAGTACTGTATTTACATTTTATTTAATGCTTTTTTCAATTTTTCTCTTGATTTTATCCTTTCTATTTGAGAAGATAGCTCAAACCATCTATTTTTAACATTTAGTTTATCTATTCCTTTTGAAGTAATGTCAGATACTATACTACTTATTCCGGCTACAGTTCCTACTACTGGTATCAATCCCGCATAACTCAATACACTTGAACTTGTAGAGAAAGCACCAGAAATCTTAGAATTTAATTTATCTTTATTAATTGCTTCTTGAATTAATTTCAGCAATTCTATTTTTACACTATTATTATCCTTCATCTCAAACGTTTCAAGGATATTTACAAATCCATCAGCATATTTTCTTAAATCATTTTCTGATTTTAAATAACAAAATGAGTCAATATTCATTGGCTGGAATAAAAGTCCTGTTATATCTAAATAATAATCAACAAAAGTTACTTTTTTCAAGTCTGCAAATTCAGGGTTGTTATCTGATTCTAAAATCGATATCCTTTTTGCCAATTCTTGCCTTAATCCTGACGTTAAAATGGGACAATCAAATCTTTTAGCCATTGAGATTTCGTAATAAACTTCATGCAAAATCTGATTATGCGCTGGTTTTGGTATTTTCATCAATTTTTGTTTGATAATTAGGTCATTTAATGCAAAATCTATTTTTTCTGAAACTATATGAGCATAATTAGCATCATCTCTCCATGTGAAAAATAATCCGAAATCTGGGTTATAATAATCCCCATTCGTTTGGTATTTTTGGTAATCAGGCACAGGGTTATCTGCGGCTGGAATAATAATATCATCAAAAAGTAATGAAAACGCAATTGATATCTCTATGAATGATTCGTATTGTTTTCTATATAGTGTTTTGTAGTAACCATGATATTTACTTGCCTCCAAATAATTTCCATTATTTAATTCTTTATCAAAATAGGCATATAGAGCTCCTGAAAAGGGATGTCCTAATACTATTTTCCTCGAGTTTTCTTTCATGTTATATGTACTCAGTTCTTGGTGTTATTACATGCACCAATAAATATTTACTATTACTTAACATTATATATTTACGAATTTAATAAATATTCACTTACAAAATAAGTGGTTTTTTAAACGAATTTTACAAAATATTCAAAGCTAAATTACAAACCGAAGGCTTAGTACCTCGCCATAACGGTAAAGAATAGACTTTGCTGGCAGGTGAGTTAGGGATAGAAGTGGAAATCCTTTTGGTTTTCTATTAAAAGAAAATAACTTAAAAAGAAAGATTTAACTTTAATTGTGGATTCCTTCCCGATAGCTATCGGGATTCGCAGGAATGACAAAAAGCCCGATCCAGTTCCTGAATTTGTTTCAGGATAAGGGAACACCCAAATACTTCAATTAAAATTTGGAGTTTTTGTATCGTGAGATTCCTGCTGTAGTTTATCTTGAGTGGAGCGGAAAGATAGGAATTGGCTAACTTTCAGGAGCTAGCTCTACCTCAAGACCGTTCATATCAGGTGTCATTTGGATTTGGCACCCTAAACGGCTGTTATCTTTTACATCAAAAGCTTCGGACAGCATCGCTTCTTCGTCATCGCTCATTGGCGGCAATTCAGTATCACTCAACACATAGCACTGGCAAGATGCGCACATAGCCATACCACCGCAAATACCAATGGTGCCTTCTGGTGCCAGCTCGTAACTACGTACTACTTCCATTAAATTCATTGCCATATCGGTTGGTGCCACCACTTCGTGTGTAACACCGTCTCTATCTGTAATTTTTATAGTAATATCTTGCATAACTCTATTTTACTTATACTACGGGTTACTTAGCACCATGCATGCCAAAACCACCCGACAAAAGTAATATTATTTATGTATTTTGATTTTATTTGGAAAGGTATTTATTTTTTTATGATAGAATATTTACCACTTTTTCTATTTGTGGCACATACTTTTTTATGGTCATTTCCACACCCGACTTTAACGTCATTTGGTTAACGGTACAACCTACGCATGCGCCTTCCAACTGTACTTTCACTATAGTATCGTTGTCTTCTATGGCCAATAAAGAGATATCGCCACCGTCACTTTGCAGAAACGGGCGAATTTCATCTAATGCTTTCTCTACATTTGCTCTAACTTCTTCTGTTGTCATTTATTTCTTTTTAACTGCTGAACATCCAGCCATGGTTGTAATCTTTATTGCTTCGGTAGGTGGTAAGTTTTCGTTACGGTTTACCACTTCTTGCACTACGTTTTGTGCTAGTTTTTCAAAAGCCTGTTCTAAAGGTGTGGCGGTTTGCAATGCTGCTGGACGACCAACGTCACCTGCCTCACGAATGCTTTGCACCAATGGAATTTCACCTAAAAATGGCACATTGATATCTTCGGCTAGGTTTTTAGCACCTTCTTTTCCAAATATATAATACTTGTTGTTTGGCAATTCTTCGGGTGTAAAGTATGCCATATTTTCTATAATTCCTAATACAGGCACATCAATACTTTCTTGTTGGAACATGGCAACGCCTTTTCTAGCATCTGCCAATGCCACATTTTGCGGTGTACTTACCACCACAGCACCTGTAATAGGTAATGATTGCATGATGCTTAAATGGATATCGCCTGTACCAGGTGGTAAATCGATAAGCATAAAATCGAGTTCGCCCCAATGTGCATCAAAAATCATTTGATTCAATGCTTTTGCAGCCATAGGCCCGCGCCAAACTACGGCTTGGTTTGGTTGTGTAAAAAAGCCAATGGATAATACTTTGACACCATAATTTTCAACAGGTTTCATTTTAGATTTCCCATTAATATTTACTGCCAAAGGTTTTTCAGCCTCTACATCAAACATAATAGGGATGGATGGCCCATAAATATCGGCATCCAAAACCCCTACTTTAAAACCCATTTTTGCCAAAGTTACCGCCAAATTTGATGTTACGGTAGATTTACCTACGCCACCTTTTCCAGAAGCTACGGCTACAATATTTTGAATTCCCGGAATTGGGTTTCCTTTTATAACATTGGCTTTAGGTTTAGCAGGTGCATCCACTTTTACGTTGATGGTTATTTTAGCTTTTTCGTAAACCTGTTCGTGTATGGTTTTAAGTATGTCAACTTCAGTACGTTTTTTAGCCTGTAAACTTGGGTTTTTTATGGTAATATCTACTATAACCTCATCACCAAAAGTCACTACATTGGTTACGGCACCACTTTCTACCATGTTTTGTCCTTCGCCTACTACTGTAATAGTTTCCAGAGCTTTAAGTATATCTTGTTTATTAAGTTTCATTTTTTTTGAGATATGAGATATGAAAAATAGATTAAAGAAAAAGACACCGTTTCTAAAGTTCTTTTTATTGATCTAAAATCATTATTCTCTACATTTATTAAGAATCATTCTAAAACGCAAAGATACTGTGAATTATTTAAAATGTAAAGTGATTGAATTGAAATGATTGATGCTAATATTTGGTTTTGTTATGACTGATTCGGATTTGTAATTATTTGTAAATTTTTGAAGAATTAGGAAATAATATATTTTGGTATTTGGTATTTGGTATTTGGTATTTGGTATTTGAAAACTACAATTCCTTTGAAGGATTCCAAAACACCTTTTCGAAATCTTGAATTTGGTTATCAACTACTTTAATCCCTTCACTTTCTAAAAGTTGCTGCATTAAGTTTGTACCGTCAAAATGATGCTTACCTGTTAGCAAACCTTTTCTATTTACAACTCGGTGGGCTGGCACATCTTTACCTACCGAACCATTCATGGCATACCCAACCATACGAGCACTTTTTACGGCTCCTAAATACATGGCAATAGCCCCATAACTGGTAACGCGGCCATAAGGGATTTGTTTGGCAACTTCATAAACTTTATCAAAAAAATTGAGTGTTTCTGGTTGCATATCTTACATTTCCTTAATAATGTTTATGAGTGTAATTATTGAAATAACACCCGTAATACCTCCTATAAGGTAGTTCATGCTTTTTTGGGATGTAATGGATTTATCTTTTATTTTATCGAAAAAAAACATATAAATATAAAGCATTACAAATGTACCCATAACAGCACCCGCCACATACGAAATAATACTAATTTGACTAAAATCCAACCAATTAATTGAGGCCAGCGTGATGGTCATATACGCTTGGTACGGAATAGGAAATATGTTTATAGCAGATAAAAATATCCCTTGAAAAAATCTGCCTTTTTTACTCCATCTAGTAGACTCTAAAACCTCTTTAGGCTCTTTTTTTGCTACAAATAAAAAATAAATGGTTATGAGTACAAAAATAACAAAGGCAACACGTTGAAGCACATCAACTATTTCCAAATGATTACTTAATTTTCTAGCGAAAATAGCAGCTAAATAGGTTTGCACTATTACAATAACACATACCCCAATGGAAAATACAACACCTCTTACATGTCCTTCTTTTAGGCTAATTTTAGCCGCCGTCATATTCAACAGCCCTGGAGGAATGACGCCAATTAACGCTACAATTAAGCCTAAAAAAAAGATAACAGTTATATCCAAATCTATTTAATTTTAAACCTAATATACGTAATTGGTTTATTTTGCTCTAAATATTGCGATTCATAAAAGGTTTGAATGCTTGTAACCTCTTCTGGACTTCCTTCTTGTTTGTACACATTATGATTGGCATAAAGCACCTCATGTCCTGCACCATGCAACAACCCAAGTGTGTAACCATGCATAAACTCACTATCGGTTTTTAAGTTTACAACACCCTCTGGTTTTAAAATGGCTTTGTAACGTTTTAAAAATTCAGCATTCGTCATGCGGTGCTTGGTGCGTTTGTATTTTATTTGAGGGTCGGGAAAAGTAATCCAGATTTCATCAACTTCATTTTGAGCGAAAGCGTGATCTATAAGTTCTATTTGTGTGCGTAAAAAAGCCACATTAGGTATATTTTCTTCTACAGCTGTTTTAGCGCCTCTCCAAAAACGCGCCCCTTTAATATCAATACCAATAAAGTTTTTGTTGGGATATTTTTTTGCCAATGCCACCGAATATTCACCTTTACCACAACCTAACTCCAACACCAACGGGTTTTCATTTTTAAACACCGAACGGTTCCAATTTCCCTTCAATATAAAACTATTATTAACCAACGCATCTCTAGTTGGTTGATATACATTATCAAAAGTTTCGTTTTCTCTAAATCTTCTTAGCTTATTTTTACTTCCCACTGGTTACTAACTATTTCTTATTATTAATTAATTTTTGGTAAAATTACGGAAATATACGAGAGTGTTTATATGCTTATCTTTGAATTTAATTTAAATCTACATTAAGGATTACTCTTACAATTTATTTTAATAAATTTGAAACCAATAAATTTTCATTTTTAGTAAAAAACCGTTTCTGAAAGAAGCAAAGCGCATAGATCCCAAATTTGTAAGAACGCTTTAATTGTAAACCATGAAAAAACGCATTTTAGTGGCACCTTTAAATTGGGGATTAGGGCACGCAGCCAGATGTATTCCCATTATAAACGCATTGATAGCTCATGGTTTTGAACCCATTTTAGCTAGCGATGGGGTTGCGCTTACACTTTTGCAAAAGGAATTTCCATTACTTTCATCAGTTGAATTACCTTCTTATAATATAACGTATACCAAAAATGGCAAATTCTTAAAATTAAAATTGCTTACCGATTCGCCCAAATTGCTAAAAGCGATTAAAGCTGAAAAAAAAGCCATCAAGAATTTAATTGAAAACAATACCATTTCGGGAATTATTTCTGACAACAGATTGGGGGTATACAGCAAAAAAGTGCCTTCAGTATTTATTACGCACCAGCTGAAAGTTTTAAGTGGCAGCACTACTTGGTTTAGTACTAAAGTTCATGAAAAATTTATTAAAAAGTTTGATGTTTGTTGGGTTCCTGATGTTGAAACCGATATTAATTTAAGCGGAAAGTTAGGACATCCGGAAAGTTTCGAAATACCTACAACGTATATTGGACCATTAAGCAGGTTTGAAAAAAAACATACAAATATTATCAATCCTATTTTGGTTTTGTTATCGGGCCCTGAACCTCAGCGTACTTTACTTGAAAACAAACTTTTAGAAACGTTTAAAAATTATTCTGGCAAAGTGGTTTTTGTAAAAGGGATTATGGAAAAGGAACAAACCATACAAATTATTGGCAACATGACCATTTACAATTTCATGACCTCTAATTTGTTGGAAAAAACCATAAATGAAAGTGCTTTGGTTATTTCGCGCTCGGGCTACACAACCGTTATGGATTTAGCCAAACTTAGCAAGAAAGCATATTTTATTCCAACTCCAGGCCAATTTGAACAAGAATACTTAGCAAAACGCCTTACAGAATTAAAGCTTGTGCCTAGTTGCAGTCAAAACACTTTTACTATAGAAAAATTAAAGGATGTAGAAGATTTTAAAGGACTGAAATCATTTGACCATGAAACTGATTATAAAGAATTATTCAACCTTTTCTAAGGTAAAAGAAAACTCGCTACCAACACCATATTCACTTTCTACATATATTTTTTCGTCGTGTGCTTCAATAATGTGTTTTACAATGGAAAGTCCTAAACCAGAGCCACCTTCTTTACGCGAACCACTTTTATCAACCCTATAAAAGCGTTCAAAAATACGAGACAAATCTTTTTTATCAATGCCTTCACCATTATCGGTAACCCTAACAATAACTTTATTTTTTATCAAGTTTTCTATACTAACCTCGGTAGTCCCTTTTTCTTGACCGTATTTAATGGAGTTCACAATTAGGTTTGCCAATACTTGTTGTATCCGTTCTTTATCCGCATTTACCATAATGGGTTTCGAATAATCGGTATCAAAAGTAAGTGTGATCCGTTTTTTGGCAGCCTTCATTTCAAGCATATCAAACACGTTCTCAACCAATTCAACGATATTAAAAACTTCAGGATTCAAACTTAAGTCACCTATTTCCAGCTTGGTAATCATGTCTAAATCTTTCACAATATACCCCAATCTTTCTACACCTTTACTGGCACGTTCCAGATATTTTTCCCTAAGGTTTTTATCTTCCATGGCGCCATCAAGCAGCGTTAAGATATAACCCTGTACAGTAAATAAAGGCGTTTTTAATTCATGCGAAACGTTACCCAAAAATTCTTTTCTATATTGCTCCCTAACTTTAAGCGATTCTATTTCTATCTTTTTATCACGCGCAAACTTATCAATTTCCTGTGTTAGGGTTTTCATATCGGTAGTTATGGTACCTTTTGTAATACTGGTTGATTCTAAAAGTGTTAAATCATCGTATATTTTTTTTACACGTTTATAAATAAAGCGTTCTACCCTGTATTGTGTTACAAAAAATGAAAATATAAAGGTGCTAACAGCCAGCACTAATATGTACCAGATATTAAATGAATAAAAAATGAATAAAAAAACACTCGTTAAGAGCGTTACATATATAGTTAAATAAAGCGATGTTTTTACCGCAAACCTATATGATTTTTTAAATTTTGGTTGCATTAATCTACAAACTTATAGCCAACGCCTTTTATAGTTTTAAAGCTATCGTCTCCAATTTTTTCACGAAGTTTACGAATATGCACATCAATAGTTCTGCCACCAACTACAACTTCGTTACCCCAAACACTGTCTAGAATTTCATCGCGCTTAAAAACTTTCCCTGGCTTTGATGCCAATAAAGATAATAATTCAAATTCTTTTCGAGGTAAAATTATTTCTTTTCCTTTTGAAGTAATCTTATACTCGTCTCTATTAATTTCTAAATTTCCTATCTTGAACGAATCGGCAACTTCTTCTTCTTTAAAGCGTCTTAAAAGTGCTTTTACTTTGCTTACTAAAACTTTTGGCTTAATAGGTTTGGTGATATAATCATCGGCCCCAGCATCAAACCCTGCAACTTGGGAATAATCTTCGCCTCTAGCAGTTAAAAAGACAACAAGGGTATTTTGTAAATCAGGATGTTTTCTAATGAGTTCACAAGCTTCAATGCCATCCATTTCTGGCATCATCACATCTAAAATAATTAAATTTGGAAGTTCTTTTTTTGCCTTTTTCACACCTTCACTTCCATTTTCAGCAGTTATTACTTGATAACCTTCGCTTGTTAAATTATAACCAACAATTTCTAAAATGTCTGGTTCATCATCAACTAATAATATTTTTATGTCTTTCTTTTTCATTATACAAAACAAATAAATGCTCTTCTTTTTTAAGTAAAGATAAAACTAATAAAAAGAATTTATTGATAAACTAATATAAATAACATTAAGATAACAAACAAGTTACAATAATTTAAACTTTCGTTTAAACACGCATATCTTTAACACTTTTTTGGCATCACTTTTGCTGTAATTCCGTATATTTACAGCGTTGAATTGAACTTATGAAGAAACACTACTTTTTAACTTTATTTTTTGTCTTAGCATTTTTTACAGCCTTTTCTGGGTTTAGTCAAAACAATGCTAACGGAAATTCTATTCAGCAAAATATAGAAGACCTATCTATTTACCCTAACCCTGTTAGTAACGGTAAAACGTTTATATACATTACATCGAAGCTAAATTTGACCAAAAGAATTGAGTTTTACGATGTGTTAGGCAAACAAATTTACAGTACTGTTTTAACAGGTAAAGAGTTAAATATTTCAAATTTGAGCAAAGGTGTTTATGTGATTAAAATTACTGAAAACAACACAAGCGAAACCAGAAAATTAGTGATAAAGTAAAGAAAACATTATATTACAGTAAAAAAACAGCCAACGGGCTGTTTTTTTTGATTTTAATTCAAAAAATATATTTAATTTTATGGGAGAAAAATTAATTAATCTCTTATAATTATGAAAAAACTTTACTCTTTACTTTTTACAATTTTAATTTCCGCGGTTTCATTTGGGCAAACTGTATTCATCAACGAAATTCATTATGATGATGCAGGCACAGATTCGGGAGAAGGAGTTGAAATAGCTGGTCCTGCTGGGACAGATTTAACTGGATACACTTTAACGCCATACAATGGAAACGGGGGTGCTTCTTACAGTCCCGTAGTTTCATTATCAGGAATCATCCCAAATCAAGGTGGCAGTGGTTATGGAACTTTATGGTTTGACCTTGCCGGTTTACAGAATGGAGCTCCTGACGGAATTGCATTAAGTAATGGTTCCACATTAATTCAATTTTTAAGTTACGAAGGTTCATTTGTAGGTACTGGAGGAGTTGCAGACGGAGTAACTTCTACTGACATTGGCGTTTCAGAAAGCGGAACAGTTGAGGGTGAATCATTACAGCTTGTTGGAACAGGTAATACTTACGGCAACTTCACATGGAGCACATCTATGGCTTCTACATATGGCGCTATAAATACAAGCCAAACTTTTGGAGCCGCCTCTCCATCCATAAACATAACCTCTCCTTCTAATGGAGCCACAATAGCTGCAGGCACTACAAGTGTAAATGTTGTATTTAGCACAAACAATTTAGTTGGAGGAGAAACTATTGATATAACCGTTAATGGAAGTAAAACCACTAATGTTACCAGTCCTTTTAATATTACAACCACTAATGGAACCACTTACAATGTCACTGTAGAACTTGTTAATGGCGGGGTTGTTGATTCTGACATGATTTCTTTTGATGTGGCCGCATTAACTGTTGTTGCAGATTTAGCTGCATTGAGAGCCGATGTTGTTGCTAATGGAACTGGAAAATATTACCAAATATCTTCAACACCAACCATTAGCTATACCAGAGCTAGTAGAAACCAAAAATACATCCAAGATGCTACTGCAGGTATATTAATTGATGATGCAAACGGAACTATTGCTACACCCTTTACTGTTGGAGATGGAATTAGTGGTCTTATTGGACAAGCCTCTGAGTTTAATGGAGTTTTACAACTAATTCCATCTGTTGATGCAACAGTTACAACAGGAACTACAATAACCCCTGAAGTTGTATCCATATCTACTCTATTAACAAGTTGGGAAGATTATGAATCTGAGCTAGTTAGAATCAATGGTGTAACTTTTGCAGATGCGGGTGGTACTTTTGCTTCTAGTACCAATTATGATATTAGTGATGGTTCTACAATAACATTTAGAACTAGCTTTAGTGAAGTTGACTATATTGGACAAACTATTCCATCTGGCTCAAATAACATGAACGTTTTAGTGGCAGAATTTAGTGGCACACCTCAACTTACAGCAACTTCACTAAGCGAACTGACTTTATCAACCAAAAACCTACAAATAGCAGGTTTCAACATGTACCCTAATCCAACCTATTTAGGCTATGTGAACATTTCCAGTAAAAGCAGTGCAAACATGGAAGTTTCTGTTTTTGATGTTTTAGGAAAACAAGTTTTAAAACAAACTGTTAGCGATAACGTTTTAAACGTTTCAAAATTAAACGCTGGTCTTTATATTATGAAAGTATCTCAAGATGATGCTAGCATTACTAAAAAATTAGTAGTTAAATAATTTAATCAACTTTATAAATTTTTAAAGCGCTACTGTTTGGTAGCGCTTTTTTATTTTATCTACTTTTGCCATATGGTAAACGCAAACCCTATTTTCAACATACAAACCGATGAACAGTTTAATGCCATGGCATTAAAAACCTTTAAATATCAGTTTGAAAACAATCGCGTTTACCGTTCATTTTGCGATTTAATATACAAACATCCCAGCGATGTAAAAACCATAGAAGAGATTCCATTTCTTCCCATTCAATTTTTTAAAACCCATAACATATTAAGTTCCAAAGAACCTATTCAAACTACTTTTACAAGTTCGGGAACTACTGGAAGCACAACCAGCAAACATGTAGTTACCGATTTGAAAATTTATGAAGAAAGTTTCCAAAAAGGCTTCAATCATTTTTATGGCAATATGGAAGATTATGTGGTTTTAGCCTTGTTACCATCGTATTTAGAACGCGACGATTCATCCTTAGTTTATATGGTTGACGCATTCATTAAACAATCAAACCATCCAGAAAGCGGATTTTATTTAAACAATATTTCAGAATTAAAAGACACTTTAATACGTTTAGATTCTGAAGGAAAAAGAGTGCTTTTAATTGGTGTTTCATTTGCTTTGTTGGACATGGTAGAATCATTTCAATTCAACTTAAAGCATACCATCATCATGGAAACTGGTGGCATGAAAGGACGCAGAAAGGAATTGATTCGCGAAGAACTACACAACCAATTAAAACAAGGTTTTGGGGTTGAAACCATTCATAGCGAGTATGGTATGACCGAGTTATTAAGTCAGGGATACTCCCAAGGCCACGGTGTTTTTAAAACCCCACATTGGATGCGTATTTTAACCCGAGACACCGAAGATGCTTTAACTATCCTACCAAAAGGAAAAGCGGGCGGTATTAATGTGATTGATTTAGCCAACATAAATTCGTGCTCCTTTATTGCTACTCAAGATTTAGGCAAAGTTTACGAAGACTACACTTTTGAAATTATTGGACGCTTTGATAATTCTGATATACGTGGTTGCAATTTGATGGTATTGTAAGTTACAAACTGCTTTCCGACTTATTATAAAAATACATTTATGAAAAGTCTTATACCGTTATTTCTACTTTATGCATCGCTATCTTTTTCTCAAACCATTGACTACAATATTAAAAAAGGTTTCGCCATAGAAGGCTACGATGTGGTTGCTTATTTCAACAATCAAGCGGTTGAAGGCAAAAAAAATTTCGTTTCACAATTTGATGGTGTTAAATATAAATTCGTTTCTAAGGAAAATTTAAACTCATTTAATAAAAATCCTGAAAAATATTTACCTCAATACGGTGGCTACTGTGCGTATGCCGTAGGAGCAAAAGGAGATAAAGTAAGTATAGATCCTGAAACTTTCGAGATTAAAAACGGTAAACTCTACTTGTTTTATAATTCATGGGGCATCAACACCTTAAAATTGTGGAAAAATGAAAACCCAGAACTATTAAGAAAAAAAGCTGATGAAAATTGGAAACAAATTAAATACAAAAAATAAGTTATTTGTTATGTAAGTTTTACAACCTAACCACGACTATTACCATAACTATGAAAAAGAAAGATTAATTTTTTTAGTTGGTTGGTTAGTTTAAAGCCTGAGCTCTCGCTCAGGCTTTAATATTTTTTAAACGATTCTTAAAATGAAATAATTCTTTTTACCGCGCTGTAACAGTACAAATTTGTTATTAATCAAATCTTCAGAAGTAATGGTATAGTCGTCTTTTACCTTTTCTTTATTTACAGAAATAGAATTTTCCTTTAAAGCACGGCGCGCTTCACCGTTTGATTTTAAAAAACCTCCTTTTTCGGCCAAAGCAGCGATGATATCCAATCCGTCTTCAATAGCATCTTTAGCAATTTCTGTTAATGGCACACCATCAAACACATCTAAAAATGTTTTTTCGTTCAATTGTTTTAAATCGTCTCCCGTTGAGTTTCCAAAAAGAATTTCGCTGGCTTTAATGGCATTTTCCAATTCTTCTTTAGAATGCACCATGGTGGTTATTTCTTCTGCCAATCGCTTTTGTAATACGCGTAAATGTGGTGCTTCTTTATGCTCGTCGATTAAGCTTTCTATCTCTTGGCGCGTTAAAAACGTGAAGATTTTAATATATTTTTCCGCATCAACATCACTTGTATTTAACCAGTATTGGTAAAATTTATATGGTGATGTTCTTTCGGTGTCCAACCAAATATTTCCGCCTTCGGTTTTTCCAAACTTAGTACCATCGGCCTTGGTTATCAATGGCCAAGTAAGTGCAAAACCTTTACCTGCATCAATACGACGAATAAGTTCGGTTCCTGTGGTAATGTTACCCCATTGATCGCTTCCGCCCATTTGCAATGTACATTGCTTATCACGATACAAGTGTAAAAAGTCGTAACCCTGCACCAATTGGTATGTAAATTCAGTAAAACTCATCCCTACGGCAGACTCAGACGACAAACGCTTTTTAACAGAATCTTTGGCCATCATATAATTAACCGTAATGTGCTTACCAACGTCGCGAATAAACTCTAAAAACGAAAAGTTTTTCATCCAATCGTAATTATTCACAATAATAGCAGCGTTATCAGCATCACTGTCAAAATCCAAAAAGCGTGCTAATTGCCCCTTAATAGCATCTTGGTTATGTTTCAATGTTTTTTCGTCAAGCAAATTTCGTTCTGATGATTTACCTGATGGATCGCCAATCATTCCCGTTGCCCCTCCTACAAGTGCAACAGGCTTATGCCCTGCCAATTGAAAATGTTTAAGACCCATAACCCCCACCAAATGCCCAATATGTAATGAATCGGCTGTGGGGTCAATCCCTACATATGCCATACGCATCGCTTCCATTAAGTGTTCTTCGGTACCTGGCATACTATCTTGTATCATACCACGCCATGTCAATTCTTCTACAAAATTCTTTATCATCTTTTTTTCAATTTTCACAAAACTACGGCAAAGATAAAAATCCATGCATAATTACTTTGTTTTAAAGTTGAAAGTTTTAAGGTTAAAAAGTATCAAAGGCCCATATATTCAGAGTTTCAAAGATGATTTTAAGATTTACAAATGAAAACTGATACTGAAAACCGAGACTGCGACTTTATTTTTTATTATTTTAGGCGCATGATTTTAGTAACAGGAAGTACCGGTTTAGTAGGTTCGCATTTGCTGTATAAATTGGCAAGTAATAACGAAACCGTTAGAGCTATTTATAGAAGTGAACGAAAACTGGAACAAGTAAAAAATGTTTTTGCTACCTATGGCGGCAATTACATGAAAGTTTTTGAAGTTATTGAATGGGTACAGGCTGATATTTTAGACATCCCATCGTTAACCGAAGCTTTTAAAAACGTTACTTATGTTTACCACTGTGCTGCATTTGTATCTTTTGAACCCGATAAATACCAACTTTTAAGGAAAACAAATATTGAAGGCACTGCCAATATTGTAAACTTTTGCATTTCAAATAACATAAAAAAACTTTGCTATGTTAGTTCTATTGCTACATTAGGAAAAACACTTCATAATGAAGCCATTACAGAAGAAACCATTTGGAATCCAGAAGATGACAACAATGTATATGCCATTACCAAGTATGGTGCCGAAATGGAAGTTTGGCGCGGTACCCAAGAAGGTTTAAACGCCGTAATTGTAAATCCGGGAGTAATTTTAGGTGCAGGTATTTGGCGTTTTGGTACTGGTAGCTTATTTAAGAGAGCACATGCCGGCTTAAAATATTACACTTCCGGTACCATTGCACTTATTGGGGTTAACGATGTGGTAAATGCTATGATACAATTAATGAAAAGCGACATTACAAACGAACGCTTTGTTTTAGTTGCTGAAAATTGGACTTATAAGCTTTTTTTACAAACTTTGGCACAATCTGTAAATGCAAAGCCACCAAAAAAATTAGCGAGTCCTTTTTTATTAAGTTTAGGTTGGAGATTGGATTGGTTAAACCATAAATTAACGGGCAAAAGAAGACAATTAACGAAACACCTGACCTCTTCGTTAATGTCTGAAACAAATTATAGCAGCGAGAAATTTAAAGAAACTTTAAATTACAATTTCAAATGTATTGAAGAAATTATTTTGGAAATTGGCGCTACTTATAGGAAACAGGATTAATTAAGGCGCCTTCGTCTTTTTTTATCTGCTTTTTTAATGTACCTGTAGTTAAAGAATCTTTTATCTTATTTATATCCAATGAATCTTTAACTTTTAAAGCATCAATAGAATCTTGCACTCTTTTTTTCTCCTCTTTTTCTTCTTTTAATTTCAGCTCATTTAAAGTTTTTTTCAACCTTTCTAGACTATCTGTAACAGTATTATAAATTTCTTCGTACTCTTTTATATGATAGGCATAGTACGCGTTGCTTGAAGCAAATTGCAAACTATCTATCCCGTATTTTTCAAAAACATAGTTCTCTGGCTTAATGCCATGTTCAAGCATTTTTTGTTTATCGATAAAGGTAGCCGACCCCATTAATCTGGCATCAATTAAAATGTTAACCATGGTTTCCTTTGAAATCAGATTTTTAGGTTTTTCCGGACCTCCAAAACCACATGCAGCAACAAGAAAAATAACAGTTAAAGAAATTAGAAGTCTTTTCATCATGACCTATCAAAAGTTAATCGCTTAGCAGCTTTCACATCATTGAATTTAGAATTTTGATACACTAAATTACCATTTACAAAGGTATGTGTTATTCTGGATTTAAACGTGGTTCCTTCAAACGGCGACCAACCACATTTGTATAAAATGTTTTCTTTTTTCACCGTCCATGGGTTGTTTAAATCTACCAAAACCAAATCGGCAAAATAACCTTCTTTTATATAGCCGCGCTTTTCAACCTGAAACAAAATAGCGGGGTTATGACACATTTTTTCAACAATTTTTTCTATTGAAATTTTACCCTTATGGTGCATTTCCAACATGGCAGGCAGTGCGTGTTGCACCAATGGGCCACCTGATGGTGCTTTTGTGTAAACGTTTTTCTTTTCCTCTATAGTATGCGGTGCATGGTCTGTAGCAATCACATCAATCCGGTCGTCCAACAAAGCCTCCCACAATTTCTCTCTGTCTTTTCCTGTTTTAACAGCTGGATTCCATTTAATAAAAGTTCCTTTTTTATCGTAATCTTCATCTGAAAACCATAAATGGTGTATGCAAACCTCAGCAGTAATTTTTTTATCTTTTAAAGGAATTTTATTACTGAACAAACTGGTTTCTTTTCCTGTTGAAAGATGAAAAACATGAAGTCTTGCCCCTGTCTTTTCGGCTAATTTAATAGCTTGTGAAGATGATAAATAGCAAGCTTCTTCACTTCTAATAATAGGATGGTACTTTACCGGAATATCTTCACCAAATTTATCTAAATGCTCTTGAAAGTTCTTTTTAATTGTCGCTTCATCTTCACAATGCACAGAAATGAGTAACTTGGTACTTTTAAAGATTTTCTCTAAAACTTTAGTATCGTCCACCAACATATTGCCTGTAGAAGACCCTAAAAATAGTTTCAATCCTGCCACGTTTTTTGAATCGACCTTTAAAATTTCTTCTAAATTATCGTTGGTACCACCAAACATAAACGAGTAATTGGCAGAAGATGTTTTAGCAGCGATTTCAAACTTTTCTTCTAATTTTTCAATGGTTGTTGTTTGCGGATTGGTATTGGGCATTTCTATAAACGAGGTAATCCCACCAGCAATGGCTGCTTTACTTTCAGTTTCTATGGTTGCCTTTTCGGTTAGTCCTGGCTCTCTAAAATGCACTTGGTCATCAATTGCTCCTGGCAACAAATATTTACCTTCTGCATCAATAACATGCACATCTGAAGATTTTGCACTTATAGAGTCGCTAACTTCTTTAATATATTCTCCTTCAATTAATATATCGCCATTAAACGTAACCCCTTCATTTACAATATGAGCGTTTTTAATAAGTATCTTTTTCGGTTTCATTTGCTTGTTCTATTATTTTTAAGGTCAAATGGTTCATCCATATAATAATCTCCCTTATGCATCAAAACATAGTTACAGATGTTTCATAAGCGTATCTACTTTTTAAATAGACTTTTTATTTTCATGGAAATAACGCCAAAAATAGCTTCGGATATTATTCCTGAACTTAATTTTGATTCTCCTAATGTTCTATCTGTAAAAATTACAGGCACTTCTTTTATCTCAAATCCTTTTAAATAGGCTTTAAATTTCATTTCAATTTGAAAGGCGTAACCAATAAATTTAATTTTATTTAAATTAATGGTTTCCAATACCTTACGTTTGTAACATACAAAACCAGCGGTGGTGTCGTGAATTCTCATTCCCGTAATAACACGCACATAGCGCGATGCAAAATACGACATAAGTACCCGACTCATGGGCCAATTTACCACATTTACACCGGTTACATAGCGTGAACCAATGGCTAAATCGGCACCTTGTACATGGCATGCATCGTGCAACCTAACCAAATCATTAGGGTTGTGCGAAAAATCGGCATCCATTTCAAAAATATATTCATACTTGTTTTTCAAGCACCATTTAAACCCATGTATATAGGCGGTACCCAAACCCGATTTCTCTTTTCTAACCTCTAAAAACAATCTTTTTGGAAACTCCTTTTGGAGTTCCTTTACCTTTAAGCCTGTTAAATCTGGTGAGTTATCATCTACAATCAAAATATGTACATCGTCCGATTGAGAAAATACTGCTTTTATGATAGCTTCAATATTTTCTATTTCATTGTATGTAGGAATGATAACAATTGTATCAGTCATTCGTTTTTAAAGAAAATGAATTAATTTTTAGCAAATGTACATTATTAGAGTTTTATTTATTTTAAATATTCCTTAATAATTAAAGTATCTTCTGAAATATTTATAATAATTTTACGGTATGTTAAGGGAAAGTATATCAAACGATTTTTTTACCATCTTGCTTGTAGTGGGGCTTGCCACTGTTGCTGCAGCAAAATTAGCATCTCCCAAACGCTTTAATGATTTTATTGCTGTTTTAGGTAATTCGAAGTATCTTAAAATTTATTCGCGCGAGCAGAAATTTTTCGACAAGTTTGATGCTTTACTGTTTACCAACCTTATTATTTCCGTATCTCTTTTTTGTTTTATAAGCTTTAAGTTTTTCACAAACACTAATACCATTTCGCCTGATACCATGTTTAAAATTTCATTTGGCATTTGTGTATTCATTCTAATAAAAGTGTTTGTTGAGCGCCTTATAGGCAGTCTTTTTGAAATGGATTCTATGATAGACCAATACCTCTTTCAAAAAATAAGTTACAAAAACTATTTGGGCATTGTACTCATACCTATTAACGCCTTATTACTGTTTAGTTTTGGTCCAACATTAACCTTTTTTTACGTAATTGTTATTTTATTGGTTATTGTAATCTTTATAGGCCTATTTACTTCGTTTAAAGCACATCAAAGTTTAATTAAATACAACTTTTTTTATTTTATTTTATATCTTTGCGCACTTGAAATCGCACCGTGTATCATTTTATACAAGGTAATTATTTCAAAATAGAAGAATTAACCATCTTGCGCCTATGAAAGTGAAAACCGTTTTAGTATCTCAACCTGAACCTAAAATAGAAAACTCGCCTTACTTCGATTTAATAGAAAAACAAAAAGTAAAAATAGATTTTAGGCCATTCATTCACGTTGAAGGCGTTTCTGCAAAAGAAATCAGACAACAGAAAGTAGACCTAAATAATTATACTGCTATTATTTTAACCAGTAGAAATGCTATAGACCACTTTTTTAGAGTTGCTGAAGAAATGCGCTTTAAAGTGCCCGATACCATGAAATATTTTTGTCAATCGGAAGCTGTTGCTTTTTATCTTCAAAAATATGTGGTATACAGAAAACGCAAAATTTATGTTGGCAAGCGTTCATTTTCTGAATTATCTCCCTTAATCAAAAAATATAAAGACGAGAAATTCTTAATGCCAAATACCGATAAAGTTAAGGATGAAGTGCCAGATACTTTAAATGCTTTGGGTGTAGATTGGAAACAAGCTATTTTTTACAAAACCGTAATTAGCGATCTTTCCGATTTAGCTGATGTATATTATGATATTTTAGTATTCTTCAGCCCTTCGGGAATTGATTCTTTGTTCCATAATTTTCCAGATTTCAAACAAAACGACACACGTATAGCTGTATTTGGAGATACCACAATTAAAGCTGCTGAAGAAAAAGGATTACGTATTGATATTGCTGCTCCTACACCTGAAACACCATCTATGACGATGGCCTTAGAAAAATATATTGAAAAAGTAAATAAAGCTAAATAAGCTTCATTAAGATTTATATCAAAAGCCCGATTTAAAGAAATCGGGCTTTTTTTTATTATAAAAAGAACTTTAATTTATAGATTTTGGTTATTAATCTATAATCTTATACTTACTGTTTTTGTAAGTTTATAAAAATTATATATTAATCTAAACCTTTAAAATTATGAAAAAATTATTTGCATTTCTAGTGTTATCGCTCTTTACAGGAGTTAATATTTATGCACAATCTAGCAGACCTGTTGACGAATTCTTTTATGCCCCTTCTATGTCTGAAACACTTATCGTTGAAAGCTCTATTACAGGAGATCATCCTTACTGGTCTGTTGACCCTGAACAATATTTGATTGGCATAAATGCCTCAGGGGCGTCAACTATTACTGTCACAATTAAAATCGAAACTACTCTTAGTGATCCTGATGCTGAATGCTATAGTTATGTGTATGATGACTATAATTACAATTATATAGAAGGAGGAAATTATTTGAATGGAGAATGGTCCTATGGTCCCGTACAAACTGTAACAAAAACTATTACCATACAAAATGGATCTAATCTATCTTTTAATTTAGAACTTTACGATTCAAGTAATATGGCAACTGCAAGTGCCAAATATTATATTAGTTACACTGGAAACTAATATAATATTTGCAACTTAAAAACAATAGCCATATTCTTTTCCATATGGCTATTATTTTTAGAAACACACATAGAATACCTAGCCTTTCTAGCCTATGGCTTTCTCATATACGTTTCACATAAATTTTATTTATTCTATTATTTAATTTAAAAAATTTTGAAGAAAGGAATATGTATCGATATCACTACACCTATCCTTGATGGAACTTATAAAGAATTTTTTTATAGTTATTTAATTCAATACACTACAACCAACCACTTTTTTTTATAATATTATCCAACATTAATCTTTGATTAAAAGACGTTAAATCAAAATGTACAAAAGAGGTGTTTTCTGTTTTCTTTTTTTGACTTTCTTTTTTTTAGTCACAAAAACCTATGGTGGCACCACGCCATTCATTACCACTTGGAAAACAGACAACCCCGGAGAATCTGCCAATAACCAAATCATTATACCAACCTTTGCTACTGAAACCTACAACTACACGGTAGATTGGGGCGATGGCAACATAACTACCCATACAGGTCGTGCTACCCATACCTATGCAACACCAGGCACTTACACGGTAAGCATTACAGGCACCTTCCCCAGGATTTATTTTTTTGATCTAGGCGATAAGGACAAACTATTGACCATAGAACAATGGGGAAACAATGCTTGGGCCTCTATGGAAAACGCTTTTGCAGGGTGCCGTAATTTACAGGGCAACTTTACCGATACGCCAAACCTAAGCAATGTAAAAAGCATGCAGCGTATGTTTTTTGGCGCCATTAAGTTCAATTCTTATATTGATAATTGGGATGTAAGCAACATTACCAACATGTCCGGATTGTTTTCGTATGCCACAAATTTCAATCAGGATATTGGCGGTTGGGATGTGAGCAATGTAACCGACATGTCCGAAATGTTTTATTTTGAATACCCTACTAAGTCATTCTTTAATCAAGATATTGGTCGTTGGGATGTCAGTAATGTGACTAATATGAGTTGGATGTTTTCCAATGCCACTTCATTTAACCAATATATAGGTGATTGGGATGTAAGCAAGGTTACCAATATGTCTGGGATGTTTTTTGGAGCTATATCATTCAATCAAGATATTGGTGGTTGGGATGTAAGCAAAGTAACTAACATGTATGCGATGTTTTCAAGCGGGATGTTTGTACCACCTACCCCAGCCAATATTTACCCTATGACATTTAATCAAGATATAAGCGGTTGGGACACAAGCAATGTGGTCTATATGCAAGAAATGTTTGCAGGAGGAAAATCATTTAATCAAGACATTGGTAGTTGGGACGTGAGTAAAGTAGTTGATATGTTTGGTATGTTTGCAGATGCTGACTCATTCAATCAGGATATCGGCATTTGGGATGTCGCCAATGTAACTAATATGACCATGATGTTTTTTGGAGCAGAAGCATTCAATCAAGACATTGGTTTTTGGGATGTTGGAAATGTAAACAATCTAAACGCCATGTTTTCTGGAGCTACATCCTTCAATCAAGATATTAGCCAATGGAACGTTAGCAATATAATCTCCATGCACAGTATGTTTACAAACGCTACCTCATTCAACCAGGATATTGGCAGGTGGAACATGGGCAATGTTACTTTAATGTTGAATATGTTTTCGGGAGCCACTTCCTTTAACCAAAATATAGGCAATTGGAACGTGGGGAATGTTATAGACATGACAGATATGTTCGCCAATGCTACGTCCTTTAACCAGGACATTGGCAACTGGAACGTAACCAATGTTGTTACTATGGAAAGTATGTTCGCCAACGCCATTTCTTTTGACCAAAACCTAGGCCGCTGGAACGTTATAAACGTTACCAATATGGCAAATATGTTTGCTGGGGTTACCCTATCCATTGCCAATTACGATGCCCTACTTATTGGTTGGGACAAGATTGATTTACAGCACAATGTTAATTTTCATGGGGGCAACAGCAAGTATTGCGCAGGAACCGCCGCTAGGGAAAACATGATGAGCAGCGGCAATTGGACTCGGGATTTTTCAAGACCAACCGATAATTGGACAATTACCGATGGTGGGAGCGCCGCTTTTTACATAAACACTCTAAGTTGGCAGTTTGCAACCGGCAGCTATACACTGCCCCCCATTACCGGATATGGCCTTTCGGGAAGCGAACAGTATTATACACAGCCCAACGGAAAAGGAAAGGCTTATAAGGCTGGTGATATCATCCTTTTTGAGGACTTCAGCGCATACCCCGTTACGCTTTATATTTTTGACAAGGAAATTGCAGGCTGTGCCGAAGAGCAGGCATTTAAACTATCCATAGCGCCACAATTGGCATGTACTACCCTGTTGTTGCCTTTGCCAAACGCCACCAACGTACCTGTTGGCACCAACATTTCTTGGGATTTTGCCCCCAATGCCAAAGGCTATAAATTAAGCGTGGGAACCGTTCCGGGAGGTACCGATATTTTAAATGCTTTTGATGTGGGCAACAAAACCATTTACAACTTACCCGACGATTTGCCCGAACACACCACTATTTATGTGCGGATAATACCGTACAATACACAGAACGAACTTGATGATTGTACAGAAGCTTCCTTTACCACCGAAAGCTTTATCGTTTTACCAAGCTGCACCATGCTATCCGCTCCGTTATCGGGTGCTACCAATGTACCCGTTAATACCTCTTTGACTTGGAACCCTGCTGCAGATACCACTGGTTACACATTGAGCGTTGGGACAACTTCGGGAGGTTCTGACATATTGAATACCTTGGATGTTGGCAATACGACCGGTTACAGTTTTCCAACACATTTACCCGAAAACACGGTGGTGTATGTACGTATCATCCCGTACAATTTAGATGGCGATGCTACGGATTGCTCCGAAGAATACTTTACAACGGAAATGTTTGTAAACGGAAATGAAAAAAACGCTTTCCCTAAATTCTTTACCCCAAATAACGACGGTAGGAACGATATTTGGACGGTACCCAACCCATTGGACAACATCCTGAGCGTGCATATTTTTGATCGCTACGGAAAATTGATAAAGACCATAAACGAAATCTCTGAAGGTTGGGACGGAAATTTTAATGGAAAGTCAATGCCCGTGAACGATTATTGGTATTTTATAACCTATAACGATGGCAGAACCCTAAAGGGGCATTTTAGCTTGGTTAGATAGGTGCCACGAAGCTTTCTAAAAAGTTAAAATTAGTCGTCATAACGAGGAGGCACGACAACGTAATCTTTCAAATTGAAGTTAGCCTGAAGAGATTGCTTCGTACCTCGCAATGACGAAAAAACACACTTTTCAGATAGATCCTTTATGTTTTAAAAGGCATAACGTTGCGGTCCGCCTCGTCTTATTTCCTCACTGGCATAAGCTTCAAATTTCCTGAAATTTTCACGAAATGCATTGGTAAGTTTAAAGGCTGTGGTATAATAGGCTTCATCATCGTTCCATGTGGCTCTTGGGCTTAACACACTGGTTGGAACGCCTGGGCATTCTCTTGGTTGCGCCACGCCAAATACGGAATGGATGTGATAATCATCATAATTATACAAACCTAAATCGCCATTCAGCACCGCATTAATCATGGCTCGGGTATATTTTAATTTCATTCGAGTCCCTACGCCGTAAGGACCACCTGTCCATCCCGTATTTACCAACCACACATTTACACCAGACTCTATCATTTTATTACTTAACATTTCCGCATATTTCGCAGGATGCAAGGGCATAAAAGGCGCTCCAAAACACGCCGAAAAATTAGGTGTTGGCTCTAAAACTCCCGCTTCGGTTCCTGCTACTTTGGCGGTATAACCCGAAATAAAATGATAGGCTGCCTGACTTGGCGTTAACTTTGAAATGGGAGGCAATACCCCAAAAGCATCGGCTGTTAAAAAGAAAATGTTTTTTGGGTTCTTCCCAATGGAAGGTATTTGAATATTCTCGATATGATTTATAGGATAACTCACCCTTGTATTCTGTGTAATGGAAGTATCTTCAAACTTAACGTTGCCCTTTTCATCTAAAATAACATTTTCAAGAATGGCGCCTTTTTTAATGGCATCATAAATTTCAGGTTCGTTATCTTTTGAAAGATTGATCACTTTGGCATAACATCCGCCTTCAAAATTGAAAACGGTATTTTCGGCAGTCCAACCATGCTCATCATCACCAATCAAACTTCTATTGGGGTCGGTAGAAAGGGTTGTTTTTCCTGTACCAGATAACCCGAAGAAAATAGCCGTATCGCCATCTTTCCCCACATTGGCACTGCAATGCATGGGCAAGGTGTTTTTATATACGGGCAGGATAAAATTCAATGCGGAAAAAATACCTTTTTTAATTTCACCGGTATAACCCGTGCCGCCAATAAGCGCTATTTTTTTAGTGAAGTTTAAAATAGCGAAATTATGTTGGCGTGTTCCATCAACCTCTGGATTTGCCATAAACCCAGGTGCGTTTACCACGGTCCATTCCGATTCGAAGTTTTTTAACTCCTCATCCGTTGGGCGCAAAAACATGTTGTATGCAAATTGGTTGCTCCAAGGATATTCGTTAATAACACGAATGTTTAATCTGTAATCTTCATCGGCACAGGCATAACAATCGCGCACAAAAATTTCTTTGTTTGATAAATAATCTGCCACTTTATTATATAAAGCATCAAACTTATCGGCATCGAAAGGGATGTTGATATTGCCCCACCAAACTTTGTCTTTGGTAATGGCATCTTCAACAATAAATCGGTCTTTTGGGGAACGTCCTGTAAATTCACCTGTATTAACTGCTAAAGCGCCTGAAGATGCCTCAACACCTTGACCTTTTTCTATAGCAATATCATGAAGTTGTTCTGGCGATAATTGATAGTTAATTTTTGCATTTTTTATTCCATATTTTTCCAACGAAATCGTCTTCGTAATCTGGTCATTGTTTATCATAACACGTAGTTAAATTATGTTTAATGCAAAAATATAATAATATTTTTAAATTTTTCTTATTCTAATGTTTCATTTTTAAGAAATTAACAAATAGGAGTGTCCATGAAATTATTAGAAGCAATCCGCCAATGGGTGTTATAAACCCTATGATTTTAAAATCGAAGGTGGTTAATGCATTTGTTGCCAACCCATATATGGATCCCGAAAACAACACGATGCCTATCAATGTAAAGAAATAAATTTGCTTTTTGAATTTAAGCCTCACATGCACCGTAGTGCCCACAAACAACAGCAAAATGGCATGATACATTTGGTAGCGCACCCCTGTCTCAAAAGTTTGTTGTGCTTCTGGAGTGATTAATTCTTTCAAGCCATGTGCACCAAACGCCCCTAAAATAACACTTGTGATTCCTAAAACTGAGGCTGTAATTAATATTGCTTTGTTCATAGTTGCATGTTGTTTAATAAATACCTTTCATTCATTGAGTTCTTACAAAATTACTTAACAAATCCCACTATGCGAAAGATTTTGATTGTTGGTTGTGGAAAATCCACTCTCAAAGCAACATATTTATTATTTCACTTTTAATCGAAATCTACTCTGAAATAATATTGTAGTATTTTTAGTTTTAGTTTGAAACTAAATTACTACATTTATATTTCAACATTATAAGGCAAGCAAATGAAAATATCGAAACAAATAGCCATTATTTCAATTATTATAATTACCATCTCTTGCAAAACTAAAAAACAAACATTCAATTCAGCAGAAGCGTTTAGCGACAACTTAGAATTAATTGAAATATACAAAAAAGACCAATTAGACAGAAGTGGAAATTATGACGATGTAGATTGGGAATTATTAGGTAAGAATGATAGTTTAAGAAGGATTAGAGTTATTCAATTATTAGATTCAAACAAAGTCCGCACCTCTTTAGATTATAAAAATGCTGCTATGATTTTCCAACACGGTTTAGATTCAACCCATTATCGCATGGCAGTAGAATTTATGAAAAAATCTGTTGACTTAGATTCAACTACAAACAAATGGCTTTTAGCAGCAGCTATTGACAGACACTTACTTAGTATGGATAAACCTCAAATTTATGGAACACAATACTACAGAAAAGGGCCAGATGCACCTTGGGAATCGGCAGAAATAGATACAACGAAAATTTCTGATTATGAAAGACTAAAATATGGCGTTCCTACTTTAGCAGAACAAAAAGAAAGAGTCAAAGCCATGAACAGAACTAAATTGATTGAACTAATAAACAGTAAATCAATTGAAAGTATTATTGAAATTATTGAAAATGAAGACAAGAACGACCCAATACATGACATTTCAGAAAAAGGACTAAATAGCTTTGGCTATGCACTAATGAAGAAACAAAAGGATGAAGATGCATTAAAGATATTTAAACTTAACATTAAATTATACCCTAACGCCTTCAACACCTATGATAGTTACGCGGAATGTCTTTTAAAAATGGGAAATAAAGAAGCTGCCATTGAAAATTACAAAAAATCAATTGGGCTAAACCCAAATAATGAAAACGCAATAAAAATTCTGAAGAGCATAAGCTCAATTAACAACTGATTGATTGACATACAAATATGTTCATAACAAAAAACCCAAACAAATTATGCTTGGGTTTTTATATTATGAGATTCCCACCTTCGCGGGAATTGATTACATTTTCATTAACCAAGAGCGTACATCCACTTCTTGCTTGATAATATCTCTTAAATCTTCAATTTTCACACGTTCTTGCTCCATGGAGTCTCTATGACGAATGGTAACGGTGTTGTTTTCTAAAGTATCGTGGTCTACAGTAATACAAAACGGTGTTCCGTTGGCATCTTGCCTTCTGTAACGACGCCCTACGGCATCTTTTTCATCATAGTCTACGTTGAAATCCCATTTCAAATCATCTACAATTTGTTTGGCTATTTCCGGTAAACCATCCTTTTTAACCAATGGCAATACGGCAGCCTTAATTGGCGCTAAAACTGCTGGTAATTTTAAAACGGTACGTGTGGTGTTGTTTTCTAACTCCTCTTCAACCAAAGAGTTTGAGAAAACCGCTAAAAACATACGGTCTAAACCAATAGACGTTTCTAATACATATGGGGTGTAACTCGCATTGTCTTCATGGTCAAAATACTGTAATTTTTTACCTGAATATTTTTCGTGTTGCGATAAATCGAAATCGGTTCTAGAGTGAATCCCTTCCAATTCTTTAAACCCGAATGGAAATTTAAACTCAATATCGGTAGCGGCATCCGCGTAATGTGCTAATTTTTCGTGGTCGTGAAAACGATAATTATCAGTTCCCATGCCCAAGCTTAAATGCCATTTCATTCTGGTTTCTTTCCAGTGCTCAAACCATTCTTTTTGGGTTCCTGGTTTGATGAAAAACTGCATTTCCATTTGTTCAAACTCACGCATTCTGAAAATAAATTGTCTCGCCACAATTTCATTTCTAAAGGCTTTACCGGTTTGTGCAATGCCGAAAGGAATTTTTAAACGGCTTGTTTTTTGAACGTTTAAAAAGTTAACAAAAATACCTTGAGCCGTTTCAGGGCGCAGGTATAAATCCATCGCGTTTTCAGCAGATGCTCCTAGTTTTGTTCCGAACATCAAATTGAATTGCTTTACATCGGTCCAGTTTCTAGAACCTGTAAGTGGGTCGGCAATTTCCAGTTCTTCTATTAAAGCTTTAACATCGGCTAAATCTTCGTTTTCCAAGGATTTTGCCATACGCGAAAGCGTTGCATTTATTTTTTCTTGATATGCTACAACACGGGTGTTTGTTGTAACAAATTCTTCTTTATTGAAAGCATCACCAAAACGTTTGGCAGCTTTTTCAACTTCTTTATCAATTTTTGCTTCAATTTTAGCGCAATAGTCTTCTATTAACACATCGGCTCTGTAGCGTTTTTTGGAATCTTTATTGTCAATTAACGGGTCGTTAAACGCATCAACGTGCCCTGAAGCTTTCCAAGTGGTAGGATGCATAAAAATGGCTGCATCTATACCTACAATATTATCGTTCATTTGCACCATGGCTTTCCACCAGTAGTCGCGAATGTTTTTCTTTAGTTCTGCACCATTTTGTGCGTAGTCGTAAACTGCACTTAATCCATCGTAGATTTCACTACTTTGAAACACGTAACCATACTCCTTTGCGTGAGAGATTACTTTTTTAAATTGATCGTCGTTATTTGCCATGGTGCAAAAATAAAAAACCGCACCAAACTAAATGCGTTCTTTAGTAAAAATTACCTATGAATTTGCTTATTTTTAAATGCGTTAGGGATTGAAGCGGCATCCTTTTGTTTTTTACACATAAAAATGCGCTTTGGCTGACAATATTTATATGATGAATTCCTTCTTTTATTGGAATGAAAAAAAACAAAAGATATAGCGGAAAGCCCGACCCTTGTGGTAACGCCCAAACAATAATTATTTATTTTATGCTTAAACCTGTAATCGATTTGCTATTCCCAAAAGTATGTTATGCTTGCCTTAACTTATTGCACGACCATGAAGATACGATTTGTGTGAATTGCAGGCATGATTTGCCCGTTACCAATTTTCATTTGGACGGTGATGATGCGGTTAAAAAAGTGCTTTATGGACGTGCTGAAATTGAAAACGGTACGGCGCTTTTTAGGTTTGAAAAAAAGGGATTGGTACAGCAACTTGTACATAATTTGAAGTACAAAGGCTATGAAACTATTGGATATACCTTAGGAAATTGGCTTGGTGGTGAACTAAAAACTTTGGATGCTTACCAATCTATTGACATGGTTGTTCCTGTGCCGTTGCATAAAAAGAAGCTTAAAAAGCGGGGTTACAACCAGGTTGCCAAATTTGGGCAACAAATTGCCAAAGCTTTGGATGCCCAATATGTAGATGATGTGCTTGTAAAAGTGACCAACACCCAATCTCAAACCATTAAAAGTAGGTTGGCACGTTGGAGCAATACCGATGAATTGTTTGCTATAAAAAACCCCGAATCCATAGAAAACAAACATATTTTACTGGTTGATGATATTATTACCACAGGCGCTACTTTAGAAGCTTGCATAAGCATATTGAACCATGCAAAAAACATAAAAATAAGTGTTGCTACCATAGCAATAGCCTAAAGAGTTAACCGTTATATCTTTAAAATTATGTAGGTTTGTACAAAATTTAAAATTGGCGATGAACAAAACCCTTACAAGTTTTATTTTATTGATTTTTTTAGGCCTTGTTTTTGTAAACTGTGCCAATAGAGGGACACCCGAAGGTGGACCAAAAGACGAAACACCTCCTAGAATTGTAAATGAGATTCCAAAAAATTTTAATACAAACTTTAATGCGAAGGTTATTAAAATTTATTTTGATGAGTATGTAAAAATAAAAGATGTACAGAAACAGCTTATTATTTCGCCACCCATGAACACCCAACCCGAAATTACGCCGCTTGGTGGTGCCAGCAAATACATTACCATTAAAATTTTTGATACGCTACAACCAAACACAACCTATGCTTTCAATTTTGGGAATAGTATTACCGATAACAACGAAGGAAATCCGTTCCCGTATTACAGATATGTGTTTTCCACAGGGAGTTATATTGATTCGCTAAGTGTAAAAGGAAATATTGTAGATGCCTTAAAAAGACAGCCTGAAACCTTTGTAAATGTAGCACTTTATGAGGTAGACTCCACCTTTACCGATTCTATTATTTACAAAGAAAAACCAAAATACATTACCAATACTTTAGATAGTGTTACCACGTTTTCCATTGACAATATTAAAGCAGGAAAGTATATGCTTATGGCGTTGAAAGATGGCAATGGTGATAATAAATTTCAGCAAAAAACAGATCAAATAGGTTATTATAAAAGTTTTATCACGGTTCCTACCGACTCCAGCTATACCCTTAGATTATTTAAAGAAGAACTGGATTTTAAAGCCAACAGACCACAAATAGCTGCTACCCAAAAAATAGCTATTGGTTATGAAGGCGATTTTAGTAAAATGAAGGTGAACGTTAGATCTGAAATTCCTGCCGATTTTAATGCTCGCATTACCAAAGATGCAAAAACGGATACGCTTTATTATTGGTACAAGCCCAAACTAGAAGTGGATTCGCTTATTTTAAACGTAACTAACACCAATTTTGATAAAGATTACACTGTAAAAATTAGAAAACAGAAAAAAGATTCGTTAACCATTAATGGGACGCCTTCTGGATCTATTGGCGTGGAAGAACCTTTTAAAATACGGGGAAGCATTCCTTTTGTTCATTTTGATGCTTCAAAAGTAAATCTTATTAATAAAGACTCTACTAAGGTTGATTTTACCACCGTTCTTGATTCTATTAACAATACCTATGTGTTCAACTTTAAAAAAACAGATGAAAACAATTATAAAATGCGGATATTGCCCGAAGCTTTCACTGATTTTTTTGACAATAAAAACGATACTTTAAATTTTAGTTTAAGCACACGCAAAGCTTCCGATTTTGGTTTTGTGCGTTTCACTTTGGTGAATGCCAATTATCCACTTATCATACAACTAACTACTGAAAAAGGCGAGGTAAAAGCCGAAAGGCACACGACAAAACCAGAAACTGTAGATTTTTTAAACTTGCAACCCAGCACCTATTACATAAGAGTTATACACGATGCTAATGGCAATGGCAGATATGATTCGGGTAGCTATCTTAAAAAAATACAGCCCGAGCGGGTTAGCCACTTTAAAGAAATAGAAGTGCGTGCCGATTGGGGTTACCCCGAAACTTTGGAGTTTATTTCAGACTAAAAGCGTCTTTATCGTCTAAAAACTTGAGTTTATTACGGTAAAAATTGATGTGGTTGCGCTCTAAACTAACCACATCAATTTGTTCTTTATTAGGTCTTATAGCAGAAATATCTGTACCCAACACATCATACACGGCCGAATTTCCTGAGTATTCAATTTGTGTTCCATCTAAACCAACTCGGTTTACACCCACAACGTAACTCATATTCTCTATGGCGCGCGCTTTCAATAAGGTATCCCAAGCTAAAATTCTTGCTTTTGGCCAATTGGCCACATACAATAATACATCGTAATTCTCTACGTTTCTTGCCCAAACGGGAAAACGCAAATCGTAACAAACCATGGGGCAAATTTTCCAACCTTTGTAGTCTATAATAACTTTTTGCTTGCCGGCCGTATAAACTTTATCTTCTCCTGCCAAGGTGAACGTATGCCTTTTATCGTAAATTGTAATATTACCTGAAGGTTCTACAAAAAGCAGTCTGTTATAATAATTTCCAGCTTCCGAAATAACTAGACTCCCTACAATGGCTGCACCTGTTTTTAAAGCTTGGTTTTGCATCCAAACAACCGTTTTCCCATCCATGGTTTCTGCTACCTGCTCAGGTTTCATTGTAAACCCTGTTGAAAACATTTCGGGCAATACAATAACATCTACCCCATTGGAAATACTTTCCATTTTTTCCTCAAAGTTTTTTCGGTTTTGCTTCGGGTTTTCCCAAACCAAATTGGACTGTATTAAGGCTACTTTAAGTTGGTCTTGCATATTTTAACTAAAAACTAAAGCTTGCGTTTTGCTTTTTCGATGTCTTCTTTTAAGTCTTGTATTTTTTCAAGCCATTTTGCTTCATCGTTAGGAGATAATTTTCCTTTCTTACTTAGCTTTTCGTATTTAGCAACAGCTTTTTTATAATCATCATTTGCATCTTCAAATTTAGACTGTGCTTTTTCTTTGGCTTTTAATTCTTTTTCGGCTTTTTTCTGCTTCTTTTCTGCGGCTTTTTGTTCTTTTTCAGCCTTTTTTATGGCTTTTTCAGCTGCTTCTCGTTCTTTATCCAATGCTTTTTGCTTATTAAATGCCTCCCAAACACCTGCTTGGTCTTCAACCGAAAGTGTTGTTGTTACATCTACCCCATCCTGCAAAATGGTTTTTCCCTTAATTTTATAAGTAGTATCTTTAAAATTAACTTCTTGTGCATTTAAACTAATGCAAAATATAAATAATAAAATAGTGGTAAAAATTTTCATTGCTGTTTTATTTTAAGTTTTTAAGTATTTGATTGGCTTCTTCTATATCAGCTTCTAAATCTAAAAATCGGGCTTTCCATTTTTCTTCATCCAATGGCGATAGCTTTCCTTTCTCTTTTAGCCTTTGATATTTCTCTTGTTTGCTCTGTAAACGTTCTTTAGCTTTTAAAAAATCTTTACGAGCATCTTCTTTAGCTTCCAGTTTTTCTTCCAAAAGCTCTTGCTCTTTTTCTAATTCTTTTTGCTTTCTTTTTGCTTCTTCTTGTATGGTTTCAAGGCGTTGTTGTTCAGCTTCAATGGTTTCTTGTTTTTCATTGGCAATTTTCTCTGCCTCCAAACGCTTTTGCAAATTCGTTTTTATAATTTCCTTTTCGTTGGCTGTTAACTGCTCGGTAACATTTGTGCCATTATTAAAAAACTTGCTGCCTTTAATCTCATAAACTTTTCCATCTTCCATAATGACCTTTTCACTGCTTCCGCAAGCCATTAAAAGTCCTAAAGTCAATATTGGTATTATTCTTTTCAATTTCATATTTTCCTTTTACAGTTCTAATAGTTTAGACTGATAGAACTAGAAAAAGTCACTAATATTAAGACCAATTTAACAGTCTAGATACCATTTAAAACATCTGCTGCCCTTTTTAATGTGTCATCTTTTTTAGCGAAACAAAACCGAAGTACTTTATTATCTAAATTATTACTGTTGAAAACCGACAGAGGAATTGAAGCAATTCCGGATTCTATTGTTAATCTTTTAGCAAAATCCACATCGTATTCTTGGGTTATTCCTGAATAATCCAACACTTGAAAATAAGTGCCTTTTGAGGCTGTAAATTTAAACTTGGAATCTTTGATTAAATTAAGAAATAAATTCCGTTTTTCTTGGTAAAATCCTGATAATTCCAAATAATGCTTTGGCTCTTGCATATAATCGGCAATGCCTTTTTGGGTGGGATGATGGATGCAAAACACATTAAACTGGTGCACTTTTACAAATTCCTGCATCAATTCCTTTGGTGCACAACAGTACCCAATGCGCCAACCCGTATTATGAAAGGTTTTACAAAACGATGCCACTACAAAGCTTCTTGCTTTTAAACCGGGGAACAAACAGGCACTTTGGTGCGATGCGCCATCGTAAATCATATGTTCGTAAACCTCATCACTTAGCACCATGATATTGGTGTTTTTGGTTAGATTTTCCAACTGTAGCATATCGTCTTTTGAAAAAACAGTTCCCGTTGGATTATGAGGCGTGTTAATAATAATCATTTTGGTTTGACTATTAATTTTTGCCTTCACTTCATGCCAATCTACCTTAAAATTATTGGATGCTTGCAATTGAATAGGCACTATCACACCACCGTTTAATTCCACATTGGGCTGGTAACTATCATAGGCTGGTTTAAAAAAAATAACCTCATCACCAGGTTTTATAAACGTTGAAATGATGGTGAAAATAGCTTGTGTTGCACCAGCAGTAACCGTAATTTCATTTTCTGTATGGTAGGTTGTACCGTAAAGCGCATCGATTTTTTTTGAGATGGCTTCACGAAGCTCTAAATTACCCAACATAGGTGCATAATGGTTATATCCAGAATTCATGGCGCGACTTACCAAATCGATTAATTTTTGGTCGCTATCAAAATCTGGAAAACCCTGCGACAAATTAATGGCATTGTGCTTGGTTGCCAAGGCACTCATTACCGAAAAAATCGTAGTGCCCACATTAGGAAGTTTAGATTTAAAGTTCAATGTTTCATGTTTAAGGTTAAAAGTTGCTCGCAAAATCGCAGAGACGCAAAGTTGAAAATTTCCAAAAAGAGTACTCTTATTGTTGCGGATATATAATCTTCGGTCATCCGTCTTCCGTCTTTATTTTACACAATATTCATCTTTTTCAATAAAAAAGAGGCATTCATATTTTTGCAGACACCTTCTTTTAAGGTATAATCAAAATGAAGTTCATCGTTAATTATTTCGGCATCAAAATAATAGTTTTTCACATCGTCCAGCTCCTTTTCAATCTCACACAAACTTAAATCGTGGGTTGCTATAATGCCCGTGGCGTTTGAAGACACTAATTTTTCAACAAATTTTCTAGAACCAATAGCTTTATCGGTACTGTTGGTGCCTTTTAAAATTTCATCCAAAACAATAAAATAAGGTTCTTTATCAATGGCATCTACAATATACTTTAAACGTGTTAATTCTGAGAAGAAATACGAACTCTCGTCGGTTAACGAATCGGTGGTACGCATGCTGGTAATCAATTTTACTGGGGAATAGCGGCTAGACGTTGCACAAACCGGCAAACCAACATTTGCCATAACAATATGTAAAGATACCGTTCTTAAAAATGTACTTTTTCCGGCCATATTCGCACCTGTAACTATAAAAAATTGTTCATGTTCTATGGTGAGATGACTGTCTACACGTTTGTTTTTTTTCAATAATGGATGCCCTAAGTTTACAGCTTTAATCACGACTTCATTTGCTTCAATGCTTGAATAAACAAACTCGGGATGATTAAACGCAAAATTTCCTAAGGAATTATAGGCATCAAAAAATGACACGACTTCAAACCAATCTGCTACTTTATTTGCATGTTCTTTGATCCACTGTTCAATAAAAAAACTGTTTTTGATATCCAATAAAAAGTAACCATTTCCGAAGATAATCGATACTAAATTAATTCGGTTATCTAAAGCATCCATCGCCTTTGAAAGTTCTTTGAAAATGTCTGAAGCTTTTTTTCCTTCCTGTTGAATTTGTTCTTGTTTTTGTTTTAGAATATCTGATGAAAACGATTCATTTTCAATCAATTTTAAAAGTGCTGCGTATTGGCGAAACGTTTCTTTCACCTTATCGGTATTGGATGCCAACTCATTTATTTTCTTTAAGTAAACAGATGAAATTCCCAAACCTAAAACCAACCAGGACCCCATAAAAACGGCATTTAATATATTGAAAACACCTAATACAATAACACTTATAGACCCCAAAGCAAAAACTAAAGGCAACCATTTGAAAATTCTTGGTAAAAAGGACTTATAACCGTGTAACCAATTAATAATTTGTTTAGCAGGGGTTTCAACAGATACCAAACTGGAAGTTGCCGAATAATGTTGACGCCATTGGGGTTTTGAACTTAATTCTTTAATGGCTTCTTGACGTGAAACAATATCCTTAATATGGTTTGCTTTTAAAGCATCGGCAAGATTTTGGGTGCCTTCGTTGATAGTGGTTCTATTTATAAATTGAAAAAAAGAACCTCGCCCAAACAAATCGATATCCAAACTATAAAAATGATTGGGGTCTTGAAACTGCAAACCAGCATCTCTGTTGTGAAAATTACCGGAACCGATTTCAATTTCATCTTCATTAATGGTTACTAAAGCTTCATTAAACTGTTTTTTCAATTTAACATCGTTGTATTTTGACAATAAATACAGAAAAACCGCAATACCAAAAATACCAATAACTACTGCTATTTGCCAAATTCCATACATGATATAAATACCAAAACCTGTTAGTACAAAAACCAAAAGACGATAAACACTTAACATCGTCATTATTTTATATAGTTTTTGAGCTTCTACTTTATAGATTTTTGAATGTTTATTGTAATATTCTAAAGAATTGTTCATTATTGAAATTTAATAGAAAAAGTAAAGAAACAAAAAAGCCCTGAAACATATCAGAGCTTTAAAGTTATAATTTGTTTGGTTTTAGTCTCTAGACATAAAAATACTAAGCACGTACCAAAACAGAAGCATCAACGACGCAAATAAACCCAATGCAGCTGGAATATATTGATCATTTGAATATTTATTTACCAAGTTTGAAGTTTGATATAAAATAGAACCCGCAGCCAATACACACATACCAACCGAAAACCAAAGTCCCAAATTAAACCCAAATAATGAGCCCGCTAAGATTAACCCAATAGCGATAAAAAACCCAACGGTTAAACCTGCTTTTAAAAAAGAAAAATCTTTTTTAGTTACAAAAACGATGGCTGATAATCCTGTGAACAATGCCAAAGTTACAATAGCTGCTTGGTTTAAAATTTCCGGACCGGAATCCATATAAAATGCAGCAATATAAATAAGCGGCACAAAAATAAAGGCTTCAGCAAGGACATAAAGACCAAACGCAAGATACTGTTTGTTTTTATCGGGTGTTTTCAAGGTCATTCTTTCAGCGTAATTGGTTATAAACATAAAACCACCTAGCATAATTAACCAACGCCACCCTTGTGTCATGGACAAGGCAAAACTAACAACCGCTTCACTTTGAAGCAATAGGTACTCAAAAAGAATAAATACCAAAACACCACCCGCCACATGCGAATAGGTTTTCTTATAAAAAGCAACCTTATCAACTTCTGAAAGTTCGCTTACCATTAATTTGTTTTCAACTAAGTTTTCCATAAATACTTATTTAGTTAAGATTTCTAAATTAAAGATATAAAAAAGAACCGAATTCTTACATTAAATTTAAGAATCCGGTTCTTTTTAATTATTTGTATAAAACTATTTAGTCTCTAGATCCTCCAAATACTTGAAGCGCCCAATAAATTAATGACGCCAAAGCACCTATAGCAGCTACCAAATAAGTTCGTGCCGCCCATTTAAGCGCATCTTCCGATCCTGCATATTCTTGTTGGGATACCATGTTTTTATTTTTCAACCAAGCAAGGGCACGATTACTGGCATCGTACTCCACAGGTAATGTTATAAAACTAAACAAGGTTGCAAATCCCATCATGATTAAACCAGCAACCGCTACATAATAACCAATGCCCATTCCTGCAGCAGCACCTAGCATCAAACCTCCAATAACCACCCATTGCGACATTCCTGAAGTTACGCTAACCACTGGTACTAAAGCCGAACGCATTTTTAACCACTCATACGCCTGCGCATGTTGAACAGCATGTCCACATTCGTGTGCTGCAACCGCTGCCGCAGCTGCGTTACGTTGGTTGTAAACCGACTCACTCAAGTTTACGGTTTTATTTTTTGGATTGTAATGGTCCGTTAACTGTCCTGGGGTTGAAATAACCTCAACATCGGTAATACCGTGGTCTGCCAACATTTTTTCGGCAATTTCGGCACCACTCATGCCATTTCGTAATTGTACTTTTGAATATTGCTCAAACTTACGCTTCAACTTACTGCTCACCAACCAGCTTACAAGTGCAATAGCTCCTATTAATATATAATATCCTATCATTTTATTCTTTTTTTAAATTTTAATAATCCTATAACCAATATAGCAAAAATAACGCCAAATTGGTATATATGATATTATGTCAGTTCTATTTTTAAATAAAAAACCCCAAGACAAAGCCTCGGGGTTTTATTTCTTAAAAGTTTTAGAATTGCCTAAGCCTCCGCGAACTCTAAATCAAAGGCTTCCGCTATTTCTTTGTAAACAATATCTCCTTTTACAATGTTTAGTCCTTTTGCTAAAGACGCACTGTTTTCACAGGCTTTTTCCCAGCCTTCATTTGCCAATTTAATAACATATGGCAACGTTACATTGGTTAACGCCATGGTTGACGTATAAGGTACAGCTCCCGGCATATTGGCAACACTGTAATGCACCACATCATCAATAATATATGTTGGGTCTTGGTGGGTTGTAGGTCTGGTAGTTTCAAAACAACCGCCTTGGTCTACCGCCACATCAACCATTACAGTTCCAGGACGCATGTCTTTAAGCATGTCTTTAGTGATTAATTTTGGTGCCTTGGCGCCTTTTATAAGGACACCTCCAATAATTAAATCAGAATCTACAATATGTTTTCTAATGTTATATTCACTTGAAAATTCGCTAACTACGTTATTTGGCATCGAATCGCTCACATAACGTAAGGCTTTCATATTAATATCTAAAATATGAACGCTCGCTCCTAAACCTGCAGCCATTTTTGCAGCTTGATAGCCAACCACACCAGCACCTAAAATAAGCACTTTTGCTGGTGGTACTCCCGGAACACCACCCAATAAAATACCACGTCCCATAATGGGTTTTTCTAAATATTTGGCACCTTGTTGTACAGACATTCTTCCTGCTACTTCAGACATAGGTATTAAAAGCGGCAATGTACCATCGGCATCCTCCACTGTTTCATAAGCAATGCAAATAGACTTACTCTTAATCATGGCATTGGTTAACGTTTCGCTAGATGCAAAATGAAAATATGTAAAAACTACCTGGTTTGGTTTTATTAAAGTATATTCTTGTTCAATAGGTTCTTTTACCTTAACAATCATCTCCGCAATTTCATAAACTTCTTCAATAGTATCCAGTATGGTTGCACCAGCACCTATGTAATCTTCATCTAAAAAACCACTGTTATAACCCGCATTTTTCTGTACGTAAACAGCATGATTTCTTTTAGTTAATTCGAACACTCCAGAGGGCGTCATGCCCACTCTGTTTTCATTGTTTTTAATTTCTATTGGAACGCCAATTCTCATAGTATTTTATTTTAAGTTAGTCTAAAAACCTTTGCAATATTAAAACAATAGATTGAAAATAATATCAAAAAAGCCATTTTTGATGAATAATTATCATCAAATTTAACTTTTTATTAGCAATGAAACAAATTACATCGGCTTAATAGGGATTAAAACGCAGGAAAATAAAACTTATTAAAAGAAGAGAAAGACTTACCTTTTCTCGTACTTCATTTTAAAATACATTAAAAGGAAAGCTGAAACAATGGTAATGGTATTGGCCGAAATCATGGACGGGCTTTTAATATAAATACCATAAACCAACCATAAAAATATGCCCACAAAAAACATGACAAGCATGGGCAAGGACAAACCTGAAACATCCTTGGTTTTCCATGTTTTGTAAACTTGAGGTAAAAATGCCGCTGTGGTTAAAGTAGCTGCTGAAAAACCAATGATTTCTATGTAGTTCATTTAGTGCGATTTTTTGTTGAAAAGCCAATGATTTGTCATGTCGAAATGAGGCACGATTGAGACATCACATCATGAATTAAATGATTCTTGTTATGTGATGTCTCCTATCGTCGACATGACTTGTCGCAAACGTTAGCCTACGATATTTACAATTTTACCAGGAACAATAATGACTTTTTTAGGTGTTCTACCTTGCAATTGTTCTTGGGTTTTTTCGTTTGCCATGACCGCTTCCTCAATTTGTTGTGCGTTAAAATCCATAGGTAATTCTAAGGTAAAACGCATTTTTCCGTTGAAAGAAATTGGGTAATTTTTGCTGCTTTCTACTAAATGACTGGCATCAAATTTCGGGAAAGGGGCGGTTGAAATGGATTCGTTATGACCTAATTGGCTCCATAATTCTTCAGCGATGTGTGGCGCATATGGCGATAATAACACCAAAAGAGGTTCTAAAATATCTTTTGAAGTACATTTTTGAGCTGTTAATTCATTTACAGCAATCATAAACGTAGATACGGAAGTGTTGAATGAGAAATTCTCGATATCTTCCTGTACTTTTTTGATGGTTTTATGAAGTGTTTTTAAACTCTCTTTTGAAGGCTCTGTATCATTTACAAGCAATCCGTTTTCGCCAACATACAATTTCCATAGTTTTTTAAGGAACCCATGTACGCCAGTAATACCCGCGGTATTCCAAGGTTTGTATTGCTCTAACGGGCCTAAAAACATTTCGTAAAGACGTAAGCTGTCGGCGCCATAATCAACACAAATTTGGTCTGGATTGACCACGTTGTATTTGGATTTGGACATTTTTTCGACTTCGCGACCTACTTTGTAAACATCGTTATCTCCTTCGATGATTTCTCCTTTTTCTCCAATGAAAATAGCATCATCAAATTCTGGCCGCCATTTTTTAAATTCATTTACATTAAGTTCATCAGAAGAGTTAATTAAAGCAACATCTACATGCCTATCCATAAACCCAAAACCAATTTTACCTTTATCTACAAGTTCTCTAATCTTTAATTTTTCAGAACTTGAATAAGATGAAAACATTATATTAAATGTTGTTGAAAAGAAATCATCATCTAAAACTATCTTTTTCTTATATTTTTCAAAAATTGAATTTGACACTAAAACTGTATTATACCTATATTTTGAATCTGCATCAAAACTTGGCATAAATTCATATGTAAAAGCACTAGTCCCCAAAATCATCCCTTGGTTAATCAGCTTTTTAGCATATTCATCAACAGGTACCAATCCTTTATCGAACAAGAATTTTTGCCAAAAACGAGAATACAGCAAATGCCCTGTGGCGTGCTCGCTTCCGCCAATGTATAAATCAACATCTTTCCAATAATTCAAAGCTTCCTTACTTGCAAATGCTTCTGTATTATCGGGGTCCATGTAGCGGTTAAAATACCACGAACTTCCTGCCCACCCCGGCATGGTGTTCAACTCTAATGGGTGAATGGTTTTATTGTCAATCAAGTCGTTTGAAACAACTTCATTTTTATTGGTGTCCCAAGCCCAAACCGTGGCGTTACCTAACGGTGGCTCTCCGGTTTCGGTTGGTAAATATTTTTCAACTTCTGGCAAACGTATTGGTAAATGTTTCGCATCAATCATTTGCGGCATACCGTTTACATAATACACCGGGAATGGCTCACCCCAATAACGCTGTCTGCTAAAAACGGCATCGCGCAAGCGGTAATTGGTTTTCCCTTCGCCTTGACCTAATTTTTCAAGCTCTTGAATGACTTTTTTGGTGGCTTCTTTATAGTTTAATCCGTTAAGGAAATCGCTATTGGCAATCACCACATTGTCTTTTGAAGCATAGGCTTCTTTTGAAATATCAACCCCTTCAAAAATATTTGGAATGGGGATATTGAAATGCTTTGCAAAATCGTAATCGCGTTGGTCGCCACAAGGAACCGACATCACCGCACCTGTTCCGTAGCCTGCCAAAACATAATCGCCTATCCAAACTGGAATAGGCTGTTTGGTAAACGGATGTTCGGCATAGGTACCTGTAAATGCTCCTGAAATGGTTTTTACATCGGCCATTCTATCGCGCTCGCTACGTTTTGCGGTTGCTAAAATATAGGCTTCAACCTCCGCTTTTTGTGCTGGGGTGGTTATTTGTGACACTAACTCGTGTTCTGGAGCAAGCGTCATAAATGAAACACCGAAAATGGTATCAGGTCTCGTAGTAAAGACATCAATAACGTGAGATGCTTCGACATGCTCAGCATGACTTCCGTTTTCATTATTGGCTAAAACCTTAAATGACACAGCAGCTCCAACCGATTTTCCAATCCAGTTGCGTTGGCTTTCCTTTAAAGAATCGGTCCAATCTATTTTATCCAAACCTTGAAGCAAACGTTCGGCATATGCCGAAATACGCATACTCCATTGGGTCATTTTTTTTCTTATTACGGGATGCCCACCACGTTCGGAAACACCATTTACAATTTCATCATTTGCCAATACCGTTCCCAATGCAGGACACCAGTTCACTTCAGTTTCGGCTAAATAAGTTAATCTATATTGTAATAATATTTGTTGTTGTTTTACGGTATCAAACGTCTTCCATTCTTCCGCAGAAAACGGTTCGATATTATCATCGCACACCGCATTTACTTTAGAATTTCCTTCCGAAACAAATATTTTTATCAATTCTGAAATATCTTCCGCTTTATCAGCATCCTTATTATACCAAGAATTGAACAGTTGAATGAAAATCCACTGTGTCCATTTGTAATAACTTGGGTCGGATGTACGAACCTCACGCGACCAATCGAATGAAAACCCAATTTGGTCTAATTGGCGGCGGTAGGTTTTAATGTTTTCAGCAGTTGTAATGGCAGGATGTTGCCCTGTTTGAATGGCATATTGTTCTGCCGGTAACCCAAAAGAATCATACCCCTGTGGATGCAATACATTAAACCCTTGATGACGTTTGTAACGTGCATAAATATCAGAGGCGATATAACCCAACGGATGCCCAACGTGCAAGCCCGCACCACTGGGGTACGGAAACATGTCCAACACATAAAATTTTGGTTTTTCTGAATTATTCTCTGCTTTAAACGTTTGGTTTTCCGCCCAATATTTTTGCCATTTGGCTTCTATATCGTTGAAATTGTATGTCATCTCTCTGTATTTCTGCTTTTAAAAGCGCAAATTTACGCTTTCTACAGAAAACTGAAAGCGTTTCCCTTTTTATATCTATAAATATAACAGCTATTTAAGGTTTTGTTTAAAATGCAATTTGTAATTTCGCCGCTTAAACCGCATTTTAGATTGATTAAAGATACTACCAAAGCTCATTTAGCATTGCTAGGGGCCAATACAATTTACGGCGCCAACTACATTATTGCTAAGGGCATTATGCCTGATAAAATTGGTCCGACTGCTTTTGTTTTTATTAGACTTTCATGTTGTGTGCTTCTTTTTTGGGCCATCAAACTATTATTTGTTAAAGAAAAAGTTGAAAAGAAAGATTTTTTAATGTTGGCTCTTTGTGGCTTGTTTGGTGGTGCCGCCAACCAATTGTTGTTTTTTCATGGTATTAATTTAACATCGCCTATTGATGCCTCTATAATTACAACCACAACCCCTGTAATTGTTTTAATTTTTAGCTACCTAATTTTAAAAGAACGCATTACCCAAAACAAAATATTGGGCATCACTTTGGGCGCTATTGGCGCTATACTTTTAATTATATATGGCAACAAATCCGTTGGAACAAGTTCTTTTTTAGGTAATTTGTTTGTGCTTTTAAATGCCTCTTGTTACGGATTGTACTTGGTATTAGCTAAAACCTTAATGAAAAAATACCATGCCATTACCGTAGTGAGTTGGATATTTTTATTTGGTTTTCTCTATGTGTTTCCCTTTGGAGTTTCAGATTTTTTAAACACCAATTTTGAAGCCTTTACCACCAGCACCTATTTAACTATTGGCTATGTGGTTTTGTTTACCACGTTTTTTGCTTACTTATTCAACATATATGCGCTTAACCATTTGGCGCCATCGGTAACCAGCAGTTATACCTACCTGCAACCAGCAGTTAGTTTTATTTTGGTAAGCTTATTGGCTTATGTTTTTGTACAAAGCCAATATGCCCAAGACATTAATTTAATTAAAATAGCAAGCTGTATTTTGGTGGGTGTAGGCGTTTATATAACCAGCAAACCACAAAAAAATTAGACGCATATTTATTTATTGTAAAACAATCTTAAAACTTTAAACGTTGTAATACTTAGCATAATAGAATACTTTACTATTTTTACACCGTTAATCCTATACTTTATGAGTTCATCTTTTGAAAAAGACCAAAAACGACGACTGATTTCCTCTTATTTTTCAGTGGTACTAAGCATTGCACTGGTACTGTTTTTATTGGGTTTATTGGGCATGCTGGTTTTAAACGCTAAAAAAGTATCCGACCATTTTAAAGAACAAGTTGTTGTTACCATATACTTAAAAGAAACTGCCAAAGAAGTTGAAATAAAACAACTTGAAAAAAGTTTGGCCATGGCCGATTATGTAAAAAGCATTGAATATGTTTCAAAAGAACAAGCTGCCGAATTTTTAAAAGCCGAAAACGGTGAAGATTTTATGGATTTTGTGGGCTACAATCCGCTACAAAACTCGATTGATGTGCACTTAAAAGCCGATTTTGTAACTTCAGAACATCTTGAAAAAATATCGGAAGAAGCCACTTCGAAAAACTTTGTAGATGAAGTAACTTATGATAACGACCTCGTAAACCTTATGAACGAGAACGTTAGAAGAATCAGTTTCTGGGTATTGGTTATCAGTGGTATTTTCACAATCATTGCCGTTTTATTAATCAATAGCTCCATAAGGCTTGCCGTTTATTCAAAACGTTTCACTATAAAAACCATGCAAATGGTAGGTGCCACAAAACAATTTATTCGCAGACCGTTTGTTTGGAAAAGCATCCGTTTAGGCATTATAGGTGCCATTATCGCTTTAATAGGTATGGCTATTGTGTTGTATTACATCAACAAAACATTCCCAGAACTAGGCTTGCTTAACGCGCCTGTTTTAGTCGCGCTACTTTTCGCTACCATATTTGCCTTAGGTATTTTAATTACTTGGATAAGTACACACATAGCCACACAACGTTTCTTAAATTTAAAAACGGACGCGTTGTATTATTAATTTGGGCGTTACCCTAAGGGGTCGGGTTTTCCGCTATATCTTTTTTGCTTTTAATGGCAAAAAAGGATGCCGCTGCAACCCCTAACGCAAAAACCAACAATTTATAATTGCCTTAACGTATCGTATTTAAATAATTATGTTAATTTGCAGTATTACTTTTAACAATCATGGGAGAACAAAAACAAAAAGAAGCTAAAAAAGCTGTTTTTATATTCGGAAAGAAAAACTATAAATTTATGTTTATAGGTTTGGCCTGTATTGCACTAGGATTTATTTTAATGTCTGGTGGCGGTAGCGACGACCCGAACGTTTTTAACCCAGAAATTTTTAGCTGGAGACGCATTAGGCTAGCACCTATGTTAGTGCTTTTAGGTTTTGGTATTGAAATTTATGCGATTCTTTTAAATCCGGATAAGAAATAAAATATCAAATTCCAATACTTTTTTAGGTATTAATATTTGTATTTTGATATTTTTGCTGCATGGAAATATTAAACGCTATCATTCTTGGCATTATTCAAGGCCTTACCGAGTTTTTACCAGTTTCATCGAGTGGGCATTTAGAAATAGGCAAAGCCATTCTTGGCGAAAATTCTGTTCCTGAAGAAAGCCTACTATTAACGGTGGTACTTCACTTCGCAACTGCTTTAAGTACTATAGTTGTTTTTAGAAAAGATATTTTTGACATCATTAAAGGCGCCTTAAAATTTGAATGGAACGAAGACTTACAATTTATTTCTAAAATTGCCATTTCTATGATACCTGCGGTTATTGTGGGTTTATTTTTTGAAAAACAATTGGAACAACTTTTTGGTGGCAATTTATTGTTGGTAGGCTGCATGCTAATTGTTACTGCCTTTTTATTGTTTTTTGCCGATAAAGCTAAGGATACAGACAAAAAAGTGTCTTTTAAAAATGCCTTTGTAATTGGTATTTCACAAGCCATTGCTATGTTGCCGGGTATTTCACGTTCTGGGGCAACCATTTCAACTTCTGTTTTATTGGGAAATGACAAAAGCAAAGCAGCTCGTTTTTCATTTTTAATGGTAGTTCCTTTAATTTTTGGTAAAATTGCTAAAGATGTTTTAAGTGGCGATTTAGCAAATGGCCATCATAATTTCACAACATTATCCATTGGATTTGTTGCTGCCTTTATAGCGGGGTTGTTTGCCTGCACTTGGATGATTGCTTTAGTTAAAAAAAGTAAACTTATTTACTTTGCCATCTATTGCGCAATTGTTGGCTTAATTGCTATTTTATTTTCATTATTAAATTCTTAAAATGGTTTCGAAAGAAGCGTATCTTTCTGGTCAAGTATTATTAATTGACAAACCTTTGCATTGGACCTCTTTTCAAGTGGTTAACAAACTGCGTTGGGAAATTCGTCAAGCCTTCCAAATTAAAAAAATAAAAGTGGGACATGCAGGCACTTTGGATCCGTTGGCTACAGGTTTATTAGTGTTGTGTACTGGAAAAATGACGAAACAAATAGACTCCTTTCAAGCTCAAATAAAAGAATATACGGGTACCATTGTTTTAGGTAGTACGACGCCTTCCTTTGACTTGGAAACTGAAATTGATGAAACTTTCCCCACCAATCATATTACTGAAGCTTTAATAAAGGAAACTACCGAACAGTTTATTGGGGAAATTCAGCAATTTCCTCCTGTGTTTTCAGCCATAAAAAAAGATGGTAAACGTTTATACGAATTTGCCAGAGCCGGCGAAGATGTAGAAATTAAAGCAAGAACCGTAAATATCTCCGAATTTGAAATCATCAACATGAACGGTTTAGAGGTTGATTTTAGAGTGGTTTGCAGTAAAGGCACATACATCCGTTCCTTGGCTAACGATTTTGGTAAAGCTTTACATTCTGGCGCACATCTTTCGGCTTTAAGACGTACTAAAATTGGTGATTTTGATGTTGAAAATGCCGAATCCATCGAAAGCTTCATAAAAAAGCTTCCTTCGGAATAATTATTGATAGAATTATTTTCTAAAACATAGTTATATGAGGTCAATTCACACGCTATTCTTCATTGCTATTTCCATAACATTTTCATCATTTTCACAAATAAAGAAGGAAAAAACGAATGGTATTTTTTATAAAATTTCATTGGCTACAACCTTAACTATTAATGAAGATTATGTTGCTTTTGACGAAGATGATTCAAGCACCCTACTTGAGCCAAGTGCCCTATTTGTAAACAACACTATAGGGTATAAGTTTGACCAACGTACCATGATAGGATTGAACTTTGAATACAATTGGCACTCTAAACAAGGGCTTCATTTTTTTCCTACCTATCTAAACCTTCAACATAATGTTATACTTGATGATACAAGTTTGTTTGTACGCGGTGGCTATGGAACACTTTTAGGGGTGGGAAAGTCGTTTGAAAAAGGAAACATGTACAAGGTAGGATTAGGTATTGAAATGGTTGATATTAACAATGCCATTCTATTAGGGCTCGATTTTAGCAGAAAACGCTTTGGTAATAAAAACATTGAAGGGATATCAAGTGTAACTATTTTCTTAGAATTTATGTTATTTTAAACTTTTTATGTTTATTTGTCGTATATAGTTATGTGTTACACATAAAAATGAATTGATTGCGCCTAACAAATCAACATAAAGCCCTACTACTAACCTTCCTGATTTCGGGAACGGTTGTGATGTGTGTTTTCAACTTAAGTATAAAAAACCAAGAGGAAGCTCTTGCCGAAAGTTACTACGAGTTGGAACCCGAAAAAGAACTTACCGAAGAAGACAAAAAAATAATTGAGGCTTTAGAAAAACTAAACAATAGTAAAGCCGAAACCAATAGTGCTTATAACGAGGCCGATAAAAACAAACATTTTGCACAAGCCTACAAGCAAATTGCCCCACCTGAAGATTATGTGCCTGCCAATAGCGAAGAAAGCGATGGTGAAGGCGATGAATCTAACAGTTTAGGCGAAAACAAACCCATAAAACCTGCTGTAAATAAAGAAGAATTATCTTCTTACAGCAAGGTAAACGATTTATTGAAACAACAACAAAACACCGGTGTTAACACCAAAAGTACCGTTAGTTTTTCGTTGGTAGATAGAAAAAAGGTTTCTATTCCCATACCCGTGTATTTATGTGAAGTTGATGGAAAAATAGTTATAAATATTACGGTTAACGCCAATGGCAACGTTACAGATGCTTATTTTAACAATGCATCTTCTACAAAAAACGACTGTTTGGTTCAACATGCTTTAGAATATGCTAAAAGTTCCCGTTTTAGTGCCGATGCTTCCAAAAAAACCCAATTAGGGTCTATTACCTTTCATTTTATTGGCAAACTGTAGGCTGTAATTCACAAAGTATATTGGTGACATCATCAATAATATTCTGTCCTTTATCATTATTGTACCAATGTTGTAAATCTTCTTTAAACTCAGGAGTTAAAACACCATATTTTACTTTATAGCGATTTACAAGACTTGTTGCTTCGCTTGGTCTTGGCCCATAGGTATTTAAAACATGTCCCGATTCATCATCAATAATAATCAATTTAGGTATCGAGCGGCTTCCATTGGTTAAAAACGCATCCATAAGTTCAGGGTTTTCGTCTCGCAACACAATTTTCAAATCGATGTGATGATTTAATTCGGCCATTTTATTCAATACTGGTAATACATGGGCTGCATCACCACACCAGCTTTCTGCAATAACCAACCATGTCATTTTCGTTTCAAATTCACTTATTTGTTTTTGTGCTTTATTCGATACTTTTAAGGTTTTATCCCAACGGTTCATACGTCTATCATTTAGCTTCGTGTAAGTTGCAAAAGCCTCTGTTTTTTCAATTCCTGTGGTAGTATTTTCTTCAGATAATTGCTTAACCAAATCTCTATAGGCTTGATAAGTTAAACCATTTTTCAAACTGTTCTTTATAATTGAATCCATAATGACATGCTGTTAAAAACACAAAAATAGTGCCTTCATATTTTAATTTAGATGACTTTTGTCATACTTTTACGTTAATCCTTACAATAACTTTATGGCTGAAAAACACAAATGCGGTTGGTGCTTAGGCGATGCGTTATATGAAGCATACCATGACCAAGAATGGGGCGTTCCGGTTTATGATGATGCTACCATTTTTGAATTTTTAATATTAGAAACTTTCCAAGCAGGCTTAAGTTGGATTACCATTTTGCGTAAACGCGAAAACTTCAGGGCTGCATTTGATAAATTTGATTACAAAAAAATAGCAACCTACAAGCTAGATAAAATTGATGCTTTACTACAAGATGCTGGCATTATTAGAAATAAACTAAAGGTGAATGCCACCGTTACCAATGCCCAATTATTTATGAAGGTCCAAGAGGAATTTGGCAGTTTTAGCAACTACATTTGGGGTTTTGTTGATGGTAAACCTATAAAAAACAAGCTGAAAAATTATAAAGACGCCCCACCAACAACAGCTATTAGTGACGCTTTAAGTAAAGACCTAAAAAAACGTGGGTTTAAATTTGTGGGCAGCACGGTTATATACGCACACATGCAAGCTACTGGCATGGTGAACGACCATGAGATAGGGTGTTTTAGGTATAATGAGGTTTAGTACATTATAACTAATGATTTGTTTAATAAAACCAGGTACTCAAGCTAACTTTTTTTCTCTATAAAATCTGAAAATTTGATAATAGAATTCGAATTTTTAATATTACTCGCAATTAATGGTAAAGAATCAGTTCCAATTATAGAATAAGGATAATCATTGTCATTTTGCTCCATTAGTATTTCATATAATTTATGGTACGATGATTTAGAACCTTTGTATGGATCTATAACCAAATAATGACTATTATCGTGAAAGTTTAAATTATTTTCTTTACTAAATAAATCCAATCTATAATTAAGGCTTTCCAAATCAGATATTTCGTGTCTTAACGAATCAATAGGTTTTTCAGAATTTAAATCAATTGATTTTACAGAATATACACTTCCGTTTACACCAATACCGTCTAAAGTATAATCAAAGAAAAGATTTGGAATTTGTTCCTTTTTGATTTTATAATTCAAATCTATTACATTATATAATGGTTCATAAAAAACTTTTCGAATAGTTCTGATAAAAGTACGGTCAATAACTGCTTTTTGCTGTGGTTTAAGATTAAGTTCTATATACTTTTTAAAAAAGTTATTGAATTTTTCATTGTCAAAATCCAAATTAAGTAACATTGGATTATCAAATTGAAGAAAACCATTATTGTAAATAGACAACCTATTTAAATATTCGAGGTTAACGCTAACTTCTTTTGAAAATAAACACACTTCTTCTTTTAATTGAAAGTCTATAAAATCAGAAATTTTTTTAATGGTATAATCTAAAAGATTTCCATTAGAATTATTAATTTTATGAGCTAGATTTATTTTCTCTTTTGAAAATTTATAAAAAAGTTTGTTATTAGAAATAAGAATCATACCAATAGCTAAATTCTCCTTACTCAAAGGATTATTAACAAATCTTATTATACTATAGTGTGACTTCATTTTATATAGTTGAGATATATTTTAGATATCTGTATATTTCTCTCTTTATTAGACAAAATTTCTTTAATCTTCATTTTGCCGTTTTTACTTAAACCAAAAGAATTAGGAATTTGATTGAAAACAAAATCCATATTCTTAATTACTTTGTCAAAACTTTCTATTAAATCAATGTGAAAGTTAGCAATAAAATTTGAGTCTGCAAATTTAAGAATACTTTTTGACATTGGAGTGTTTAAAATAGATTTTGGATTAGAGGATGACATTAGTGCTAATCTCAAAGCTTTATAATTATTTTGATATGCAAAAGCTTGTACATGATCAATTGGCAAAAATTCAAATTTACCATTTATCGACTCGTTAATTAGAATATTGGGATTACTACCTCTTCTATCCATATTAGCTATCCAATTGTCAAAAACCCCTATTTTTAAAAAATCAATTGGATTAATATATCTATTATAATCAAACTTGTTTTTTAAACTAATATTGTACAGTTCTGCCTCAGTAGTTGTAGGCTGAAATAGAGAACCAAAAAAAATTGTATTATTAAATATCAAATTATCATATTTAATATCAAAAAGTTTACCAGTTAATTTGAAGGAGTCGTAAACCTCTTGTGGAACGCTTATAAGGGCAGGTTTTATTGTTTTAACACCCATTTGCTCTAAAAAATAAACACACAATATTTCATTAATAATGTCTGCAAATGGCGGATGTGATTTAAACATTGTTTTTGCAATATATAATTCACCGTCATCACATAAAACAAAAAAAGGAACGCTATTTGTACCTTGCTGTTCAAGTATTTGGACTGCGGTTATATGCTTAATTTCTTCCAAAAAATTTAAAATATATAATTTCTTTTTCAATCATACTCGGTCAATATTCTAAATACAAAGATGAAGTTCAATTTCAGATCTAAACATTTATACACTAATAAACTTCACATGTAGTTTTATGCAATTTAGTTGATTTTTTTGACAAATTCAACAAAAATCAAACCCTTAAATACGCTATAAAATCCGCTCTAGAAATCTCTTCAGCTCCTAAACTTTCCAAATGGTTTGTGTAAACTTGGCAGTCTATAAGCTTATAATTGGTGTTTTGTATAAAGGTGATAAATGCCACTTTACTGGAGTTGCTTTTTTTAGAAAACATACTTTCGCCACAAAACACGCCATTATCTAAATCTACGCCATAAAACCCGCCAACCAATTCGTTTCCATCCCAAACCTCAACTGATTTTGCATAGCCCAATTCATGCAATTGCACATAGGCCTCAATCATATCGTTAGTTATCCAGGTATCTGCTTGCCCTTGGCGTTTAGCTTTAGAACATTCTGTAATTACTGCTCTAAAATCTTTGTTTACAGTAACTACATAGTCTTTATTTCTCAATACTTGTTTCATACTTTTTGAAACTCTTAGCCTTTCTGGAAATAGCACAAAGCGCGGATTGGGTGACCACCATAAAACAGGCTCTCCTTCACTAAACCATGGAAAAATACCGTGTTTATAAGCATATACCAAGCGTTCTACCGACAAATCACCACCAATTGCTAGCAAACCATCTGGAGTAGCTTCGTTTACATTTGGAAATTTGATGTCTTGGGTTAAAAATTGCATTTTAATAAATCAAAAAAATATCTAGTATGTTTTAAGAAATGATAAACAGATTACTTCAGTCATGCTTCCTTCGCAATGACGTAAAAGTAAACAACCTCGATATTATGATAAACATCGAGGTTGTATTTTATAAAACCCTTCATCTGTACTCAGGGTAACAAACGTTTTGATTAGAATGGCAAATCGTCGTGATCGTCTTCATTTAAATCGCCTGCTGGTTCAAAAGCATCCATTGGCGGCACTGGTGGCAAACTTCCATCAGCTGTTGCAGCCTGTAACGCTTCAATTCTCCAGCCTTGAATGGAGTTGAAATATTTAGTTTCACCTTGTGGGTTTACCCATTCTCTACCACGTAAATTGATGCTTATTTTTACTTGTTGACCTTCTTTATAGCTGTTAAGCAAATCACATTTATCTTGCACAAATTCCACCATAATGTGTTGTGGATATTGCTCTTCTGTAGTTACCACAATTTCTCTTTTTCTAAACCCATTACCTCCAAAAGTTTGAGTTTCTCCTACCATTTTAATTCTTCCTTGAACTTCCATTTAATCTATTTTTATTCTTATTATTTATTCTCTATTCATTTAAGACAACAATACTTTCCAAGCACTCTCAACATCGCCAAAACTTAAATAATTGCGTGCCAATTTATGTTTTTGTCTACGGTTCATCTTTTTTATATCTGGATACCTTTCACTAATATCTTCAATAAAAGCGGTTACTTGGTCTTCTGTAGGTAAACTTTCAACATTACCCAACATACCCAAATCGTTTCCTGTTAAAACCATACTGTTTTTAACCTTATCAGGAAAACTATCAACACCAATACCCAATGTTGTTAAGGGTTTTGGTATTTCAAAATAACCTTTTTTTGCTCTGCTGTAATAACTGCCTCCTGCCCTGGCAACCAAATCTAGTTTTACTTGGTTTATGGAGCCATCTTCATTTAAAACATCTTCATTGATATGAAGTTTTACAACCTCGCAAATCACTAAATTTCCCGCGCCACCTTCGGTTCCTAAGGCAATAATATCTGTTACCCTACACTCCATTTGAACAGGCGATTCTGCAACACGAAAAGGTTTTACCAAATGCGATTTCAGCATTGTAAACCCTGCCTTTTCAAACTCGTTAACACCTTCTGGATACTCGGTACTGCTTAACGATGTTTGGTGAACCATATCAAAACTCACCACATTAATAACCACCTCTTTGGTAGCTGTTACATTTTGAAGCGTGTGCTTAATGGTATTATCTTTTACGCGACGTGAAGGCGAAAAAACCAATATAGGTGGGTTCGCACTAAACACATTAAAAAAGCTAAATGGTGATAAATTTGCATGACCATCAGCACCAACCGTACTTGCAAAAGCTATAGGTCTTGGCGCTACAGCACTTAACAGATAACTATGTAATTTGCTGGTAGATAAGCTTTTTGGATCTATTGAAAGCATTCAACTTTTTTAATTTCAACAAATGTAACTAAACTAAAGTACAACAAAAAACCATTTTACTAACAACTTGAACAATAATATTAACAGATTTGCATTATATTACCAGTTATTAATTTAAGAATGATTTTTACAAAATACAGCAACACGTTACGTTGGATTATTATAATAGCATCGTTTGCCATTGTATCACTTATTTTATGGAAAACCTATGAGTTTTTTCAGCATTTTAAAGAAGAAGAACGCACTAAGATGGAAAATTGGTCGTTTGCGCAAACCGATTTTATAAATTCTGAAACCAATGCCAATTTAGATTTAACACTAAAAATACTTAACAGCAATAAAACAACCCCCATGATCGTAATTAACGAAGATGGCGAATTGGTGGGATTCAACAATATAGATGAAGTCAAAATATCTGATTCTACATATGTTAAAAAATTAATTTTAAAATTTGAAGCAGAAAACAAACCTATACCTGTAAAGCTAAATGACAGTATAGAAAGCACTATTTACTACGGAAATTCCGAGTTATTAAATAAACTAAAATACTATCCACTTGCTTTATTGCTCATCGTTTTCTTATTTGGCGCGGTTATTTTCTTTTTTTACCGAAGCAACAAAAATGCCACACAAAACAAGTTGTGGTCTGGTATGGCTAAGGAAACGGCACACCAAATAGGCACGCCTTTATCGTCTTTAATTGGCTGGACTGAAATTTTAAAATCTGAAAACATAAACCCCGATTACATTGTTGAAATTGAAAAAGATATTGATAGGCTACAAACCATTACCGAACGTTTCAGCAAAATTGGCTCCGTTCCTACTTTGGAAGTTGCCGATATAGTAAAAGAAACCATCGACTCGTATGATTACTTAAAAGCACGTTCTTCAAACCTAATAGATTTTGAAATTATTATTCCCGATGAAAAAATTTTAGTAAATTTAAACAAACAACTATACAGCTGGTGTATTGAAAATTTGGTAAAAAACGCCATTGACGCGATGAAAGGTCGCGGTAAGCTTTCTATAGAAATTTCTCAATTGGAAAACGCTATTATGGTAATGGTTACCGATACAGGAAAGGGTATTGCTAAAAAAGATTTTCATAAAATATTCGAGCCCGGATTCACAACAAAAAAACGTGGTTGGGGGTTGGGTTTATCTCTTACCAAACGTATTATTGAAGATTTCCATAATGGAAAAATAAAAGTTTTACAATCTGAAAAAAACAAAGGAACAACGTTTCAAATTCAACTAAAGCGTGCTTAATTTACAAACTATGGCTGAACAATTTGTATTTATAAAAAAAGTAGATTTGAATAATAACTGCCCCATTTGTTATAATAATGATGGTTTAAATTTAACCTGTAGCCAAAAAATTGTAGAAACCAATTTTTACAAAACTGTTACTTCTGAAATGAAATACGATATGGCATGCACCAACTGTAAAAGCACTATTTACCCTGTGAATTGGACGGATGATATTGAGCGTGTTTTTGAATATCACCAAAAAGCTTTTGAGGTTATAAAACCTTCAACGCACCTAAAAAAAGCTTCTTGGTTAGCTATTTTATCGGGCGTTATAATAGCTATTAGTATCGTAGCAGTTTTGGTTTACACCCAATTATAGTTGGGCTTTGATACTACTTGCTATTTCTTGAAATTCTTCTGGAGTTAGCTTTGTTTTTTGGATAAAACGGGCATCTTCCATGGTGTGCAATGGAATTAAATGTACATGGGCATGTGGCACTTCCAAACCAATTACTGTAACACCCACCCTTTTACACGGAATGGCTTTTTCAATAGCTATAGCAACACGCCTTGAAAACTGCATTAAACCCGTATAAGTAGCTTCATCTAAATCGAAAATTTTATCAACTTCCTTTTTTGGAATACACAATGTATGCCCTTTAGCATTTGGGTTTACATCCAAAAAAGCAAAAAAATCGTCTGTTTCGGCAATTTTATAGCAAGGTATTTCACCATTAATTATTTTTGTGAAAATTGAGGCCATATCATTTTTTTTTTGAGAGGGTTGAATAATTGTAAATATAAAAGATTCCTAATTAAATAAAATAAATTAGGAATCTTTTATATGTTTTTTTTGAATATTTATTTCAAACGAAATTGATACAAGAATAAATAAAATTTCTGCCAGCGCAGGAATGCATTATCTTGAAATTTCTATAATATCGAACTTCATTACGCCATTTGGCACTTGTATTTCGGCTACATCGCCAACCGATTTGCCTAATAATCCTTTTCCAATAGGTGAATTCACCGATATTTTTCCGGAAGCCAAATCTGCTTCACCATCAGCCACTAAGGTATAGCTCATTTCCATACCATTGGTTTGGTTTTTTATTTTCACTTTAGATAATACCAATATTTTAGAATTATCCAACTGCGACTCATCAATAATACGTGCGCCAGCCAATGCCTCCTCTAATTTTGAAATACGCATCTCCAACATTCCTTGTGCTTCTTTGGCAGCATCATATTCGGCATTTTCACTTAAATCCCCTTTATCTCTAGCTTCAGCAATGGCTTTAGATGCTTTTACGCGTTCCACATCTTTCAATTGCTTCAATTCGTCTCTTAATTTTTTTAACCCTTCTGGTGTATAGTATGATACTTTACTCATAACTTCATCGTTTTATTAATAATAAAATGCTGAAACCTACTTTAACATCACTAAGTATAGGCGTTCAGCATAAAAAAATCTCGCACACACGAGATTGAATAACAAAAATACAAAATTTTAGTCAAATATTTATGAATACTTTACAAAGTACTTCCCCTTTTAGTTAAATAAAAATTAGAATGTTAAGAGAAAAATATATTAAATATTTAGCTCTTTTTGCTTAATGTTGTAAATTGAAAATTATGATATACTTAAATATGAAATCCTTTTTATATATAATTTGTTTCGGGCTATTAACTGCTTGTAGTTCAGACAATGTAACTCAAAATCCTTATTTACCAAATTACCAATTTAACACAGGAAGCTTAATTAATACCAATTTACCTCAATATAGTCACTTAAAATTCCCTAACAATTCTATTGTTTTGAATAGTCCGTATGGTATTAATGGCGTGGTGCTTTTTTACGCAGGGGGCAGTAATTATAATGCTTTTGAAATTACAGACCCAAACCACCAAATAAGCACCTGTTCTAAACTAAGTGTTGAAGGTTTTATTGCCTCTTGTAATTGCGATGACGGCAATTCTTATGATTTGCTAAATGGCGTTAAAAGGGAAGGCACTACCGGCTCTTATCCCTTAATTCGCTATAGGGTTGAAATTTCGGGCTCTATTATTAGAATTTATAACAATTAAAAAAGCGACCCTAAAAAGAGCCGCTTTAATAAACTTGAATTTGAGGCAAAAAGTTAAAACATCAAAGTAACACCTGCTAAAAAGTTGGTTTTTGCTTGTGGGTAATACACATAATATCCTCCTCCATAATCAAAACCATTAGAATTATACTCAGCGCCCAATATATTATTTATAATTCCATTTATTATAATAGACTTAAAGATTGCTTTAGGTTTCAATTCATAATTAACATTAAAATCCAAGGTATTATAAGCATCTATTTTAGAGTCTTTATCTCCAATATTATTCATAAGTTGTTTGCCAACATATTTATTAATAAGTGCCAATTGTAAATTTTCAACAGGAGCATAATTAATAACTGTACTGTTTACAATACTTGGGGAATATGCTATTTCGGTCTCTCCCAAAGCTTCACCATTTAAAAACTGTCCTTTATTTAAATTTCTGTTTTTACTTAAAGTAGCATTAGCTTGTAAAGAAACTTTATCATTTAATACTAAAACCCCATCAAGCTCAACCCCTGCTCGGTAACCTTCTCCTGCATTAGCTCTAATAGGCGCTCCAACATCATCAATAGCTCCTGTTAGCACCAACTGATCATTATAATACATAAAATAACCATTTGCAGTGAATTTCAAGTTTTTGGTATTATATCTATACCCTAACTCAAAATCATTAAGCTGTTCTGGTTTTACATCTGGACCATTTTCAAAATCTGTTCTACTTGGTTCTCTATTGGCTCTAGCATAGGATGCATATAAGTTATTTTCCTCGTCAAGGTTTACACTAATTCCAACTTTTGGATTGATGAAATTATATGTTTTATCAACTTCAAACGCCGTACGATTTGAGGCCATTCCTGAAGTTTTATAATCTACATTTCTGTACTGCACATCTCCATATAAGCTCAATTTATCATTGAGTTGATAGGTAGCTTTTGCAAAACCACTGGCATCACTTTTACGAGAACTGGCAAAATAGTAACGATGATCTTTATCAATATCTACTGCATATTGTGCCCAAATTATTTCACCAAAATGATCGCCTTCATATAAATTGAATGATCCGCCAGCAATTAAATCTAACTTATTGTATTTATAATTTAAACTAACATTTGCAACGTAGTAATCGTTATCCAACCATTTTCTACGTGCATAATCCATACTTTCTACCGTATTTCCATCTACAGTTATTGGATCTAATCCTAGGAACGAAAATTTCGAATCATCAGAAAAGAAAACGTTTTGATAAAAGTAATCATCCACATATTCTTCATAAAACCCTCTTCCATACGTGTAATTCAAACCTACGTTTAAAGATAATCTGTTATTAAATCGTTCATTCCAATGCAACTGATAATGATCTTGTTTGTAATCATCCACTTGATTATCATAGTATCCGGTAATATTTCCTGCGTCATCCATTTGGGTTCCTGCTATATTTACCGTTCTATCTGTATCAATTGTAAAAATATCTACACCGTACCAAGCTTGATAGGTAACCTCTTTTCCTCCAAATGTAATGGCTTTAATAAGTCGGTTACTATCTTTGTAAGCTGCTTGTAAAAAGTAAGATTTCAAATCTGAACTTGCTCTATCAATAAAACCATCTGATTTAATTTTAGATAATCGTCCAGAAATTTCAACTTTATCATTTAGCAAACCAGTACTAAATTTCACGTTGTTTCTTAGCGTATTAAAACTTCCAAAACTAGTTGATATTGAAGCCGAAGCATCATTATTTACGGCATCTGTTAAGATATTGATACTGGCTCCAAATGCACCCGAACCATTGGTAGATGTACCTACACCACGCTGCACTTGTAAATTTTCAATGGAAGAAGAAAAGTCTTGTAAATTCACCCAAAACGCACCTAAACTTTCGGCATCGTTATAAGGAATTCCATTAATGGTAACATTGGTAGAACCGCCGCTAACACCTCGTACTCTAATTCCAGTATATCCAATACCTGCTCCAGCATCACTCGTGGTGACAACTGATGGCAAATAATTTAACAAAACTGGAAGATCTTGCCCCAAATTGCGTTTAGACAATTGCTCCTTTGTTACATTTGAATGCGTTATTGGCGAATCTGCATTCACCCGAACAGCATTTACTAAAACTTCATCTAGTTTTTGTGTTTTAGTGGAATCTTGTAAAATTTGATTGTTTTGTGCAGTTGCACTGACTGATAACACGAGTAGTGTTAAAAAAAGAAAAATGTTTTTCATGTCGATTATGAATTAATAATCGAATAAAAAGAGGTAATTATTCTTTATGGTTTATAATTATTGTTTTATTGAACTTTACAAAGCATTACCACGTTCGTAATACATTGAATTTTCAATTTTAATCCCTAAACAGCATTACCTGTTCTAGGTTCATTGGGTATGATCTCAGCCAGATGGATTTGCGATTTTGGATTTACGATTTTAGATTTTTGAATGTTTAATTCTTTAATCTTCAATCGCTAATCGGCAATCATCAATCAATCGAGCACCCCTTTGCGAGAACGGTGCAAAGATAGAAACAATTAATAATTGACAATTCACAATTGTTAATTATTTTCAATCGATGTTTGGTTTTCTTCTAGTTGCCTTTTTTTCAGACAGGTTACGCTTGCTTTTTAAGCGCTTTTTTATAACGGCTCTTGGTATTTTTGTTGGAATTCTTTTTTTAGGAATTATTAATCCGTTCTGAATAAGTTCTAAAAAACGTTTAATAACAAGCTCTTTGTTTTTATGCTGACTTCTACTTTCGTCGCATTGCAACACAAGAACGCCTTCTTTAGTTAACCTGTTTTGAAGTTTATTTAAGAGACGTTCTTTTAATTCATCATTAAAAACTAAAGATGCTGTTAAGTTAAAAACCAACTCTACTTTAGAAGACACTTTGTTAACATTCTGTCCGCCCGCCCCCGAACTTCTAATGGCTTTAAAAGTTACTTCTTGTAATAAAGCATCTTTATCAAACATGATTAGACTTGATGTTCTGGCCTTAATAAATCGTTTACCGTTTTTACTGGATTGAAGGTTGATACTGGCGTTTCAACAAAAATAGAATTCCAATGTGCCATGGTACCATTCCACAACCCTGGAAGCTCCAAAGCTTTAATATCTACACCATTTTGAGATTTAATGGTCATAAAAGCCGCTTTAGGATCCACATATTTTGTTAAGTTGAATTTGTTTCCTTTATAATCTCTTACGGCGCACACCAAATCGGTAGGATTAAAGTGAGTTGCTTCTTCAACAATATTTTTTTGAGATGGGTTATCAATATCAATTTGAGCAAACTCCACTATTTGCAGAGACACATTACCATTCGTGTCTTTAACCCAAAAAGGACCTCCACCAGGTTCACCTTCATTTTTTACCATACCACAAATTCTAATTGGTCTATTAAGTTTGTCAAATAAATAGGTAATTTTTTCATTTGGCGAAAAATCTTTATAAGCATCATCAATATTTATATTCATCCGGTTAACAGCAAATAATTCGATGTTATTTATCTCATCTTCAGAAATATCATCTTCTTCCAACCTGTTCAAATATTTAAAAGTTTGGGCTTGTATTTTTAGAAGAACACCTGCTAACATTTTTCTGTAATTGGAAATCTCTATATTTTGTTCCATAACAACAATATTATCGATGTTTTTTATAAATATAAGATCAAAATCTAGGGCATTTAAGTTTTCAACCAAAGCACCATGACCTGATGGCCTGAACAATAAATCGCCTTTTGGCGTTCTATACAATTCATCTTTGGCTGTTATGGCAATGGTATCGGTAGATTTACTTTGATAAGAAAACGATATTTCAAACGCTGTTTTGGTTTCTTTTTCAATATCATTTTTAATTAATTCCAACTCTTTTTTAAACAGCTCTTTATGTGCTTCTGAAATTGTAAAATGTAAATTTGCTTTGTTATTTGATGAAGCATACATGATGGCTTCGTACAAATGTTCTTTAAAAGCGGTTGAAGTATGCGTATCGTACTTATGAAATGGCAATAACCCTTTAGGGTAAAAACCATAGTTCAATTGATTGGGATCTAGCATGGTTTTTACAAACACAAAGCACTGTTCCCCTAGTGATAAACCATCAAAATTAGGGGTTGTTTGAAGTGCTTTTTCTCTTACCGTTTCATAAAAAGGGAATTTTTCCAAACCATTTAGAAATACCGAAATCGCTTTATTTTTCTCTGAATATGCTTCTATAGTTTCTTTACTAGGGTCGTATTCGTTTAAAAATTGAAATAAGAATTTAAACATTCTTGATGCCGCACCAGAAGCTGGCACAAACTTAACAACAGACAATTGATTGCGTTTGCTTTCATAAAAATCAATAAACTCTTTTTGTTGCTGTTTGTCTTTTCTTAAAATACCATTCCCTATGGTGGCGGCTTCCAATAAATTTGAAAAGACTAATCCAGACTTAATAAATTTTATCTGATCGTTAACTTTCTCTACAGTTAACCCATGATTTTTTATTTGCTCAATATCTTTTTCTGTAAACATTTTATTGCTTATTTAATAATTTATTAATTTCTTTTACGGCTATTTCTAAACGCTCTTTTATACTGCCTTTTAATAAAACATAAGGCCTATTGTTGTTAATCAAAGCATTTTCAAAAGCTTTAAACATGGCTTCTCGCTCTTCTGGTTTGTCTCTTAAATCGTCTGCTTCCCACGGGGTGTCAATATAAGTTAAAAAATATAAATCGTAGGTATTTTCAATGGCATATTTTTCAAGTATTGGATCACAATAGCCCAAGTAATAGGCTTCAGAATAAACTTTTGTTTCTAGTAAATCGGTATCACAAATTAAAATAGTATCTGTTTTTTGTGCCAATTTGTTTTCTAATTTAATCTGACCTTTAGCAATTGGCAATAAATCATGTGGTTCGCAGGTTTTACGCTCGTTGTTCCATTTATTTTGAAGATACTCCCTTGCATATTCTGGCACCCAAACCGAATTATAATGTCTTGCCAACTGCCTTGAAAGCGTTGTTTTTCCTGTAGATTCCGGTCCAAATAACACTACTTTTATGCAGTTTGAAGGTTGTTGTTTAAATTTTTCTTCCATAAAAAATAAGCTTGTACCGCTAAAACTGTAAATATAAGGTATTGAAATGATAGCATGCCCCAACCTCTATAGGCATAGAGTGGAATGGTAACAATATCAGCTATAATCCAGAGTGTCCAATTTTCAATTTTCTTTTTTGCCATATACCACATGGCTGTAAAAAACATACCTGATGTAAACATATCAACATAGTTAGATGTTGTTATTTCACTACCAAAAATTCTATAAACTAAATAGGTGAACCCAATTGTTAAGACAAACAATCCCAACCCAATAATTTTTTCTTTATGAGTTGTTCGGGAAATTTTAACTACTTTCTCATCATTTTCAGTTCTAGCCCAATTCCACCAACCATATATGCTCATGATGGAAAAATAAAAATTTATCATCATATCGCCATAAAGCTTGTCTTTTAACAAAAGATAGACAGAAATTACCGTTGCAATTAACCCTGTTGGATATACCAAAATATTCTCTTTTTTGGCATACCAAACGCTAGCTACGCCTGTTACCAAAACTATAGCTTCCAAGATAATTACTAAGGTTTCCTTGTCTTTGTATGTATTTAAAAAAAAATCAAAAACCTGATTCATAATTTTAACTGCCCTTCTTAACTATTTACTTCTTTAATTCTTTAAAAAAAGCTTCATCTTCCTCAAAAGCAGTTCCTATTACAACCAAATCTGCTCCAGCTCTATAAGCTTCATCTAATTGTTTTTTATTTCTTATACCACCACCAATTATTAACGGAATTTTCAATTCTTGTTTTACTAAACTAATAATTTTAGGATTTACAGGTTCTTTAGCGCCACTTCCAGCTTCCAAATAAATAAGTTTCATACCTAACAACTCACCTGCTTTGGCGGTATCAATAATATTTTGGATATTATTTTTTGGCATGGGCTGTGTTTCTGTTACCCGTTGTACAGCTGTTTCTTTGCCATTTTCAATTAACAAATATCCTGTTGGTATAACTTCTAAAGTAGTATGCTTTAGTTTAGAAATTGATGCTACCTGTTTTCCTATTAAATACTCAGGGTTTCTTCCTGAAATTAAACTTAAAAAAAGTAAGCCATCCGCTTTGTTGGTAATTTGAGATACATCACCTGGAAATAACACTATAGGCAGTTTAGTATATTTTTTTATTTCTGAAACTAAAAAATCTGTAGCATTTTCTTCAACGGTACTGCCTCCAACAAAAATATAGGTTGCAACAGATTGATTTAATTTTTCAACAAAATTTACCGCATTTTCAATATCAAATTTGTCAGGATCGATTAAAACTGCTAACAATTTTTCACCTTTTGAAACAGACTCTTGAATATTTAAATAAATATCTTTCATTTAAGCAATGGCATAAGCGCATGTAAACCCTTCAAATTCTAAAAATTGAATATTATAGCGCTGTTTTTTTTCTTCATAATCAATCCAAGCCACTGTTTCTTGTTCATTATCCGACACGGGAATAACCAAACAATGCTGTATAAAACTTAACCCAGGGGTTGCAAATAGTTTATAAAGCGATTCTTTTATGCACCAAATTAACGTTAATTTATTAATGTAATCTGAAGCGTTTTTATCTAAATAATTAAATTCATAATCAATAAATTTATGAGCAATTACAGTAATTTTATCACGCTGTTTTTCAATATCAATCCCTATAATGGTATCACTAATTATAACCGCTGAAAAATTAAACGAGTGTGTAATGGAAATGTATTTACCATCATTTAAATACGGCTTGCCATTTTCATCATAATGCAAATCGACATCTTCATAACCAAAAGCTTTTAACAAACAACGCACACTTAAAAACCCGCGTTGGTGTAATTCGCTTTTCATACTTAAAACACGCTCTAAACTTTTGGGTTTTAAGTTTACCATTTGCATTAAATCATCAAAAGATTCTGTAATCTTCCAGATTTTAACAATAGTTTCTGAATTTGGAGTAATAGTTTTGTAAAGAGGCATTTAATATTGTAAAAGTTATTAGTTATCTTTGCACCGCCTATGGCAGGTTAAACATTTTTTGTTGAGCAATTTAACTATTTTAAATACGATTCCAAAGATGTTTGCCTTTTATAAAACAAAGAAAAATAAAAAGTTGATATGAGTACAAAAACAATTCCTTACGTAGCCCACAAAGTAAAAGATATTTCACTTGCAGATTGGGGACGAAAAGAAATAGAATTAGCCGAGGCTGAAATGCCAGGACTTATGAGTTTACGTGAAGAATACGGAAATTCTCAACCATTAAAAGGTGCAAGAATTGCTGGATGTTTACACATGACCATCCAGACAGCGGTTCTTATTGAAACCTTACAAGCATTAGGTGCTGAGGTTACTTGGAGCTCTTGCAACATTTTCTCAACACAAGATCAAGCTGCTGCTGCTATTGCTGCTGCAGGAACATCGGTGTATGCTTGGAAAGACATGACCGAAGAAGAATTTGATTGGTGCATTGAGCAAACGCTTTTCTTTGGCGAAGACAGAAAACCATTAAACATGATTCTTGATGATGGTGGCGATTTAACCAATATGGTTTTAGACCGTTACCCAGAATTAGTTGCCGATATTAAAGGTTTAAGTGAAGAAACCACAACTGGTGTTCACAGACTTTACGAACGCGTTAAAAAAGGAACCTTACCAATGCCTGCTATTAACGTAAACGATTCGGTTACAAAATCGAAATTCGATAACAAATACGGTTGTAAAGAATCTGCTGTAGATGCCATTCGTCGTGCTACCGATATCATGCTTGCTGGAAAACGCGTAGTAGTATGTGGCTATGGCGATGTTGGTAAAGGTACCGCGGCCTCTTTTAAAGGTGCCGGTAGTATTGTGACAGTAACAGAAATAGATCCTATCTGTGCTTTACAAGCTGCTATGGACGGTTTTGAAGTTAAAAAACTAGAAACCATTGCGCCAAATGCCGATATCATCATCACAACAACAGGAAACAAAGATATTGTACGTGGCGAGCATTTTGAAGCAGTAAAAGACAAAACCATCATCTGTAACATCGGGCATTTCGATAACGAAATTGATATGGCTTGGTTAAAGAAAAACCACGGTCATACCAAAAACACCATCAAGCCTCAAGTAGATAAATATACCGTAAACGGAAAAGATATTATTATTCTTGCCGAAGGTCGTTTGGTAAACCTAGGTTGTGCTACTGGCCACCCTAGTTTTGTAATGAGTAACTCGTTTACAAACCAAACTTTGGCTCAAATCGAGCTTTGGACTAATAGTGCAGCTTATGGAAACGACGTGTACATGTTACCAAAACATCTAGATGAAAAAGTAGCAAAATTACACTTGGCTAAAATTGGCGTAGAACTTACCGAGTTAAAACCAGACCAAGCAGACTATATTGGTGTAGCTGTAGAAGGGCCTTTCAAGCCAGAATACTATAGATACTAAATTGTCATACTGAACTTGTTTCAGTATCTCGTTATAAATTATAAATCCCAAGCAACTCATGTTTGGGATTTTTTCATTTTGGGCAATTGCTAAAGCACCGCGCTTTCCGCTATATCTTTTTAAAACGTCATTACGAAGATGAACAATGGGGCAGCCCGCCAATTTTAGTCCCAATCAAATTTTTAAGGTAATTTACTTTTTAAAAAGGATGCCGCTGCAATCGCTATTGCACCATCTGCAAAATTGGTTACCAACCCATTTTTCATTATTTTCATTACAATTATGGGCTATAACAAAGAAAAAATAAAAGTACCACGTTTTAACGAGGCTTCGGGTTTTTACACTACCAAAAAACGCTCTAAAATAATGAGCAAAATAAAGGGTAAAAACTCCAAACCCGAATTGCTTTTTAGAAAAGCATTATGGGCAAAAGACATACGGTATAGAATAAACAACAAAACACTACCCGGAAAACCAGACATTTCAATAAAAAAACACCAATTGGCCATTTTTATTGATGGCGAATTTTGGCATGGTTACAACTGGAACGAGCGCAAAGAAACCATAAAAAGCAATCGTGGATTTTGGATACCCAAAATAGAGCGCAACATACAGCGCGATAAAGAAGTAAACCAACAACTAACCGACATGGGCTATACGGTATTCAGGTTTTGGAGCAAAGACATTAAAACCGAACTCCATAAATGTATTAATGATATTTTGGTTTATATAAATACGGGAGAAACCCATTAGAATATGTTATTCATCAACCATATCTTTTTCAAAATACCACCACAAACTAGAATCAATAGACGCTTTCATTCTATTAATATCTACCGAGTCTTTTAAAAAAATGGTCAAATTTTCATCCGCACGATTTTGCTCTACAGTATCACTTATTTCAATAGATTCTATTTCGGTGAAATGCTCTAAATGTTTTTTAATCTTACCATCTAAAGACTCATCACTCAAATATATCTTAATAGTTTGCTGCGATGGAGAATTTCTAATTTCAGATCTAAATGGTGGAAGCATAAACAATAATTTTTTAGTGAAACAATACTTAATTGCAAATGCGTAATGCAATATGTCTAAGTTAATAAATTTTTTCAATAAAATCAATAAAAAACCCTTTCTGTTTCCAGAAAGGGTTTTAAAATATTTAGCAAATATGATTTACTCAGTTAATTTAAGTTTTTCTAAATCATGAAAAAAGAAATCCTTTTTATCGTTCATACTTACAAACAATCCTTTTGGAAACTTGCTTCCCAAAGGTGTTGTTGTAACATCGCAACCATCGGTTTCAAGTGTTCCTAAATTCAGCTCTTTTATAAATGCATTCGTTTCTAAATTAAAAATATTAAAGGTATGCGCTTGTTGGTTAGACACTATTAAATAGCCTCTATCTTGATATTTTGCAATGGCAATCCCTTCAATATCATCTTTAAAATGTTCGCCACCAAAAAGAGCTATTTCAGCATCTCCATTTTCTGGATTTGCATGGTATTTTCTAATGCCTACACCTTCATCGGAGTAATAAATAAAACCCGCCTCATCATCAACCGCAATGGCTTCAATTTCTTTTTGTCCGCTAAAGTTTCCTATTTTTCTAAGTAAATTAGCTTTCACACCTAAAGAGTCTGAAACCAATTCATATTGATATAAATAACCTTTTTGTGGACCATTCTTTCTACTAACAAAAACCGTGATACTTCCTGTTTCAGGATTTTTATAAAGAGCCACACCCATAGGGCGTTTCATTTCAATAGTGGTTTCAGCTTCAAAAACCTTAAAACCGCCATTATCTAAAGGTTTCATATCTGGAACGGAAAATAAACGAATTTGGTTTTTTTCCCTTTCAGAAAACACTATGATATCGGTTAAAGTAGAATCGGTTAATTTGAAACCATATTCTACATCCACATTATTAGGATAGCTGATGTTTGTGATGCTTTTCCCTTTAATAATTTTCCCATCTAAATCGAATGCATATACACCGCCATTCACCTCATCCTTATCGGTTCCAAAAACAATACTGGCTTCTGGATTGTTTTTATTAATCCAAATAGCAGGATCGTCGGTATCGTGTGGCGTTTTTTCCGTTATGGTAGTGGCCACTATTTCCGGCAATTTAGCAGTACATGCCAATAACAAAACAGTTAATCCAAAAACGATATTTACTTTTATTTTATTCATGCTTGCTATCTAGTTTTTCTTAAACAAATCATATTTTAAACCAAAGGTTAAGCGTCTGCCATAATATTCCATTTGCATGGTTCTAGACTTTACACCTTGAAAATAACGCAACGGTTGGTTGGTAATATTGTTTAAATCGGCATACAGACTCAAGTTTTTGTTTATGGAGATGTTGGCGTTGAAATCTAAAAAGAATTGCTCATCGTAATACCTGTCTTCAAAAGCACGACCGCCAATTTCATCAATATAAGCATCGGAATAATTTCCAGATAAACGCAAACTTAATTTTTTAGTTGCATAACCTAAAGAGGCATTAAACATGTTTGGTGCTGTTTGTGGCAAATCTAAATCGTTGCGCTCTTCGCCATCTTCATTTTTAACACCTTTAGCATCAGATGTTAAATAGGTGTAATTTAAATAAATGCTGAAGTTTTTTGCAAAACCTGGCAAAAAGTCTAACTGGCGTTGTAAAGAAAACTCAGTTCCGAACACTGTAGCTCCATCGCCATTTAATGGCTGGTATACTTCGTAACCATTGGTGTCTTCTGACTGACTTGTGTATACAAAGTCTTGAATGTCTTTATAGAACAGACCCGCAGAAATGATACCAACAGATTTGAAATAATGTTCAGCCATCACATCAAAATTCATAGATGTGGTTGGGTTTAATTCTGAATTACCTAAATAAATTTCTTCATCTTCGTTATTAACTTCTTGATAAGGCACTAAATCTACGTAGTTTGGTCTTGCCAAAGTATTTGTCCACGCAAAACGCAACACAGTATTGTCGGACACATTGTATTTAAAATGTAAACCAGGTAAGATGTTTGTATATGAATTTTCGTCTTTTAACTCGGTAGTTCCGGCATAATCGCCATCTTCATCAAAAATCAATTCATTTCCTAAACTGTTAATTTTTGTATGCTCTAATCTTACACCAAAAAGCACACTCAATTTATCTGATAGTTTTTGGTTGGTCATGGCGTAGGTTGCAAACACATTCTCATCGACATCAAAATTGGCAGTAAGGTATTCTTCAGGAAGGTCTTCAGCTTCAAATTGAGCTGCATCGTATAAATTTAAAGTACCTAAATACTCTGGAGTTGCAAAATTTCCAACGGCATATTGGCTACCTGCTAAAAAGTCTTTATCTGAATAATTGCGTGTTGGCACATCGCCTAAAAAATCTAAATCCGAAGTTTCAGGGCTATATTCTGTAAAATCATTATCCCTGTTTTTATTTTTTACTCTGGCGCGCACACCAAACTTTAAAAAACCATCTTCTTGTTGAAAGATATTTAGCGGCAATTTAAAATTGGTAAAGAAATTAAAATCCTTTTCTTCTGTATATTGATTTTCTTCTGTTAATTCTCCAAATTCGAAAATATCGAAAGCTGCATCATTAGTATCCAAAGGTGTGAATGACGGCTTATCTGCGTTATTGTTGAATGCTATGCCATACTCACTTTCATATTCTAAATAACGCTCGTTTAAACGTTCTTCTGAAGCTTTAGCAAATGAAGCCATCCAATCTATTTGCAGTTTATTTGCTAAATGTTCACCTCCTAAACTAAAGTTAAACATTCGTTGGTCTTCTAAACGTCTGTTTTTATTACGGTTGTTATCAATACCTCCTTTTGATTGTCTTTTAGCCTCAATAGGAAACGACGTTAAATTACCGATCCCATCAACTGTAAAATCACCCGGTTCAATATCTTCTCCATCTAAAATTTCTTGAGAAAAGGCAAATCTGTTTTCGCGGTCATCTCTCCAGTTATAAATAGACTTGAAATAAATATTATTATTTTCATTTAATTTATAATCAAAATTTGCTGAAAAACTACGGCGAATACGTTGTACCAAATACTCTCTAATTTCAGAAACTTTTGCATACGGGTTTACATTTACTTCTTCTAAATTATCTTCATCATCAAAAGCATTGTATTCAAATTCATCTTCCCATTCTGCCTCAACGTTATCACTCCCAAAGTCGTTATCGTTGAAAGATGCAGAAAGCATGTATCCAAATTTTCCATTACTGCTTCTATCCCCTAGTAAAAATGAGCCGTTAAGTATTCTTTTATCTGTAATAAAATTTACCCCAGAACCACCTGTAGCAGACAAGCGGAAACCTTGTGGCGATGTTTTTGTAATTAAATTAACCGAACCACCCAATGCATCGGCATCCATATCTGGGGTGACCGCTTTATTAACTTCAACGGTTTGGATCATATCCGCAGGAATTAGATCCATTTGTACATTTCGGTTATCGCCTTCTGCGGAAGGAATACGACTTCCATTTAAGGTTACCGAATTTAATTGAGGTGATAAACCACGAATGATAATATTACGTGCTTCACCCTGATCTACCTGCATGGTAATACCTGGGATACGTTTTACGGCATCGCCTATATTTGCGTCTGGAAATTTACCGATTTGATCGGTTGAAACGATATTGGTAATATTTTGTTTATTTTTTTGAGTGTTTAAAGCTCTGGCTTGACTACCTAAAGAATACCCTGTAACTTCAACTTCATCCAATTCAGTATTGTTAGATTTTAATGTTACATTTAAAGTGCTTGTTTTCCCATTTGAAACAATAACTTCTTTTTTAAAATCCGCATACCCTAAATATTTAATCAAAAGATTATAAGTCCCCTCAGGAATATTAACTAAAATGAAACTTCCATCAAAATCTGAAACCGCTCCTTTATTAAGTTCTTCTATAATAACATTGGCTCCTGGAACTGTAATTCCGTTGTCGTCGGCAATAACGCCTCGTATATTTCCATTCTGCGCAAATACCCCAAATGATATGAGCATTAATAATAAAAATACATAGTGTTTTTTCATGTTTGTTTTGTTGATTAATTATTTGAGCGAAATAACAAAACAATGAAGCAAAACACTTTAATGCATTTTTAAGCTACAGTTAAGTATGAAAAGGAATTCATCATACTTTGCATTAAATTAACAATTACAAAACTTTATGGAAAAAACCAGTTGAAACCAATAAAAAACCCTCTCTGTCTCCAGAAAGGGCTTGTTTTTTAAAAGAAAATTATTTCTTAAACCTCGAAAGGCACTACAGAAACATAAGATTTGTTATCTTTTTTCTTTGTGAATTTTACAACGCCATCTACATAAGCGTGTAATGTATGATCTTTTGAAGAATACACGTTTTCACCTGGGTGGTGTGTATTACCTCTTTGTCTTACGATAATGTTTCCAGCAATAGCAGCTTGACCACCAAAAATCTTAACACCTAAGCGTTTTGATTCTGATTCTCTACCATTCTTAGAACTACCTACTCCTTTTTTATGAGCCATTGTCTTAAGTTTTTATATTGTTAATATTAAGTGTTTTTTGAAAATTACTTTTCAATACCACCATCTAATTTGTCCTGTAATTCTTTTAATTCATCCCATTTACCATCAGCAGCTAATTTAGCTTGCTTCGGCCAAGTGTCAGTAACAATATGAGATAATCTTGAGCTAGCTTCAGTAAGAATTGCACTTAATTCTTCTGGTTTTGCTTTTGCAACTTTAGCAAAAGTATCTAAACCTGCATTTACTAAGGCTTCAGCAGCTTTAGGTCCAGCACCTTCGATTTTTTTCAAATCATCAGCTTTTGCTGTTGCTTTTTTTGCAGCTGCCTTTGGCGCAGCAGCTTCTACTTTAGCTTCAACTTTTTTCTCTGCTTTTGCTGGCGTAGCTTTTTTAGCTCCAGAAGCAGCAATGCTTTCTATTACAATTTCAGTTAAAGATTGACGGTGACCGTTTTTCTTGCGGTAACCTTTACGTCTTTTCTTTTTGAAAACTATAACTTTATCACCTTTAAGGTGCTTTAAGACTTTTGCTCCTACTTGAGCTCCGTCTATAGCTGGGGCGCCTACAGTTACATTGTCACCATCACCAATTAGAAGAACATTATCAAAAGCCACTTGCTTTCCTTCTTCTGTTTGTAAACGGTGTACAAAAACCTTTTGGTCTTTAACAACTTTAAATTGTTGCCCTGCTATCTCTACAATTGCGTACATAGCGTAACGTGTTTATTAATTAATTTTTGTTCAAAAATGAGTGCAAATATACTGCTATTTAATTAATCTACAAACGTTTTGTTTTTTTTAGGCAAGATTTTTACTGTTTTTAAAAAGTTGCATAACAGTAAGCGTAGAAACTACCGTGGTTGCAAACCCCATAATGGCTACTACAAAGGTTACCAAACCAACATCGGCGCCAAGGCCTCCATGCATTTCTTTAAGTAATTCGGGTAGAAAACCCGGACTAAACTCAGTAGCATAAAATAAGAAGAAAACGGTAAATAATACAGTAGCAACAAAACCTGTAATGAGGCCTATTTTAAAACCTTCACCATATGAAAACGCTTCTGGATTTTCAAGTTTGCTTAATCGTATAACTTCGTAAATTCCAAATGCCGTTATTACAGCATTGAAAAAACTAAAAACCGGATTAGTATGCTTGTTAAATAATGCTAAAATTAAAAAATAAGCAATTAATACAGCACTTGTAACAAGTCCAAACCTAATAGGAAGCGATATTTTTTTCATATTCTAAGTATTTAATTTAATAACTAAACATCATGGAAATTTGACCAATAACCATTTATGCTACTAAATTTCGTGAAAAATTTGGTAAAAAAATAATTTTAACGCGCATTTAATATTAATTTCCAATTAACAAACCTCATTATTTAGTAAATTTGCTTGAAATTAAATACATAAAAACAATGAAATCTCTAAAAAATATCATGATAATTGGGGTTATAGCATTATTTGCTATGAGCTGCAAAAACGAAAACAAACCAGAAGTAAAAACGGTTGAAGTTGCAAACGAAGCTACCCACACCCTAAACCCAAATGCCACTTATGCTAAAGCAGAATTCACCATTGAGGGTATGACGTGTGCCATGGGATGCGCAAAAACCATTGAAAAGAAAATTGCAAAAATGGATGGCGTAAAATCTGCCTCTGTTGATTTTGACAAAAAACTAGCTATGGTTGAATATGATGAAGCAAAAGTAACCCCTGCATTATTAGAACAAACCGTTACTAAAGTTTCAGATACTTATACCGTTAAGGATATGAAAAGTGGCCATTCTGATAAATCAAGTTGTGATGCAGATTGTAAAAAGGCATGTTGTACCGATAAAACCGAAGCTGAAAAAACAGCCTGTTCAAGTGATTGTAAAAAAGAATGTTGCACAGCAAAAAAGAGTGCATAACCTTAAAATACTTTTAATAAAAAGCTTCTTAATTTGAAATTAAGAAGCTTTTTTTATTCCCAGTGAAGTGATTCCATAATTTGAACCATGTCTTTTTTCAGATAGTTTGCTGCTGGTAAAATAGAATCGTAATTAGGTTTTGCATAAAAATAGAGCGAACCCACTAAAAAATGCTTAACACTATCGGTTACATAAAACTGCGCTGGTGATGCCACATTTCCTTTTACTTCAGAAAAAACACCATACACCTTTCGTTTTTTATTTTCATAAGGGAACACAGGAATTTCATCTGCTTTAATAGTATGCTCTAAAGTGAATTTTTGGGCATCTTTAAGATACTCTGTTAAAGTTACAGAGTCACCATCTATAGCTTTATAGGTTAGGAAAATAGTGCCTTTAAGCGTTGGGTATTCAATATTAATACCATAACTCTCTTTGGTCGACTTTAACTTTTTATATTTAATTTTTGAAGCTAAATTGTTGGCTTCAAAAGAAAATGGCACATCTATATTTGTGTTTTTATACTGCGCCTCCGGGTATTCTAGCCTTAAATAACCTTTAGGCTTTGGTATATAATCTTGTCCACATGATAAACACATGATAATAACGGCCAATAAGTAAAAACTATGCTTCATTTAAGTTATTGTAAATTTTACGAGCTTTATCCGTTTTTTATCTAATGCTTCTATTTTAAAAACGTAATTTTTAAAATTTATTTTACTGTTTTGTTTTGGAAAACCACCCAATATTTCTAAAACAAAACCCGCAATAGTTTCGGCTTCACCTTTATTTTCTTCAAAAACGGTTTCGTCTTCAACTTTAATAATTTTATAAAAATCTTTCAAAGCTGTTTTACCTTCAAAAACATAATTATTGTCATCTAGTTTAGAATAGGTTAAATCTTCATCATCAAACTCATCACTTATGTCACCTACAATTTCTTCAATAATATCTTCTAATGAAATAAGCCCCGATGTACCACCATATTCATCAACCACTACCGCAAGATGTACTTTTTTGTCTTGAAATTCAGCCATTAAATCGTCCAACTTTTTGTTTTCTGGCACAAAAAATGGTTCTCTAATTAAGCTAGCCCAATCAAATTGTTTTCTATCAATATATGGTAATAAATCTTTTACATAAAGGATCCCTTTTATGGTATCTATACTGTCTTTATAAACCGGGATTCGTGAATAACCATTTTTCACTATTTCCGGCATAATCTCACTATATTTTTGATCGATATTTAAAGCAAAAATATCGATTCTAGGGCGCATAACTTGTTTGGTATCGGTATTACCAAAAGATACGATGCCTTGCAATATTTTATGCTCTTCCCTGGTAGTATCTTCTTTACTTGTAAGCTCTAAAGCTTGTGATAATTGGTCGATACTTAAATTCGATTTTTGCTTTCCTAATTTATTGTGGATAGTTATGGTCATGCTGCGCATAGGCAAACTTAAGGGCGACAAAAGCACATCTAAAACTTTTAGGGGATATGCCATAAAAGTGGCAAACTTTAAATTGTTTCGGCTGGCATAAATTTTAGGTAAAATTTCGCCAAACAATAAAATTAAAAAGGTTACTACAACTACTTCAATTACAAATTTTAGTATTGGCGATGCAATTCCAGTGAACAAATCACTACTTAAATAGGCAAATAAAATAACGATGCCAACATTTATAAAATTATTAGCAACCAATATTGTGGCCAATAGTTTTTTAGGGCGCTCTAATAAACTTGTTATTATTTGAATGCGTCTTGATTTTGCTTCCAATCCTTTTTCTATATCGATTCTGGAAAGCGAAAAAAGAGCGACTTCGGCTCCAGAAATAAGTGCCGAAAAAAACAACAGCAAAAACAATAAAACAACGCCTAAAACAATTGAAAAATCAATTGCAATCATTAAACTTTTAAAACTCGCGGGGTCAGGATCCAATGCTATGGTTTTGGTTAAACAAAGAGCTCTCGTTGTATCGAGACATTTTTAAAATGGTAAATCGTCTTCCTCGTCTCCAATTGGCTCTGGAGCTTCAGTTTGTTTTGCAACAGGTTTTTGTGCCGTAGTTGGCGCAGCGTTTGATGCATTGCTTTCACTTTCTTTCTTGGTAGTTAAAAAAGTGAAATCTGTACATTGAATTTCGGTTGAATAACGCTCTGCACCGCTTTCATCTTGCCACTTTCTGGTTTTCAATCGGCCTTCAATATATACTTTATCGCCTTTGCTTAAATACTTTTCGCAAATTTCGGCACCTTTATTTCTAACTACAATGTTATGCCATTCGGTATTGGTAACACGCTCATTAGTTTGCTTACTGGTGTAGGTTTCGTTTGTTGCCAATGGAAATCTGCCAACACAACCACCACCTTCAAAATAATGCATTTTTACCTCATCGCCCAAATGCCCAATTAGCATTACTTTATTTAATGTTCCAGACATAATTTTGTTTTTTAATAGGATAGCAAAATTACTGAATTGCTTTGCATTTTAACGACTTGCTTTTCGTTTTTTTAAAATTAATAAAAAATTTGATTGCGATAACTATGCCCATGAAAAATGTTGAATTTATTAAAATCATCTTTTTAGTATTGGGATTTCCGATGTCTTTTGAATGACAATTTCACCGGAAACCCAAACGTTTAACATTTAAGAGCATTTTAGAAGTTAAAACTTTCAATGAAATTTCCAATTAAAATAGGCACCGCATAGGTATGTATTTCATTTTTTGGGATGGCATTGGGCAAGGCATTGTTCACTTTTACAATCCAAAATTTAGTGTGTAAATGTTGATGTGATAATTTATGCACAATATCTTGGTCATTATATAAGGACAACTCAAAAGTATGACCATTTAATAATGAATGCTTTTTAGCCAGATTATTTAAGGTTTTAAAATCGCAACTTTTGGAAGTCTCAATTAAAGGAAACTGATACAAATTTTGCCAAATGCCTTTCCCATGGCGTTGTTCTAAAATGGTTCTTTCATTATTATCAACAAAAACCAAAAAGTTGAAATACTTTTTTTTCGCTTTCGCAGATTTTATTTTTACAGGCAGTTCATTAATTCTATTTGTATTGAAGGCTATACAACTTTTAACAAATGGACATATAGTGCAATCGGGACTTTGGGGTTTACATTGTGTTGCTCCAAACTCCATAATGGCTTGGTTAAATGTAGCAGGGTCTTTTTTATTAATGAGCTCTTGTGCCAATTGTTTAAACTCCTTTACACCTTTTGATGAATTGATAGGGGTATCTATGCTAAAATAGCGTGCCAATACTCTGTACACATTGCCATCTACAACAGCCTCGGGTTTGTTAAAACAAATGGATGCCATGGCACTTGCGGTATAATCGCCAATACCTTTCAGTTTTAGCAAGTCTTTATAATTGTTTGGAAACTCCCCGTTCAATTGGTTGGCAACATGTTTTGCAGTAGTATGCAAATTTCTGGCACGGGAATAATAACCAAGCCCTTGCCAAAGTTTTAAAACCTCACTTTCTTGGGCATTAGCCAAATGAAAAACCGACGGAAATTCTTCTGTAAATCTGACGTAATATGGCAAACCCTGGGCCACTTGTGTTTGCTGTAAAATAATTTCCGATAGCCAAATATAATAAGGGTCTTTTGTTTGCCTCCAAGGGAGATCTCTCTTATTAATTGAATACCAGTTGTTTAAAGTTTTTGAAAATATCATTAATTAAATAAATGCTGCGAACAAAAATAAACGTTTATAATCTTAAATTTTAATGAATTAGGTTTGAAATATTGAATTTTAAATTCCTATATTTGCATCCCTTTTAAAATTTATAGTAACTTAATAAAATATAATAAAAATGACTAAGGCTGATATAGTAGCAAAAATTTCTGATAAATTAGGAATTGAAAAAGGAGATGTTCAAGCAACTGTTGAAACATTTATGGAAGAAGTAAAATCTTCATTAGAAAGTGGTGATAATGTTTACTTAAGAGGTTTTGGTAGCTTCATTATCAAAACAAGAGCTGAGAAAACCGGTAGAAACATTTCAAAAAACACTACTATTAAAATACCATCACACAATATTCCTGCATTTAAGCCTGCAAAAGTATTTGTAGAAGGTGTTAAAACAAATGTAGACGTTAAGTAAAAATGCATTGGCTGAAACAAGTTTTCAGTATTAAAATAAATTATTAATCAAAAAACACTCTATTTATGCCAAGTGGTAAAAAACGTAAGAGACATAAGGTAGCAACGCACAAAAGAAAAAAACGTGCACGTGCTAACCGTCACAAAAAGAAAAAATAAACCCTAAAAAGTAGTTATAAAAGCTACTTTTTTCGGTTTAAAACAAAAACGTTCATTGAAATGAGTTTATTAAATTTTTAGACACTTAATGGTGTTTTATAAACTCCACGGATATTAAAAATCCTGTGAAAAATATTGTTTAATCCATCTGTACAATTCAGTTATCAGTTTTCAGTAACAGTTTTCAGTAGTATACTGCAAACCGTAAACTGAGACTGTGTACTAAAAAGTATGGATAAAAATTAACTTAATGGATAAAGAATTGATTATTCGATCTAGTTCCGAGCACGTTGATTTTGCCTTATTAAAAGATGGAAAACTTATTGAATTACAGAAAGACGAAGATGGTAATAACTTTTCGGTTGGTGATGTGTTTATAGCCAAAATAAGAAAAGCTGTTCCAGGCCTAAATGCTGCATTTGTAAATGTAGGCTATGAAAAAGATGCATTTTTGCATTATCATGATTTAGGCCCAAAGCTACCTTCGCTTTTAAAATTCACAAAAAGTGTAAGCACAGGTAAGTTAAAAGATTTTACTTTAAAAAATTTCCCATTTGAAAAAGATATTGATAAAGACGGAAAAATTTCTGATGTCTTAAAATCAAATCAATCGCTATTGGTACAAATAGTAAAAGAACCTATATCAACCAAAGGCCCTAGAATAAGCTCCGAGCTTTCTATTGCTGGTAGATATATTGTTTTAGTACCTTTTTCAAACCGTATTTCCATTTCTCAAAAAATAGAAGACAAAGATGAAAAAGACCGACTAAAACGATTGGTAAAAAGCATTACGCCACCAGGGTTTGGCATTATTGTACGCACTGTAGCACAAGGCAAAAAAGTAGCTGAACTAGATAAAGATTTGCAAAATTTGTTAGGTCGTTGGACCGCAATGTGCAAAAAGCTACACAAAGCACATCATCCAAGTAAAGTGTTAGGTGAAATGAATAAAGCCTCGTCAATATTACGAGACATATTCAACGACACCTTTACTGCTATTCATGTTGATGATGAAGCGCTCTACATTCAAATTAAAGATTACGTGCAAGAAATTGCACCAAACAAAGAATCCATTGTAAAATTGTATCAGTCTAACGTCCCTATTTTTGAAAAATTTGGGATTGAAAGACAAATTAAAACCTCCTTTGGAAAAACCGTTTCTATGGCAAAAGGTGCGTATCTAATAATAGAACACACCGAAGCTTTACACGTTATAGACGTAAACAGCGGCAACCGCTCAAATAAAGCAAACAACCAAGAGGACACAGCACTAGAAGTTAATTTAATTGCAGCTACCGAAATGGCGCGCCAACTGCGTTTACGCGATATGGGGGGCATCATTGTAGTCGATTTTATTGATATGACGAATGCTGAAAACAGGCAAAAACTCTTCAACCACCTTCGTGATGAAATGAAGGACGACAGAGCAAAACACAAAATATTGCCCCCAAGTAAATTTGGTTTGATACAAATAACAAGACAACGCGTTCGCCCAGAAATGAACATTAAAACTAAGGAAGAAAACCCTGATGAGGTAATGAATGGCTCTGAGGTTGAAGCACCTATAGGAATTGTGCAAAAAATTACGCACGACCTTGAAACATTATTAAAAAAAGACTATAAAAAGCTGACTTTAAACACACATCCTTTTATAGCAGCCTTCTTAACAAAAGGTTTTCCATCAACACGTTCAAAATGGTTTTTTGAACACAAAAAATGGGTTAAAATTTTACCAAGAGATGCTTACACGTATTTAGAATACCACTTTTTCGATAAAGATGGTAATCAAATTAAATAATTCAAAAAAGCCTTACTATTTGTTTAGTAAGGCTTTTTTTTTGTTTTAAAACGTCATTGGAGGTACGACCAAACAATCTGCCAATTTTTATTTCAAAATCAAAGTCTGGTCCATTTTAAAATTAAAAAGGATTTCCACTTCAAATGCGTAGCATTCACGATTTCATTAATTTAAAAATAAAATACATGAGTAATCCCTAACTCAGGCGTATCCGCAAAGTTCAGTTAGAATTCAATTTTCATTTTTGTTTGTATAAAACTTCATAAATTTACAGTCTAATATTAGTATATGAAAATCCTTCACCTAGACACCAATCACGAACTTCTAATCAACCAACTAAACCATTTAGGTTTCACCAATCATGAAGATTATACATCTTCAAAACAAGATATCGAAGCCAAAATTAAAGATTATGATGGGATCGTATTAAGAAGCCGTATTTCTATCGATAAGCAATTTTTAGATGCCGCAACCCATTTAAAATTCATCGGTCGTGTAGGCGCAGGATTAGAAAATATAGATTGCGATTATGCCAAATCAAAAGGTATCGAACTTATTGCAGCACCCGAAGGCAACCGCAATGCAGTAGGCGAACATGCATTGGGCATGCTGCTTTCTCTTTTCAACAAACTAAATAAAGCCGACCAAGAAGTTAGAAATGGCAAATGGCAGCGTGAAGCCAACCGAGGTATCGAACTCGATGGACGCACCGTAGGCATTATAGGTTACGGCAATATGGGAAAAGCCTTTGCTAAAAAATTAAGAGGTTTTGATGTTGAGGTGTTGTGCTATGATATTAAAAATGGCGTAGGCGATGCCAACGCAAAACAAGTAGCGTTAAATGAATTTCAGGAAAAGGTGGACGTTGTAAGTTTACACACGCCACAAACACCTTTAACTTTAAATATGATTCATGCTAATTTTATCAATCAATTCAAAAAACCGTTTTGGTTTATAAATACCGCACGTGGTAAAAGTGTTGTGACTCAAGACTTGGTTTCAGCATTAAAATCGGGTAAAATCCTTGGTGCGGGATTAGATGTTTTGGAATACGAAAAAGCATCGTTTGAGGATATGTTCACTTCAATTATGCCAGAGCCTTTTCAATATTTAATAGCTTCAGAAAACGTATTGCTAACCCCACACGTAGCAGGTTGGACCGTTGAAAGCAAAGAAAAATTGGCACAAACCATTGTAGATAAAATTAAAGCAAAATTTTGTTAACTTTAGAATTCTAAAGTTAAGCTCATGCAATACCAAGCCAACTCCCCTGAAGATTATATTAGTCAACTTCCTGAAGACCGAAAAGAGCCTATTATAAAATTACGCAAAACCATCAATAAAAATCTACCAAAAGGATTCGAAGAAACCATAAGCTATGGTATGATTGGTTACGTTGTACCGCATACCATATACCCCGCTGGGTACCATTACACACCCGAATTGCCTTTGCCTTTTATGTATATTGCTTCACAAAAAAACTTTATTGCTGTGTATAGTTCTAGTGTGTACGCCACAAAAGAATTATACAATTGGTTCGTTTCTGAATATCCTAAACATTGTAAACGCAAACTGGATATGGGGAAAAGTTGTATTAGGTTTAAATATATAGACGATATTCCTTATGAACTTATTGGAGAGTTAGCGTCAAAAATGACTGTTGAAGAATGGATAAACATTTATGAAAAGAATATTAAAAAGTAATTTATAAAACGCAACGATATGAAATTAGGAGCCTTTTCAATAAGCCTTAGCGTTAAAGACATTAAGGCGTCTAAACAATTTTATGAAAACTTAGGGTTTTCGCAGTTTGCTGGCGATTTAGACAAGAACTACCTTATTATGAAAAATGGCAATGCCTTGGTAGGACTGTTTCAAGGAATGTTTGAAAACAACATACTAACTTTTAATCCTGGTTGGGATGAAAATGCTACCAAACTAGCTACTTTTGATGATGTTCGTGATATTCAAAAACAACTCAAACAAAAAGGAGTAAAACTAGAAAGTGAAGCAGACGAAACCACTTCTGGCCCGGCAAGTTTTGTGGTTTTAGACCCTGATGGGAATGCCATTCTTGTAGATCAACACGTTTAATTTTTCAATAAACATATTACCAAAATGAAAAAAAGAGTAACAGGTATTGGCGGGTTGTTTTTCAAAACAAAAGACCCAAAAGCGACTAAAGATTGGTACCAAAAACATTTAGGATTTAATACCGATGATTACGGTTCTACTTTTTGGTGGAAAGATAAAGATGGTAAAGACTGCTCTACCCAGTGGAGTCCGTTTGCGGAGGACACCAAATACTATGAGCCTTCAAAAAAAGATTTTATGTTTAATTATAGGGTTGAAAATTTAGAAGCATTACTAAAGGTTTTAATAGAGGAAGGCGTTACAATAATTGGAGATATGGAAACCTACGATTATGGTAAATTTGGCTGGATTTTAGATAATGATGGCAATAAAATAGAACTTTGGGAACCTATAGATGCTGCTTTTTTATAAAAAGCATCAATATTAAAGTTCCAAAAAACAAAAAAACACCAAACACCAAACTTTGACATACTTAGACATTCTTCAATCTTTTCATCTTACTGTATTACAATGGGCTGCTATTTGTTTCGCCGTTTTTTTATTGGGCTTATCAAAATCGGGTATAAAAGGTATAGGTATTATTATTGTTGTAATACTTGCTTTTGTTTTTGGTGAAAAAGCATCAACGGGTATATTGCTGCCCATGCTAATTTTTGCTGATATTTTTGCAGTTGTTTATTATAACAAACATGCGCAGTGGCAGTATATTAAAAAACTACTACCCTCAATGGTTATTGGAGTTTTAGTAGGTGTTTGGGTAGGAAATGATATTTCTGAAGCTGTTTTTAAACGCATTATGGCAGTCATCATCATAGGGTCTGTATTCATTATGTTTTATATGGAGAACAGAAAATCCACTACGGTACCAACCAACAAGTGGTTTTCAAATTCAGCAGGGTTTCTAGCTGGTTTTACAACTATGGTTGGTAATTTAGCAGGCCCTATTTCCGATATTTATTTTCTAGCCATGCGTATGCCTAAAAACGAATTTATTGGTACCGCCGCTTGGTTGTTTTTTATCATCAACGTGTTCAAACTGCCATTTCATATATTCGTTTGGAATACCGTAAGTGTAGAAACCTTGGTTTTAAATTCGGTATTAATACCAGCAGTTATTCTTGGTTTTTTCTTAGGGGCCTATATTGTTAAGCTCATTTCGAATGTTAATTACAGAAGGTTTGTGTTTATTGTTACCGCTTTAGGGGGCATAATCATGTTGTTTAGGTAACTGTTGTTTTACGCAACCAATTCATTTTTTTACTACATTTATATCTTAACCAAAAAAAATCAAAAACATGTCTGACGAAAAAAACTTAAACGATGCGGTAGATGGGGCTAAAGAATCTGCAAGAGAATTTGCACAAGAAGCAAATAAAATTGCTGCTGGTGAAAACAAAAAAATATTAGCTGGTGTTTTAGCTATTTTACTTGGTGCTTTTGGAGTTCATAAATTTATCTTAGGATATCAAAAAGAAGGTATTATTATGTTGGTTATTACCATCATTCTAGGAGTTATTACTTGCGGAATTGCGGCTTCGCTAGTAGGTATAGTAGGGTTAATTGAAGGCATTATATACTTAACCAAAACTGATGAAGAGTTTTACCAAACCTACCAAGTGGGTAGAAAACCTTGGTTTTAAGTAAAATCATAAAAAACAAAAGCAGTTTTAGGTAGATTTTCTAAAACTGCTTTTTTTTTGTGATGTTTTTTTATTTTCTCGAAATTAAATGTGTTTCCGTTTCACCATTAATGGTTATTCTTAAAACATACAGTCCAGAAGGTAATGCACTCACATCAATAACTGCTTTATTGTCTTTAATTTTAACCTTTTCTTTTTCAAAACCTAGCATATCATATAAAGAAGCACTTATTTCGGTATTTTTTTCTGGGACATTGTTAGCGTCAACCAAATCTAAATACACCACATCGTTTGATGGATTTGGATAAATTTTAAAAATGGTGTCAAGATTTGATTTATTAGAACTCGCCATAGATTGAATCTCGCTACAGCTTTGAATATAAAAATCGCCTTCACTTTCATAATTTGAAGAACCGCAGCTATTTGTAACTACTGCATACATGTTAAAATAACCACTATACGCTTTTGGAAATGCAAAAGTATAGGTATATTCACCATTACCGTTGGATATTAAACTGTAAGATACATTTGGATATAAATAAGTAAAATTTAAAGATGTACCTTGGTTAATAATAAAAGGCACATAATGGTACTTTATATCACAATACTCAGATTGCGCGGTACCTCTAGCTACTGCTATAGCCGATGGAGCACCAGCAAACAAGTTTTTAGTTTTGCTATAAGATTGACCACAGCCATTAGTTATGGTAGCTGTTAATGCAACCCCACCATAGCCAATTAAGCTTAGTGTAACCCCCGTATTTGAAGCATTGCTTAAAGTGGCGACCGTACTGTTAGATAAACTCCAAGTAACTGTTTGCCCCGTTAATACATTTTCAGTACCAAAATTGTAATTTGTACTACCACTACATAATGTAGATGCACCAGATATGGCTGTAATTGTTTGTGAAATATTAGGACGACTTATGGTTGTGGTTTTTGTTGGATAAGTAGTGCCGTTTAAAGTAGGTGTCATAGTTACGTTTGAAGGCAATACAGTACCTGATGCAGGCGATAACTGAATTACATTAGTGGTAGTTGTAAATGTACCACTTACAGGAACACCATTATATTTCCACCCAGAACCAACATTCCAGCTATAACTTACAGTACCTGATGAATTGTTGACGTTTACAACTGTAAATACGTAAGAACTTGTTGAACCACAAGAGACATTCAATGATGTTGGCTGTAAATTAAACTCTGGTGTTGGCGTTTTAGTAATTGGATAGCTACAACTTGAAGTTTTATTGCCTCCAGAAGTTTCAAATTCTAAATAAATAGAACTTCCCGTTTGTTGAACTTGAGATGCAGATATATTACCACTAATAGTTGATTCATATGAATCGCCAGACCAAAAAGTATCTTGAATGCTTTGAGGCGAACCAATTACTTGAGGATTAGAAGTAGAGTTTAACTTTAACATAATCCTTAACGTACCTGTTCCGCTGGGTAAGATTTGAGGTCTGGAAAGCTTGAAATTTAAAACTAGATTGTTATTTTGAACAGTACCAAAATCTAGCGTGTTACAATTAGACACTGTTGTCTGGTTATTCAAATACACGCTAGTAATTGAGGTAGTAATTTGTGCGTTTATATTTGTAAACGTTAAATATAAAAGCATTAGAAATAATATTTTTTTCATGATTAATAATTTTTGCTATTTTTCTAAATGAATTTGAAAACCTAATCCTAGACTAAAAATGTTATACTTTGTTGAGGTAGCAAATTTGTTTAAGTTATAATTCAATGTCATTTCTAGAGCAACGCTACTGTTAAAAAACAATACTGGACCAGCTTTGAAATCTAAAGCAGTGTTCTTTTCATTAGAATTATCGTTTCCGTAAAAAGTATATCCAACATGTGTTAACACATTTACTCTATTTTCAGGTTTTAAAAAATAATATCTAACATATGGTCCAATACCATAACTTATTGCCGAATTGCCATCTTGTGCTTTAGTATAAACAAAAAGAGGTGTAACGCCCAATGCAAACTTATCTATAATAAAAAAGCCTAAATTTGGTCTTAACTCTAATCCTATTCCATTACTGGTCATATTATTATCTTTAAGTTGAGAGCTATAAAAATTTCCGGTTCCTCCAACCATCCAATTACCTTCGGTTATTTGGGCGTTAACAGTCAATACGGTTGTAAATACAATTAAGAAAAATAATGTTAATGTTTTCATTTGTGTTAATATTAAATAGGTTAAAAATTTGCAATAATTATTTGGTTTAATGCTTATTGGCATTAAGTTTATAATGTTTACTGCATACAATTAACATACACGTTTTTTTGTCTATGCAGTCTATAAAATGGTCTATATGGTTGGGTCTATGGTTAGTCTATAAATACATACAGCCGTCTAAAAACTGTATTATTACGCTGCTAAATATTACTTAGGGAGTAAATAAAAAAACTAGCGCTAGTTAAAAAGTACTCTTTAATGCCCTCAACATCTTTTTTGCATAGACTAAACAAAGAATAAGCTTTTGGACAATACAAATATGAAAAAAAAAAAAAACATATTACACAAGTTTTTCTCACATTTTTTTTAAGAATTTTCGTTTTACGGATTTCCCGTAACTAATGTATGGTAAAACATTACCTTTATTGAAATAGGCTTTTTGCGTCATTGCTGTAGAAAATGACAAAGCAATCTGTTTATTGGTTATCTAAAGTATATTGAAATTTAATTGGAGAGATTACTTCGGTCATACTTCCCTCGTAATGACGTTAATCTCCATTATTCTCCATCAACTTACGCTCCAATTCTGCCTGAAATTCTTCCATTACTGGCCGAACAGTGCTTTCTGGCAAGTCAGCAATTTTAATATACATCAAGCCATCAACCGAATTGTTGAACAACGGGTCTACATTAAAAGCCATAAGACGTGCATTTTGTTTGATGTATTTTTTTAGAAGTACAGGCAAGCGTAATGCTCCTGGTTCAATTTCATCAATTATTTTATCAAACTTATTTAAGTCGGCCTCGGTTTCATCAAAAACGAAATCTTTATCGGCGTCCTTAAGTTTCACTTTAAATTCTTTTTTGGGGTGTACATACTGTGCCAAATACGGGTCGTAGTAATGCGATTTCATAAACTCAATCATCAACGATTTTGAGAAGTTTGAAAACTGATTGCTGATGCTTACACCACCAATTAAAAACTTATGTTCTGGGTAACGTAATGTAGTGTGAACAATGCCTTTCCAAAGTAAAAATAAAGGCATTGGTTTTTGTTGGTATTCTTTAATAATGAATGCGCGCCCCATTTCTATAGACTGGCTCATCATTTTATGTAATTCGGGTTCAAACCTAAAAAGATCTTGTAAATAAAAACCATTGATGCCATATTCGGCAAAAATTTTAGAACCCAAGCCCATTCTATAAGCACCAGCTAACAGGTTTTGCTCGTTATCCCATAAAAACATATGGTGGTAATAATTGTCAAAAGCATCCAAATCAATAGCTTCATTGGTACCTTCTCCAACTTCCCTAAAAGTGATTTCGCGTAAACGTCCAATTTCCCGTAAAATATTGGGTACTTTAGATGCCTCCGCCAAAAACACTTCGTAATTTTTACTCTGCAACAGCCTAGAATCGTCTTTACGCAAAGCTTCTACCTCACTAATCATTAACGCCGAATCTACAGGTGTTACAATACGCTTTGGTGCTTTGGGTGTTTTTAAAGTAGATTGGATGTTATCTAATATTTTCGATTTTTCTTCAAAGGCATTTGATAGCATGTATGTTTTTCGCCTTAAAAATTCTGAAAATTCTTCAAGCGATGCGTGTTCTTTTTGGTCTTCAACCGAAATGGGTTTTCCAATACGCACTTTTATGGTACGGCGTTTTTGGGTTAACAATTCCGATGGTAATTTTGCGGTTCGTAGGGTATCGCTAATTTTTGAAAGTTTATAAAACAAGCGGCTGTTTTTAGCGTGAAAGTAGATAGGAACTACGGGTACTTCTGCTTTTTTCACCAATTTTATGGCGGCTTCTTCCCAAGGTCTATCTACCACTAATTTTCCATCTCTATAAGTTGAAACTTCACCTGCTGGAAAAATACCTAATGGGCGTCCTTCCCGTAAATGAAGAATGGAGTTTTTAAATCCCACAAGGCTAGATTTAACATCTTTTCTATCTTCAAACGGGTTTACCGGCATAATGTAAGGTGCCATTGGCTCGATGCGGTGCAATAAAAAGTTGGCAATTATTTTAAAATCGTTTCGTTGTTCCAACATTAATTTCAATAGTAAAATACCATCTATACCACCTAGCGGATGGTTAGACACGGTAATATAAGCACCATCTTTGGGGAGTCGTTTTAAATCTTCTTCCGGAATTTCGAATTTAATTTGAAATTCGTCTAAAATTTTATCTAAAAATTCTACGCCTTCTAGGTGTTTGTTGCGGTTGTAAAATCTATTTAAAGTAGATATTTTTAACACTTTCATAAGTAACCAGCCAATAAACGTTCCTATAAAGCCATAGTTGTCCACGTTTATTACTTTAGCCACTTCTTTAGCTGAGACTAATCCTGAATCTTGTTGTTTGGTCATGACTGTAAATGTACTAAATTGTTTATTTACTTACTACTTGAACAGTTTCTTGTGTTAATTGTTTTAATAACACGGTTTTACCTTCTTCAATTTGGTTTATTGCGTTTTGGTTGTAATGCCTTATGGTGTAAAGAGACACATTTTCATGGCAAGTTACTTTAAATTTTGCTTTTAAATGGTGTAATAACTTGTCAAGATTATCATAAATATTATCTACACAAACCGAAAAACTAATGGCCGAATTTTGAATTACATCTACCTTCATTTTATATAAATGTAGTAAATTAAATATTTCGCTAATGTTTTCTTCTACGATATATGAAAAATCCAAAGAGGATAATGAAATTAAAACTTGATTTTTTTTAACGATGAAACAAGGCACCATGGGCTCTAGTGTAATGTTTTTTCCTATACGTGTTCCCGGTGCTTCAGGGTTTAAAAATGACTTTACATACAACGGAATTTCTTTACCCTGAAGAGGTTGCAAGGTTTTTGGGTGGATTACCGAAGCCCCATAAAAAGCCAGCTCAATGGCTTCGCGGTAGCTTATTTTATTTAGCAATTGAGCATTTTCAAAATAGCGTGGGTCTGCATTTAAAACCCCTGGCACATCTTTCCAAATAGTTACGCTATCGGCATTTAAGCAATAGGCGTAAATAGCTGCGGTATAATCGCTTCCTTCTCTACCAAGTGTGGTGGTAAAATTATTAGGGTCGCTTCCTAAAAACCCTTGGGTAATATTTAAAACGGTTTTGTTGAAATTTGTTGAAATACGTTGTTGGGTTTCCTCCCAATTGATATTGGCACTTCGGTAATAAGTATCGGTTTTAATATGCTCACGAACGTCTATCCAATTATTCTTTAACCCAATAAAATTCAAATATTCACTAATAATTACTGTTGAAATCAATTCGCCATAGCCGATAATTTGATCGTAAACAAAGTTATAATCGGGCGATTTGTTTGTGTTAAAAAAGTTGTTTAATTCATCAAAAAACAATGCTACTTTTTTGTACACTATGTGGTTTTCATTTTCAAATAAATCTAAGAGAATTTCATTATGGTATTTCTTTACTTCTTGAAGCGAACTTTGTAATTCGGTTTTATTCTCAAAATAATTTTTAATTACAAGTTCTAAAGCATTGGTTGTTTTTCCCATTGCGGAAACTACTATTAAGGTGTTTTTATGACCTACTTTTTGAAGTAATGCCGCCACGTTTTTTACACCGCTGGCGTCTTTAACCGATGCGCCACCAAATTTATATACTTGCATTTTTTTGGTTAGTTGTTAAGTAAACATATTATTTTCAACTCTGAAGCTCTGAAACTTTGAAGCTCTGAAACTTTGAAGCTTTGAAACTTTGAAACTAAATATTAGAAATATAATTTTTTATGCTTTGTTCGTCCATGTGCACAACACGCCACTCTTCTTTTATGGTAGCTCCTTTCTGTTTATAAAAATTAATAGCAGGCTCATTCCAATCAAGCACTTCCCAATTAATACGTTTAACACCTAATTGATATCCGTATTTAACTACTTCATCTAGTAATGCAGTTCCTAAACCAGTGCCTCGCATGGTTTCATTTACTATTAAATCTTCTAAATGAATTGCTTTTCCTTTCCATGTAGAATAGCGGTTATAACCTAAAGCAATACCTTCTATTTTCGAGTTGATTTCGGCAACAAAACAAAAAAAAGCTGGCGATTCATTAAAACCGTCATTTTCTAAATCTTTCAAGGTAACTTCAACAGCATCAGGTTCATTTTCAAAATGTGCCAATTGATTTATAAGTGCCAAAACTTGTGGCATATCCTCTTTTTTAGCTCTTCTAATTGTGAAACTCATAATATTTTTTAATTATTTCAAAGATAACTTAAAGTTGACTATTTCAAAGGTTAATCTTTGACGAAAACGTTGTAGTTGATTAAAAAATAGTAGATATTTGTAGTACTAAAAAGCAAATGTATGGCTCAAAAAATGCAAACTTTAGGAGAATTTATCATTGAAAATCAAGCTGCTTTTAAATATTCTTCAGGGGAATTATCTAGCCTTATAAACTCCATTAGGCTAGCCGCAAAAGTAGTAAACCATGAAGTTAATAAAGCAGGTTTAGTAGATATTATTGGAGCTGCCGGCGACACCAATATACAGGGTGAAGACCAACAAAAACTTGATGTATATGCTAATGAAAAGTTTATTCAAACCCTTACCAATAGAAACATAGTTTGTGGTATTGCCAGTGAAGAAGAAGACGATTTTATTGCCATTAATAGTCAAGATGAAAATCATCAAAACAAATATGTTGTATTAATAGACCCATTAGATGGTTCTTCTAATATTGATGTAAATGTATCTGTTGGTACTATTTTTTCAATTTACAGACGTATTACACCTGTAGGAACACCTGTAACTATTGATGATTTTCTGCAAAAAGGGAGTCAACAAGTGGCAGCAGGTTATGTGGTTTATGGCACCTCTACCATGCTGGTTTATACTACAGGAGCAGGTGTTAATGGATTTACTTTAAATCCTGCCATTGGGTCGTTTTATTTATCGCACCCCAATATGCAGTTTCCAGAAGACGGACATATTTACTCTGTGAACGAAGGGAATTATATTCATTTTCCGCAAGGGGTTAAAAATTATATTAAATATTGCCAAAAGGAAGAAGGCGATAGACCGTATACTTCTAGATATATTGGGTCTTTGGTTTCTGATTTTCATAGAAATATGATAAAAGGCGGTATTTACTTGTATCCTAAAAATTCTTTAACTTCAAATGGTAAGCTTCGCCTGTTGTACGAATGCAACCCTATGGCGTTTTTAGCAGAACAAGCTAACGGAAAAGCCAGTGATGGTTTTACCAGAATTTTGGATATTAAACCAACCGAGTTGCACCAACGTGTACCTTTTATATGCGGTAGTAAAAACATGGTTGAAAAGTGCGAAGAATTTATACGTGATGCACAATAAAAAAGACAATAGATTTTAGAGTTGAGACAAAGGACTTAATTATAAAACATAAAAAAAAGAGACTGTCTGAAATGTCTATATATTGTCAAACTGAACTTGTTTCAGTTTCTAATAAATATTGATTATCAAAAAGTTAAGATTCTGAAATGAATTCAGAATGACACTTGTTGATACTTTTCAGACAGCCTCTTTTATGCTTTTAACTTTTTTGGGTTTTTATCCAGTTGATACACTCATTAAAGGTTTCAAAAATATGCTCTCTTGGCATTAAATCTGGAATAATGTCAATACGTTCCATCATGTATTTTGGTTGATCCAATAAATCAACAAATAAAGCGGTGATCTTGTTTTTGTTTAGTTCTTGAAGCACATCTTCCATGGCGTACAAGCCTGATTGATCCATATACTGCATACGGTCCAAACGAATAATAACCATGGAGGCAGAACTTGGAATTTGAGCTGCCAAACTTTGAAATTCGTTTGTTGAGCCAAAAAACAAAGGGCCTTTAATATGCTTAATAAATACTTTTTCCTTCAATTGTTCAGGGAAACCAAGTTCATCAGCCCAAGCTTCTTCCTTTAAAGATTTAACATCAGAACGTTCAGCAGTTAAATCGCCAATTTTTTTCATAAACATTAAAGATGCAATTATAAGCCCGATTCCTACGGCATAAACTAAATTCCAAAAAGTAGAAAGTAGTAAAACCACAAGCATAATAATAACTTCTGAACTTACTTTAAGTGGCCCAATTTTAGCATCTTTTGGTAAACTTGGTATGGCTTTAAGTCCTTTATAGTCCATAACTCCAATCCCAACGGTAATTAATATACCAGCTAAAACCGCAGCTGGGATTCTTGATGCAATAGGGCCAAGGCCTAACAAGATAATAAGTAGCATGATACCTGCTATCATACCAGAAAGTTTTGTTTTTCCACCCGAATTGATATTTACAACAGTTCTAATAGTCGCACCTGCACCAGGAATACCGCCAAAAAGAGCGCCAATACTGTTACCTATACCTTGACCAATTAACTCTTTGTTTGGTTTGTGTTTTGTTTTAGTCATATTATCGGCTACAACACTTGTTAATAAAGAATCGATAGCGCCTAATAATGCCAACGTTAACGCTGTAAAAACATAAGGTGTTATGCTAGCAATACTAAAACCAGTAAAAACTTCTAAATGTGGAATGGGTATACCACTAGGAATTTCTTCAATGGGTCTATAATTCAGTCCAAAAGCGATGGTAGCACCGGATACAACCACCAAAGCAACTAAAGTGCTAGGTATTTTTATTGTGATGCGTTTAAAACCATATATGATGAAAATGGTTGAAAGGGCTAAAATTAATTCTAACCAGTTAATACTTTGAAGGGCTCTGGGCAAACTTTTTATGGTACCTAAAACCCCAGAAGCATCATTTTTTGCAAGTGTTTTAGATTCTTTTAAAATATCATTTTCGGTAATATTTTCTGCTCTTGTTACCGTTTCTTTAAAGTTTTCTAACACTAAAATGCCTTCGCCTGCTTCTTCTTTTAAAATGTTTTCAAGAATTAATTCTTCGGCTTGTGGTTTAAACGTGTTTACATATTCCATATCTTCCTTTGGATAATATCCAATGGAAGGTAAAATTTGTGTGATTAGAATAATAACCCCTATGGCCGTCATAAAACCAGAAACCACAGGATAAGGAATGTATTTTATGTATTTACCAAGCCCTAAAAGGCCTAGTCCAATTTGCATTAAACCAGATAATAAGAATACGGTAAGTATAGCAGGAAGTGCTTTTTCAACATCGCCATCGTTTACGGCTATAATTCCTGCGATAACAACCATACTAACGGCTGTCATAGGTGCTGTTGGACCTGAAATTTGTGTGTTGGTTCCGCCAAAAAGGGCAGCAAAGAAACTTAGAAAAATGGCACCATACAGTCCAGCACTTGGACCCAGACCAGATGAAACCCCGAATGCTAAAGCTAATGGTAATGCAACAATACCAGCGGTAATACCTCCAAAGGCATCTCCTTTTAAATTTGAAAACAGGTTTTTCATATATAGTTTAGTATTAAGATTTCTAAAGTTAATTATTTAAAATCAAGAAAGAAACTATTATATAAAAAAGTGTTGGCGTCTTTTTAAAACGGATTGCCTTTAGAAATTTACAAAAGCAATTAAATTGAATTGATCTCTGCCCGAGGTTTCAAAAAACTGGTTCATGTAACCTGCCTCTAGTTTAATATTTTTATTTAAATGATAACCAACACCACCAAAAACCCTATTTCTATCGAAAACAGCGCTTTCAGTATTTATAAATAGTTCATTATATGCTGAAAAATAACATTTTCCAGTTTCTGTAAAAGGGACATTCAATCCTAAAAAGTAACGAAAGCGCATTTTAAAATCATCTTCAACAAAACGTTGCTCAAAACGGTAACGATGGTTTAATGTAACGCTTCCAATCGTTTGTTTAGATGTAAATTGCTGAAAAATTCGATGCTCGTTTACACTTGTTTTATCGTCGGTATCTCCTATGTAATTTTCGGATAGTATATAACCGTAACCCAATAAAACATTGTTTTTACCTTCATTAAAGGTATAACCCAAACCGGTTCTTAATAGCAATTGTTCTAAATCGCCAATAGCATTATAATTTCGGTATTGGATTTCATTGTGAATATTCCATTTAGAATTTACTTGTTTATTTCCAATGTATATGAGCCAATTTCCAAAATTACTGTCTTGCGCGTTAATAAAGTTAGGCAGCACCAACGCTAATGTTAGTGCCACCATACTTATCTTCTTCTTCATAATATTTTTATATCGTTTATTCAAAAAATGCTACAGCACCTGTATTGATGTCGTACATAGCTCCAACAATATCAATTTCGTTATTGTCTTCCATTTCTTTTAATATAGGGCTTTGCATTCTAATGTTTTCAATAGCGATATGTACATTTTTTTCTGCAACGTTATCTACAAATTCTAAGTTTTTAGAATTTCTTTGGCTTTTATCTGCAGGTTCTGTAACAGCTTCTACAGCAGGTTTTATTTTGCTTAACATGGATGTTAAATTTCCAAGTTTGGCATCATCGCAAGCGCCTTTTACTGCACCACAGCTTGTATGCCCTAAAACCACGATTAGTTTAGTTCCAGCTAACTTACAGGCAAACTCCATGCTTCCTAAAATGTCTTCGTTTACAAAATTACCCGCAATACGAACACTGAAAATATCGCCTAAACCTTGGTCGAAAACCAATTCAGCCGAAACTCTAGAATCAATACAGCTTAAAATGGTTGCGAAAGGGAATTGTCCTTCACTGGTATCGTTAACTTGCTCTAACAAGTTACGGTTTGCTTTTAAATTATTTTGAAACCTTACATTGCCTTCTTTTAGAAATTGTAAAGATTTTTGAGGGGTCATGGTTGCCTGGGTTTCTCTTGTATGTGCTTTCATAATATTTTTACTTTTTAATTTATGTAAATGGTTATTGTTGTAATGAATGATTTTGGTTTCCTGGTAACAGTAGCGAGACGTTAACTTTGTTTATAATGGCTCTAATATTTTTTTTTGCTGCATTAGATTTTTCCTCCATTCTATCAAAACACAACAAATTGATATTATTTTTTGTTATGTAGTTTGATAGATTATCGATGGAATTATCATTTTGTTCAAAAACATAATCTATGGTGTTAATTTCTGAAGCGCTATTAACCTCATCCAATGTATCCGATTTATCAACTATTTTAAAAGATTTTATGGGCTTTTGGGCATATACCAATAAGTCTTCTGCTATACTGGTATTTAACAGTGTTTCCGTATTGTTCAGTACCCCTAAAGATATTTTATTATTAGGGTCCAAAATATTGTTGGTATCTGCTATAAAAATAGTACCGTGATATTGTTTTAAAACAAATTTAGTAATATTATCACCAATCAAATTTAGTGAATTTGATGTTTTCTTTCCTAAAACAATAATATCGGGTTTGTTTTCTTTTATATAATCATCTATTTCGTGCTTAACATTACCAAAAGAAAATGAATAGTTTATAGGAACCTGAAACTCGCTGGAAACAGATTCAACTATCTTTTTTATTTTCTTATCCGTTGCCGTATAATCGTGATTGATACTACGAATTGCAGAAAGTTGGTTGTCTCTATCTACCACCTTAGCTGCGTTTTTAACATAAAAAAAACTTACTTCGCCATCAATCATTTTAGCTAGACTCACAGCGCTTTTTAAAGTGGTGTTTACAGATTTTTTTAAATCTGCAAGCACCACTATGTTGTATTTGTTCTTTTTCATGATGCCTAGCTTAAACTTAATTTAGACTTAGGTCTTGTTCTAAAAAACTCTATAAAACTAGCTGGGTTCTCTTCAATGCCACGTTTAGATACCAATTTAATATCGATATTTCTTTCACTTGCTTTATGAAGGAAATCCTCAAGAATTTCTATAATATCATAATCTAAATAGCGGGTTTTGATAAGGTCTAATTCTAAATACGTATCTCTGGGTAAGCTATCCAATTCTTTAAGAATAGCTCCTTTGTTAAAAAAGGTTACTTCTTCTGCAAGCGTCATTTTTATTTTATGCTTACCATTACTTTTGTCTTCAATATGAAGGAAATGTGAGTTTTGGTAGCTTTTAAGTAGGATAACTACAATACCAACCATAAGCCCTAAACCTATTCCAACTAACAAATCTGTGAAAACAATACCCAATACTGTTGTAATAAAAGGCAGCCATTGTTTCCAACCTAATTGGTACATGGTTTTAAATAGTTTTGGTTTAGCTAGTTTATAACCTACCACCAATAAAATGGCAGCTAAAACAGATAATGGAATCATGTTTAGTAACCTAGGAATTACAATTACAGAAATTAACAGCAAGAATCCATGTATGATAGCAGATAATTTTGATTGCCCACCAGATTGTATATTCGCTGAGCTTCTAACAATTACTTGCGTTATAGGTAAACCTCCTATTAAACCAGAAATAATGTTTCCAGTTCCTTGAGCTAATAATTCTCTGTTGGTAGGGGTAACATTTTTATGTGGGTCTAATTTATCCGTTGCTTCCACACATAATAATGTTTCCAAACTGGCTACTAAAGCTATGGTAAAGGCAATTACCCATACCTCAGAATTGGTGATAGCTGCAAAATTAGGGAAGCTAAACTGATTCAAAAAAGACGTAGCATCTTCTGGAATAGGTACGCTTACTAAATGTTTTGGTAAAATAGCCAATGATTCGTTACCGCTTGTAACTACAACATATATAATTCCTAAAACCACAGCAACTAAAGGACCTTGTATAACTTTAAAAAACTTAGCTTTTTTTGAAAGGATCAAATCCCAAAAAAGGATAACCCCTAAGCCAATAAGTCCAATAACCATAGAACCTAAAGTAATATTATCTGTAATATGAAGAATGGCGGTAAATGTGTTTTCGCCTGATGCTTCTATAAAGCTATCGGCCCCCTCTGGCTCGTTATCATAACCAAAAAAATGAGGTATTTGTTTTAATATGATGATAATTCCAATACCGGTTAGCATACCTTTGATAACCGAAGAAGGGAAGTAATACCCAATAACTCCAGCCTTTAAGACACCAAAAAGTAATTGAATGACACCACCTAATACAACAGCAACTAAAAAATTCTGATAACCGCCCAAAGTACCAATAGCAGTTAAAACTATGGCGGCTAAACCAGCTGCAGGTCCACTAACGCCAACATTAGAGCCACTTAAGCCCCCAACAACAATTCCACCAATAATACCAGCAATTAAACCCGAGAATAAGGGTGCACCACTGGCTAAAGCAATACCCAAACATAAGGGTAAGGCAACAAAAAATACAACTAGACTTGCAGGCAAGTCGCTTTTAATAGTTTTAAACATATTACAATATTATTTTACTCTAGATTAAAAAACCAAGAGTTATTAAACGTGATTAATTGACTTTTTTTAAAGTCAGAAAAAAACCGAAATTATAATATGAATTGCTCTGGAGGCGGGGAAATTAAATTGAGATGGGGTTTTGGGTAATTTTTAAAGCGGTAACTGAAAAACTGATGTGTTTTTAGTTTGAAACCGGCCAAAACATCATTGTTTTGTAATGAAAATGGAGACACTAAATTTTTAGATTTACAATTCTCTTCTTCTTCAGCTATTGAATAAAAAATAGAAGTGTCAATAGAATCATCTAACGCAACAATTACTGTAGGCGCTACTATGAGTGCCATAAATATTATTGTGAAGAATACTGCTATTGTATTTTTGTACATCTAAAAAATTTAATAATCGCAAATATAATATTTAACACTTTTTATTATGTTAAATAAATTTTAAAATGATTTAAATTTTAATGGTTTTGTGTTATTTATAATATAAAAGGTGGTAATTTATGAATTTGATATAAAAAAACCCTTTACTAAAAATAATAAAGGGCTTTTTTTAAAATATAAAATAATATTATAAAGCTACTAAATCGTCTATTTCGTTTTTAGTAGGTAAATCTGATTTACCCATTAAGTAAATATCCACTTGACGGGCCGCTTCACGACCTTCAGATATTGCCCAAACAATTAGCGATTGACCGCGACGCATATCGCCAGCCGTAAATATATTAGGGATATTAGTTTGATATTTGCCATATTCCGCTTTGTAGTTAGAACGGGCATCTTTTTCAATACCTAATTTATCTGCAATGGTACTTTCTGGTCCTGTAAAACCTAAGGCAAGCAATGCTAAATCACAAGGCCATGTTTTTTCAGTTCCTGCAATTTCTATTAATTGAGGACGTTCACCAGGTACCATTTTCCACTCCACATTTACCGTTTTTAAGGCAGTTAATTTACCACTCTCATCTTTTATAAACTCTTTAGTGTTTATTAGCCAATTACGCTCTACACCTTCTTCGTGTGAAGACGATGTTTTTAATTGTAATGGCCAAAAAGGCCAAGGAGTTGTAGGCGAACGGTGTCCTGGAGGTTTTGGCATGATTTCAAAATTCACTACCGATTTTGCTCCATGACGATTCGATGTACCAACACAATCCGAACCTGTATCACCACCTCCAATTACAATGACATGCTTATCGGTTGCTAAAACTTGGTCTTTTACTTCTTTACCAAATAATACTTTGGTTTGTTGGGTTAAGAAATCCATGGCTTGTACCACACCATCGGCATCGGCACCGGGAGTAGGCAAACCTCTTCTTACGGTAGCACCACCACAAAGTACAACAGCATCAAATTTTTTAAGTTCTTCAACATCATAATTTTCCCCAACATTTACATTGGTTTTAAATATAATGCCTTCAGCTTCTAAAATGGCAATTCTACGGTCTATTATACCTTTTTCCATTTTGAAATTAGGAATTCCGTAACGCAATAAACCTCCAACTTCATCATCTCTCTCAAAAACAGTAACTGTATGCCCTGCTCTGTTTAATTGTTGAGCCGCTGCTAAACCAGCAGGACCAGAACCTACAATGGCAATGGTTTTGCCTGTTCTTGTTTTTGGTGGCTGTGGTTTTATCCAACCTTCTTTAAAGGCGCGCTCTACAATTTGTTTTTCAATGTTTTCAATAGAAACGGGTTCTTCAATAATGCCCAGTACACATGATTTTTCGCAAGGTGCAGGACATAAACGGCCTGTAAACTCTGGAAAATTGTTGGTAGCATGCAATAACCATGAGGCTTTTTGCCATTCCCCTTGGTGAACCATATGATTGAAATCTGGTATTAAATTACCAAGTGGGCAACCACTGTGGCAAAATGGAATTCCACAATCCATACAACGTGATCCTTGTTTGGTAATTTCCTCATTACTTAAAGGAATGGTAAATTCATTATAGTGTTTAATACGCTCTGGCACGGGCGCATTACTTTCATCTTGTCTTTCAAATTCTTTAAATCCTGTTACTTTTCCCATGACATTATGCTATTGTTAGTTCTTCTACCTGTTGTACTTCAGTTTCTAAGCGTTTTAATGCTTTTTTGTATTCGGTAGGCATCACTTTTACGAAATTTTTCAAGCTAGTTTCCCAGTTTGCTAATAATTCTTTACCTCTGTTACTATTGGTGTACAGAACGTGTTTTTCAATTAATTCTTTTAAATCTTGAGCATCTTCATTTAAAACCTCTTCAAATTCAATGGTTTCGGTATTACATAAACCATTTGTGAATTTATTTTCAGGGTCGTAAACATACGCAATACCACCACTCATACCTGCTGCAAAGTTTCTTCCTGTTTTACCAAGAACTACTACTTTTCCACCAGTCATATATTCACATCCATGATCTCCTAGACCTTCTACTACGGTAACAGCACCAGAATTTCTAACGGCAAAACGCTCGCCAGCGATTCCGTTTATATAGGCTTCACCTTGAATAGCACCGAATAAACAAACGTTACCAACAATGATGTTGTTTTCTGCTATAAAATCGGCTTTAGCTGGTTTTTTCACAATTAGTTTAGCACCAGACAATCCTTTTCCTAAATAATCGTTTGTGTTTCCTTCTAAAGTGAAGGTTAAGCCATTAGCTCCAAAAGCTCCAAAACTTTGACCAGCAGATCCTGTGAAGTTCACGTTAAGTGTATCTTCAGGCAATCCTAAATGACCGTATATTTTTGATATTTCATTACTAACTATAGCACCCACCGTACGATCTGTATTGTGTATTGGATAAGAAAAAGTCATTTTCTCTTTTCTGTATAATGCTCTGTGAGAATCTTTTAATATTTTAAAATCAAGAACATCATCTAAATTATGATCTTGCTTTTCAGTATTTTTAACAGTCATAAGCTTGTAGGCTTCTGGACGGTGTAAAATAGCCGATAAGTCTAAGCCTTTTGCTTTGTAATGTTTGATAGCTTTGTTTGCGTTAATTTTGTGGGTTTGACCAACCATTTCAGCCAGTGTTCTAAACCCTAATTGCGCCATGATACCTCTTAATTCTTCAGCAATGTAGTAGAAGAAGTTAATAACATGTTCTGGTGTGCCCTTAAAGTTTTTACGCAATTCTTTATCTTGAGTGGCGATACCAACAGGACATGTATTTAAGTGACACTTACGCATCATGATACATCCAGAGGCTACTAAAGGAGCGGTTGCAAAACCAAACTCTTCAGCACCCAATAATGCAGCAATAGCAACATCACGACCTGTTTTTAATTGACCATCACATTCTACAACAATTCTACTTCTTAGGTTATTTAAAACCAAGGTTTGTTGGGCTTCGGCTAAACCAAGTTCCCAAGGTAAACCAGCGTGTTTTAATGAAGTTAACGGAGAAGCTCCTGTACCACCATCGTAACCAGCAATTAATACCACATCGGCTTTGGCTTTTGCTACACCGGCAGCAATGGTACCAACACCAACTTCAGATACCAATTTCACATTGATTCTAGCTTCGCGATTCGCATTTTTTAAGTCGAAAATTAATTGTGCTAAATCTTCAATAGAATAAATATCGTGATGCGGTGGCGGTGAAATCAACCCTACAAACGGGGTTGAGTTACGTGCCGCAGCAATCCATGGCAATACTTTTTCGCCAGGTAACTGTCCACCTTCACCAGGTTTAGCTCCCTGAGCCATTTTAATTTGAATTTCCTTAGCATTGGTCAAATAATGTGAGGTTACCCCAAAACGACCCGATGCTACCTGTTTAATAGCAGAGTTACGGCTATCACCATTTAAATCTGGGTGGAAACGCTTTCTATCCTCACCACCTTCACCAGAATTGGATTTTCCTCCAATACGATTCATGGCAATGGCTAAGTTTTCGTGGGCTTCTCTGGAAATAGAACCGTAAGACATCGCTCCCGTTTTGAAACGTTTTACAATTTCTGTCCAAGGTTCTACTTCTTCTAATGGAATTGGATCTAGTTTATCAAATTCAAATAATCCACGAATGGTCATTAAATTTTCAGACTGTTCATTGATGGCTTTTGAATACACATCATAACTAGCTTGGTCGCTTAACCTAACAGCTTGTTGTAATTTAGCAACGGTAGTTGGGTTGAACATATGGCGCTCGCCATTACGTCTCCATCTATAATCGCCTCCAATATTTAAACCTAAACGTTTATCAATTAAATTATCTGGGTATGCGTATTTGTAACGTTCGGTAATTTCTTTTTCAATTTCATAAAGCCCGATACCTTCAATTCTTGATGCTGTATATGGGAAATATTTTTCAACAAAAGCTGAATTGAAACCTACTATTTCGAAAATTTGAGAACCTCTGTACGAGTGAAGCGTAGAGATTCCAATTTTATTCATGATTTTTAAGATACCAGACCCGATAGCTTTGTTAAAGTTGTTAACCGCTTTGTCTTCGTCCATACCTGTAATGAAACCTTCTTTTACTTGTGAACGGATGATTTCGTTTACCATGTAAGGGTTGATGGCACTTGCACCATAACCAAATAAGGTGGCAAAATGATGCGGTTCACGTGGTTCAGCAGATTCGATAATGATATCAAAATAAGAACGCTTGCGTAAACGGTTCATTTGATGGTTTACATAAGAACAAGCTAAAAGCGCAGGAATTGGTGCAAAATCTTTATTTACGCCCCTATCAGAAAGAATGATGATGTTTACACCTCTATCAATAGCTTTTGAAACTTGAGTTATCATATCTTCCAAAGCATCTTCAAGACCATTAAGCCCTTGTGCTTTTGGATATAAAATATGGATGGTTTCAGCTTTAAACGCTTCTATGGAAATGCTTCTAATTTTTTCTAAATCGGCGTTAGAAATAACAGGATTTTGAATTCGTAGTTTTCTACATTGTCTTTCAGTTATACTGAAAATATTTCTGTCTTTCCCTAAGTTTAAGGCAATATCGGTAACAATTTCTTCACGAATACCATCTAAAGGCGGGTTGGTAACTTGTGCGAACAGTTGTTTAAAATAGTTTGATATAAGTTGTGGTCTATCAGACAATACTGCCAAAGGTGTATCAATACCCATAGAACCTAAAGCCTCTTTACCAGAAACTGCCATAGGCGTAATAACTTCCTGAATATCTTCAAACGTATAGTTAAACAAACGTTGGCGTGTTTTGATATCGATGGTTTCTATTGGGCACGTTTCGTTAGTGTAAGGAACGTCTTTTAAATGTAAACGTGTTTTGCTTAACCATTCTTTATAAGGTCTTTCAGAAACAATTTTACTTTTAATTTCTTCATCTTCAATAATACGTCCTTCATTCATGTCTACCAAGAACATTTTTCCTGGTTCCAATCTACCGTGTCTTTCTACGTCTTCAGGGGCAATATCAACAACACCAATTTCTGATGCCATGATTAATTTACCGCTTTTTGTAATGGTATATCTAGAAGGTCTTAAACCGTTTCTGTCTAATAAAGCTCCAATATAGTCACCATCTGTAAACGGTACCGAAGCAGGACCGTCCCAAGCTTCCATAATACATGCGTTGTATTCATAAAACGCTTTACGCTCTTCAGACATGGTTTTATGTTTTTCCCAAGCTTCAGGAATCATCATCATCATAATTTCTGGTAATGACCTGTCGGTATGAGTCAACAATTCAACCACCATATCCATAGATGCAGAATCTGATTTTCCTGGTAATATAATTGGGAATAATTTTTCTATTTGCGGACCGAAAACCTCACTTTTCATGATTTCTTCACGCACGCGCATTCTACTTACGTTACCACGCAGCGTATTTATCTCTCCATTCTGACACATAAAACGGAACGGTTGTGCCAGTTCCCAAGTAGGCATCGTGTTGGTAGAGAAACGCTGGTGAACCAGTGCTAAACGCGTTACCAAATCTATTTGCTGTAAATCGGTATAATACGGCCCAATATCTTCAGGCATAATGATACCTTTATAGATAAGGGTTGTAGTAGATAAACTAGGCAGGTAAAAATAACCGCTTTCAGAGATTTTAGATTCTCTAATAGCGTGTTCGGTAATTTTACGAGCAGCATATAATTTCGCTTTAAAAACAGCTTCGGTTATATCATCAGTTTTTCCAATAAAAATTTGTTCAATATTTGGTTCTGAAGCAGCAGCTATTTCTCCCAATTGGGAAGAATCTACAGGTACCTGTCTCCATCCTAAAATTGAAAGTCCTTGTTCTTTTATTTCCTTTTCAAAAGTATCTTTACAAAATTGATATTGGTTAGTTACTTTTGGTAAAAAAACCATACCTACTGCATATTCCCTTTGTCCAGGAATGGCAAAATTACATACACGTTTGAAATAATCGTGAGGAATATCAATTAACAAACCAGCGCCATCGCCAGTTTTTCCATCAGCACTTACACCACCACGGTGCTCTAACTTTACTAGAATTTCTAACGCATCGTGGATAATTTGATTTGTTTTCTCTCCTTTTAGATTACAAATAAAACCTGCACCACAATTTTCGTGTTCGAATTCAGGCAAATACATTCCTTGTTTCTTCAGCATAATCAACAAATATTGGTTTAAAAATTGAGTTGAAACGCTAAGGTAAGACCTTGTTTTTGAATAACAATAGAGAGTAATATATTATTTCGATTTTAGAAGTGAACTTTAGTTAAAAATAATTATATGTCAATAATAAAGACATTTTTTAATAAATATTCAACACCTATTATTATAGAATAAATTAAGGATTACTGAATTTATGTTAACAATTAGTCAAATTAATGTTAATTAAATCAGTAAAAATTGGAAAATACTGACAATAATTCAATTAAACCATTTGTCAAAAAATCAAAAATTTAAAAAAAACCAAACATACCCTCTAAAAAATAGGGTAAAAAATGAAATATTCACAAAAATACAAACAACAACCCTATTTTTTGAGGGGGTTAAATTTTTTTAATATAGTTTTGAGTCATTCTTAAGGAACATAACCAATAAAAATTAATAACTTAAAAACTTTAAACATTATGAAAAAACTAATAACCCTTTCAATGCTTTTTATGGCAACGGTTTTATTTGCACAAGAAGATGAGAAACCCAAATTATCTATAAGTGGTAGTGTAGATGCTTATTATCAAACTTATTTAACCGCTCCTGACGACGAAGCTCCTTCATTTGGAACTGCTTTTGCAGGACAATCGGGTTTTGCTTTGGGCATGGGGAATATTATAGCTAGCTATGAAGGTGAAAAAGCAGGTGCTGTTCTAGATTTAGTTACGGGACCTAGAGGTGCTGGAGCTACTTTTAATTCTGATATTGTTGACGGTATTGTAAATCAAGCGTATGTATACTGGAATGTATCTGAAAGCACTAAGTTAACATTTGGTAGATGGAATACCTTCTTAGGATACGAAGTCATCGCTCCTGCAGCAAACTTTAACTACAGTACATCTTACTTATTTTCTAGTGGACCTTTCTCTCATATGGGCTTGAAAGCTGATTTTGCTTTATCTGAAGATTTAAGTTTAATGTTAGCCATCACTAACCCATGGGATACCAATGATACCTCTACAACTGGTGAATATGCTTTAGGTGCTCAATTAGGCTATAAAGGACAGTTTTTAAACCTTTATTATGACAGTGGTAATAACGATGGTTTAGGTTTTGAAATCGACTATACAGGTGGTTTTGATGTATCTGACTCTTTCTTCTTAGGTTTAAATGCCGCTTACCAAAATAATGACGATGCTGGTTTCTATGGTGCCGCCTTGTATCCACAATTTGCTGCAAGTGAAGCTTTCAGTGTTGGTTTAAGAGGTGAATATTTTGGATATCACGTAAAAGACGTTGATGATTTACCAAGTGTGCTAGGACTTACATTAACAGGAAGTTATGCTATAGATAACTTAATTCTTAAGCCAGAGATCAGATTAGACTCATGGTCTAATGGAGCTGCTTTTGGTAACTTCATTGATAGCGACGGAGTTGCATCTGATAACTTAGCTGCATTCACTTTAGCAGCAATCTATTCTTTCTAAGGATAAATAAATACACAATTACTATACAAAAATAAAGCAATTCAACACCAAATTGTTTTGCTTTATTTTCTCTCTAACTAACCCTTAAAAAAATTAATTATGTCAATATTTAACATGCCCCTAATAATTCAAGATGCCACAGCAGTTGAAGTACTAGCTGAATCTGTTAAAGGTGATATGGGAATGCTTTGGATGCTTATATCTGGTATCTTAGTATTCTTCATGCAAGCAGGATTTTTCTTAGTTGAATCTGGAATGACCGATTCAAAAAATGCTGTAAACATCGCCATGAAAAATTTCTTAGACATTGCAGTTGGCTCTTTGGCTTTCTGGTTTGTTGGATATTCTTTAATGTATGGAGCTGATGCTTCAGGAGGTTTCTTCCACTGGGGAGGTTTTACTTTCTCTCAAGGAGCTGCTGATTTGTTCTTTCAAACTGTATTTGCCGCTACCGCAGCCACTATAGTTTCTGGAGCAATCGCAGGAAGAACTAAATATACAACTTATGCTATTTTCAGTATCATTATGACTGCCTTAATTTACCCAATAGCTGGTGGATGGGAATGGAATGGTGGATGGCTAAATAATACCGATGGTATTATGCCTGCTGAATTTATCGATTTTGCAGGATCTTCCATTGTGCACTCTGTAGGTGGATGGGCGGCATTGGTTGCTGCTTGGATGGTTGGACCAAGAATTGGAAAATTCTTAAACGGTAAACCAATTGAAATGCATGGCCACAACCAAATGTACGCTACTTTAGGTGTGTTTATCCTTTGGTTAGGATGGTTTGGTTTTAACGGTGGTTCTCAATTAGCTTGGGGTGGCGATGATGCTACTGCTGCTTCTCAAGTAGTGCTTGTAACCAATTTAGCTGCTTCAGCAGGTGCTATTGCAGCGTTATTATTTACTTGGTTTAAAAATGGAAAACCAAATTTAGGAATGACTTTAAACGGTTCGCTTGCTGGTCTAGTAAGTATTACTGCTGGTTGTGGTAATATGACAGAAGGCGGCGCTATATTAGCTGGTTTAATAGGTGGTTTACTTGTAGTATTCTCTATTGGATTTGTTGAAAAAACTTTAAAAGTGGATGATGCTGTAGGCGCTATTTCTGTGCACGGTGTAGCTGGTGCTTGGGGCACTTTAGTTATCGGACTTTGGGGTGTTGATGGTGATACCGGTATAGGCTTATTTAATGGTGGGGGTGCTGCACAATTAGGCGCTCAAGCTATTGGAGTTTTAGCTTATGCTGTTTGGTCTATTGGATTATCATACATCTTCTTACTTATTTTGAAAAAGACCATAGGCTTAAGAGTGTCTGAAGCTGAAGAAATAGCTGGACTGGATATTTCTGAACATGGCTCTTTAGCTTACCCTGGTAAGAGACAAAGAGAAATAGAATAACCTTCTAGAAATAAAAAATCGAAAAAAGCCTTATTAATTTTTAATAAGGCTTTTTTTTGTTGATGGAATTTATGGTTCCGTACATATTTTGTGCTTAGGTTAGATTAAAAAAAGAATATTGGCAGTATCATATTTTATAAAAAAAGCTTTATTTGAAAAAGTATCCCTAAAATTTCAGGGGTCATTTTGTTTTTTTGCTATTTCTTAAAACCTATCCCCCTATAATATACCCCCTTTTAAATTTATTTTTTACTTTTGGGTTTTCAAATTTAAAATTTTATTACAAATGAAGAAAATTGAAGCAATTATTAGAAAATCTAAATATCGTGTAGTTAAAGAAGCTTTACATGAAGTTGGAGTGAATTTTTTCTCATACTGGGATGTCACTGGTATTGGAAATGAAAAAGAAGGACATGTTTACCGTGGCGTTTCTTACAGCACAAGCGATATTCAACGCAGACATTTAGCCATTGTAGTAAATGATGATTTTGAAGAAGCAACTGTACAAGCTATTCTTAAATCTGCTGGCACTGGTGAAGTTGGAGATGGTAAAATTTTTGTGTCAGACATCAATGAGTGCTACCGCATTAGAACTGGAGAAAAAGGTGGAGACACTTTAAAATAATAATCATCTAAACAAAACAATAATATATTATGGAATTACTTACAACAAATAATGTATGGATGATGATCTGTACAGCACTAGTGTTTTTTATGCACCTTGGATTTTCACTTTTAGAAATAGGATTGACAAGACAAAAAAATACTATAAACATTTTATTTAAAAATATTTTTATCATAACCATTGGCTTGTTGTTATACTGCTTCGTTGGGTTCAATTTAATGTACCCTGGAGAGTTTAATGGATTCTTAGGGTTTGCAGGATTTGGTCTAGATTCACCATTAACAGCTGAAGGTGCTTTAGATTTAACATATAACGAAGGTTATACATATTGGACAGACTTCTTGTTTCAAGGTATGTTTGCTGCAACCGCAGCTACTATAGTTTCTGGAGCTGTTGCAGAGCGTGTTAAAATTGTACCATTCATGATTTTTACAGTAATATATGTAGGGTTGGTTTACCCAATTGCTGGATCTTGGAAATGGGGTGGTGGATTTTTAGATGAAATGGGTTTCTATGATTTTGCAGGTTCTACTCTAGTACACTCTGTAGGTGGATGGGCAGCGGTAGTTGCTGTTTGTTTATTAGGCCCACGTATTGGTAAATTCAAGGAAGGGAAAGCGCAAGCAATTCCTGGTCATAACATTCCTTTAGCTACAGCTGGTGTTTTAATCTTATGGTTAGGATGGTTCGGATTTAACGGAGGTTCTGTACTTTCTGCTGATCCAGCATTAACATCTGTAACTTTAGTAACAACCTGTTTAGCAGCTGCGGCTGGTGGTGTGGTTGCTATGTTAGTATCTACTGCTATGTATAAAAACTTAGATTTAACCATGTTCTTAAATGGTATATTAGGTGGTTTAGTAGGTATTACGGCTGGAGCCGATGTAGTTAGTCCAACAAGCGCTATCATTATAGGTGCTGTTGCCGGTGCTTTAATTGTTTTAGCGGTAAGTTTTATTGACAACAAACTAAAACTTGACGATCCTGTTGGTGCTATTGCAGTTCACCTTGTATGTGGTATTTGGGGAACTTTAGCTGTTGGTATATTCTCAACAAACCCAGAGCACAGTTTCTTAACGCAATTAATAGGTGTTGCTTGTTATGCAGTTTTCTGCTTGGTAACAGCTTTTATTATCATTTTTGCACTTAAGAAAACGATGGGAATACGCGTTTCTGAAAAAGAAGAATTAGAAGGTTTAGATGCACATGAACATGGTATGGATGCTTATCCAGACTTCAGGTTAAATGAGCATTAATATATAATATCAATATATAAGTGTTAAATAAGAGATGTTTTACCATTTGGTAAAGCGTCTCTTTTTTTTATATTATAAATCGAACAGTGGAAAATAATGCCAATATTTTCTGTAATTTTGATATAAATTATTTAATGGAATTATTATGAAGAAAATTGAAGCCATCATTAGGAAATCTAAATACCGTGTAGTAAAAGATGCTTTGCATGAAATAGGAGTAAATTTTTTCTCTTATTGGGATGTTACAGGTATTGGAAACGAAAAACAAGGGCATGTATACAGAGGCGTGTCTTACAGCACCAGCGATATCCAACGCAGACATTTGTCTATTGTTGTGAACGATGATTTTGAAGAAATCACCATACAAACCATTCTTAAATCGGCAGCTACTGGTGAAGTAGGCGATGGAAAAATATTTGTATCGGATATTAATGAAACTTACAGAATAAGAACCGGGGATAAAGGCGGCGATACTTTAAGGTAAACAGTTATTCCAAAAAAGCTTCAAAATTAAGCACAAAAAAGGCTGCCTTATTTTAAGACAGCCTTTTTCTTATATAAATGATTCTATTTTTAATTTACGCTGAATTCCTACTCGCGTTAATGTTACCAAATAAAGAACGTGTTACAATCTTCTCAAAGATTTTAATTTTTTCTTCATCCCTTACTTCTTCTTTTTCTAATTCTTGAATCTTTTTCAGTGCATACTGTTGTATGGTAAGCAATGGCAACACAATGGATTCCCTAACTTCAATAGAAGCACGACCTGAAGGCTCATTTTCCATTAATTGTTGGTACCCTGTAAGTTTTAACAATAAGGTTTTAGTTGTAACGTACTCATCGTAAATAATATTCCAAAAGGCACCAAACTCTTCGTCTTTAGACATGTATTTGGTTAAATCAAAAAACGATTTTGTTAAACTCATCATACTGTTTTCCAACAAAGTCTTAAAAAATTTAGAATTTTTGTATAGCGCCTCCACTTTATGGAATTCTCCTTTTTCTTCATACTTTTTTAAGGCAGTTCCAACACCAAAAAATCCAGGAACATTTTGTTTCAACTGGCTCCAAGATCCAACAAATGGAATGGCTCTTAAATCTGAAAACACCAATTTATCTGAACTTCCTCGTTTGGACGGTCTGCTTCCAATATTAGTTTTGGCATAGTATTTTAAAGTACTCATGCGTTCCAAATACGGAATGAACATGTCGTGACTTTTAAAATCTTTATAAGCTTTATAACTAGTTACTGCTAAATCGTTCATAACCGTTCTATCTTCATCAGATAGTTCATGCTTATTTTTTCCTAAACGATTAAACATACCAGAACTAATCAGCTGTTCCAAGTTGTATTGTGACGAATCTAAAGTTCCGAAATTAGAACTAATAGTTTGTCCTTGTATAGTAAGTTGTACTTCTTTATCTTCAATTTTAGGTCCTAATGAAGCGTAAAATTGATGTGTTTTTCCTCCACCTCTTGCTGGTGGTCCACCACGTCCATCAAAAAATATGGCAGTAATACCGTATTTTCTAGACATTTCAGTAAGCAATTCTTTGGCCGTGTAAATACCCCAGTTTGCCATTAAGTAACCACCATCTTTTGTTCCATCAGAGAAACCTAGCATGATAGTCTGTTTGTTTCCACGGCTTTTTAAATGCGCCATGTACGCTGGGTTAGTGTATAATTGCTCCATAACCGCCGGTGCATTTTCCAAATCGGGAATGGTTTCAAAAAGCGGTACCACATCAACTGGTAAACTATCTTTAAAGGCTACAATTTTAAGCATGGCAAAAAGTTGCATCATATTTAAAGCCGTTTGGTTGTTGCTAATAATGTATCTATTAGCAGCGCGCTCCCCATTGGTTTCTTGTATGGTTTTAATGGCTTCAATAGTTTTTAAGGTATTGAACACCATTTCATCTTCAAAAGCATTGATATCTACCGATACATTATTAACTTCCGATAGAATTTTAATTTGCTCATCTTCTGATAAATCGTGATAATTTTTAGGGAACGATGGGTTTCCTGTGCTAATGATATGATCTATAACTGTTGTAAAAACGGAATGGTGAATACGGCTATCTTGTCTAATATCTAAAGTAGCAAAATGGTAACCGAATAAATGAATTCTATTTATTAAATTATTGATTTCATTAACATACAATTCCTGATGATCTTTTATAATAACATCTCTTATACTTAATAACTCGTTAAGAAGTTCTTTAGAAGTGATGGCTTCAGGATAATTTAGGTTAATACTATAATTGTAAAGTATGGTTTCTAAACGAATAATGCGCTCTTCCACACCTCTAAAAGTAAGTTTACGTCTTAAGTTTTTTAAATCGGCATAATATTTCTTTAATGCAGCCTGCTTAAGTTTTCTAGCTACGCGAATGGTAGTGTCTGGTTTTACAAACGGGTTTCCATCACGGTCGCCACCTGGCCAAAAACCAATGTTAATTATTTCGTTATGTTTTTTGGCGTCATCAAAAATATTTTGCTGGATATAGTTATATATTTCTCCAAACGATTGATAAAATACATTTTCTAAATACCATATTAAACTTTTTGCCTCATCGTAAGGTGTTGGTTTTTCATGTTTAAAGAAAGGTGTTTTACCTAATTGCCCAAATAAATTATTGATGTTAGACAGGTTATTGTCTTTTATAGCTTGAGTTAAATCTGTAATAATACCTAAAACAGATCCTGGATAAAACTGTGTAGGGTGCGCAGTTAAAACGATACGAACTTTGAACTCTTCAAGGTAACGCTGTAATTCTTCAAGACTGTTGTTTGATACAGCCGTTTCTTTAAGGTTTCTTAATGTACCAATCCCTTCCATATTGTTAACAATAGGAAAAGCAGCATCTTCAACGGCATCAAATAAAACTACTTGACGTTCGATATATTGGATGAATCTAAAAAGTAAATTAATCTGACTTTGTGCGTCTCGTCTTCCTTGGTATTTTTTAAAAAAGGTATCTACTATGGTTGTTGGGTCATCACCGTTTGCAAATCCTTTTTTACAAGTTTCATGAAACAGCGGTAAAAGTACACCGGTTTTTGTAATGGAATCAAAAGGCAATGTCATAAATATACTGTTGTATATTTGGTATTTTGACAATACGTTTTGTTTAAATCGTGTTAATTTTGGTTCTACAGACATAAGGGATCTCTATTGGAAATTAACCATAAATGTAAGGAAGCTATAGTTAAAGAAAGCAATCTTGTTGAAATTTTATGGATTTTTTTAGTTTATCAAATTCAAATTGAGAATAATTAAATAAATTGACTGCTTAACAAGAATCTTAATAATAGTATTTACAACTAAATATTCCCAATTAAATCAAAACAACTTCTTATTAGCATGCATTAAGATAAAAACATGACATATATCATATTTTTAACTGTTATCAACCTATACATTTGCCACTTTTAATCTGTTTAATTCATAAACAAAAATGAGCGTATTCAATGTTGTGAGATAGTGAAATAAGTTTATACGTTCTTCATAAAAATAGAAAGCATGAAAAAAGTACATTCATTTTACATCCCTGTTATGGGGATTGGGTTTACAATAGATTCCCCACTTAAAGTGGCACAATATGGTATTGATTCTGTAATTTCTTTGGTAGATGATATCTTACTGGAAAAATTAAGAAAAATGTATAGCGAAAAATTTGAAATCCCTTATACCGAAATAACCGATAAAATAGAGGATTTTAGGGCAAAACGCATTACTTCGTATTTAAATATGATGAGTGATTTGGTCGACAAAAAATTTGAAGACTTAAAAAACAATATTTCAGAAAAAGGTGAAGAATTAAAAGCCTACTTGAGTATGCTTCCATCCAGCTCTTCAATAAAACAAGAATTCCACAACTTAACCGAAAATGAATTCAGTATTTCTGAATTAAAAAATTGGGTAACACAAAACTTAACAAAAGGCAGTATTGATGTGAACATCATGACTAAAGTTGACAAAGACAACTATGTTAAAAACGAAAAATTACCAGTTGCATATAACGACGCACATGCTGCTTTACGAGGATTTGCCAATAGCAAATTAAAATCTTCCATGGTATTATCGGCTGGTATGAATCCGCGTTTGTATGCCTATATGAGTCAGTTTGACGATTTCTACCCAAATGAATCTGGTGAATTCAACAAGAAAATCATCTTAAAAGTGAGCGATTACCGCTCCGCGTTAATTCAAGGTAAATTTTTAGCGAAAAAAGGCTTATGGGTTTCAGAATACCGCATAGAATCTGGACTTAATTGTGGCGGGCATGCGTTTGCTACCGATGGTTATTTATTAGGACCTGTTTTAGCCGAATTTAAAGAAAAAAGAGAGGAATTGCGCGCTTCTATTGAAGCTATGGTGAATCAAGAATTAACAAACCAAGGGCGAATTGTTTCAAAAAAACCCTTGGAACTTAAAATTTCTGCACAAGGTGGCGTTGGCACGTATGATGAACATGAGTTTCTTCTAAATCAGTATCAATTGGATGCTGTTGGCTGGGGAACACCTTTTTTATTAGTACCTGAAGCAACAACGGTGGATGAAAAAACCATGAACAAATTAATGCTTGCCCAAGAGGAAGATTTGTATTTAAGCGATATTTCACCATTAGGCGTACCTTTTAACAATCTGAAATCGAACACCAAAGATTTAGAAAAAGAAGCCTTAATTAATAAAGGCAGACCCGGTAGTTCTTGCCCCAAAAAGTTTGTAGCATTAAATAAAGAATTTAAAGAAACGGGTATTTGTACCGCATCAAGAGAATATCAACATTTAAAATTAAAAGAATTAGATAAATTAGGTTTAGCTTTGAATGAATACCAAAAGGCTTTTAATAAAATAACCGAAAAATCCTGTACCTGTGTTGGCCTAGGCACTTCAGCATTGTTGGCTTATAACTTGGATACTAAATTAGAAGGTGATGGGGTTTCCATTTGCCCAGGACCCAATATGGCTTATTATTCAAAAATAATGAGTTTAAAGAATATGACCGACCATATTTACGGTAGAGATAACATGATTTCAAGAACCGATCGTCCAAACTTATTCATTAAAGAACTTACTATTTACATCTCTTATTTAAGAAACAAAATAGATGAAGTAAAAACCACCATGACCCCAAAGGATGAAAAGTACTTATTAACCTTTACTAATAATTTAAAAGAAGGTATTTTATATTACAAAAACCTGTTTACCGAATTAAACCACACGTTTCAAGACATAAAAGCAGAGGTACTTCAAGCATTAAATAACAGTGAAAAAACATTAAGTTTAATAGGTTTGGAAATTGAAGATTTGTCCATTCAAAATAAAAAAACGCCCATAGCTGTTTAATTTCTAAAAATGGGGTTTTTCGTTTTATTAAATAAACATCGCTTTGATTAAAAAGAATTTAAAAATTTAATAAAAAGATAAAGTCCCGTTAAATTCTTATTCATTTTTTCTATTAATCTCAGTTCAATAAGATTATAATTAAGATATTTGTAAAACAATTGAACAGCATAAGAAGTTTTTTTTATGTAAAATGTTGAAGATTAATAGAATTCATGGACTTAGTAAAAGAAATAAATCGACTTAAAAAGGAGAAAAATGCGGTAATATTAGCGCATTATTATCAAGTTGCAGAAATACAAGATATTGCCGATTATGTTGGTGATAGTTTACAGTTGTCTCAGCAAGCTGCCGAAACGGATGCAGATATGATTGTATTTGCTGGGGTTCATTTTATGGCAGAAACAGCCAAAATTTTAAGTCCAGATAAAATAGTCGTCTTGCCCGATTTAAAAGCAGGTTGCTCCTTGGCAGATTCTTGTCCGCCAGAAGCTTTTGAGAAATTCACCAAAGCACATCCAGACCATGTGGTAATCACTTATGTGAATTGTTCAGCCGAAATTAAGGCGTTAAGCGATATTGTTTGCACCTCATCCAATGCATTAAAAATTGTAAATTCCATTCCTAAGGAAACCCCTATTATTTTTGCTCCAGACAAGAATTTAGGAAAATATGTCATGAGCCAAACAGGACGTGATATGTTACTTTGGGATGGCAGTTGTATTGTGCACGAAGCTTTTTCAATTGATAAATTAATCGAACTTCATAAAAAATATCCAGATCATAAAATCATTGCACATCCAGAATCTGAAACGCATATTTTAGATACTGCGGCTTATATTGGTTCTACTTCTGGTATGATAAATTTTGTAAAAAACCATCCAAAAGAAAAGTTTATTGTAGCAACTGAAGCAGGTATTTTACACAAAATGCAACAGGAAATGCCCAATACGGAATTGGTGCCTGCACCCGCTAAAGAAGATAATACCTGTGCTTGTAGCGAATGCCATTTTATGAAAATGAATACGCTTCAAAAATTATACGATTGCATGTTAAATGAATCGCCTCAAATAGATGTTCCAGAAAAAATAAGAAAAAGAGCGTTATTACCTATTGAACGTATGTTAGAGTTATCTAAATAAAAATGATTGAAACAAATTATTTAGTCATTGGCTCTGGAATTGCCGGATTGACTTTTTCGGTTAAAATAGCAGAAAAATTTCCTAACAGAAGTATTGTTATTGTAACTAAAGCTAATGAAGACGAATCGAACACCAAGTATGCACAAGGTGGTGTTGCGGTTGTTTTAGATGCTGAAAAAGATTCATTTAAAAAACATATTGAAGACACTTTAATTGCTGGTGATGGTTTATGCGACACCGAGGTGGTTAAAATGGTAATTGAAGAAGGCCCTAAACGACTGGAAGAACTCATGCTTTGGGGCGCCAATTTTGATTTGGATGCCAGTGGCGAATTCGATTTAGGTAAAGAAGGTGGCCATTCAGAATATCGCGTGGTGCATCATAAAGACATCACCGGTTATGAAATTGAGCGCGCACTACTAAAACGGGCGCATCAACTACCAAATATTACTATTTTACCTCACCATTTTGTGATTGATTTGGTTACCAACCATCATATAATTGATGATACCTCTAAAAATATATCTTGTTATGGCGCCTATGTTTTCGACCAAAAAACAGATCAAATTTTTACCATTAAAGCCAATAGTACCCTTTTAGCATCTGGTGGCATTGGTTGCGTTTACGGCCATACTACCAACCCCATTATTGCAACGGGTGATGGTATTGCCATGGCTTACAGAGCCAAGGCAAAAATTAAGGATATGGAGTTTGTGCAATTTCATCCTACAGCTTTATATGAAGCTAAAGGCGAATCGTCTTTTTTAATTTCAGAAGCGGTAAGAGGATTTGGAGCATATCTTAGAAATAAAAAAGGCTATCGTTTTATGCCTGATTATGATGAACGTGCAGAATTAGCCTCCAGAGATATTGTATCGCAAAGTATTGATAGTGAGCTTAAAAAATCGGGAGAACCACATGTATATTTAGATTGTACCCATTTGGATATGGATGCTTTTAAAAAGCATTTCCCAAATATTTACAATAAATGTTTAGAACATCATATAAATATTGAAACCGATTGGATTCCTGTAGTGCCAGCATCCCATTATTTGTGTGGTGGTATAGAGGTTGATAAAAATGGAAGTACCACTATTAACAATTTATTTGCTTGCGGTGAATGCACAAGAACAGGACTTCATGGCGCTAATAGATTAGCTTCCAACTCATTATTGGAAGCCTTAGTGTATGCGCATAATATTTTTAAGTTTCATAGTGAGCATGACTATCAAGCACCCAATGTGTTAATTCCAGATTGGGACGATGAAGGTACAGTGATACCGAAAGAGCATATTTTAGTACAGCATAACCTAAAGCAGATGCAGGCTTTAATGCGCGATTATGTTGGTATTGTACGAAGCAACAAGCGTTTAAAACGTGCTATTAAACATTTAGATTTAATTGAAAATGAAGTTGAAGAACTTTATAAAGAATCTAAAATATCAACATCCCTTTGCGAGTTACGAAACATGATAAATGTATCGCAATTAATTGTTGAACAATCTTTAAAAAGAAAAGAGAATAAAGGTGGTTATTTCAATATTGATAATGTGAAAGATTAAGCGATTTTTAAATTTTTATCGCCTTCATCATCATCCCTATTTTTATCAAAATTACAAGCGTATATTTTTTAAAAACAAGAAAGAGACTGTAAAAACAGTCTCTTTCAAACTTTATGGGCAAAAAAAAGGTTTATTTTCCAAGCATAAGCAACTCACTACAAACCACTTCGGTTATGTAACGCTTGATGCCATCTTTATCGTCATAACTTCGTGATGTTAGTTTGCCTTCAATAGCAACTTCTTTTCCTTTAGTCACATATTTTTCAACTATTTGAGCAGTTTTTCCCCATGCAACCACATTGTGCCATTGGGTATCTGTAACCTTTTCACCTTTTGCATTGGTGTAACTTTCATTAGTTGCAATAGCAAATTTTGCCAATGTTTTACCAGATTCTAAATTGATGATTTCTGGATCGTTTCCTAAGTTTCCAATCAACTGTACTTTGTTTCTAAGCGTGTTCATAATTTTAAATTTTTAATCGTTAAACAGTTAATACTATCGAGTTGTTATGTTTCGACAAGGCAAAGATGCAACGGTTTGAAAATTATAATCGGTTAGTAAATATTTGTGTTCGTTTGTAAATATTTGTAGTCGTTTAAATCGTGCTAAATAGCCATAAATAAGGGAACTACATACAAGTTTACACCAAATAGCAAAGAATAATTTCGCACTGTAAAAAAGTGCATTTTTTTAGGAAAGTATTTAACCCCACAGTATCAGAATACCTGTGTGCTTCTTGCGAGAACGGTCAATTCCGCCAGAGTTAAACCTTTAATGTAGATGAACTTATTACACTTGTTAATGCCCTATTCGTTTTCAAGAACAGGCGTAGCCTTAACTAAACAGCCGATACTGGGTGTAAAATTTATTTTTCGTCTTTAGGGTTGTAATTTAACCCTTGTTTTAATTTTTTGTTGAAATCTGATAAAGCTTGTTTGTTTTTATCAAGAATACTTTCACTTGTTAGCTTTTCTAACTCATCCCCTGTTTTATTTCTAGCTTCTATATAAGTTGCTGAATTTTGCTTTCTAACAGCTTTTAGTATATCTATTTTTTTAAGTTGCTCTAATTGCTCTTGTGCTGATTTTAATAAAATCTTATATCTAGCGGTTTTAGAAACATCTTTTTTTATCATTTCCGAATTAAAAACCTGTAGATTAGACATAACATTTAATTCATGAATGCTCGCAAAATCCCTAACATTTAAATTGTTTTTTGCATGAGCAGGATTTGCTTCTCTCCATTCTTTTGCGGTACATCCAAATAACGCCAAGTTTAACAAATCAGCTTCTTTCGCATACTCAATCCCTTTCTTGCTTTCTGGAAGGGTAGATTTTGGAATTATATGTTTTAATATAGCATCAGTGTGTAAATGATAATTAACCTTGCTCAAAACCCTTTTAATATCCCATTCTAAATTAAGCGTATCACTTTCTATTGTTTTTAATCTTTGATACTCTTTAACTATATATAATTGAAACATTGGACTTATCCACATTCCGAAATTAAAAGCTATATCTTTATGAGCATAAGTACCCCCGTATCTTCCAGCTTGTGCCGTTATACCTATCGAGTTAGTTTTTAAAACCCATTCTTTAACGCTTATTTTAAATGTATTGGTTCCTGATGACTGCCTAATTATGGCGTATTCGCCATAATTAAAATCAGGATTGTTCATTGTTTCCCATGCAGAAAGGTATTCTAACGTATTAACGTTTCTTAACCAATCACTTATAAAGAAATCTCCATCTTTTGCCTTAATCATATCTGTTAGGCATATATAATCTTCATTTCCTATCTCAGTTAATGAAACAGGAATACCTTCTACTACTATTTTTTTTACCTTACTCACTAATTAAATCTTTATAAGTTATTCTATTCTCGATGTTACACAAAAGTAAATTAAATCTATCATTTTCTGAACCTTGTCTTGTATTATATCTAAATACAAATTCATCAACGTATAACTGTAAATGTTTTTTAGACGTAAAATGATATATCCCGTAAATACCACGCTTTAACAACGCCCAAAAGCTTTCTATTGAGTTTGTAGAAATACGACCTCTTACATATTCCCCTCTACCATGTGCAACCGCTTTATGGTCGTAAACTCTATCTAAAACGCTATATGCTTTTAATTCGTCTGAATATATCGTAGAGCCAACGCTAACATTTTTTAATATTTGAGGTATTAGAGTGTTTTGTGTAGTATCAATAACATGTTTTGCTCTTACCTCTCCATTACGCTCTACCATGCCCAAAACAGCAGATTTTTTATAATGCTCTCTTACTTCATCTGTTTTGTTCTTTCTTATTTTGGCTGTTCTATTTCCCATTTTACCACCTACATAAGTTTCATCAATCTCAGCCTCTCCACTTAATTGGTCTGTATCGTCTAAACCAAAACAGTTTCTAATACGCTGTAACATAAACCATGCGCTTTTTTGGGTAATATCCAAATCACGCCCTAATTGTAAAGATGAAATTCCTTTTTTGTGTGAAGTAACTAACCAAATAGCAAGAAACCACTTTTGTAATTCCATCTTAGTATTATCAAAAATAGTATTTGTTTTAACATTGAAGTATTTTCCTGTGTTTTTACATTTATATTTATTTCCTTTACAATCATATACTTTAGAAGTAGCATCAAAAGGACTTACTACGTTACCGTTCCAACGTAATAATTCTAAATGGTCAATACAAGCTTGCTCTGTTGGAAAGGCTTTTATAAGGTCTAAAACTGATTTTACTTCTTTGTTAAACATCGTATTGTATTTTGATATAACAACTATAGTAGTTAATTACACAATAAACAAATATATTGGTGTAAAAAAGAACTAATTATTTGATTATGAAGAACAAAGATATAGACCAAGTTACCGAAGAGGTGTTTAAAATAATAAAAGACAAAAAAAGTGTTCATTATTCAGAACTATATAAAATAGAAAATACGGAAAGCGGAATAATTGAACTTGCATGGAATCGGTTATCTAAAGATTATGGACTTATAACATGCAGTAAGCATATTTTCACTTTATCAAAAGAAGGCCATAAATACAAATCTGTTTCTTTATTTCTAAAAAGAAACAATAGTCCATTAATACCTTACGGTACAATTTTAATGGCTTTTATAACCCTTATGTTAGGCGCTATTACTATTTATCAGAATTATGATTATAAGGAACTAAAAAAGAATTATCTTTCTTTAGAATCTCAATACGATTCTTTAAATATTGAGTTTCAACTTTACAAAGACTCTTTAACTGATATGAAGTATATAATGAAACAGCAAGAAAAAATGTTGTTACAAGATACATCACAAACCAAAAATTAACTTTTCTTTTCATAATTTATCTACTTTTTTCAATCCCGACTACAAACGTTTAAACCTCGTTTTGGTTAGTGTAAACAGGTATATAAGTCCCATAAATAAAAGAAAATTATAAAAAATAAATTTATATCTTTATAAAAAAATTCTTATGGCTAAAGAATGTTTAGAGTGCAACGAGAAAATAATAGGAAGAAGCGACAAAAAATTTTGCAGTGATTATTGCCGTAACGCCTACAACAATACCATAAATAAAGATTCTAAAAACCTAATTAGAAACATCAATAATAGGCTTCGAAAAAATTGGCGTATTTTAGAAACGTTGAATCCAGAACAAAAAACAAAAACCACGAGAACAAAACTTATTCAACATGGTTTTGATTTTAATTTTTTCACGAGCACCTATACTACTAAAGCCGGAACCGTATATTACTTTGTTTACGACCAAGGTTATTTACCTTTAGAAGATGAATATTATGCGTTGGTAAAACGGGAAAGCTAAAAACCTATCTCCAAGTATGCCCTTTTAGTTTCATGGCTGCCTTTAAAATATCTTTCTGACTTATTTGACCTACCAATTTTCCGTTTTCAACAATAGGGAAACGTCTGTGCTTAGATTCTAAGAACTTGTTAGCTGCATCAAAAATATCCATATTACCATCAATAGTTTCTACCGTTGTTATCATACATTTCCCAACCGTATTATTTTCCATAGGTAAATTATGGTACCTACTTTCACTTATTTGCTTAATACAATCCCCTTCCGATATAATACCAATTAATTCGTATTTATCATTTACTACGGGGCCGCCAGATATTTTGTACTTAATTAAAGAGTCTATAACAGAATCCATAGGCTGTTCAGATTTAAAAGTTATCAGGTTTGTAGACATATAATCACTAACCTTTATTGGTAAATCTGCGCTGTTTTTTTGCTGATTTTTTCTAGACCCTAAAAAACTTTTAATTCCCATATTTTATTAATTTAGTTAACCTAAAGTACTTATTTTTTTTAAACTTTCCTAATAATGTATTTTTCATTGGGTATTAATTCCATATTTAAGCATGAAGAATAATAGTTATAAGCTATGAAAAAGGAAATATTTCGTGTACTTATAAGTATTTAAATATTAATTTTTTATAGTTTTAGCGCTTTAAAATATTTTAAATATGAAAAGATTATTGGTATTAGGATTGTTGGTAAGCAGCTTTGTAATGAGTGCACAAAGTAATTCCGATTTGCTGAAACACTACGAAGCTTATTATAAGCAAATGAAGAAACAAGGTGACATACAAGGCATTATTAATGCGATGACACATTTAAATGTATTATCACCATCACCTGCAAGAATGGATACCTTGGCTTATATTTATATGAGTGAAGACAAATACATGCAAGCTTTAAATACCATTGGATATGAGCGTATGCTAGATGATTCGGATATCGCTTTAGAAGTAAAAGCCATTTCGTTAAAAGCAGTAAAACAACCTGAATTGGCTATTGCCCAATTTGAAGAAATGTTTAAAAGAAACCCAAGTGCTCCCATTGCTTATGAACTTGCTGAACTTTGTTTACAAACACAAAAGTTAACCGAGGCAGATAAACACATTGCTTATGGTATAGCAAATGCAAAAGACGATATGAAAAAAGCTTTTTTCGAAACACAAAACCCTTATGAAGTTTCGCTAAAATCGGCTTTTATGTACTTAAATGCTCTATCAACTTACAACAAAGACAAAAAGGCAAATATTGATAAAGCAGTAGATATTTTAGACGCTACTTTAAAACTGTCTCCAAACTTTAATTTAATTCAGTTAACAAAAACCGAATTATTAAGGCAAAAGCAAGTATTGCAGGCTCAAGAGGCGCAGCAAAAAAAATAATGGAACTTTATATAAAATAAATCGATCATCTAAAAGTGTATTAAGTTTTTATTTGTCAGGTTGAGCTTGTCGAAACCGATATTGATTATCGATAAGTTAAAATATTTCGACAAGCTCCTTTAGATTTGTTTTTATAAATTTAAGAAAGAGAAAGGAAATAAAGTGAACTAAGACAGGCTCTGAATTTTAATGTTCAATATGTGATTTAGACTTTACTTCCCTTTCAT
>NZ_JAGJCB010000012.1 GCF_017814435.1 Mariniflexile gromovii | reverse complement strand
AATTAATTTGTACAACGAAATAAGATTACACTTATCTTTAGACTTTAGAACACCAAATATGGTATACAAATTAACAGCGTAAATCAATTTTTAACCTGTAGCCATATTTCAGGACAAGACATTAAAAAACTAATTTTGAGTAATACAGGATTAATAAGACAATTAAAGAAAATAACCCAGCAAAATAAGGAAAATGAGGTATTTGTAAAAAAATCGAGAAATATTGGTCGCCCTTCATTTTGGTCTTTTCTGGCTATTATCATTTCTTTAATTTCAATATACTTACAATTTTTTTATATCAATTACGACCTACGTTTGAATTTAGTGGATGGATTTATAAAAAATGATACTTTAAGGTGTCAAATTATTTACCATAATAGAGGAAATCAAGATGCTACAGTTTTAAACTCTAAAATTGAGCTTTATCCAAAAAATCAAAAGAAAAAGAATAGTATTAAACTTCCTCAAAGAAAAATACCACTAATTATTTCTAATGGGAATCAGAAATATGAGGAAATGAAATTCTCGATCAATTTCAATAATTATAATTTAGATTCTTGGGGCTATACTGTTGAAGATACATTAGCTGTTGAATTAATTTTTGAATTTTTAAACGATAATAATTACAGATCGGATAAAAGGATCATTTGTGGTTGGATAAAATTAGATAGTCTTCAGAAGATAGAATATTATTTATCAGAAAATAATAGTGTTGAATTGAAGTCAAATAAATATTACACCAATAGTTATAATTATGATTGATAAAACTATTGCAATAAAAAACTAAGTAAAAATTAGTCTGTAAACATACTAATTGAATAAACATTAAAAAAACTAACTTATCAACCCCATTAATTCAGAGCAATATAGCTTCAATTTGAAGTTTTAATCACCCAATTCCCTCTAATATTATCCGCCTAATTATTCTGTGTAATATTTCATAAATAATATTTCCAGTTTACTATTTGGTTATCAAACAGAATATTGTACATTTGCAAACTCTTTTTGAAAGAGGAATGTTTAATAAAAAATAATTAATAACGTGGACACATTAAGCTACAAAACAATTTCAGCCAATAAAGCAACTGCAGATAAGCAGTGGGTTTTAGTTGACGCTGAAGGACAGTCTTTGGGCCGTTTAGCTTCAAAAGTTGCAAAACTTTTAAGAGGTAAACATAAGCCTAGCTTCACACCACACGTTGATTGTGGTGATAACGTAATTGTTATCAACTCAGAAAAAATCAACTTAACCGGAAACAAATGGAACGATAAAACGTACATTCGTCACACAGGTTATCCAGGTGGTCAAAGAAGTTTAACTGCTACTGAATTGTTTGGGAAAGACCCATCAAGAGTGGTAGAAAAATCAGTAAAAGGAATGTTACCTAAAAACAAATTAGGTGCAGATTTATTCCGTAACCTTACAGTTGTTGTTGGTACAGAGCATGCACATGCTGCACAAAAACCAAAAGCAATTAACTTAAACGAATTCAAATAATGGATGTAATTCACAAAATTGGCCGTAGAAAGACGGCTGTTGCTCGTGTGTATGTAGCTTCAGGAACTGGAGCCATCACGATTAATAAAAAAGACATAACTGCTTACTTTCCTACTGCAACTTTACAGTACAAAGTAAAGCAACCTTTAGTTATGACTAACAATGATAGCAACTTTGATATTACAGTAAATGTATTAGGTGGTGGTATCACTGGTCAAGCTGAAGCTGTTCGTTTAGCTATCTCTCGCGCTATGTGCGAATTGGATGCTGAAAACAGATTGACACTTAAACCAGAAGGTTTATTAACAAGAGATCCAAGAATGGTAGAGCGTAAGAAATTCGGTCAGAAGAAAGCGCGTAAGAAATTCCAGTTCTCTAAACGTTAATACCAGATTTCGAGATTTCTATTGGTTTGTCACACTGAGCGCGGTCGATGTGTCTTTTCAATATAAATTTCAAATCAAACAAAAAAAATTAACTCAGTTATTGTTGTCCTAGTTGTAAAAAACAGGATTTAGTTTAGCATCTAAATGAAGCCTAAGGCCTAAAGCCAAAAAGGAACATTGCTAATTCAACAGAACGTAAACTATTACAAAATGGCAGTAGAAGTAAAAGAATTACTTGAAGCAGGTGTACATTTCGGTCACCTTACACGTAAGTGGGATCCAAACATGGCGCCTTACGTATACATGGAGCGTAACGGCATCCATATTATAAACCTTTACAAAACAGCAGCTAAAATTGACGAAGCTGGCGAAGCATTAGCTAAAATTGCAGCTTCTGGTCGTAAAATTTTATTTGTTGCAACAAAAAAGCAAGCAAAAGATATCGTAGCTGAAAAAGCAGGATCTATCACAATGCCTTACATCACAGAAAGATGGCCAGGTGGTATGTTAACTAACTTTGTTACTATTAGAAAAGCTGTTAAAAAAATGGCTTCTATTGATAGAATGAAGAAAGACGGTACGTTCTTAACGCTTTCTAAAAAAGAACGTTTACAAGTAGATCGTTTAAGAGCTAAGTTGGAAAAAAACTTAGGATCGATTGTAGACATGACACGTTTACCAGGTGCATTATTTGTAGTTGATATCAAACGTGAGCACATCGCTATAAAAGAAGCTCAAAAATTAAACATTCCTATTTTTGCAATGGTTGATACCAACTCTGATCCACGTCAAGTTGATTATGTAATACCTGCAAATGATGATGCTTCTAAATCTATCGATAAAGTATTATCTTATGTAACAGCATCTATTGCTGCTGGTTTAGCAGATAGAAAAGCTGACAAAGATACAGACCAAGATGATGACAACGAAGTAGTAGCACCAACAAAAAAGCGTGCATCTAAAGCGGTTGTTACAGACGAGGAAGAATAATTAACAATTTCACAATACGAATAAGTCGTTTAATTATTTTCTTTACAGGAATATTTGAACGACTTTTTTAAATAAAAAACATATGGAATCTACAGTAAAAATTACAGCAGCTGAGGTTAACAAATTAAGACAAGCTACAGGTGCAGGAATGATGGATTGTAAAAAAGCTTTAGTGGAAGCTGAAGGCAATTTTGACAAAGCAATTGAAGTTTTACGTAAAAAAGGACAAAAAGTTGCAGCTAACCGTGCAGACCGTGAGTCTTCTGAAGGAGCTGCCATCGCAAAAGTGAATGCAGACAATACCGTAGGTGTTGCTATCGTTTTAGGTTGCGAAACGGACTTTGTTGGTAAAAACGAAAATTTTATTGCTTTAGCAGAGCAAATAGCTGATTTAGCATTTACAGTAAATACAAAAGAAGAGCTTTTAGCTGCTGATTTTGGTGGCATGACTGTGGCTGATAAATTAATTGAGCAAACAGGTGTTATTGGTGAAAAATTAGATATCAATGCTTTTGAAAAATTAGAAGCACCTTATGTTGGTTCTTACGTTCACATTAACAAAATTGCTGCTTTAGTAGGTTTAAGTGCCAATGTAAAAAATGCTGAAACATTATCTAAAGATGTTGCAATGCAAATAGCATCTATGGGAGCTAGCACATTATCCTACAAAGATTTTGACCCTGCTTTCATCGCATCAGAATTAGAAGCTAGAATTGCTGTTATTGAAAAAGACAATGAAGAATTAGCACGTTTAGGTAAAACGCTTAAAAATGTACCACAATACATTTCTATGGCGCAATTAACTCCTGAGGTGTTAGCTCAAGCTGAAGAAGATGCAAAAGCACAATTAAAAGCTGAAGGAAAACCAGAACAAATTTGGGACAAAATTTTACCAGGTAAAATTGAGCGTTTCATTTCTGATAACACAACTTTAGACCAAGAACAATGTTTATTGGATCAAAACTTTATTAAAGATGAGAAAATAAATGTTGCTAAATATGTGGCATCTTACGGAGATGTTGCAATCTTAGGATTTAAACGTGTTGCTTTAGGGTAATATCAAATTCCTGTGAAAACAGGAAACATAATATCAAAACCACTACTTTTTTAAAGTTAGTGGTTTTTTTTATGTGTAATAATGTCCTTAAATTATAAGAATACAGCAGGTTTTAGGTCATTTACTAAGCTGATATTCGCGTTAGGGGTTGCAGCGGAAAGCCCACAGCGACGTAGGAGCGAGGACTTGTAGCCCTTCGTCTGCGCTCAGGGTAAATTACAAACCCGACCCTTTAGGGTAACGCCCTAAAAAATAAAAATTTATTAACGTGTGCCGTTATTTTGATAAAATGGACTTCGGTAAACAACAAAAAATTATGTAGTTTTGCTGAACTTTCAAAAAACTATGATGAAATATAAAAGAATTCTTTTAAAACTTTCTGGTGAAGCCCTTATGGGAGAACGCCAGTACGGTATCGATCCTGAACGTTTAGCCGAATATGCAAAAGATATTAAAACCATAACCGATGAAGGTGTTGAAGTTGCCATAGTCATTGGTGGTGGCAATATTTTTAGAGGTGTAGCAGGGGCTAGTAACGGTATGGACCGTGTACAAGGAGACCATATGGGTATGCTAGCAACCGTTATTAATGGTTTAGCGCTACAAAGTGCTTTGGAAGATGCTGGTTTACCAACACGTTTGCAATCTGCCGTACACATAAACCAAGTTGCAGAACCTTTTATACGTCGTAAAGCGATGCGCCACCTGGAAAAGGGACGTGTTGTTATTTTTGGAGGTGGAACAGGGAATCCTTATTTCACTACAGATTCAGCAGCTGTTTTACGTGCCATTGAAATTGAAGCCGATGTGATTTTAAAAGGAACACGTGTGGATGGTATTTACAATGCCGACCCAGAAAAAGATACCAATGCTGTTAAATTTAATTTTATTTCGTTTGACGATGTGTTGCGAAAAGGCTTGAAGGTAATGGATACTACGGCATTTACCTTAAGTCAGGAAAATCAACTACCAATCATCGTATTCGATATGAATAAAAAAGGAAATTTACTTAAAGTGGTTTCTGGAGAAAAAGTTGGTACCGAAGTGAACCTTTAAACTTGGCGTAATTTTTGAGTATTTGATTGAAAAAGTTTGATATTATGAACGAAGACATACAATTTATATTAGACACCGCAAAAGAAGCTATGGATAATGCCATTAAGCATTTAGAAAAGCAATTTGTTAATATTAGAGCAGGTAAGGCAAGTCCTGCGATGCTGGGAAGCGTTATGGTTAATTATTACGGTGCGCAAACACCAATAACCCAAGTAGCCAATATAAACACGCCTGATGGTAGAACGATTACGGTGCAACCATGGGAAAAAAATATGCTTCAAGAAATTGAAAAAGGCATTCAAATAGCAAACTTAGGTTTCAACCCCATGAACAATGGCGATACCATTATTATTAATGTGCCACCATTAACAGAAGAACGCAGACGCGATTTGGCAAAACAAGCCAAAGCCGAAGCTGAAGATGCTAAAATTGGAGTTCGTTCAGCAAGAAAAGATGCTAATAACGATATAAAAAAATTAGACGAAGTATCTGAAGACCTTAAAAAGAACGCCGAGGTGGATGTGCAACATTTAACCGATAAGTACGTTAAAAAGATTGATGACCTTTTCGATAACAAAGAAAAGGAAATTATGACTGTATAATTTTAAGAGGCTGTCTGAAAAGTGTAGTTCTATGTCATATTGAGCTTGTCGAAATATTTATGCTTACTGATAATCAATATCGGTTTCGACAAGCTCAACCTGACAAATAAATCTTAATGCACTTTTCAGGCAGCCTCTTTTTTTTTAAAACTTTAGCTTTGCATTGTACCTATGTTTAAATATTGTATCCTTCTGGTTTTCGCTTTTTTTGTTACAATATCCCAGGCACAATCTGCTAGTGAAACCTATATAGAAGCGGTACAAGATTCGGTTAAAAAAAATGCTTTGGTTAAAGGTCTTGCCAACGGTTATATACCCACCAAATACTTCAATTTCGATTTAAGATATCTTATAAAATATAACCAATACGAGGGCATTCGCACAGGAATTGGAGGTATTACTAATGATGCATTTTCAAAAAAAGTTAGAATAAACGGATATACTGTTTATGGATTTAGAGACGATGCATTTAAATACAGTGTTGGCAGTAGTTTTAGGCTAAACGAAGAAACCAATACATGGCTAACGCTTTCCTATACCGACGACTTGCAAGAAACCGGTAGCACCAAATTTTTAACGGATAAACGCATTTTTCAGTTTTTCGAACCTCGGTTGCTCAATATCGATTTGTTTCATAAACATATTACAAAAGCCATTGCACTTGGACATCAAATATCAAATAACCTGAATGTAGAAACCGAATTTTCAGAAAGCTATATTAAGCCCACCTATAGTTACGGTTATGTAACCGAAAACGGTGTGTTGAATACCTTCAACTTAAGCATGGCCAAATTTGCATTGCAATGGAGCCCATTCAAAAGTTTTAAAGCTTCTGAAGCCCCAACTAAAGAGAACAACTATCCATTAGTAACCCTTCAATACACTAAAAGTTTTAAGGATGTTCTTAAAAGCGATTTAAGTTTTTCAAAAGTAGATTTTAGAACCATCCACCAAATAGGAAAAAAGGACGGTAACCTTTCTGAAATTACTTTGGTAGGGGGTGTTGCCAGCGGCGATATTCCGTTAACCCATTTATACCACGCCTACCCAAATAACATTACAAAAGAAACGATTATGCAACGTTTTTCGGTTGCTGGCACCAATAGTTTTGAGACTATGTTTTTCAACGAATTTTTTTCTGATAAGTTTGCAACCCTTCAATTGAAACATTTCTTAAAACCATTTAATATTTCAGAACGCTTAAAACCGCAAATGGTTTTAATTACAAGGCTTGCCATTGGCGATACCAAAGAACCTGAAAGACACCAAAACGTTACTTTTGGCTCCCTTAATAAGGGTTATACAGAGTCGGGTTTTGAAATAAATAAATTAATTTTCGGTTTTGGTTTAAGCTTAACTTACCGCTATGGCGCCTATCATTTACCCGAGTTTGGTGATAATGTTGCTTTTAAGTTTACATTTAACTTGACTTTATGAGGTAATACCCTCATTTTTTCTACCTTTGCGCAACTTTTATTTATGGCATGTTAAAACTTTTTACCAAGGATTTTTGGGACGTTATCGCAAGGCTAATTTTACGTAATAAAATTGGTATTCTTGTTAGTATAATTATCATTACCATTTTATTTAGCACGCAATGGAAAAATATGCGTTTTTCCAATACCGAAGCTAACCTTTTACCTGACGACCACGAAGTAAATATTACCTACAACAATTTTTTGAAAAAATTTGGTGAAGAAGGGAACCTTGTCATTATTGGTGTAAAAGACAGCACGTTGTTAACTGTTGATAAACTTAATGCTTGGAACGAATTAGCAGATGGTTTTAAAAAATATAAGGAAGTAGAAACGGTTATCTCTGTTAAGGACCTTCAAAAACTGGTAAAAGATACCCTTCATCAAAATTTCAGCTTACAACCATTTATTAAAGATTCAATCACATCTATTTCTCAAATAAATGAGCTTGAAGACGAGCTTTTCAACAAATATCCATTTTACGATAATTTCTTGTTCAACAAGAAAACTAAAACCATAAGAACCATTATTTATCTTGATAAAGCCATTGTAAACACTTCGGCTAGAAAAGAATTTATACTAAATGAATTGGTCCCTAAAATTGAAGATTTTGAAATTGCCACAAATTTAGATGTTCGTGTTTCGGGCATGCCCTACATTAGAACGTTAAACGCCCAATTAATAATAGATGAAATTGTTTGGTTTGTTCTAGCTGCACTTTTTGTAACCTCGCTTATCTTCTTTTTCTTTTTTAGGTCGTTTAGAGCTACTTTAATTTCACTGGTAGTGGTGTGTATTGGGGTTATGTGGACGCTTGGAATTCTTGGTGCCTTAAACTACGAAATAACGGTTCTAACAGCGCTTATTCCGCCGTTAATTATTGTTATCGGGATTCCAAACTGTATCTTTTTAATTAATAAATACCAGCACGAAGTAAAATTACATGGTAACAAAGTAAAATCGTTACAACGCGTTATTACAAAAATTGGAAATGCCACGTTAATGACCAATGTAACTACCGCTTCTGGTTTTGCAACTTTCATTTTTACTGAAAGTGCCCTTTTAAAAGAATTTGGTATTGTAGCTTCATTAAGTATCCTATCCATTTTTATATTGTGTTTATTAATCATTCCAATTATCTACACTTTTTTGCCTTACCCTAAAGATCGCCATTTAGAGCACTTGAATAAACGTTGGATTGGTGGTTTTGTAGATTGGATGGAACGCATGGTAAAACATGAGCGTATTGCCATTTATTCAGTAGCCTTGGTGTTATTGATTGTTAGTATCATTGGCATTTATCAAATAAAGATTTCGGGAAGTTTGATTGAAGACATGCCCCAAGATTCGGAATTTGTTAATGATATACGTTTTTTTGAAGATGAGTTTAATGGTATCATGCCTTTGGAATTTATGATTGACATCAAGCGCAAACAAGGTGTTATGAAACTTTCTACCCTAAAAAGAATGGATGAATTGCAGGAAACCATTAATGAAACGCCTGAGTTATCGAAACCTATTTCGGTGGTCGATTTGGTTAAATATTCCAAGCAAGCCTATTACAACGGGAATACCAAGTTTTACCAACTGCCAACTTCACAAGAAAACAGCTTTATTTTATCGTACGCTAAAAACTCGACATCAAACGTCGATTTACTAAAGAATTTTATAGATAGTACGGGGCAATACGCCCGTATTACCACCTTTATGAAAGATATTGGTACCGATAAAATGGAACGTATTGAAGAAAATATCCAAACCGAAATAGATAAACTTTTCCCAAAAGACCGTTACGAAGTAACCATGACTGGAAAAGCTTTGGTGTTCCAAAAAGGCACCACGTATTTGGTGAAAAATCTAGCAATTTCTTTGTCGCTTGCCATTCTTTTAATTGCGCTGTTTATGGCGTATATGTTTAGGTCTGCACGTATGATTATTGTTTCACTTATACCAAACCTAATTCCGCTTTTAGTAACTGCCGGATTGATGGGCTATTTAGGTGTCCCTATAAAACCTTCAACCATTTTGGTATTTAGTATCGCTTTTGGTATTTCGGTTGATGATACCATTCACTTTCTAGCCAAATACAGACAAGAATTACAAGCCAACAACTGGAAAATTAAAACATCGGTTTACGGTGCGTTGCGCGAAACCGGGGTAAGCATGTTTTACACCTCCATCGTGCTGTTTTTTGGTTTCTCCGTATTTACCATCTCTAGTTTTGGTGGCACGGTGGCTTTAGGGGCTTTGGTATCTGCCACACTGCTTTTTGCTATGTTGTCTAACCTATTGTTGCTTCCTTCGTTACTTTTATCTTTAGAACGCAGTATTGCCAATAAGGAAGTTTTGAAAGAACCTGCCATAAATATTATTCCTGAGGAAGACGAAACAGACGAAGAAAATTCCAATATTTAAAAGCCAAATTCCAATCTTCAACAACTTTTGGAATTTGGTTTTTAGAATTTGAATTTTCATCTACGAAACCTTTATATTTACATTACTAAATTTTAATGCTTATGAAATTACGTACTATTTCAGAATTATTATCACAAGATTTTGTTAGTTCTGAAGTTGATATAAAAGGATGGGTTAGAACTTTTAGAGCGAACCGGTTCATCGCTTTAAATGATGGTTCTACAATTAATAACATACAATGTGTGGTCGATTTTGAAACTTTTGACGAAGCGCTTTTAAAACGTATTACCACAGGTGCCGCCATACATGTAAAAGGCGATTTGGTTGAAAGTCAAGGTAAGGGGCAAAAAATGGAAATTCAAGTAAAAGAATTGAAAGTGTTAGGAGATTCCGATCCTGAAACTTATCCAATTCAGCCCAAAAAACATTCCTTTGAATTTTTAAGGGAAAACGCCCATTTACGTACCCGAACCAATACGTTTAGTGCGGTAATGCGTTTGCGTTCTGCATTATCATTTGCCATTCATAAATATTTTAATGAAAACGGTTTTTACTATGTACACACCCCAATTATTACAGGAAGTGATGCCGAAGGTGCGGGAGAAATGTTTAGAGTAACCAATTTAGATCCTAAAAAACCACCATTGAATGAAGAAGGTCATGTAGATTATTCTAAAGATTTCTTCGGAAAAGAAACCAATTTAACCGTTTCTGGCCAATTGGAAGCTGAAACTTACGCCATGTCTTTAGGAAAAGTGTACACGTTTGGACCTACTTTTAGGGCTGAAAATTCAAACACATCCCGCCATTTAGCTGAATTCTGGATGATTGAACCCGAAGTAGCTTTTATGGATTTGGCTGGTAATATGGATTTAGCCGAAGATTTTATGAAATACGTGCTAAAATATATCCTTAAAAACAACCGTGAAGATTTAGAGTTTTTAGACGCCCGATTAAAAGACGAAGACAAATCAAAACCACAAAACGAACGCAGCGAGATGGGTTTAATCGAAAAATTAAACTTTGTAACCGATAATAATTTTAAACGTGTAAGCTACACTGAAGCGATTGATATTCTTCGAGACAGTACCCCAAACAAGAAAAAGAAGTTCAAATACATAATCAAAGATTGGGGAACGGATTTACAAAGTGAACACGAACGATTTTTAGTTGAAAAGCATTTTAAATGCCCTGTTATTTTGTTCGATTACCCTGCAAACATCAAAGCATTTTACATGCGTTTGAATGATGATGGTAAAACCGTTCGCGCCATGGATATCCTATTCCCGGGCATAGGTGAAATTGTAGGTGGTGCCCAACGTGAGGAACGCTTAGAGGTTTTAAAACAAAAAATGACAGCTATTAATATACCTGAAGAAGAACTTTGGTGGTATTTAGATTTACGTAAGTTTGGTACAGCGTTACATGCCGGTTTCGGCTTAGGTTTTGAACGTTTGGTTATGTTTGCTACAGGTATGAGTAATATTAGAGACGTTATTCCGTTTCCTAGAACACCACAAAATGCGGAATTTTAGTTTTTATTCAGACCTGTTAGGTTTTTAAAACCCAACAGGTCTTTATAAGAAATAGTTTCATATTTTTACAAAAACCAAATCGCAATATGCTTAAACAACATTTACAGTTTAAATTATCCCAAAAGCTATCGCCGCAACAAATTCAATTGATGAAATTGATACAGTTGCCTACACAAGCTTTTGAACAACGTTTGAAGCAAGAACTTGAAGAAAATCCTGCATTAGAAGGAGGGAAAGAAGAATTGGAAAGTGATTATGATTCTGATTTTGACAATTCAAATGATGAATTTAACGATAGTGAAACGATTGGTAACGACGATATTAATGTAGATGAATATTTAAGTGATGATGAAATACCCGATTACCGCACACAAGCCAATAACTACAGTAGTGATGATGAAGAAAAAACCATGCCCTATGCCGCAGGTACTTCGTTTACCCAACATTTAATTAATCAGTTAAATACCTACAGACTTGATGATGAGGAATACGAAATAGCCGAATTTTTAGTTGGAAGCGTTGATGAAAGTGGTTATATACGTCGTTCGTTACCAGATATTATGGACGATTTAGCCTTTACGCAAAGTGTTTATACTACGGAAGAAAAAATAGGGAAAGTGCTTAAAATTGTGCATCAATTAGATCCAGCAGGTGTTGGTGCCAGAAATTTGCAAGAATGTTTAAGTATTCAATTACATAGAAAAGAAAAAACACCCGATATCGAATTAGCTATTGAAATTATCGATTCTGCATTCGACCAATTTACAAAGAAACATTACGATAAGCTTATTCAGAAATTTGATATTTCGGAAATTCAATTAAAAGATGCCATTCGCGAAATTGAGCATTTAAACCCAAAACCCGGTGGCTCGTATGCTGGTAACAATAAAATTGTAGAACATGTAGTGCCGGATTTTGCCATTAGAATAGTTGATGGTGAACTGGAATTAACACTTAATGGCAGAAATGCGCCAGAGCTTCACGTATCCAGAGAGTATAATAACATGCTTAAAGGCTATAAAGAGTCTAGCGACAAATCGAAGTCGCAAAAAGATGCCGTTTTATTCATTAAACAAAAATTAGATGCCGCCAAATGGTTTATTGAAGCGATTAAGCAACGCCAACAAACCTTATTCGTTACCATGAGTGCCATTATGCACTACCAAGAAGAATATTTTTTAACAGGTGATGAACGCAACCTAAAACCCATGATTTTAAAAGATATTGCCGATGAAATATCAATGGATGTTTCAACGGTATCAAGGGTTGCAAATAGTAAATATGTTGATACGCCTTACGGGACTAAATTAATAAAAGAATTCTTTTCAGAATCGATGACAAACGACCAGGGAGAAGAAGTTTCTACCAGAGAAATTAAGAAAATTTTAGAAACAGTTATAGAGGAAGAAGATAAAAGAAAACCATTAACCGATGAAACTTTAGCTTCAATTTTAAAGGAAAAAGGCTATCCAATTGCAAGACGTACTGTTGCGAAATATAGAGAACAATTAGACATTCCAGTAGCTCGATTACGAAAAAAAATATAATGGATCGTATTTTAAAAAGTATCTCGTTTATTTTTCATCCATTATTTATGCCTTTAGCTGGTGTAGGGTTTTACTTTTATATTTCGCCACGTTTTACCCCCGGTGAAATTATATATGCCAAACTTATATCATTAGCTATACTAACCATCATATTACCTGTTTTAATATACTTTTTATTAAAAACATTGGGTAAAATACAAACTGTTTATTTAAGAACAACCAACGAGCGTATTTTGCCTTTGGCTTTAAATTGTGTGATTATATTAATTGTGATGCTCCGCATTTTAGTGCAATCACAATTTGAAGAGCTTTATTTCTTTTTTGTTGGTATTTTAATTTCAACAATAACATGTCTAATATTAGCCATTTTCCAATTTAAAGCAAGTATTCACATGATTGCCATATCTGGGCTTTTTATGTTTTTTATTGCTTTAAGCATACACTTTAATATCAATATTAACGATATACTTGCATTAATGTGCATCATAAACGGCGCCATTGCCACTTCTAGGTTACATGTAAAAGCACATACCTATATAGAGCTTATTATGGGTTTTTTTGTTGGTGTACTGCCTCAATTAATCTTAGTGAATTATTGGCTTTAGATTGAATTATAAAATATAGAACATCAACCCAACTTTAAGGGTATTGGTTTTTATATCGTTTCCATTCATAATGGCATCTTTTGAAAAAATTGGATTTAAACCATAGTATAAATATAAATTCCATGTATTGTAACCTGCTGAAAGTGTTAAACCATACAGAAGCTTGTTGAAACCATCCATGTTGCGGTGTTTAAAGGCTCCTAAGTCTCCATTATACTTTGTTGTACTAGTTACCAAGTAACTCAATTTAAAACCGGTATAGATGCGCCAAAACTTAAACTCTGTGGGCGTTGATGTACGCCATCTAAACTCTACAGGAAGTTCTATTAATTGGTTTGTGTATTTGTTTTTAGAATAAGTAGCAGCATCATCTAAAATAGTATAAGTTAGGTTGCCATTGCCATCTTTGTTAATAAGTAAATTGTGATTGAATGAGTTTAATGAATATCCCAAACCAATACCAATAGCTACATTTCTTGTCTCATTTAGCGGCATATCTTTTATCATACCAAAATGAATACCGCTTGAAAACCCACTTTGCTTTAACCCATTTGGTCTTTTTCCTAATAAATTATAAGTGGTGCCTATGTAAAATTGATCTTCTTTATAAAAATTATCAACACTAGGAATACTATCTTCTTGCGAAAAGCATATATGAACACTAAGTAAAGTGAGTAGGGTAATAAAGAAAGATTTCATTTTCAGTATTTATAATATATTATACAAACATACCATATTTATTAAAACGGGAGTTATTAAAAATAAAAGGCGTTTTGAAATTTCAAAACGCCTTTTATATAAAATTAAGAATATAGAAATTAGTTGTTATCCATTACAGAACCTTTCTTAGTAGTGTAATTTATTTTAAGCGCATTTACTTTACGTAACTCTTGCTTAATATCGCCAATTAATCCCATATTAGCATCTTTATCTACCTTTAAAGCAGTAGTTAAAAACGGAATTAATTCTTCTCTTTTTGAAGCACGTTCTGCAGCAATAAAAGCAGCTATGTCATTAACATCAGCAAAATCATCATTAAGTTGAATTCTGGTTTCTGTACCATAATTTCTGTAATTAGCACTTGGTTTACCTGCATAGATATACATAACCAAATCCTTCTTATCTAATTTTTCAACCTGATCTGCAAATGGTAAATTATTCTCAATCTTTAAGGTGTTCTGTCTCATAACAGTTGCAACCATAAAAAAGAATAATAACATAAATACAATATCTGGTAATGATGCTGTTGATATTGCAGGCATTTCGCCTCCTTGTTTCTTTTTAAATTTAGCCATAATAATGTTTAAATTTTAATTTTGTACTTCTGAAAGCTTTTGAGGATACTCGATTTTTATTTTTTCGAGGTCTGCTTTTAGCTTTGTTTTATCTCCTGGCCAATTAACATCATTAAGGTTCGCTTCCATTTCAACAAAAGATTTACCATATAAACCTTGTGCTCTAATATTTCTTAAATCGTTATACGCTGCTACTAATTCGTTTTGAACCGCTATATACGCTTTATAAGATGTTTCCCGCTCATTCTTTAATGATATGACTGCCTTATCTGGGTTATCAGAAGATTCAGGATCTTTCTTGCCATTACAATAACCACAAGTACCATCGCCACCATTATCTAAAAATTCCGTAGCTGCCTGTCTTAAATCTTTAAGCTCCATAATCTCATCTTCAACGAGCAATTGATCTTTACCATTTAAAAGTACAGTAAAAATATTTTTCTGCTTAATGATAGGCGGCTCAACGTTATCTTCAATAGGAGGTAACTTTCTGTTTAATCCAGAATCCGTTTCAATAGTAGTTGTTACTAAGAAAAATATTAATAGCAAGAACGCAATGTCGGCCATGGAGCCTGCATTTACTTCTGGTGCTGCTCTTTTTGCCATAATTTATTTATTTAATAGTTTTTTTGCACTTGAAAGGAAAGTTGCAACTATTGCAACTATTGCAAGAATATAAAAAGCATATAAGCCTGCTCCTACGTTCTTAGAGATACTTTCTGTAATGCCCAAACCTTTGTCGTTAAATTGCTTTAAATCTAAATCTTTACCAGACGATATCATATAAGAAATTAAAATAACTACCAAAAACAAACCAACAGTCGTTAACGTCTTTTTAATATTTCCTGCAAATATGCCTTTAAGCACATATATAAGTATTAAAGCTATTACAATAAATAGTACGATATAAGTAACTACTAATATATTGTCTATCATGCTATCTGAATCTGTCGTCATTAGCAATAGTGCAAAAACAGCTCCAATAATACCAAGAGCAAAAGCTAGATACTTGAGTATTTTATATAAATTCATGATTTTTTGTTTTTAATTATTACCTTTTATTTCTAATTAATAAGTCCATTAATGTGATAGAAGCATCTTCCATATCATTAACGATACTATCAATTTTAGCAATAATGTAATTATAAAAAACTTGAAGAATCATTGCAACAACAAGACCAAATACTGTTGTTAAAAGTGCTACTTTAATACCACCAGCAACAAGTGATGGTTGCATATCTCCAGCAGCCTCAATTTTATCGAATGCTTGAATCATACCAATTACCGTTCCCATGAACCCTAACATTGGTGCCAAAGCGATAAATAATGAAATCCAAGATACATTTTTCTCTAATTGACCCATTTGAACACCTCCGTAAGCTACAACCGCTTTCTCAACAGCATCTAAACCTTCATCGGTTCTATCCAATCCTTGGTAATAAATAGAAGCAACAGGGCCTTTTGTGTTTCTGCAAACTTCTTTTGCAGCTTCAACACCTCCAGAAGCTAAAGCGTCTTCAACCTCTTGAGTTAATTTTTTTGTGTTTGTAGTTGAAAGGTTTAAAAAGATAATTCTTTCTATAGCAATTGCTAGACCAAGAATTAAACATAATAATACGATCCCCATAAATCCAGGACCTCCTTCAATAAATCTCTTTTTTAATTCTTGATGAAACCCAAGTTCTTCAGCCGGTGCTGCAGTGTCATCTTCTTGAGTCATACTTGCTACAGTTGTTGCAACTGTACTTGTGTTTGCATTTGTAGTTGCATTAACAGTTCCAAAAGCCATCATTCCTGTAATGGCAAGGATAGAAAATAATCTTTTCATGTTCTAAATCTTAATTTTATTAGTTAATTAATGTGTTAAAGATATAAAAAAAATACAATAAAAAAATAAAAATAACAGCAGAGAGGAAGGGATTCGAACCCTCGATACCCTTTTGAGGTATACACACTTTCCAGGCGTGCGCCTTCGACCACTCGGCCACCTCTCTATATTTTAATGTACTTTTTTATGGATGGGCAAATAACAAAAAAAACTTTGAACGTTAAAATTTTATAAGTTAATTTTAAAACAATTCCCCTCTTAAGGACTTTTCAAAGGTTTTTTTAAATGTTTTTTTAGGGATGTTTTCCCCTAGCATATACATTAATTTGCTAATGGCTGCTTCGGTGGTCATGTCTTTTCCAGAAATAACCTCTATGGTTTTCAATTGATTACTGGTTTCATAGTGTCCCATCATTACACTTCCTCCCACACATTGTGTTACATTTATAATAGGTACACCGCGATTAATAGTTTCTTGCAAAAGATTAATAAACCATGCTTCTGTAGTACAATTTCCGGAGCCGTAGGTCTCTAAAATAACCGCTTTTAAGCCTGGAGTTGTTAAAACTGCCTTTAAAAAAGACGAAGTTATGCCCGGAAACAGTTTAATCAATGCAATATTGGTGTCTAAATTTTTATGGACAATTAGTGGTTTTTTTAAATCTGGTTTTAATAAATAATCGTGATTGACTTTTAAATGTACTCCAGATTCTGCTAATTCTGGATAATTTAATGATGCAAACGCTTTAAAATTTTCTGCATTTAATTTGGTTGTTCGGTTAGCTCGGTACAATTTATATTCAAAATACAAACAAACTTCTTTTACTAATGGCTTTCCGTTTTCTTGTAACGATGCCATTTGAATGGAAGTAATTAAATTTTCTTTTGCGTCGGTTCTTAAATCGCCTATAGGTAATTGTGAACCTGTAAACACCACGGGTTTTGCTAAATTTTCCAACATAAAACTTAATGCTGAAGCGGTATAACTCATGGTATCACTTCCATGAAGTACTACAAACCCATCAAATTGTGTGTAGTTTGATTCAATTATTTCGGCAATTTGAACCCAATACACAGGATTCATATTACTGGAATCAATAGGTTTTTCAAAAGAAACGGTTTCAATAGCACAATCCAAAAGCTGTAATTCGGGTATTTTGTCTAAAAGGTTTTTAAAATCGAAGGCTTTTAATATGCCTGTTTTAAAATCTTTTATCATGCCTATGGTACCACCTGTGTAAATAAGTAATATGTTTGGTTTTGCCATTTGATTTACGATTTTGATTTACGAATTACAATTTTTGATTTATATTCCAAACACATCTTTAGAATTTTGAGTAGTTACACGAGCTACTTCCTCTAAAGATACATTATATATATATGATAGTTTTTCCAATACCTTTATTAGATATACACTTTCATTACGTTTACCTCGGTAGGGTACTGGAGCTAAATATGGTGAATCGGTTTCTAAAACAATATGCTTCAAATCGATTTTATTTAGAAACTGATCAATTTTTCCGTTTTTGAACGTTGCAACGCCACCAATACCTAACTTCATATTATAGGACATGGCTTGATGCGCCTGTTCTAAAGTACCTGTGAAGCAATGAAAAATCCCAAATAAATCATTGTCTTTTTCGGTTTCTAAAACTTCAAATATCTCATCAAAAGCTTCTCGGCAATGTATAACGATGGGCAACTTGTGTGTTTTAGCTAATTGAATTTGGTATTTAAAAGCTTCTTGTTGAATGCCCAAAGTGGTCTTGTCCCAATATAAATCAATACCAATTTCACCTACAGCATAAAACTTTCGCTTTGCGAGCATCTCTTCAACATGGTTTAACTCCTCTTTATAATTATTTTTAACATGAGTAGGGTGCAGGCCCATCATTAAAAAAACATTTTTGGGATAGTTTTTTTCCAATTGGAACATGGATTCTGTATAGGTTGAATCGATGGCGGGAATAAAAAAACGCGAAACTCCTTCATTTAATGCCCGAGTAATCATGGCATCTCTATCTTCATCAAAAGCTTCACTATATAAATGGGTGTGGGTATCTGTAATTATCATGTGGTAAAAATAATGAAGTATTTAAAGTTTGACACGAATTTTACAAACTTTCATAAATGCAAAAAGACCTCACAGGTTTTAAAACTGTAAGGTCTGATATAATCATTGGAATTTTTGTAGGCCTCGACTCTGCTCGACCAGATAGCATTTAATCTAACTTTTTAATAAGTTTTTGTGCTGCTTTATAATCTTCGGCATCTTCTGGAATGGTTTTTAATATTTCCAAGCAATCATCATACTCCTCTTGTTTTAGTTTGCTTAATGCCAAATACCACGTCGCCTTGTTTTTATATACCGATTGCCCTTTGCTTAAACCTATTAATAAGCCTTCGGCTGTATCAAATTTGTTTAATTCTAAACTGGCTATGGCTCTATAAAATTTCAATTCGGTATTATCTTTATCCATAAGCATTAAACTTTTAAAAGCTTCATCCGCCTTAGCAAAATCTTTTGAATTAAAAGCATTCTCAGCTGTTTTTAATAAAGCATCTTGGTCGCCTCTTACGGTTAAATTAATGCTATCATAATTTGCGAAATCTTCATAAACCGGACTTGAAAAGTTGTTAAATATGGTGAATCCAATTAATAACAAAATACTTGCTGCCATGGCAAATTGCCAAGGTTTAAAACTTATTACTTTTTTAGGGGCTTTTTGTTTTTCAAAATAGGAGTTTGAAATATTTTTTAAATTATTGTGAAATGCTGCTGAAGTGGCTTCATTTTCAAATTTATGTTCTAAAAACGATGACAATTCTTTATAGGTATTAAAACTTTCGTTGAATTTTGAATCTGTTTTCAATCGCGTTTCAAAAGCATCTTTTTCAGTTTCAGAAAGTGCTTCTAAAATGTAATTTTCAAATAATATATAATCTTGCTCGTCCATAGTGGTTAATTATTAAGTAGGTTAAACTTAGGTGATGATTGAACCAGCTCCGTTAATTTACCAATACATAAAGATTTCTTTTTTCTAGCATAAGCATAGGTTACACCTAAACTTTCAGCAACTTCTTCCATCGATTTTATTTTGAAGGTTGCCGTTAACAAATCTTTACAAGCGGTTCCTAGTTTATTGAACATTTCTGTAAATAAGGCTTGTTTTTCGCCAAACAGATCAGTTTCAAAAGCTAGTTCTTGAGCGTCGTCACCTTTATATAAGATCTCCTCTTTAATTGTTACCTCTTTATTTGAAGATTTTTTTAATTCATTTAACCATTTGCGCTTACATAGTAAAAAGAAATAAGCATCAAACGGACAGGTTAATTCCAGTTTTTTTTCATTTGCTTGATTATATATAGTAATTAATGAGTCCTGTATAATGTCTTGGGCTTGGTCACTATCGCCACTATTCTGTTTAATGTAATTAATAACCTTGGGCGCAAACTTATCATAAATGGCTTGTATAATAAAGGAGTTGTTTTTCAACAATCCATCTATATACTTTTGGTCTTCATGTATTTTTTTTTCGCTCATTAACCCTTGTATTTACTGCTAATTTAAAAAAACTTTAAAATAAAAGGGTAACAATTATTAAATGGTTTTGATATAAGGGTGTAACAGAAAAGATTACGAAACAAAAATTTTAATAATCCATAAAAATTTAGAAATCATGAAAAAATCAATTTTAATTATCGCAACAGTAGCTTTTTCAATATTAAATATAAACGCTACTAATGAAAACAAGACCCTTAACACTTCAACTGAAGTTGTAACATTTACAAAAGAAAACATTGCTCAAGTATTTGACTGGAAAGTAGAAACAGACAAAGGTATTTATTCAGGAACATCCCTTTCACTTGATAGCGCCAAAGAAATGATTGCTTTATCTAGCTCAGGAGAAATTGTTTTAGGAACCGAAATCCAAAGCTATTTGGTTTTAAAATCTGAAACAAGCAACAGAAACTATTTCTGGGAAGTTGAAACCGAAACAGGCTCTGCAAAAGGTTATGCCTCTTCTGAAGATTATGCTAATAAAATGATTGCTTTAGTTGCTTCAGGTGATGCGATTGTATCAAAAATAATCATCAGTCAACCTCAACAATAAAAAAAATCACCAAAACAGGGTAACAAAATAGTTGCCCTGTTTATATAATGGTATAACCCCTAAATTAAAAATCATGAAAACTTTTAAATCACTTTTATTTTCATTTTTTGTAGTGCTGATTAGTAGTTGCGACAACGACAACGATCCCGCAAATAATGTTTGCGATACTGCTTATGTGTCTTCTGCCATTACAACTGCTTACTCTACTGCTAATGGCTGCGACGATATAGAAACTATGGATTTAGAAACCCATGAATATTCAATTAAAATTAATGCTGCGGGAGAAATTTGTAGCATAGGTTATCAAAACCCTAGCACCTACACTGGCGGCTATACCATGGAAGTAACCAATACAACTACAGGCACATCATACAGTGGTGTACATACTTTTTCTCAAGCTGGTTTAGATTACCAAACTATAGGAACACCTGTTCAAGTTAATTCTGGCGATATCATTACGGTAAAAAGAACCATTTTACCTGGATATACCATGTTAAACCAAACCATTGGTAGGGTTTTAAGAAAATCTAACTACACAGATGTCCCTTATCCAATAACCCAAGGAAACGTAGAATTTTTAAGTTCTAATTTTTATGGCACAGGCGGGCCAGTTCCAAATTTCGCACAACCATACATTGCTTTAGGCTTTCAAGTTTATTAAAAAAATAAAAAATAATTACCCAAACAGGGTAACAAAATAGTTGCCCCGTTTATATAACAATGAATAACAATTAAACCCAAATTATCATGAAAAATTTAAAACACATTTTAGGAACACTTTTAGTAACTGCTTTAGTATTTACAAGCTGTACAAAAAACGACAACGACGATTTAGTAATTCCTGCAACCGCAGAGGAATTCAACGCCATTAAAGATCAGGCTTTAGAAAACATTACACAAAATTTTCAGTTTAATGCTGAAGATGGCTCTACAACATTCACATCAGAAAACGGTGTAGAAATAACCATCAATGGTTCTTGTTTAACCAAAAACGGAAATGCTGTAACTGGCGTTGTAGATATTGAATTTGTTGAAATATTTAACAAAGGCACTATGCTTACCACCAATAAACCTACTATGGGAATTTTACCAAATGGCGACAAGGCTCTATTAATTTCTGGTGGCGAATTTTTTGTAGAAGCTACACAAAATGGCGTTACTTTAGATACTAGTTGTGACTTTCAATTAATTATCCCTGCGGCCTTAACTGGCGGTCCAGATAACGATATGATTTTATGGGATGGTATTATTGATGAAGATGGAAACCTTGCTTGGGCCGAAAACAAACGTGATGGCGCAAACGGTCAAGGCGGTGTTTTTGCAGAAGGCAACAATTACTACGCATTTATTGGCGGTTTTGGATGGTCTAACGTAGATAGATTCTATAATGACCCAAGACCAAAAACAACCATTCTAGTTGATGTTCCAGAAGGTTACAACAACACAAACTCTTCAGTGTTTTTATCTTATGATGGCGAAGATACAGGTCTTGCCAATCTAGATACTTACGATCCTGTTACAGGTTTATTTAGCGAACATTACGGACAAATTCCTATCGGATTAGAATGTCATGTTATTTTCATCTCAGAAGATGGTGGCGATTGGAAATACGCTATAAAAGCAGCAACTATTGTAGAAAACGGCATCATCACAATAAACGAAAACGAAACCTCAGTAGTAACCGAAGCACAACTTACAACCATAATCAATGGTTTACCATAAACATCTGTCCATGTTTACAACCTACTTAAAAATCATGGTTTGCCACAATTCTTGACCTACTTTTTTTATCCCAGAGACTTTAGTTTCTGGGATTTTATTTAGACCTCACAGGTTTTCAAAAATCTGTGAGGTCTTCTAAAATTTAGTAAAAGGGTAACAAAACACCTGCTTTGTTGATATAATAGTATAAAAGGATACATCATGAAAAAGTTTGTTATCATATTCATTATAGTCTGCATAATATTATCAATTATATGTGCAAATGTTTCTGTAATCTTATCTAACTTACTGTAATTATAAAAATAGATACACATTAAAACAATTTGATAAATATCTCTTTTCGTATATTTAAAATCTATTTAAACTTTATAAGCATGAACAAACGGTTTTCTTTTCTATGTTTATTTTTAATTACTGTTTACAGTTATGCCCAAAAACTAATTGTAAACGATACACTAACGCGCGTTGCTACCATTAAAAACACAACCAATGGCAACGAGGTCATTTTCACCCCCGAAACACCTGCTTTAAACCAAATTGCGGGTGCACCAAAAGCCTTTTACACCCATTATTGGGAATTTGGCGATGGCCATTATAGCACCCAAGAAAACCCAAAACACACTTATAAAAAACCTGGTGAGTACGAAGTAAAATTATGGGCAACCAATAATTACGATACCGGAAAACCTCCAACCACCCGACCTAAAAAAATTGCCATAAGCAACATAACTACCGAGTATAATGATGTGGCTACTATGGATGAAGATTTCATACTAAAACGCAACCGCGAACCCGTTCCAGATGAAGAAATGGTAGTTATATTAAGCTATAAAAACCCAAAAGATTATACTACAAACGGAAAATTATATCTGTTTTACAATGAACACCAATATAAAGCCAATAATTTCGAGTTAACCGAAACCAGAACCTATAACAATGAAAAAAATATTGATGCCGAAGGCTTCGCTTTTACCCGAAATATTGATGACGATGGCACCTATTTGGCAAGTTCAAATAACGATTTCATAAACGCTCGAACTTTTGCGCAAGATTCTACCGAAAAAACCAATTTGCCATTAACCATTGCAGACTCTAAAGCCTTTTATAAAAACTGGAGCCTTTTAGAGTTTAATGACATGAAACCAAAAGAAGAACGCAACATCTTTTTTAGTTTAAAAACAACGCCAGAAATGCTTAAAGATACCAGTGCCATTATTTCGGTGCGTGGTATTTATGTGCCCGATGCCAATTACGATAATCATAAAGTAAAGGATATGGAAATGGAAATCGTAACCTCGCACGATCCTAATAAAATGTCATCAAACGGTACGTTTATGAATTACCGCTTGGTACGTTTTAAAACCTTGAAATACAAAATCAAGTTTCAAAATAATGGCGAAGGTCCTGCACGTACCATTCGGTTAGAAACAGATATTCCTGATATGTTGGATAAATCGACCCTAAAGGTTTTGGACATGTACCCCAAGTGCGATATTTGCCCAAAAAAAGAAGTGTTGTACAGTTGTTTAGACACCACGTTTACCGATACCCAGGCTATTTTCACTTTTAAAAATATTTATCTTCCCGGAAGCGAACAAAAAAACGTAAAGGAATATGATTCTACCAAAGGGTTTGTAAAATACAGCATCAAATTTGCCAAAGATTTTCACAAACAAAAAACTAAAAGTAAAACTGCCATCATTTTTGATAAAAACGACCCGATTATTACCAATTATTCCACGACACGTTTTCTACCGGGGATTTCAATTGGTGCAAAAGTTGGGGTGAATTCCTTTTCAGATTTAAACAATTCTGAAAGTTACTTTTTTGGAGCTACTTTGTCTCCATATAAATCATATCGTTGGTATTGGCAGTTGGAATTGATGAATAATTTTCATAACTATGATTCCGAAACCAATGTAACAACAGAATTTATACAAGATGCGCAAGGCACCAGGACCTTACAACGCACCACAACAAGTAATTCATTTGAAAATATTGATTGGGATGTACCCGTTTTGTTACGCTATAATGTGAATAATTATATAGGACTTGGAGCTGGTTTACAAAACACCATTTCATTAAGCGAAAAACAAGAGCAATCGGTTTTAGTTGAACAATTTGAAGGCGACACCACAGATGGCCCTGTAATTAGCACTAAAGAAGACACCAATAATGTATCCAATTCATTTACCAATTTAAGAACAGGTTTGTTGTTTGAGGCTACAGCAGGTTTTGCTAGAATTGGCCCCAGTTTAGGCGCGCGCTATATCATGAATTTTGAAAAAGATTTTAACTACTGGCAATTCTACGCCATTTGGAAATTCTGAGAACCTAAGGTTCTTTTGGCAACACAACCTGCTAGGTTTTAGAAACCTTGTAGGTTTAACAAAACACACCAAGATTATTAAAACCTTGCAGAATTACTAAATTATGATAAGAACCATTTTTATTCTATTCTTTTTTATCTGCGGAATTTCTTTTTCCCAAAATTTGGAAGAAGCTATTTACACCGCTACCGAAACATTTATTAGCAATAAAAATGACGCTTCGTTAAAACTGTTAACCCAGCAGGAAGTAACTTTTAAAAACCATGTAAAATCTAAAGATGAGCAATTGGCACTCGTTTTTTTACAATGCCATAAGGGATATTATTTAGATGAACATTCAAGATTAAAAGAAGCCATTTCCACTTATGAAGATGCTTTAAAACGTTTCAACAACAACGAGCTTTCCAAACTTTCCGATTTTGATATTATTGAAAGTTGCCTAAAACCTTTGGGCAATTTGTATACCAAAACGGGCGATTACACCAATGCCGTTAGCACCATAAACCAATACATTTTTTTAGCTGAAAAAAGCAAGAACACCAAGCACAAAATAAGTGGTGCCATTAATCTGGCAAAGCTGTACCAAACTATTGGCAAACATGAAACGGTTTTAAAAATTGTTGACGATGCTCTTAAAGTTTCAAACAATAACACCAATCAAAAAACATTATTACAAAGTATCAAAGCTTCTAGCTTAATCGCTTTAAATAATTTTGAGGCAGCTTCTATTTTAAATAATACAGCTTCAAAATTCGAAAATTTCAAAACCAATTATATCATAGAATTTCAAAAAGGTGATTATCAAAAAGCTTTAATTTCATTTGAAAAAGCAAAAGGTCATATTCAAAATGCTAATTTAAGCACTAGGGACTTAGCAAAGTTTTATGTTGAAGAAGCACAACTTCAATTTCTTCTTCAAAACAAAAACGAAGCTTTAAAAAGTTTGCAAAAAGCAATCAAATTATTAGTGCCAAATCTTGAAGGTAACAGTTTGCCAAACAAAACCGATTTATATGCTGAAAACACCTTTATTGATATTTTCGATTTGCAGGCAACTATGGAAACCAATTCAAAAAAAGCGTTGGATTGTTATAATTTAAGTTTTTATGTTTCCGGATTACTACAAGAAAACTGGACTTCACAAGAAAACAAAACCAGAAACCAATCGGATAATAGAATAAGAAGTGAAAAGTGTATTGATATTCTTTTTTACAACTATCAAAAAACCAAGAACAAAGCGTTGTTGTTTGAAGCATTTCAATATTCTGAAAACAATAAAGCCTCTGTTTTAAAATCCATAAATCAGAAAAAAAAGCGTTTACAACAATATCCAAATGACAGTTTGTTGGTTAAAGAATTTAGCTTAATAAAAGCCCAAGAACGTTATACCAACTTACTTATAAAAGAACAACTTGGTAACAATCAGGCATACAAAGTGAATGTTTTGAGCGAAAAATTAATTTCAATTAGCCTTCAGTTAAAAGCTTTAAAACCAAACATTGAAAAGAAATATCCTGAAAATAAAAACGTATATACTTTAGAAGCTATTCAGAAAAAATTAAGCAAAGACAAAGCGGTTTTAGTGGAGTATTTCTATGGAAAAAATAACGTTTATCAATTTGTTATTTCTGAAAAAGTCATGCATGTTGAAAGCTTCGAATTAACCGATGAGACCAAGCAAAACATCATCAGTTTTATTCATTTATTTGATGATGCGTCTATTATTAATAATGATATTGGTAACTATACAAATAGAGCGTTTAATATTTTCAACGTATTGAAACTAAACACGACTTTAGCCTATCAAAATGTGATAATTATTCCAGATGGCCTGTTGAATTTCATACCTTTTGAAGCGCTTTTATCATCTAAAACCAGCAACACATCGTTCGAAAAAATGCCTTTTTTAATTAAAAGCCAAACCATTGCTTACAATTCTAGTGCCCAGTTTTATCTATCAGAAAGTGTTAACAATAAAAATAATGGTTTACTCGGTTTTTTTCCAGTGTTTGAAAATAGCAACCAAAAGCTTACGTATTCTATAAATGAAGCCCATGCTGTTGAAGAAGAAATGCCTTCTAAGATTTTTATGAGTACCGAAGCTTCAAAAGAAAGCTTTATAAAAAATGCTGCAAAGTATGCTATTTTGCATTTGTCAACCCATGCCAGTGGTGGCGATTTTATAACACCTGCAAACCTATCGTTTTACAACGAGACCATGTATTTAAATGAATTGTATAGTTTAGATATAAACCCCAATTTAGTTGTTTTAAGTGCTTGTGAAACAGGTGTTGGTAAACTTTATAAAGGTGAAGGCGCTATGAGTATTGCACGAGGGTTTCAATACGCTGGTGCCGAAAATTTACTTTTCACTTTGTGGCAAATAAACGATTTATCTACTTCACAGATTATGCAATCGTTTTATAAGAACTATAGTGATACAGAATCGGCATTTTTTGCAAATCATCAATCAAAAATGAATTATTTAGAAAATGAAACCATTAGCAATGCAAAAAAATCACCTTATTATTGGAGCTCCTTTGTATATTATGGCAAACTTGAACCCGTAAAACCAAATTTCACTTTATTTTATGTATTTTTTGGCATAGCAATAGCTTTGATTGTGTTATTTTTAGTTCTGAAATATAGAAAGCATGACAGAAACACTTCAAGAATTTCTTCTTAATAAAGGCTACATTCGTGTAAAATTAAGATGGACCAAAACCAATCATTTCGAAATAAAAGCCACTTTAAATGGTGTAAAGGGCCGTTTTATTTTAGATACTGGTGCATCAAACTCCTGTGTGGGTTTTGAAGCTGTAGATAATTTTAATCTAAAGGTAAAAGATTCTAACATTATGGCTGCTGGTGCTGGTGCTATTAATATGGAAACGAAAATGTCCAACAAGAACAAGTTTAAAATTGGCAAATGGGAAACTAATAAAGTTGTTTTGGTACTTTTTAATCTTACGCATGTGAATACAGCTTTAATAAATCATAAATCTAAACCCGTTGATGGTATTATTGGTGCCGATATTTTAAAAAAATCGAACGCTGTTATAGATTATGAGACGAAATACTTATACTTAAAACTTTAATATTTCTTATATTTATCCTTTAAATTAATAGCATTTAACTCCCTAAAGTTAATGAGTACTTCTATCGTCATTGCCGATGACCATCCGCTGATGTTGCGTGGTCTCACCGATTTTTTAACTTCCAAAGGTTTTAACATTGTTGGAAGTGCCGCAGATGGCAATACCGCTTACAACCTTATTGTAAAATTAAAACCAGAAATTGCTATTCTTGATATAAGAATGCCTCATAAAACAGGTTTAGAAATTGCTGAAGCTTGCAAAAAAAACGACTTACCAACTAAAGTTATCCTTATAACTTTTGATAAAGAGGAAGACGTTTATGATCAAGCTATAGATTTTGGTGTGTATGGATATATTTTAAAAGAGTTTGCTATTGAAGAAATTGAGATTTGCATCAGCCATGTTATAAAAAATGAACGCTATTTTAGCGAAGAAATAGCCTCCTATTTGAATCATAACACACACAGCAAGCCTAATGAATTAGAGAAACTTACTAAATCTGAGTTAAAAATAGTAAAACTTATTTCTGAAAATAAAACCAGTTCAGGAATTGCTGAAGAACTTTCCATTTCGGTTCGAACGGTAGATAAACATCGAAGTAATATTGTAAATAAGTTAGGTTTAGATAACAAACCAACATCACTTTCTATCTGGGCTAACCTAAATAAACAACATTTTTAAAAAATACGTATAAGTGCGTATTTTTTTTATGGTTAATATCGCTTATCTTTACAGTGCTATTAATTAGTTCTTAGGGAGAATTATAGGAAGGCTTCAGATGTAATGTTTGAAGCCTTCTGAATTTTATAACCATAGCTAAACTAAATATACGTATAAGTGCGTATTTTTTTTAATTTCCTTATAACTTATCTTTACCATGCTATTAATCAATAATTGAAGGTTATATATAATACAGAGCATCTGCAATTTATAGTGCAGATGCTCTATTAAATGTGTTGAGAATCCAAAAAAAAAAAAATAAACTATGGAAAAAGATAATAGTTATCTGGATAAATATTTTATGATTGGATTAATTACATTAGTTATAATTGTAATTGGAATAAACATCATCTATTGCTTAACCTAACTTTTTAAATGGAAAAAGGGCTAACATACAAACTATGTTAGCCCTTTTTTTATAGATAAACTTCTTGCTATTAAAGCTCTAAAGCTTTTCTAACATCGTTATTCATTAATAACTCGGTAGGGTTTTCTAAAGCTTCTTTTACAGCTACTAAAAACCCAACACTTTCTTTACCATCAATAATTCTGTGATCATATGAAAGTGCCACATACATTATAGGGCGAATTTCAACCTTGCCATTAATGGCTACTGGTCTTTCAACAATATTATGCATCCCTAAAATACCACTTTGAGGTGGGTTGATAATTGGGGTAGATAACATACTGCCAAATACACCTCCATTGGTAATGGTGAATGTACCTCCTGTCATTTCATCAACCGTAATTTGACCATCTCTTGCACGAAGCGCTAAACGTTTTACTTCAGATTCAACACCTCTAAAGCTAAGGTTTTCAGCATTTCTAATTACAGGAACCATTAAACCCTTTGGTCCTGAAACAGCAATACTTATATCGCAGAAATCATATGAAATCATTTCTCTACCATCCATCATGGAATTTACGGCAGGATACATTTTTAATGCTCTAACAACTGCAAGTGTAAAGAAACTCATGAAGCCTAAACCTACATTATGTTTCGATTTAAAAGACTCTTTATGTTCATCGCGCAAAGCGAAAATTGGCGACATATCTACTTCGTTAAAAGTAGTTAACATAGCTGTTGTGTTTTTAACTTCCACCAAACGCTCTGCCACTTTACGACGTAGCATAGACAATTTAGTAGTTGAGCTACCACGATTTCCACCAGTTGGGGTTCCCATAGAAGGCACCGCACTTACAGCATCTTCTTTAGTTACACGTCCATCTTTTCCTGTTCCAGAAATTGACGAAGCCTCCATACCTTTTTCAGCCAAAATCTTTTTAGCAGCAGGACTTGCTGTTCCTGTAGCATAGGTTTTAGTTTCTGCTACAGCTGGTTTTGGTGCTTCAGCTTTTGGTGCTTCTTCTTTCTTTTCTGCTTTTGGTGCTTCAGCTGCTCCTTCAGGTTTTGCTGCACTGGTGTCAATTAAACATACCACTGCGCCTACTGCTACCGCATCACCTTCTTCAGCTTTAAGCGTGATAATTCCACTTGCTTCCGCTGGAAGTTCTAAGGTTGCTTTATCACTATCAACTTCTGCAATAGCTTGATCTTTTTCAACATAATCGCCATCTTGAACTAACCAAGTTGCTATTTCAACCTCTTTTATAGACTCGCCTGGTGAAGGCACTTTCATTTCTAAAATCATTGTTTTGTTTTTATGTTTTTACGAGTTTTTCAACTCAACTTATATGTTATACGATATCAAATACTTGGTCAATAACTCTTTGTTGTCTTTTCTTGTCCCTGGTGCTAGAACCTGGTGCTGGTACGGAACTGTATGGTCTTGAATTCACTTCTAATTTAACAAAATCCAATCGTTGTACTACATGGCTCCAAGCCCCCATGTTTTTAGGTTCTTCTTGAGCCCAAACATAATTTTTCACATTTGGGTACTTAGCTATTATTTGCTTAATTTTTTCTTCATGAAGTGGGAACAATTGCTCAATTCTAACCAGAGCAACACTGCTATTTTCTAATTTTTCGCGTTGCGCCAATAAATCATAATAGAATTTACCTGTACAGAACACTAATTTAGTTACTTTTTCCGGATTTAAAGTATCGTCAATTACTTCTTGGAATTCGCCTGTTGCTAATTCGTTTAAAGAGGATACTGCTTTTGGATGACGTAATAAACTTTTTGGAGTGAAAACAATTAAAGGTTTTCTAAAATCGCGTTTCATTTGGCGACGTAATAAGTGGAAAAAGTTTGCAGGCGTGGTACAATCGGCAACAATCATATTATCATCTGAGCATAATTGTAAATAACGTTCCATTCTTGCAGATGAATGCTCTGAACCTTGTCCTTCATACCCATGAGGCAACAATACCACGATACCATTTTGAGCTTTCCATTTATCTTCAGCAGCCGATAAATACTGGTCAAAAATAATTTGTGCCCCATTACTAAAATCACCAAACTGTGCTTCCCAAATGGTTAATGTATTTGGGTTTGCCATAGCATAACCATAATCAAAACCAAGTACCCCATATTCAGATAAAAAGGAGTTGAAAATATCCATTTTGCCCTTATTATTTGGGTTTATGTTTAATAAATTAATACGATCTTCTGAAATTTCATCGCGTAAAATAGCATGACGGTGGCTAAAGGTACCACGTTCTACATCTTGCCCAGATATACGAATGTTGAAACCTTCTTCTAGTAAACTTCCGTAAGCTAAAGTTTCTGCCATACCCCAATCTAAAGTATCGGTTTCAAAAACCATGGAAGCTCTGCCTTCCAAAATTCTTTCTGCTTTACGCACAAATTTAACACCTTCTGGAACTGTAGAAACCACTTTGGCAATACCTTCTAAATTACTTTTTGGGTACTTCGTGTTTTCACTTTGAAGCATATCTTCAAGTCCTTTACGACTGAAACCGTTCCAACGCTCTATCATAAATTCTCTAACTTTAGAGGATTTTTCGTCTTTGGATTTTTCGTATGCTGTTTCTAAAACATTTTTAAATTCCTCGGTAATACCGTCGGCGTAAGCTTGATCTATTGTTTTTTCAGCAATTAATTTGTCTGAATATATTTTATAAGGATTATCGTGCTTCGCTATTTGTTTGTATAGCTTTGGTTGGGTAAAACGAGGTTCATCACCTTCATTATGCCCGTATTTTCTATAACCTAATAAATCGATATAAACATCTTTTTTATAACGCATTCTATAGGCTAAAGCCAATTCAACAGCATGAACAACTGCCTCGGCATCATCAGCGTTTACGTGCAATACTGGAGACAATGTTACTTTAGCAACATCGGTACAATAAGTACTGGAACGAGCATCTAAATAGTTGGTTGTAAACCCTATTTGGTTATTAACCACAATATGAAGCGTACCTCCGGTTTTGTAACCGTTAAGTTGGCTCATTTGTGCTACCTCATACACAATACCTTGACCTGCAATAGCAGCATCTCCATGTATGATGATTGGTAAAATTTTAGAGTCATCGCCATTATAGTCGGTATCAATTTTAGCACGTGTAATACCTTCTGCAACAGAAGCAACCGTTTCTAAATGTGAAGGGTTTGGCACTAAGTTCATCTTGATGGTTTTCCCGTTTTGGTAGGTTTTATCTAAAGTTAAACCTAAGTGGTATTTCACATCACCATCAAAATCCAATTCTTCAAAATCTTTACCATCAAATTCACTAAAAAGTTCGTGAACTGGTTTTCTAAATATATTAACCAAAGTGCTTAAACGACCACGGTGAGCCATTCCTAATACACACTCTTTTACACCATATTTTTCACTAGAAATGTATAAGGTATTGCTAAGCGCTGGGATAAGTGATTCGCCTCCTTCTAATGAAAATCGTTTTTGTCCAACATATTTGGTTTGTAAAAAATTCTCAAAAGTAACGGCTTGATTTAATTTAGAAAGGATATATTTTTTGGTTTCCTTATCAAAATTAGGCTGGTTATCATTAACGTTTAATTGACTTTGCCACCAACCAATAACTTCTGGGTTGCGCAAATACATATATTCAACCCCAATAGAGCTGCAATAAATTTTATTTAAGTGAACTAAAATTTCTCGCAGCGTTTGAGGTCCAATGCCTAAAACTTCGCCTGCATTAAAAACAGTATCTAAATCGTTTGAGCTAAGTCCGAAATTTTCAATAGCCAAAGTTGGCTCATAGGTTCTGCGTTCTCGAACAGGATTTGTTTTTGTAAACAAATGCCCACGCATTCTATAGCCATCAATAAGTTTCACTACTTGAAACTCTTTTTGTAATGATTCTGGCATTTGTGTTGATGCAACTTCAATAACGTCAGGTTGTAATCCGCTTTCTTCGCTACCAAAATCGTAGCCTTGAAAAAAAGCTCTCCAACTTGGTTCTACAGAATCTGGACTATGTAAATACTGGTCATATAAATCGGCAAAATACGAAGTATGTGCTGCGTTTAAAAAGGAAAATTTATCCATTATATTTTGTAATACACTTATTTAAATCAAATTTCCAGCAAAAATACAACTTTTACTAAAATTAGATGTTTCTTTTGTTATATTTATAATTCAATAACGAACGTAATATTAATAAATTAAATTTTTGTGTTAATTTTTTAAAGATTTCCAATTATATGAATAGATTTTATTTAATCATTAAAATTTATGCACTGTTTTTTTTCATAATTCTTAGTTCTGTAGGTACTTTGAACGCGCAAGAAAGCAACAATAATTTCTGGAATTCAGTACGTTTTGGCGGTGGCATTGGTTTAAGTTTTGGCGATGGGTTTTTTAGCGGCACCTTAGCACCAAGCGCCATATACGAATTTAACAACCAAGTGGCTTTGGGCTTTGGTTTAAATGGTACTTACAACAAACAAAAAGACTTTTACAAATCGACAATTTTAGGAGGTAGTCTTATTGGATTATTCAGCCCTATTAATGAAATACAACTTTCAGCCGAATTTGAAGAACTTCATGTTAATAGAAAATATGACAGTTATCTAAATTTAGAAAACGACACTTATTGGTCGCCCGCCTTATTTATAGGTGCCGGTTATAGGAACGGTAATGTTACTATTGGCATAAGGTACGACCTTTTGTATGATAAAAACAAAAGCATTTATGCCGATGCTTGGGCACCTTTTGTGAGGTTTTATTTTTAAATCTGCTGATTTTTTTATTCATTTTAAGTCTGTAAACAACAGAGATTCTTTTCATTTCATGACTTTTGTCATATTTCACACATTTCTTATTTGTTAATTTTGATTCCATAAAGAAGATAGTTTTATCTTTTTTAAAAAACTAACTATAAGATTTTTAGAAATGAAACATTCCCATTTATTATTTGTATTTTCAATAGCTAGTATGCTATTCTTAACATCATGTTTCGATAATAAAGAAACTGTTTACGATAACGCAGCCGATATTCCCGTAAACAGGGAAATGATCGCAGAATTGACATCGCCACCTCATGTGCCAACACCTGTAGGAAAACGAAAAGCCAAAAAATTGATTGTGAAAATGGAAATTCTTGAAAAAGAAGGCGAAATGACCGATGGTGTTAAATACGTATACTGGACTTTTGGAGGCACAGTACCCGGTAGTTTTATAAGAACGCGAGTGGGTGATGAGGTTGAATTTCATTTACAAAACCATCCAAACAACAAACTTCCGCATAACATTGATTTGCATGCTGTAACAGGCCCTGGTGGTGGAGCCGAATCATCTTTTGTAGCACCCGGACACGAAAAAACATTTTCGTTTAAAACTTTAAACCCTGGTTTGTACGTGTACCATTGTGCCACAGCTCCCGTAGGAATGCACATTGCCAATGGAATGTACGGACTCATTTTAGTGGAGCCTGAAGGTGGGTTGCCTATAGTTGATAAAGAATATTACATCATGCAAGGCGACTTTTATACAAAAGGCGCTAATGGAGAACGTGGTTTACAACCTTTTGATATGCAAAAAGCAGTGGATGAAAAGGCTGATTATGTAGTGTTTAACGGAAAAGTAGGGTCGTTAACAGGCGATAATGCCATAACTGCTAAAGTTGGAGAAACCGTAAGATTGTTTGTTGGTAATGGTGGCCCAGGATTGGTATCGTCTTTCCATGTAATTGGTGAGATTTTTGATAAAGTTCATATAGAAGGTGGCGATTTAATCAATAAAAACGTGCAAACCACTCTGATTCCTGCTGGTGGTGCTGCCATGATAGAATTTAAAGTAGATGTACCCGGAACATTTATTTTAGTAGACCACTCTATTTTTAGAGCTTTCAATAAAGGCGCTTTAGGGATGCTAAAAGTAGAAGGTCAAAAAGACAAAAAAATATATTCAGGAGAACTACGTGATGATATTTATTTACCTGAAGGCCCGGGTATCCAATCGATGCCAACAACGGGTGAAATTGTAGCTTCAGAAGTTCCTGCAAAATCGTTTGAAGAACAAATCGAATTTGGTAAACAAGCCTACATGCAAACCTGTTTTGCTTGTCACCAAGCCGAAGGACAGGGCGTGCCTAATGCATTTCCACCTCTAGCAAAATCAGATTATTTAAATGCCGATGTGGATAGAGCTATTGGTGTTGTTCTACATGGTTTAACAGGGGAAATTACTGTGAATGGTCAAAAATACAATAGTGTCATGACACGTCAAATGCTGTCTCCAGATGAAATTGCAAATGTATTGACTTACGTGTACAACAGTTGGGGTAACTCTAAAAAAGTGGTTACCAAAGCTATGGTTGAGAAAGTGAAAAACAGAAAATAATTAAGAGTAAAAATGAAAACCAAAGCCTTCAGACTATTCATCACCTTGTTAGTGTTTCAGACATTCCTTTTTGCCCAGTCTGCAGGTATGGTTTTCATAAAAGGGAGTCGTTATATACCACTTTATGGGCGCGATTCAACCGTGGTTGAAGTAAAAGATTTTGAAATAGATATATATCCTATAACAAATGCTGAGTATGAAAATTTTGTAAAAAAACATCCAAAATGGCAAAAATCAAAAGTCATAAAATTATTTGCAGATACCAGTTATTTATCTAATTGGAAAAATGATTTAGAACTTAAAGCTTCTGAAAAACCAAACAGTCCTGTTACCTATATTTCTTGGTTTGCCGCTAAAGATTATTGCGAATGCCAAGGCAAACGTTTACCAACGGTTGATGAGTGGGAATATGTTGCAATGGCAGATGAAACCACGAAAGATGCACGTAAAAAATCATCATATAACAAACAAATTTTGGCTTGGTATGAGGCTCCTAGATCTAATGAAAATACTATTGGAGAACATCCAAAAAATGCTTGGGGCGTTCACGATTTGCACGGCTTGGTTTGGGAATGGACTTTAGATTTTAATTCTGTTTTAATTACTGGCGAATCTAGAAAAGATGTAGACAAAGACAGTAATTTATTCTGTGGAAGTGCCGCCGTAAATGCTACCGATTTAATGAATTATGCCGCTTTTATGCGATACGCCATTCGAGGTAGCCTTAAAGCAAAATACTCAATGAAAAACTTAGGGTTTCGCTGTGCCAAAGACATTAATTTAAAATAAAACCATGCAACATTTGAAATATATTGTATTCGCATTCATAACCGTTTTAGCATTTCAAAGTTGTAAAACTGATAAAAAATCAAACGATGGAACTGTTGAAGTTTATCAGTGTCCTATGGAATGTGAAGGTAACAAAACTTATAACGAGGCAGGGAGTTGTCCTATTTGCCATATGGATTTAAAAGCTGTTGAAACAAGCTCTAAATTGGTTAATGACGATGCTATTTCAGAAGAATCCGTCTTCAATTTAACATCTCATTGGAATATGGAAGAAGGCAAAACCATTCAGCTTAAAGAGTTAAAAGGAAAAACTTTGGTCATGGTCATGATTTACACATCATGCAAAGCAGCATGCCCGCGTTTAGTGGCCGATATGCGAAATATTGAAGCTCAAATTCCTGCTGAAAAAGTAAAAAACATTCAATTTGTTATGGTTAGCATCGACCCAGAAACCGATACACCAGAGAAACTAAAAGCTTTCGCTAAAGAAAATGCTATGGATGGTGACCAATGGACCTTTTTACAAGGTTCGGTAAGCGGTGTTCGTGAATTTGCGAATGTGTTATCAGTAAAATACAAAGAAATTTCACCTATTGATTTTTCCCATTCCAACATCATTTCAGTATTTAATGCACAAGGCGAATTAGTTCATCAACAAGAAGGTTTGGGCGTTGATAATAAAGAAACTATTGAAAGCATTATAAAAGTAACCCCTTAAAGAAGAGTGACTATTTCCCGAATTCATCATCAAGCTTATCTATAAAATTAGCTTCTTGGTGAATTTTTTCTATTAATTCCAGTTGAGGTTCGGTCGCTATTTTTTGAATTTCCGGAAACAGAACACGTTCTTCATACCGAATGTGTTGTTCTAAAACTTCTTCAATTTTACTTAAAGCATTTTTTATATCTTCATCTAAAAACAATTTTTTTAAACGTTTGTGATCTGATAAAGCACTTTTAACCAAGTCATTATCTGCTTTCAAAATAGAAAAAACGTATTGTTCTTCCAATTCAAAATGAGGTATTAAATGGGTTTTGAAAAACCAATCGGCATATACTTTCATGCGTTCAGGCTCTACATTTTTGCTAAAGCCAGCTCTAATTTTCCAAGACAATAATAATCCGTGGTGATGTTCTCTACTTAAAGGTTGTAAAGCTTTGTGGCGCTTCAATGGTTTTTGCGACATGATTTTTAGTTTTTAAAATAATTAAAATGAAGCATCCTATGCCAAGTGGTAATAGGATACTGCTTAGGAATAGGATGAGATAATAATTGGGCATCAACCCTTGTCCGAAATAAAATAAAACACCTTGAATAGCCAGAATTACCTCGGTTAATATAAATCCCAAAACAAAAGAAGTCATTCCAAAAGTGAGTAATTTGGTTTGCTTTATTAAATCGGTTTGCAATAAGAATGCAAATAAAAATCCAGAGATAACACCCAACATGGTTAAATGAATGAAGCCTATTATAAAATTTCTGTTTTGAAAAACCATAGTTGAAACCTCTGGAAATAATGAGGCAGATTGTAAAACAATTTTTAAAACAAAACACAGTAAGGCAAAACCATACATAAGTTTTACAATACTTGATTGGTTTTTTATCAATACACCAAATGCAGGTTTAACAAGTTTATAAAAGTAAAATAGAGCCCCAACTTGCAGTAAAACACCAAAACCATTAATCCATAACAAAGAATTATGAGGTGCAAACCAATGGACAGGCCATGCAAAAGTGAATACCGTTGAAACAATTAAGAGCTTATAGAATGGTTGAAATTGTTCTGAATCCTTAAGTTTTAATTTATGAAATAAAACAGCTACAACGGCTATTAAAAACCAACCATTAAACTGAAAATGTAAAAAGAATTGAATGGCTATTTGGTAAAATGCTGAAGATTGCCCAACAGTTGCAACGGCAGGACCCAAACACCAAACACCTACTGTAGAAAGCAACATAAACACCAACGATGCTTTTAGCAAATAACTAGTTACAACCGATTCGGTTTTATGATATTTAAAAATTAAATATGCAAAATAATAACTGCAAAAAATATGCAAGGTTGAAAACGTAATAGAAACCACCGCATACCCTTGAAACGGAAAGCTAAATAGCATACCAAAAACCGCAAACTGTGTAACCCAAAATAGTTTATTATAGACAGGTTTTTTCTCTGGAACAAAATAATGAACCATAAGTGTAAATAGCATTAAATATACCCAACCCAACATAGCAACATGCGAATGGGCATGGGTTAAAAACCTAAAATCCAAACCCATAGGTTGCACAAAAAAATAACGCAATGCCAAGCCTAAAACTGCCGCTATAAAAAAGTTAAATAAGCATATTAAAACATGTTTTTTAGACATTGGTAAATTGGTTTTTATTAAAATACCCTTAAAAATATAAATTCCAGAAAATGCAAAAGCAATCTTCCAGAATTTATTCACGAACTATTAGGGGTTTAAAATTTGCTATTAATTAAATTGTTGTTCTAATTTTATTGCTTCAAGGAATAAAATATTGTTTTCCAAATGAATGTGTAAATGCAAATCTTTTTCAAACTCATCCAACATAGCGAAGGTTACTTTATAAGTATTGCAGGCATCGGCAGGAGGATTGTAATCATTTGTTAACTCAGCTATTTGTCTAAAGCGTTCACCTTCTGTATCATGTTCATGCATCATCATGGCAATAGGGTTTTCAACCGTTCCAAATTGTGGCGATTGGATGCCACCTGCTTCCAATTTTGCTTTCACCATTCTTTTTACAAAAGGGAAAAGAATCAATTCTTCTTTTTTCATATGGCTTGCCAATTCTCCGGCCGATGCACTAAAAAGTTCATTGATTTTAAATAATTCGGGATGGCGCTCTCCATGAACTTTGCATAATTTATCTAAAAACTGGCGTAAAACAGGAATTTTTTCTTCTACATAACGGTGGTGTTTTTTCTCAATATATTCAGCCAATAAATCTAATGGCCAGGATTTATAATCTATAGATTGATCTGTTTTAGAGTTTAAAACTGCCTCCAGTTCTTCTAACACGGTGTTACTGTCAATGCCTTTTTTTTCACAAGCTTCTTCAATAGATCTGTTTCCGTTGCAACAGAAATCTATTTTATATTTTGCGAATACTGCCGCAGTTCTAAAATCGTCTGCAACATACTGTCCAATTTGTTTTTGTTGTACTTTTTGAATTGTTTCCATAATGATTTTTTATTTCGGATAATTTTATCCTATTTATATTCAAATTTTTTTAAGCCTTTAAAAATGAAGCTCCAGATTTTATATTAAGTGCTAATTCTTCTAAGCTTGTGTTTTCTAACATGTATTTTAATTCGTCCCTAACCCCTTTAAACTTATCGTGTACAGGGCATGGGTGGTTTTCATCACATTTTTCCAAACCTAAACCACAACCGTTGTATATGCTATCGCCATCAATAGCCTTTACAATTTGTGCGAGTTTAATATGTTTAATTTCGTTTTTACTTACCTCAAAACCACCATAAGCGCCTTTAACGGATTCTATAATGTTATGTCTTACTAAAGCTTGTAGAATTTTGGCAGTAAAGGCTTGTGGTGAATTAATTTCCTCAGCTATTTCTTTAGGGCTCACACGCTTTCCTTCATACGAATTTATTGCTATGAAAATGCACGCTTTAATACCATACTCACAAGCTTTTGAAAACATATTAATTCTAAATTTTATACAAATGTATGGAAAATAATTTAATTAGGACAAAAATATCTTAATTAAATTATTTGTACTTATTTCTAAACCACACCTTTTGCCATTCGCGTTTTAAAATTAAAAACGAAACATCTTCAGAGAGTTTAAGCAAATCTTCACCATTTAAAGCTTTAACCTCTTTTTCTGAAACATCTACAATATAAAGTAGGTTTAAATAATCGGTAAATTTTTCTTGAATAAGCTTATAAACCGTTTCGTGAAGCATCAGTTTAAGGCTTGATGGCAATACATCTTCATGAAAATCCAAATTGATATTTGCCAACAAAAAATCTTTATTAAGCTGAAGTACTAATTTTTGGTACAAACTTAATTGATTGGCATTTTCAATTAAATCTTCAAAAGTTTTGGGTAATTGCATTATACATTTCTATTCATAAGGTTAATACCAAAGGCTTTTAAAACAGCTTTTTTGTCCTCAGAAATTGACATGGTTTCTAAAACACTAAAAGCTTTGTTTGTAAAATATTCAATAGCCTTTTTTGTAGCTTCAGCTGAACCACTCTCAATAAAAATAGCTTTTACATTTTCAATTTTTTTTTCGTTTTCTTCAATCGTTTCACTAAACAAATCTAAAAGTTTCAGCTTGTTTTTTTCTTCTGAAAACTCTAATGCTTTAATATATAAATAGGTTTTTTTGTTTTCAATAATATCGCCACCTACTTGTTTACCAAAGGTTTTTGGGTCGCCAAAGGCATCTAAATAATCGTCTTGTAATTGAAACGCAATACCTAAATTTTTACCAAATTCATATATATTATCCTGATCTTGTGCTGAAGAGTTCGCAACAATAGCCCCCATTTTCATAGCGGCACCAACCAGAACAGCTGTTTTATATTCAATCATTTTTAAATATTCTGAAACTGAAACGTCATTTCGTGTTTCAAAATCAACATCGTATTGTTGCCCTTCGCAAACCTCTAAGGCTGTTTTGCTAAATAATTTAGCCAGCGCTTGAAAGGTGTTTGGTTCATAATTTTCAAACAATTGATACGCCATAATTAACATGGCATCGCCCGAAAGAATCCCCGTATTGATGTTCCACTTTTCATGTACCGTTTGGTGTCCGCGACGCAAAGGTGCATCATCCATAATATCATCATGTACCAACGAGAAATTATGAAATACTTCAATACTTAAAGCAGCATCCAGCGCTTTTGTGTACTCCACATTAAAAATTTCAGCAGTCATTAAAGTCAACACAGGTCTTAAGCGTTTACCACCTAATTGTAAAATATAATTTATGGGATTATAAAGTGAAACTGGTTCTCGTTGTGTTGTGAACCCATTTAAAAATGAGGTGAATTCGTCTTGATAAAATTGTACATGTTGCATGAAACAAAAATAATGTAAATGCGTCTACTAATGCAACTACTTTATTTCACAATATTAATAAATCGTTAAAACTATGGAAACTTTTTTTGTTTTTAAAGTTTCCTGTTGTACATTTGCCCCGAATTATGAAACATCCATAACTAAAAATGAGATACTTAAATGAATGGTTGTATGGATGCAACATGTGACAGAGGAAAAAATGGATAGGACCCCATGAAAGAAGATATTTTAAAAACAGCAGCCGATTTATTCTTAACCTACGGGTTTAAGAGTGTGACGATGGACGATATTGCCAATGCACTTGGCATGTCAAAAAAAACGATTTATCAATATTTTGAGAACAAAAACGTACTGGTAAAAGGGACTACCTTATACATGTTTGATTTAATTTCAAAAGGTATTGAAGAAATTATTGAACAAGAAAACAATCCTATTGAGGAAGTTTATGAAATAAAACGTTTTTTGATGATACATCTGAAAGATGAAAAATCGTCACCACAATACCAGCTTCAAAAATATTACCCAAAAATATTTGAATCGTTAAAGTCGAAACAGTCATGTGTTATGGAAGAATGCGTTACTAGTAATTTAGGCCGTGGTATAAAACTAGGATTATACAGAGACACTATAAGTGTTGAATTTATTTCTAAAATATATTTCAATTGTATGATGGCTTTAAAGGACAAAGAACTTTTTCCATTAAACAATTTTTCTATGAACGATTTAATGAACCATTATTTAGAATATCACATAAGAGGCATTTGCACCCCTAATGGCCTTGAACATTTAACCCAATATTTAAACAACAATCAATCATAAAATATGAAACAAAAACTAATACTTTTACTTAGTTTATTACTTTCAATAAGTATGTTTTCTCAAGAAAACACACAAAGTTTTTCGTTACAGGAAGCCATAAACTACGCACTTCAAAACAATAGAACTGCAAAAAATGCGACACGAGATATTGAAGCGGCAAAGCATCAAAAATGGGAAACCACATCAACGGGTTTGCCCCAAATTTCTGCTGAAGTTGGCTATCAAAACTGGTTAAAACAACAAGTCTCTTTAATTCCTGCCGAATTTTTTGGTGGTAACCCTGGTGAATTTGCCGAAGTTACCTTTGGTACAAAACAAAGTGCCACCGCAACAGCAACCTTAACTCAAAAACTATTTGATGGCTCTTATCTAGTAGGTTTACAATCGGCTAAAGTGTTTTTAGAAATATCAAAAAATGCTAAAGTTAAAACCGATTTAGAGGTAAGAAAAGCTGTGATTAACGCCTACGGAAACGTGCTGTTGGCAGAAGAAAGTTTTGCTATTATTGAAAAAAACAAAGCAATTCTTGAAAAAAATCTAAACGATTTGTCAAAAATGTTTGAAAATGGTTTGGAAGAAGAAGAAAGCGTGGAGCAACTTCAAATAACATTGTCAGGTGTAAACAGTTCATTAAATAATACCACCCGATTAAAAACGTTGGCGTACCAAATGCTAAACATCACTTTAGGTTTGCATGTTTATAATAAAACGGTATTAACTGATAGTCTTGAAAGTTTAACGGTTCAAAATATATCTTTAGATCTGGTTGATTCCGATTTAAATTTAGATAACTCCATCGATTTTCAAATTGCCGAAAACGACAAACGAGCTAAAGAGCTACTTCTTAAACTTGAAAAAAGTAAAGCTTTACCAACCTTAAATGCTTTTATAAATGGAGGTTACAGCGCCTATGGCGATAATTTCGAGTTTACTAATAAAGACCAAAAATGGTTTGGTTCATCACTATTTGGAGTAAACTTGAACATCCCAATTTTTAGCTCTTTAGGGAGAAGTGCTGCTACACAGCGTGCCCAAATAAATTTAGAAAAGGCAAAAGATGATTTAATTGAAACCGAACAAAAACTTCAACTTCAAACCGCAGCAGCAAAAAGCGATTATCAATTTGCCATTGAAGATTACGATAACAAAAAGCAAAACTTAAATCTTGCAGAACGCATCGAACAAAAAAACCAAACCAAGTTTTTTGAAGGTATTGCTTCTAGTTTCGATTTAAGACAAGCACAAACCCAATTATACACGGCTCAACAAGAGTTTTTACAAGCCATGCTGGATGTGATAAACAAAAAAGCAGAATTGGAAACGATACTGAATTCAATCAATAACTAATCAACATAAAAAACACTAAAAAATGAAACATATATATTCTTTATTAATCGTAACTGTCCTTTTAGTCTCTTGTGGTGGCGAAAAGAAAAAAAACTCAGTTGAAAAGGTTTTAGAAAGCAACAACTTAGAAACCATTCGTGCCAAACGTGCCGAATTAGTTAATGAGCAAGAAGCTATTCATGCTAAAATAAAACAACTGGATGAAGCAATTACAAAAATTGACACTGTAAAACACATACCTTTAATTACCACTTTTACTGCAAAACAAGAAGTTTTTAATCACGTATTGGAAATTCAAGGAAATGTAACTACTAAAAACTTATTAGTGATTACGCCAGAATTCAATGGTATTTTAACCAATGTTTATGTGAAAGAAGGACAAAAAGTAAGCAAAGGGCAATTGCTTGCAAAAATTGATGATGGTGGATTAAGCCAACAATTAGCGCAATTAGAAATTCAAACTGAATTAGCAAAAACGACTTTTGAACGTCAAAAACGTCTTTGGGATCAACGTATTGGAAGTGAAATTCAATTTTTACAGGCAAAATCAACTTATGAAGCCCAAAGCAGATCTGTAAAACAATTACAACAACAAATAGCCAAAACCAATGTAAGAGCACCATTTTCTGGAACTATTGATGATGTTATTACGGAACAAGGTAGTGTGGTAGCCGCTGGTCAATCGCCATTAATGCGTATTGTAAACCTTGACGATATGTATATAGAAACCGATGTGCCCGAAAGTTATATTGCAGATGTAACAAAAGGAAAAAATGTAACAGTAGAATTTCCTGTATTGGGAAAATCAATCGATACTAAAGTGCGTCAAGCGGGCGATGTTATAAACCCAGACAACAGAACCTTTAAAGTAGAAGTAGCTGTGCCAAATAAAGAAAGAGCTATAAAGCCAAACTTAACTGCAAAACTTAAAATTAACGATTATACCAATGAAAAAGCTTTATTGGTTCCTCAAAGTATCATCTCAGAAAATGCCAATGGTGAACAATATATTTATGTTGTAAAAAACAAAAATGAAAATAATGAAGGTGTTGCCAATAGAATTATAATAAAAACAGGCAAAACCCAAGGAGATGTTATTGAAGTTTTAGAAGGCATAGAAAACAATGCCGAAATTGTTCATGAGGGTGCACGGAGTGTTAAAGATGGTCAAACCGTTAAAGTAATTAAATACTAAACCAAATACTAATGACTAAAGAAAAAAAGAAAAAACAGGTCGATAAAGAATTTGGTTTATCATCGTGGGCAATCGACAATAAAACCACCATGTATGTACTTATTGCGGTTATTTTTTATTTAGGTGCTTCTGCTTTTTTCAGCATGCCTAGAGAAAATTTTCCCGAAGTAAACGAAACCAAAATTTATGTAAGTTCTGTATTTCCTGGTAATACAGCAGAAGATATAGAAAAACTTATTGTAGATCCGCTTGAGGACAAGTTAAAAACGGTGAGTAATGTTGTTGAAATCACCTCAACATCGCAAGAAGATTATGGTATGTTGGTTGTTGAATTTGACGAAAACATAACCGTAGAACAAGCCAAACAAAAGGTGAAAGATGAAATAGACACTGAAACTTCTGGTGAAGATTGGCCAACCTTTAATGGTGCCAAAGTTGAGCCAGATGTGTTCGAGCTTAGTCTTTCAGAAGAAATGCCTATCCTAAATATTAATATTTCAGGCGATTATCCTATCGAAAAATTAAAGGAATTTGGCGAATATCTTCAAGATGAAATTGAAGATTTACAGGAAATTAAAAAAGTTGACATTCGTGGCGCCCAAGAAAAAGAGGTTGAGGTAGCGGTAGATATTTACAAAATGATGGCTGCCAAAGTTACTTTTAGTGATGTTATTAACGCCATAAACGGTGGTAACGTTACCATGTCTGCCGGAAATTTAATAGCTAGTGGGCAACGTCGTACCATTCGTATTTTAGGTGAAATAGATAGTCCTTCAGAATTGGAAAACTTTGTTGTGAAATCTGAACACGGACATGCCATTTACCTTAAAGATGTTGCAGTTGTTTCATTTAAGGAAGAAGACAAAACAACGTATGCTAGAGAATTTGGAGAACCTGTTGTAATGCTCGACGTTAAAAAACGTGCTGGAAAAAACATGGTTGCTGCCGCAGAGCAAATTCAGGTTATTGTTAAAGATGCTATTGAAAACGTGTTTCCTCAAGATTTAAAAGTTACTATTTCCAACGATCAATCGTCTGTAACCATTGGTCAGGTAGATGATTTAGTAAACAATATCATATTCGGGGTTATTCTGGTAGTTACCGTTTTAATGTTCTTCTTAGGATTTAAAAATGCCATTTTCGTGGGGTTTGCAATACCAATGTCCATGTTCATGTCTCTTATGATTTTAGAGATGCTGGGGCAAAGCTTAAATACCATGGTGCTTTTTGGGTTAATTATGGGGCTTGGTATGTTGGTAGATAATGGTATTGTGGTGGTTGAAAATGTGTATCGCCTTATGGATGAAGAAGGTATGAGCCGTATGGAAGCTGCAAAAATGGGTATTAGTGAAATTGCATTTCCTATTATTATTTCAACAGCAACAACGGTAGCAGCATTTATCCCATTAGGTTTATGGCCAGGTATTATGGGGGAATTTATGATGATTTTACCCATCACACTATCTGTAGTTTTAGGCTCTTCGTTATTTGTTGCTATTTTCTTTAACTCAGTATTAGTGTCCCAATTCATGAATACTGAAGACAAAGACATGCCGTTAAATAAAATTATAAGAAACACCAGTATCATGGCCGTTATAGGTATTTTGGTGTTCATTTTTGGTGGCGAGTATAGAGCCTTAGGTACCATTATGGTATTCACTGCTATTATGCTTTGGGTTTACCGATTGTTTTTACGTAAATGGGCTAATAATTTCCAAGAAAACACCTTGGTGAAATTAGAAAATTGGTACGAACGCCAATTACGTCGTGCCCTTTCTGGCAGAAAACCATATATATTAAGTATTGGAACTTTTATTTTATTAATACTTTCTTTTATAGCCTTTGGAGCTTCTTTAGCAACACAACGTACCAAAGTAGAATTCTTCCCAGACAATAAACCGAATCAAATTATTGTATATATAGAATATCCACAAGGAACAGCCATTGAAAAAACCAATGCCATTACCAAAGAAATTGAAAAACGTGTTTATAAGGTAATCAACAATAGTCAATATATGGATGGAGGAACCAACTTTATGGTTGAAAGTGCTGTATCGCAAGTTGGCGAAGGCGCTGGAAATCCACAAACTGATGGTGGTTCTTCAGCAGAAATGCCTCATAAAGCTAAAATTACAGCTTCGATGCGCGAGTATAAATACCGTCGTGGAGAAGACAGTGAGGTGTTGCGCCAAAAAGTGCAAGAAGATTTAGTAGGTATTTATCCTGGGGTTTTAATTTCGGTTGAAAAAGATGCTGCTGGTCCACCTGCGGGTTCACCTATTAATATAGAAATAGAAGGTGATGATTACAATGAATTAATCGCAACTGCCGAAAGCATGCGCGAATTTATCAATGGTAAAAACATTCCCGGAATTGATGAGCTTAAAATTGATGTAAATAAAGACAAACCCTCCATGCAGGTAGTAGTTGATAGAGAAAAAGCAGGTGAATTAGGTATTAGTGCATCACAAGTTGGGCAGCAATTGCGAAATTCTATCTTTGGTTCAAAAGCTGGGATTTATAAAGAAGATGGCGAGGATTATGATATTTATGTCCGCTTCAATGAAGAAAACCGCTATAATACCAGTGCAATATTCAACCAGAATATAACTTTTAGAAACAATGAAGGGCAACTTAAGGAAATTCCAATTTCCGCGGTTGCTAAACACGAAAATAACTCGGGCTTTAGTGCTATTAAACATAAAGACACAAAACGTGTAGTTACTGTATATTCGGCGTTATCCCCTGGGTTTATTGATGCTGGGGCAATCATTGCCCAAATTCAAAATGAAATGAAAAGCTTTGAAGGATTGCCAAACAACATTAAAGTAGATTACACAGGCCAAATCGAAGAACAAACAAAACAACAAAACTTTTTAAATGGTGCATTTTTAACCGGTCTTGGATTGATTTTCTTCATTTTAATATTCCAATTCAATTCCATTTCAAAACCGGCAATTATCATGTTAGCAATTTTCTTGAGTTTTATTGGTGTTTTTGGTGGTATTGTAATTACTGGAAGTTCTTTTGTTATCATGATGACCATGGTGGGTATTATTTCACTCGCAGGAATTGTGGTAAATAATGGCGTGGTACTACTCGATTATGCCCAACTTTTAATTGATAGAAAGAAAAATAATTTAGATTTGGATGAAAGCGAATTTCTAGAAAAAGAAGATTTATTTGAAAGTATTGTGAAAGCTGGAAAAGCACGTTTACGGCCTGTATTATTAACCGCTATTACAACCATACTTGGTTTAGTGCCATTAGCTATTGGTTTGAACATTAATTTTTTCACCTTGTTTAAAGATTTTGATGCTAATATTTATATGGGAGGAGACAATGTGGTTTTCTGGGGTCCATTAGCTTGGACCGTTATTTACGGATTGCTAATAGCCACTTTCTTAACCTTAATCGTGGTTCCCATATTATTTTACCTAACCATGCAATTAAAAATGTGGATACGCAGCAAAACAACATCTGAAACCACTGGCCCAGAGCTAGAAATTATAGAGTAGTAAATAATCGTTTAAAACAAATAAAGCCTTAACATGAGTTAAGGCTTTTATATTTAACAAGAAATAATTACCTTGATTAAAAGTTATGAGCATAAACCTAATATATATTTTTAAAACCATAGTACTATTACTAGTATTAAATTCTTGCAAAGAGTCTAAAATTCCTTTGGTAAAAAACCAACATGGCTCCAGAGGTTTAATTACAGAAAAGGCTATGGTGGTATCTGCACGGATTGAAGCTTCTAATATAGGTGCTGAAATACTTAAAAATGGGGGTAATGCATTTGATGCCATGGTTGCTACCGAGTTGGCTTTGGCTGTTGTTTATCCATATGCAGGCAATTTAGGCGGAGGTGGTTTTATGGTTTACAGAATGGAAAATGGAGATGTTGGCAGTTTAGATTATAGAGAAAAAGCCCCAATAGCCGCAACCAAAAACATGTATCTTGATAAAGATGGCCATATCATTCCCGGTAAAAGTACACTTGGTGGCTTATCTATAGGCGTACCAGGAACCATTGCTGGAATGTTTGAAGTTTATGAAAAATTTGGACTACTACCCATAGAGGATTTGTTAAACCCTGTTATCGAATTAGCTACTAAAGGTTATGTGGTTACAGAAAAACAAGAAGAAAGAATAGCGGGATACCAAACCTTTTTTAGGCAGGTAAATAAAGATTCTATTTTATATGAAAAAAACTGGAAAAAGAGAGACACCATTAAAAACCTTCAGCTAGCAAACACCTTAAAACGTATTTTATTAAATGGAAAAGATGAGTTTTACAAAGGTGAAACAGCTAATGTTTTAGTAAAATTTCTACAAGACAATGGAAGTATAATAACAAAAGAAGACCTTATTAAGTACAAACCAATTTGGAGAACTCCCATTACCTTTAATTATAAAGACTTAAAAATTATTTCAATGCCACCTCCATCAAGCGGAGGTATTAGCTTAGCGCAGATTTTAAAAATGATTGAACCCTATAATTTAAATAATTTTGAGCACAATTCTGTAAAAATGATTCAAGTTGTAACAGAAGCCGAAAGACGTGCGTATGCAGATAGAAATTATTTTTTAGGCGACCCAGATTTTATAGAAATTCCTATTAAAACTTTAATAAGTAGTGCTTATTTAAAGAACCGAATGAAAGATTTTTCGTTTTATAAAGCAACGCCTTCAAGCACTGTAAGCCACGGCAATATTGAAATTGTTGAAAGTGATGAAACCACACACTATTCCATAATAGATTCTTATGGAAATGCCATTTCAGCTACAACAACCTTAAATGGCGCATATGGATCAAAACTATATTGTTCTGAACTCGGTTTTTTCTTAAATAATGAAATGGACGATTTTAGCAGTAAAGTGGGAGCGCCAAATATGTTTGGGTTAATAGGCTCGGAAGCAAATAGCATTGCTCCAGAAAAACGTATGTTAAGTTCTATGACCCCTACCATTATTGAAAAAGACGGAAAACTATTTATGTCAGTAGGTACACCTGGCGGTTCTACTATCATAACGTCTGTTTTACAAACAATATTAAACGTTTATGAGTTTAACATGACCATGCAAGAAGCTGTAAACGCTCCCAGGTTTCATCACCAGTGGTTACCTGATGAAATTAGAATGGAGCCCAAGTCATTTGATGAAGACACCATAAAAAAACTTAAAGCATTGGGGTATTTTATAAATGAAAAAGATGCTCCGGTTATTGGTAAAGTAGATGGTATTCTTATTTTAGATAATGGCCATCTAGAAGGCGGTGCAGATTATAGAGGCGATGATTCGGCTGTTGGATTTTAATTCTAAAAATAAAAAAACGAGGCTGCCTGAAAAGTGTTTTGTGTCTACATTGTCAGGTTGAGCTTGTCGAAACCGATATTGATTAACAGTAATTAAAATATTTCGACAGGCTCAATATGACATTGAGTTACACTTTTCAGACAGCCTCGTTTTTTCTATATAAAATATATTATTTCAAATTAAAACTTATTCTACCAAAAACATAACGTCCATTATTTCCAAATTGTGATACACGTCTTGAATATACAAATTGGTTACTTGATGTTAAATAATCTGGCAATGTATCTGGATAAATGTCAAATAAATTGTTGGCACCCACTGTTAATCTTAAAGAATCATTAAAATTATATCCTACGGTTAAGTCTGTTACCACTACCGATCCAATTTCAGGATGGCCACCACCTGTTAAATTTCCAGTATCTTCAACACTTCCAAAAAAAGCATTTCTTAAAAAGAAGTTCCAATTCCCCATATCTAAGTTATTTGCTAAGTTCGCTTTTACTCTTGGAATAGCCATTTCTAAATAAATTCTGGAAGATTCATCAAAATAAGTATTTAATAATCCGGCATCGGTTAAAATATCACTCCCTTTTGTAGCACCAACCTTTGTAGTTTTAGAAAATGTTGCAGCCAAGTTATTTGTTAATTTCCCTTTGCCAACATTCGTTTTGTGAGACACAACTACGTCCAAACCTTTTGTTTCTGTATCTATAGCGTTTGCAAAAAATGCTGCTTGACTAATGTCTAGATTAACAAAAACATCAACTAATGGGCTGCCATTGTTAGGATTTGCGAAATTTCCAGTATAAGTAATTCTATCTTTTATGGCAATAAAGAAACCATCAACGGTAACCGTTAAATTGGCGTCAGGAATCTTAGAAGTAAATCCTAAACTGGCATTAAATGATGTTTCTTCTTTCAGTTTAGGGATACCAAACAATTTAGCAGCTTGAGAGTTATTGGTAAATGTACCAACTTCTTGAGCGATGCCTTGATCGTTAAATAAAGTGTTCGATTTACTATAAAACTGTTGGTGTAATGAGGGCGCTCTAAACCCGGTACTTAATGCACCTCTTATATTTGTGTTTTCTCCCACTTTATAGCGCATGGCTAATTTTCCATTTAAGGTACTACCGAAATCGCTAAAATCCTCAAAACGTACAGCGGCACTCATCAAAAAATCTTTAGTTAAGTCAGCCTCAACATCTGCATACAAAGCCATACTATTTCTTTTGGCATCTACGGCGTTTTCTGGTGTGAACCCTTTAAAAACCTGAGCGCCTTCAGCCGCTTGACCTCCATAAAAATTTGTCACCTTCAATGAAGGGTCGTTACTAATGGCTACTCCATTTGCGATATCGCCATTAATATCATAGCGTTCATAAGATGATTCTTCACCTGCTTCAATAAAGAAATTTTCAACACGATATTCTGCTCCAAATGCAATATTTAAACCAGACATGATGTCTTCATAGTATTTAGACATGTCAAAATTAACTGTGTTTTGTTGAAATCCATTAAGTCCTGCGTTGAACTCGGTAGGTGAAGCAGCTTGTAAATAAAAATTTGTTGTATTGGTAATATTATATGCAAAGGTATTTAAACCCCAGGTATGTGATAAATCAATATTCCAATCATTAATTTTACCGGTTATACCAAACCCTAAAGATTTATCAATAATATCAGATTCTATATTTGGTAAAAAACCATTTATATAAGCCAATGTATTCCCTCTACCATCACCATTTCCTGGTGTTCTGTAAAACCCGGAAGCATCACCGTGTCTATAAGATAACCCTCCAAACGCATACAGTTTCGTTTCATTTTCTTTATCTCCAAAAGGAATTTCAAGATTTCCCATAAATTGTCCTTGATCCAATCCAGATTGACCAACGCTCATATTATAATCATTTCTGGTTTGACCTCTAACTAAAAGTTCTTGTTCGGTAAAATCGGCCAATCCTTTTAAAATCCCTGGACCCGCTACGCCTGTGCTTATATTGTAGCCTGATAATTCTTCAATAGAACTGGCGCCAGCAATTTGTGCTTGTAAAGCATTATCAAAATAAGGGACCAGTTGCGCATAAGTCTGAATGGCTCCTAAATTGGTTCTTAATTCGGATAAATTAAATCCAGCATTATATGCTTGCCATTCTATTGCGTTATAAGCACTGAAAATGCTTCCACTAAAAGGTTTCGCTCTTGAAGTACGCTCTCTTGATGTTAATGATCCTGTTAAATTAATAAAACCCCCATTATCACCTAATGGTATTCCATAGTTCAAATCGATTTGAGTTTTTTCTCCATCTACACCGCCATCGTGGTCGTTAGCGTTTTTTGAGATGTTAGCGCCTGTTGTTACTGTGGCTGTTAACTCGTTAACATTATTTTTTAATACTATGTTAATAACGCCCGCAATGGCATCCGATCCGTATTGTGCCGCAGCACCATCCCGCAATACTTCTATTCTTTTTATTGATGCCGCAGGAATTGCATTTAAATCGGTGCCTACAGAACCACGGCCTGGAGTACCATTAACGTTTACCAAAGAAGATGTATGTCTTCTTTTGCCATTTACCAATACCAATACTTGGTCGGGTCCTAAACCTCTCAATTGAGCAGGGTCAATATGATCCGTTCCGTCGGATACTGTTTGGGTATTAGACGAAAACGAAGGCGCTACATAATTTAAAATTTGTGTTACAGACACTTGAGGTCCAGCTGTAGTTAATTCAGTCATATCTATAACATCTACGGGAACAGCAGTGTCAACCGATGTTCTACTTGGGTTTCTTGATCCTATTAACATAACTTCGTCTAAAGAAACCCCTTCTTGAAGCGAAACTTTAATGTTTTGAGCTGAAGTTACTACAATTTCTTTTGTATTAAAACCAACGGATGATACTACAACCGTTACTGGAAATTTGGCAACATTGATGCTGAATTTACCGTCAAAGTCTGAAATGGCACCATTGGTAGTGCCCTTAATAATAACGTTAGCTCCGGGTAAAGGTGTATTAGATCCTACATCCGTTACAGTACCTGTAATTGTTCCTTGAGCAGCCATTGCCATTGGAAAAAACAAACCTACTATCAAGCAGATTTTAATGAGTAAAAAATTTTTCATGTTAGTTATTTTTAGTGTTTTAGTACCTACAAGTTACGTATAAAAATGTTTTATTAAAAAAAAAAGAAATAACCACTATATATTCTTGGTGTGGTTTTGGCAAAAAAACAACTATAAAACTGTGTTATTCTTAAAAAAACAAGCTAAAAGTTAGTATTTATTAGGTTGTTTGTTGTCATTTAAAAATAAGCAAATTAAAGTCTTCAATACATTTAATTAAATTGATATAGCTTTAAAAAATAATACCAAAACATGTCTACTCCGTGGTATTTCATTAAATTTGCACTTCAATTTTCAACTATGTATAGAAGTCATAATTGTGGTGAGTTAAATGCATCACACATTAATAAAGAAGTTACACTTGCAGGCTGGGTTCAAAAATCTAGAGATAAAGGTTTTATTGTTTGGGTAGATTTACGCGACCGTTACGGTATTACCCAACTTGTTTTTGATGCAGAACGTACTTCAAAAGCCATGTTAGAACAGGCTCAAAACCTAGGGCGCGAATTCGTTATCCAAGTAAAAGGAATGGTTATAGAACGTGCTTCCAAAAACCCGAACATGCCAACTGGTGATATAGAAATTTTAGTTTCAGAATTAAACATTTTAAACGAAGCCTTGTTGCCACCGTTCACTATTGAAGATAAAACAGATGGTGGCGAAGAATTACGCATGAAGTATCGCTATTTAGATATTCGTCGTAACCCCGTTAAAAACAGCTTGATTTTTAGGCATAAAGTAACCCAAGAAGTCAGGAATTACCTTTCAAAAGAAGGTTTTATTGAAGTTGAAACGCCATATTTAATAAAATCGACTCCCGAAGGTGCACGCGATTTCGTAGTGCCTTCACGCATGAATGCTGGTCAGTTTTATGCGCTTCCGCAATCGCCTCAAACTTTCAAACAATTATTGATGGTTGGCGGCATGGATAAATATTTCCAAATTGTGAAGTGTTTTAGAGATGAAGATTTACGTGCTGATAGACAGCCAGAATTCACACAAATAGATTGTGAAATGGCGTTTATTGAGCAAGAAGATATTTTAAATGCTTTTGAAGGTTTAACACGCCACTTATTAAAAGAAGTGAACGGTGTTGAAGTTGAAAAATTTCCAAGAATGCTATACGACGATGCAATGCGTTTGTATGGAAACGACAAACCAGACATTCGTTTTGGCATGCAATTTGGCGAACTTAACGCTGTAGCACAACACAAAGATTTTGGTGTTTTCAATAGTGCTGAGTTGGTAGTGGGTATTGCTGTTCCAGGTGGAAACGCTTATACCAGAAAAGAAATAGACCAATTGATAGATTGGGTAAAACGTCCACAAATTGGTGCCTTAGGCATGGTGTATGTACGTTGTAATGACGATGGTACCTACAAATCATCTGTAGATAAATTTTATGATGAAGTCGATTTAGCTAAATGGGCAGAAGTAACTGGTGCTAAAGCAGGCGATTTAATTTGTGTGCTTTCTGGCGATAAACATAAAGTGCGTACCCAATTAAGCGCCTTACGTATGGAATTGGCAGAACGTTTAGGACTTAGAAACCCTAAAGAATTTGCACCGCTTTGGGTGATGGATTTCCCACTTTTAGAATGGGATGAAGAAACCGAGCGTTACCATGCCATGCATCATCCGTTTACCTCGCCAAAACCAGGTCAAATTGAACTTCTTAAAACAAACCCGGGCGAGGTTAAAGCCAATGCTTACGATTTGGTGTTGAACGGAAACGAAATTGGTGGCGGTTCTATAAGAATCCACGATAAAGAAACCCAATCCCTAATGTTCGATTATTTAGGTTTTACACCTGAAGAAGCTAAAGCACAATTCGGCTTTTTAATGGACGCTTTTCAATATGGCGCACCGCCACACGGTGGGTTGGCTTTTGGATTGGATAGATTGGTAGCCATTTTGGGTGGACAGGAAACCATTCGTGACTTTATCGCATTTCCAAAAAACAACGCAGGTCGTGATGTGATGATTGATGCCCCAGCACCAATTGACGATGCACAATTAACCGAGTTAAGCCTAAAACTCAATTTAAAACAATAAAAAAAAGAATCCTGCAAAATGCAGGATTTTTTAGTAGATTTAAACATGCCGAAACAAACCATTTTAAAACAAGTACTCATCTGGAGAGCCAAACATATTTCTCACAGACAATTTGTATACTTTTTAAGTATTGTTATTGGTTTCACATCGGGTGTTGCTGCGGTTATCCTAAAAAACTTAACCCACTTTTTTCAACACTTGCTAGAGGGGAATTTAATTAAATACTACCATCACGCCTTCTACTTTTTGTTTCCAATTATCGGTTTAACCATTGTGTATTTCATCATAAAATACGTTATTAGAAACAAGGTAAGCCATGGTATTCCTTCTACACTTTTTGCTATTTCCAAACGAAAAGGGGTTATGAAACAATACCAAATGTTTGGTTCTATTTTAACGGCACCTTTAACGGTTGGTTTTGGTGGTTCGGTAGGGTTGGAAGGTCCCACTGTAGCTACAGGAGCAGCCATTGGTTCAAACATTTCCCGAATGTTCCACATGAACCAAACCACTCGAAATTTACTCATTGGTTGTGCCGCTGCTGGTGCCATGAGTTCTATTTTTAAAGCACCTATTGCCGCTATTGTTTTTGCTATTGAAGTGTTTAGTTTAGACTTAACCATTGCCTCTATGTTGCCACTTTTATTGGCTTCACTTTCAGCGATTCTAACCTCTTATTTTTTCTTTGGAGACGACATTTTATTGCCATTTAAAATAGAAGATAAGTTTGTGCTTGCCGATGCCCCGTTTTATATGATTTTGGGTGTTTTTGCGGCAATAACCTCTATTTACTTCGCCCAAGTTTATGATAAGTTTCATAATTTTTTTGATAAAATAAATTCTCCTATTAAACGCTTACTTATTGGAGGTCTTCTATTGGGCGCTTTAGTTTATTTTATTCCACCACTTTACGGTGAAGGTTTTGATGTTATTAATAATCTAATTGCTGGAAACCCTGAAAAAGCTTTGGAGAACAATATTTTTCAAATGGATTTAACCAATATTTGGATCATTATTTTGCTTCTGGCTGGCTTGGTGTTTTTTAAAATTATAGCCAGTGCACTTACTTTTGGTGCCGGTGGTGTGGGCGGTATTTTTGCACCTACGCTTTTTATGGGCAGCATCATGGGTAATTGCATCGCCAAGGTAATTAATAACTGTGGGTTGTTCAATACCCCCGTTTCCGAAAGCAATTTCACACTCGTTGGAATGGCAGGCTTGCTCGCTGGGGTTTTGCATGCGCCCCTAACTGCTATTTTCTTAATTGCCGAACTTACAAGTGGTTACGAACTTTTCATTCCTTTAATGCTTACCGCAACCATTTCATTTGGTATTACCAAATACTTTAGTTCGCATTCGGTTTATAACATGGAATTGGGTAGAAAAGGCGAACTCATCACCCACGATAAAGACCATGCGGTGCTAACCCTCATGGAAATAGATAAAGTAATTGAAGACAACTTTATAGCCATAACCCCAAAAATGACTTTAGGTGATATGGTACATCAAGCGGTTGTAAAATCGAACCGAAATATTTTTCCTGTGGTCAATGAAAAGAATAATGCACTGCTAGGCATCATTTTATTGGATGATTTACGCCCCGTTATGTTCGATCAAACCTTATATAATGATGTGGTTGCGACCGACATTATGCAGCCTGCACCCGAAATCATAGACCTTGAAAAAGATAAAATGACCGATATTATGCGAAAGTTTCAAGACAGTAGCGCTTGGAATTTACCCGTTGTAAAAAATGGGGAATATGTTGGCTTTATTTCGAAGTCAAAATTATTAACCGCTTATAGAAGACAATTGATTAATTTTACTAAGTAAAAATTCAACATTCCACTTAAGTCGTACATAGTCATGAAATACCTGATTTTTTTTCTCTTCATAGCGGCATTTGCAAGCATCCTAACAGGCTATTTTTTAGAATCTGATTATTCACAAAAACTGATTGGTTTTGGGGTAAGTGGTCTTTTTTTAATTGTTTTCCCTTTATTTTCTTATTACCGCTGGAAAGATAAAAACGTTAAAGATTACATGCTTACCAAAGAAAATTTGGAAAAAATGCGTGAACGTGAAGGCGACAAACGTTAGTGGTTTAATGTTTAGGTAACATCCATAAACTTAAGATGTCATTAATTTAAAATTACATGCTAATACTTTACACCAATATAATTTTAGCGTAATATCAAAAAGGGGAGTAATCACTTTATTTATTGGATTAATTAATCCTATCAAATAAAATGAAAAAAATTACTTTCCTTGCTAGTTTACTAGCTTTGTCATTCACGACAGTTAATAGTCAAAATGCGCTTCAGCATTTGGCTAGTTATAAAACAGGTGTTGAAGCTTCCGCTGAAACAGTTGCTTATGATGTAACTAACAAACAAGCTTTTTTTACTAATTCAGCAAGCAATAGTTTCACTATTGTTGATATTAGTAATCCGTCAATACCTTCATTAGTTAAAACCGTAGATTTATCTTCTTATGGAGGCGGACCAAACTCAATTGCTATTCATCAAAATATAGTAGCTATTGCCGTAGAAGCTAGCCCAAAACAAAACGCTGGAAAAGTTGTGTTTTTTGATTTGAATGGCGACTACGTTCATCAAGTAACTGTTGGAGCATTACCGGATATGTTAACCTTTACACCAGACTTCACCAAAATTTTGGTAGCCAATGAAGGTGAACCGTCTGATGATTATACGAACGACCCAGAAGGAACTATTTCGGTAATAGATTTAAATTCGGGCGTTTTGTCTGCTACTGTTACTTCTATTAATTTTAATAGTTATGATAACAAAAAAGCATCCCTTCAAAATAAAGGCATCCGTATTTTTGGAAACAATGGTTTAGCTACGGTTTCACAAGATATGGAGCCAGAATATATCACGGTTTTAGCAGATGGTACTAAAGCGTATGTAGGTTGTCAAGAAAACAATGCGTTTGCTGTTGTCGATTTAACAACCAATACTATTATTGATATTTTACCTTTAGGCTATAAAAATCATATATTAGGTACGCCTACTGTTACAAGCTATGTTGTAAATGAACTAGCTGCAAGTTGGCCAACTTTAGGAACGCCAGTTTACGATGGCGGACAAGCACCCGTGGCTTTGGGTGGCTTTTCAGGATTGTTTTATGACGCTGCAAGCTCAACAACAACTAATTACGTTTTTTATGCAGTTCCAGATAGAGGTCCTAATGCCGATGCGGTTTCAGGTGTTACACCAGCTTCATCAAAACCTTTAAGACCTTTTAAATTACCAGATTACCAAGGTAGAATTGCCAAGTTCACATTAAATAAAACGACAGGAGCTATCACTTTAGATGCTCAAATTTTGCTAACCAGACAAGATGGTACTACACCCATTACTGGAAAAGGAAATATTTCAGGTTTTGATGAGGTGCCTGTAACTTATACCGATGCCTCTACAGCTTATGCTAATACAGATTATGTAGATGGTGCTTCGGAAGCATACCACGCACTTCCATATGATGAATTCGGTGGCGATTTTGAAGGTATTCTAATTGATAAAGATGGAAATTTTTGGATGTGTGATGAGTACAGACCTGCCATGTACAAGTTTGATGCAACAGGAAAACTAATTGACCGATTTGTGCCATCTGGAACTTCATTATTAGGAACAACTCCACAAGCAGTTGGTACATATGGAAATGAAACATTGCCTGCGGTATATTCAAAAAGATGGGACAATAGAGGTTTTGAAGCCATTGCTTATGATGAAACAAAGCATGTAGTTTATGCATTTATACAATCGCCTTTAGATAACCCGTCAAGCGCAGCTGTAAGAAATAAATCGGATGTTGTTAGAATATTAGGTATTGACGCCAATACAGGTACACCAGTTGAAGAATATGTGTATTTATTAGAAAGAAATAAAGATGCAGGTTACGCGTCTTCAAGAGTTGATAAAATAGGTGATGCCGTGTACACAGGCAATGGTAAATTTTTGGTTATTGAACGCGATTCTGAAGGGCCAGCAGCTACTTATGGTAAAAAATATATTTTTGAAATCGATATCAATTTTGCCACTAACATTTTAGGTAATGGTTTGTACGCTGGAAAAGAACTAGAAGAGTTATCAGCAGATGATATGGTTGCAGAAAATATCCGTGTGGCCCACAAAACAAAAGTGGTAAACTTACCAAGTATTGGTTACCAATCTTCTGATAAAGCAGAAGGTATTGCCTTATTGCCAAATAATGAAATTGCAGTTATAAACGATAACGATTTTGGTTTAGCAGGTGCAGGAATAACGGATGCAAGTGTGTTAGGAATTATATCATTTGCAAACGATTATGGTTTTGATGCTTCCGATAGGGATAATGCAGTAAACATTACCGAGCACCCAACATTAGGGATGTTTATGCCTGATGCGATTACTTCTTATAATGTGAATGGATTAAATTACATAGTTACAGCAAACGAAGGCGATTCTAGAGATTACGGTGGATTTTCTGAAGAAGTACGTGTTAAAGATTTAACATTAAACACAACCTATTATCCAAATGCCGTGGCGCTTCAAACCGATGCAAATTTAGGTAGATTAAAAACAACCATTGCAGATGGAGATTATAACAATGATGGTACTTTTGAGCAGATATATTCCTACGGAGGAAGATCGTTTTCAATTTTTGATGAATACGGAAATTTAATATTTGATAGCGCTAACCAATTTTCATTAAAAATAAATTCTGAAGAATCTGCGTTGTTTAATGAAGATGAAGGAACTAAAGATGGGAGGTCAGATGATAAAGGTGGCGAACCAGAAGCAGTTGCTATTGGAACAATTGATGGTAAAACCTATGCTTTTATAGGATTGGAAAGACAAAGTTCTATCTTAATGTACGATATTACTAATCCAAATGATGTAGAGTTTATCACATATTATTCAGGGAATAGAACTTCTGGTGATACGGCTCCTGAAATTATAAAGTTCATACCAGCTGCCGATAGCCCAAACTCAAAAAACATGCTTTTAGTGGGTTACGAAGTAAGTGGTTCTTTAGGAATTATTCAAATTGAAGATATGGTTTTAAGTATTAGTGAAGAAGTTGCTAAAAACAACTTTAAATTGTACCCAAATCCAGTAAGCAACAATATATTAAAGTTCAATAAAACAATATCAGGAAGTATTTATAATGTAAATGGACAAGAAATAAAAACATTTAATAATGAAAACACGTTGGATGTTTCTCAATTAACGTCTGGAGTGTATATTATAAAAACAATGAACTACGGTGTTAAACGCTTTGTGAAATTGTAATTATTAAAAAAGTACTTAAAAAAATCCCAGTCGAAAGATTGGGATTTTTTTTTGTGATTTTTTTAAAACTTTGCTTCTCTGTTCCTTTACAACTTTTTTAAATTTTAAAAGTAATAACAGGCCTTTTGGCGTGGTTTACTAAATCTTCACTTATACTGCCATTAAAGAAATGGGAGATACCTTGCCTGCCATGGGTGCTCATGCCAATGATATCGGCTTCAATAGATTGTGAAAAATTCATAATGCCAGTTTCAATAGTCACATCGTTGTAAATATTAATAGTATAATTTGGCATTTTTATATCTTTAATAAAATTTTGTATTCTAGTTTGGGCGTCGCTAGATGTAATAAAATGATTGGGCGTATTCACCATAAGTAAATGCATTTTAGAATCAAACAGATTAGCAAATGCAATGGCTTTTTTAAACGGTTCAATGCTTTCTTCGTTAAAATCGGATGCAAATACAAAATGTTTGGTTTTAAACGTTTTGTGTTCATTTTTAATAACTAACACAGGAGTTTCAGATGTACGCACCACTTTTTCGGTATTGCTTCCAATAAGCATTTCTTTTAAACCGCTGGCACCATTAGAACCCATAATAACCAAATCGATGTGGTGTTTTTTGCAAACGTGAAAAACCCCTTTAAATATCTCATGAAATTCTACTTGTTCGTGTATCACAAGGTCTTTTAAATAGTCTTGTGCTTTCAATTCTTCAAATTGCTTGTGCGCCAGTTTCATAAAAAACATGGCTTCCGGCAAATCGTTATAAGTGCTTAAAGCATCTATGGTGTGCATGGGCACCTCAAGAATATGTAGCAAATAAATTTCACATTCATGCTTTCTTGCTAATTGAGCGGCTACCTTTAAAGCGTTTTCGGCTTGAGTGGAAAAGTCGGTAGGGACAAGTATTTTTTTCATATGGCTGTATTTATTATTTTATAATGAACACCTATTATTTACTGTTAATTATTCCCTTTTGTGATAAAATTTTTAACATACTCGTTTCATAATTTCACAAGTAAGTTATACCTAAATTTATGAAATATTACTTTAAAAATCAATAAAATATTATATATTTGCACCGTTGAAAGGCTAAAACTAAATAAGAGGGGACGGAAAGTCCCCTCTTTTTATAATAAAAATGTTTAAAAATATTGTAAAAGATTTACTGGAAACGGCGTTAGTAGAACGTCCAGATTTGTTTTTAATTGATTTTTCAATTAGCACAGATAATCATGTCAATATTGTTATTGATGGTGATAATGGCGTTTTAGTTGAAGATTGCATGTTTGTAAGTAGGGCCATTGAGCATAACATTGATAGAGAAGAACATGATTTTTCTTTGGAAGTTATGTCGGCAGGAGCCACTTCGCCGTTAGTGAATAGAAGACAGTATAGTAAAAATTTGAAACGCGAGTTATTGGTAAGAACGGCTTCAGAAAAATTTGAAGGCACACTTACTAAAGCAACCGACACAAATATTACATTGGAATGGAAAGTTAGAGAACCAAAACCGGTAGGTAAAGGGAAAGTAACTGTTAAAAAGCAAGCGGAAATCGCTTACGAAGATATTGTAGAAGCAAAAGTTATGATTAAATTTTAATTCAATAAGAGTTATGGAGAATATCGCGTTAATTGAATCTTTTTCAGAATTCAAAGACGATAAGCTAATTGACAGAGTAACGTTAATGGCGATTTTAGAGGATGTGTTTAGAAGCGCCTTAAAAAAGAAATATGGTGACGATGATAATTTCGACATTATTGTAAATCCTGATAAAGGTGATTTAGAAATTTGGAGAAATAGAGTGGTGGTTGCCGATGGTGAGGTTGAAGAACCAAACCAAGAAATTTCATTATCAGAAGCTCGAAAAATCGAGCCAGATTTTGAAGTTGGCGAAGAAGTATCTGAAGAAGTTAAGCTTATCCATTTAGGAAGACGTGCTATTTTGGCATTGCGTCAAAACCTAATTTCTAAAATTCATGAACACGATAACACTATTGTTTTTAAACAATTTAAAGATTTAATCGGTGAAATTTATACGGCAGAAGTGCACCACATTCGTCACAGAGCTGTTATTTTACTGGATGATGAAGGAAACGAAATTGTGCTTCCAAAGGAAAAACAAATTCCTTCAGATTTCTTTAGAAAAGGTGATAATGTAAGAGGTGTTGTAGATAGTGTGGAGTTAAAAGGTGCAAAACCAACCATCATTATGTCTAGAACATCGCCTGCTTTTTTAGAAAAGCTTTTTGAACAAGAAATACCAGAAGTTTTCGATGGTTTAATTACCATTAAAAACGTTGTTAGAATACCAGGAGAAAAAGCAAAAGTAGCGGTAGATTCTTATGATGATAGAATTGACCCTGTTGGTGCTTGTGTTGGTATGAAAGGATCAAGAATTCATGGTATTGTTCGCGAATTAGGTAATGAAAATATTGATGTAATTAATTACACAAACAATTTACAATTATACATAACAAGAGCATTAAGTCCTGCAAGAGTAACTTCAGTAAAAATTAATGAAGAAACCAAACGTGCAGAAGTTATATTAAAGCCAGAAGAAGTAAGTAAAGCCATTGGTAGAGGTGGTCATAACATTCGTTTGGCGGGCCAATTAACTGGTTATGAAATAGATGTATTTAGGGAAGGTGCCGAGGAAGATGTTGAGTTAAGAGAATTCTCTGATGAAATAGAAGGATGGGTTATTGAAGAGTTTAGTAAAGCTGGATTGGATACTGCAAAAAGTATTTTAGAGCAAGATGTAGACGATTTAGTAAAAAGAACCGATTTAGAAGAAGAAACAATTAAAGACGTTATTAGAATTCTTAGAGAAGAATTTGAAGAATAACATATATTTGAGTATTTTAAAGGCAATTTATGGCTGACACAATTAGATTAAATAAAGTATTACGTGAACTCAATATTTCTATTGACCGTGCTGTTGATTTTCTGGAATCAAAAGGGGTTGATATTGAGAAAAGTCCGAATACTAAAATTTCAGAAGAAGTACATGTAATTCTTTCAAACGAATTTCAAACGGATGCTAACAAAAAAGTAGCATCAAAAGAAGTTGGTGAAGCAAAACAGAAAGAAAAAGAAGTGTTGCGTGAGCAACGCGAGCGTGAGCTTGAAGAAAAACAAAAAGAGGCAGCCAGAAAAGAGGAAATAATTAAAGCCTCTAAAACTCTTTCGGGTCCTAAACAGGTTGGAAAAATCGATTTAGAACCAAAAAAACCTGCAGAAGTACCTGTAGAACCAAAGCAAGAAGAAAAAGCGGTAGAGGTTCCTAAAGAAGAAACTGTAGAAAAACCTGTTCAACCAGCAGTTGCTAAACAGGAAGAAGTAAAAGCGCCTGTTATTGATGAGGTAAAGAAAGAAGTTAAGCCAGAAGTTTCTAAACCTAAATCTGAAACTACTCAAGAACCTAAAAAAGAAGTTGAGCCTAAAAAACTGAGAACAAATTCGGATGGTGAATTAGTGCCAGATGAAAAAGTTAAAACCAAATATCAGGTACTTACAGGTCCAAAAATAGCTGGAGATAAAATTGATTTATCACAGTTCAATAAGCCAAAGAAAAAGAAAGAAGATAAAAAACCAGACGCAAAATCTGGAGATGCTGGCGCTAACAAGAAAAAACGCAGACGTATCAGTAAAGTTGGTGGTCCGCAACAAGGAGCCGACACTAGAGGTCCAGGCGCACCAATTAGAGCTGGCAACGACCGTTTTAAAGGGAAACCTGGTCAATCACGACGCCCCATTGTTAAAGAAGATCCTAGTGATGAGGATGTTAAAAAGCAAGTACGTGAAACTTTAGAAAAACTTCAAGGAAAATCATCTAAAGGTAAAGGCGCAAAATATAGAAGAGATAAAAGAGATCAACATAGAGATCAAACGGAAAGAAATTTAGAGCAAGAAGCAGCAGAAAGTAAAATTCTAAAGGTAACCGAATTTGTTACGGCAAGTGAAGTTGCAACTATGATGGATGTTTCTGTGACTCAAATCATTTCTGCATGTATGTCGCTTGGAATGATGGTGACCATGAACCAGCGTTTAGATGCTGAAACACTCTCTATTGTTGCTGAAGAGTTTGGTTACGAAGTAGAATTTGTTACTGCCGATATTGAAGAATCTATCGATATTTATGAAGATAAAGAAGAAGATTTAAAACCAAGAGCACCGATTGTAACCGTAATGGGTCACGTAGATCATGGTAAAACATCGCTTCTGGATTATATCCGTAAAGAAAATGTAATTGCCGGAGAATCTGGTGGTATTACACAACATATTGGAGCCTATGGTGTAGAATTGGATAACGGACAAAAAATTGCGTTCTTAGATACACCGGGTCACGAAGCGTTTACCGCAATGCGTGCTCGTGGAGCTCAAGTAACCGATATCGCTATTATTGTGGCTGCTGCCGATGATGATATCATGCCACAAACCAAAGAGGCTATTGCCCATGCACAAGCAGCAGGGGTGCCTATTGTATTTGCTATTAATAAAATAGATAAACCAGCTGCAAACCCTGAAAAAATTAAGGAAGGATTAGCACAAATGAATTTATTGGTAGAAGATTGGGGCGGTAAAATCCAATCACACGATATTTCAGCAAAAGTAGGTACGGGCGTAAAAGAATTATTAGAAAAAGTATTGCTTGAAGCTGAATTGTTAGAGCTGAAAGCAAACCCAAATAAACCAGCATTAGGTACCGTAGTAGAAGCCTTTTTAGATAAAGGACGTGGTTACGTAGCAACTATTTTAGTACAGGCAGGAACACTTCGAGTTGGAGATTATGTATTGGCTGGAAAAAATAGTGGTAAGGTAAAAGCCATGCACGACGAACGTGGAAACAATGTTGAAGCAGCTGGTCCATCAACACCTGTATCTATTTTAGGTCTAGATGGTGCGCCACAAGCGGGTGATAAATTCAATGTATTTGAAGATGAACGCGAAGCGAAGCAAATTGCATCAAAACGTGCCCAATTACAACGTGAGCAATCTGTTAGAACACAACGTCATATTACTTTAGATGAAATTGGTCGTCGTATTGCTTTAGGTGATTTCCAAGAGTTGAATATCATCCTTAAAGGTGATGTGGATGGTTCTGTGGAAGCGTTAACCGATTCATTCCAAAAATTATCAACAGAGGAAATTCAAGTGAATATCTTGCATAAAGGTGTTGGAGCCATTACGGAAAGTGATGTGTTATTAGCATCTGCTTCAGATGCTATTATTATCGGATTTAATGTGCGTCCGGTAGGAAATGCTCGTTCTATTGCTGATAAGGAAGAAATTGATATCAGAACATACTCTATTATCTACGACGCCATCAACGATCTTAAAGATGCGATGGAGGGAATGTTATCTCCAGAGTTCAAAGAAGAAATTTTAGGTACCGCAGAAATAAGAGAAATATTTAAAGTAACCAAAATTGGTAGCATTGCCGGTTGTATGGTTACTAGTGGAAAAATTCTTAGAAGTTCTAGTGTACGCTTAATTAGAGATGGTGTGGTTGTGTATACTGGTGAATTAGCTTCATTGAAACGATTTAAAGATGATGCTAAAGAAGTAACAAAAGGTTTCGACTGTGGTATGCAAATTAAAAACTATAATGATATTCAAGAAGGAGATATTATAGAAGCATTCCACCAAGTGGAAGTTAAAAAGAAACTTAAATAATCATCATTTAAGAAATAAAAAAAGCGACCACTGGTCGCTTTTTTTATGCTTCTAACATTCTAACGCTCTAAGAATCTTTATTTTTTAGGTCTAAAAATAAATGCAGCAGGGAATTTGCTTTTTATTTTTTTCAAAGCGCGGTCTGCTTCTAATCTTGTTCTGAAATCACCTACCCAAACTTTGAAGTTTGGTGGCTCATAAATATCGGTAGATTTCCAATCGCTAAAAGATGCGCTAAATTCTTTCATAGCAGTATATGCACCCGATCTGTCATTTCCATTATAAATTTGTATTTTATATCTTTCAGAATCAGGTTCATTTTTGTTCATTTCTTTTTTGACCTCAAGCAAAGTGGCTATTTTTTTGTCCTGATTTACAACAACAGTTCCTTGTTGAGCAAAACAATAGTTGGAAACAGATATAAATGCTAAAATGCCTAAAGCGCTAATTTTTAAATTCAATGATTTCATTTTCAAATATATTTATACAAATGTATACGTTAAAAACTTAATTTGAGCTGTTTTTATTATTTAGAATCTCTCTAAATTACCAATTAACAGTTCTCTAACATTTCCCAAATCGACTTTTAATATTACTTTTGCGAGAGATTTTTTTAACTGTATTTTTTTCATTTAATAAATGACAAAAGTCATACCATAGTTTAGAAGTTAATATAACCAACAATATGAGAAAGGTGATTCACCGTAAATTAAGTAAAAGCATTCTTAGTTTAGGCTTAATTATTTTATTAGCGTTTACAACCGCTCTTTCCGCTCAAGGAGATCCAGCAAAAGGGAAATCATTATTTAATGCCAATTGTGCAGCATGTCATCAATTAGATAAGAAAATGACAGGGCCTGCTCTACGAAATGTGGAAGCGCGTTTAGCTGATGAGCAAGGTTTGGATAAAGATTGGATTTACAATTGGGTTCATAATAGTGCTGGAGTTGTTAAGTCTGGCGACGCTTACGGAAACAAAGTGTATAACGAGTATGGTGGTGCGGCTATGACTGCTTTCCCACAATTGTCAAATGAAGATATTGATAACATCTTAGCTTATACTGCAGAGGTAAAAGCAGAAGCGCCTGCAGCAGCTGCTGGTGGAGCTGCGGTTGCAACGGATAATACAGCCTCAACTGGAGGTGTTTCAAACGAAATTATCTTAGGGGCTTTAGCAATCCTATTTATATTACTAGCAGCAGGTTTATATTTAGTAAACAAAACATTACGCCGCTTTGCTTCAGCTCAAAATATAGAATTACCAGAAGAAACAAAAAGAACACCACTTTGGAAAGCTTTTGTTCAGAACCAATTTTTAATGTTGGTTGTTGCAATATTCTTTTTATTGTCAAGCGCCTATTTTGTTTATGGATATCTAATGCAAGTTGGTGTAGATCAAGGTTACCAACCAGTGCAACCAATTCACTTTTCACATAAAATTCATGCTGGTGATAACGGTATCGATTGTAAATACTGTCACTCTTCTGCAAGAACAAGTAAAACTTCAGGAATTCCATCTTTAAATGTTTGTATGAACTGTCATAAATCAATTTATGAATACAATGGAGAAACAACTCCAGAACATTCTAAAGAATTCTATGATGGTGAAATTAAAAAACTATACAAAGCAGCTGGTTGGGATGATGCTGAACAAAAATACACCGGGAATTCACAACCTGTAAAATGGGTTCGTATTCACAACTTGCCAGATTTCGTTTACTTTAACCACTCACAACACGTAACTGTTGCTGGTGTTGAATGTCAAACATGTCACGGCCCGATTGAAGAAATGGAAGTGGTTTCTCAACATGCACCTTTAACTATGGGTTGGTGTATTGAGTGTCATAGAACTACCGATGTTAACGTAAAAGATAATGCTTACTATACTAAAATTCATGAAGAATTATCTAAAAAGTATGGTGTAGACAAGTTGACTGCTGCTCAAATGGGTGGTTTAGAATGTGGTAAATGCCACTATTAATAAATTTAATAAGAAGTAATTCAATTATATAATATGTCATCAAACAAGAAATACTGGAAAAGTGTTGAAGAGCTAAACGAGAATAGTTCTATTGTTGAGACGCTAAAACAAAACGAGTTTGTAGAGCAAATTCCTGCTGATGAATTTTTAGGTGATAAAGATGCATTGGAAGCAAGTTCTACTACACGTCGCGATTTCTTAAAATATGTAGGGTTTAGTACAGCTGCAGCATCTTTAGCTGCTTGTGAAGGACCTGTTGTTAAATCTATTCCTTATGTAGTACAACCTCAAGAAATTATTCCTGGAGTTGCTAACTACTATGCAACAACTATTGCAGACGGATTTGATTTTGCTAGTGTTTTAGTTAAAACGCGTGAAGGTCGTCCCATTAAAATTGAAAATAACACTTTAGCAGCTGTTAATGGAACAGCTAATGCTAGAGTTAATGCTTCGGTTTTAGGATTGTACGATAGTTTAAGAGTTCAAGGGCCTAAAAAAGGAGGCACTTCTATTTCTTGGAGTACATTTGATAAAGAAACCAATCAAAAATTAACCGATTTAAAAGTAGCTGGAAAAGAAATTGTGTTACTTACGCAAACATTCGCAAGTCCTTCTACAAGTAAGTTGATTTCTGAGTTTAAAGAAAAATATGGTAATGTTCGCCACGTTGTATATGATGCTGTTTCAGAATCGGCCGCGTTGGATGCCTACCAAGCAAAATATGGAGAGCGTGGTTTAGCTAATTACGATTTCTCTAATGCCATGACCATCGTTTCTGTTGGTGCCGATTTCTTAGGCGATTGGCAAGGTGGTGGTTTTGATTCTGGTTACTCAAAAAACAAAATCCCACAAAACGGTGAAATGTCGCGTCACATTCAGTTTGAGTCTAATATGTCTTTAACTGGTGCGAATGCTGATAAGCGTGTGCCATTAACACCAAGTGAACAAAAAATAGCTTTAGCTAAATTATATAGTTATGTGGTTGGTGGTTCTGTTTCAGGAAGTTTACCATCACATATTGAAGAAGCCGTTAAAAAAGCAGCAGCTCAATTAAAGAAAGCAGGAAGCGAAGGAGTTGTAGTTACTGGAATTCAAGATGTAAATGCACAAACTGTTGTTTTTGAAATTAATGAATTTTTAGGCAGTAAAGCTTTCGATCCAAAAACACCTATTAAAACAAGACAAGGTAATGATAAAGCGGTTTTAAATTTAGTTGCTGATATGAAGGCAGGTAAAATTGGAGCCATTATTATGAGTGGCGTAAATCCAGTTTACACGTTGCCTAATGCTTCAGATTTTGTAGCAGGATTAAAGAAAACAGAATTATCTATTGCGTTCTCAATGAAAGTTGATGAAACCGCATCAGAAACCCAATACGTTGCAGCAGCACCTCATTATCTAGAATCTTGGGGCGATGTTGAATTGAAAAAGGGACATTATGCTTTAACACAGCCAACTATTCGTCCGTTATTCAAAACCAGACAATTTCAAGAGGCTTTATTAAAATGGAACGGAAGCGATGTTTCTTACCACGATTATATTAAAGAAACCTGGGGAACCAGTATTTTAGGTGGTAGTTCATTCAATCAAGCACTACATGATGGTGTTTATGTTGGAGCCATTGCTACTGAAACTGAAAATACATCGGATGCTGAAACATCAGCAGACGTGCCTTCAGGAAATGCTGCTAGTGCTTTAACTGCTTCAGCTAAAAAATCAGGTTTAGAATTAACATTATATACCAAAGTAGGTATGGGTGATGGGCAACAAGCCAATAACCCATGGTTACAAGAGTTTCCAGACCCCATTACAAGAACATCTTGGGATAACTATTTAACCATTTCAAAAGCTGATGCTGATGCATTAGGTTTAATGAATAAGCACGTTGCTAACGGTGCCTTAAATGGTAGTTATGCTAAAGTTTCTGTAAACGGAACCACTATTACAGCTCCAGTAATGATTCAACCAGGGCAAGCTAAAGGCTCCGTTGGTTTAGCGTTTGGTTACGGAAAAACTAAAGGATTAAAAGAAGAAATGCAAACAGGTGTGAATGCCTATGCATTATATAAAGATTTTAACACGGTACAAAACGTTACTATTGAGGCTGCAGCTGGTGAGCATGAATTTGCATCGGTACAGTTACATAATACCTTAATGGGTCGTGGCGATATCATTAAAGAAACGTCTTTAGAAATCTTCAATACCAAAGATAAAAAACATTGGAATGCAGTTCCTGTAGTATCTTTAAACCATAAAGAAACTCCAGTAACATCTCCAGAGGTAGATTTATGGGATGAATTTGATCGCTCTATAGGGCATCATTTCAATCTGTCAATCGACTTAAATGCTTGTACAGGATGTGGGGCTTGTGTTATTGCTTGTCACGCTGAAAATAATGTACCGGTAGTTGGTAAAACAGAAGTGCGTCGTAGCCGTGATATGCATTGGTTACGTATCGATAGATATTATTCATCTGAAGAATCTTTTGAAGGTGATAACGAGAAAAAAGATAATATTTCTGGATTAGGAAGTTCGTTAAGCGAATTTGGTGAAATGGAAAATGCTTCTGTAAACCCACAAGTAGCATTCCAACCAGTAATGTGTCAGCACTGTAACCATGCGCCTTGTGAAACTGTATGTCCTGTGGCAGCAACTTCTCATGGTCGCCAAGGTCAAAACCACATGGCTTACAACCGTTGCGTAGGTACTAGATATTGTGCAAACAACTGTCCTTATAAAGTACGTCGTTTCAACTGGTTCTTGTACAATGGCAATGATGAGTTTGATTATCATATGAATGACGATTTAGGTCGTATGGTATTGAATCCAGATGTTGTAGTACGTTCTCGTGGTGTTATGGAAAAATGTTCTATGTGTATTCAAAAAACACAAAAAACAATTCTTGATGCTAAGCGTGATGGACGTGAAATTAAAGATGGAGAATTCCAAACAGCATGTTCTGCAGCTTGTGGAAGTGGCGCTATGGTTTTTGGAGACATCAACGATAAAGAAAGTCAAGTTGCAAAACTTAAAGAAGATAAACGTATGTACCACTTGTTAGAGCATGTAGGGGTTAAACCAAACGTGATGTATCAAACAAAAGTGAGAAATACAACTGAAGCATAAATCAAGTAAAGAGTTTGAAAGTAAAAAGTTTAAAAAGCAATGTGTCTTTTAAACAAATAAACGCTTAAACAAATAAACAAATAAACAATTAAGAAATGGCGTCTCATTACGAAGCACCTATTAGAAGACCCTTAGTTACAGGCGAAAAATCATACCACGACGTTACTGTGGATGTGGCTAAGCCAGTAGAAGGAAAAGCAAACAAACAATGGTGGATAGTTTTTGGTATTTCACTTGCAGCTTTTCTTTGGGGTATTGGATGTATTTTATATACCATATCAACAGGTATTGGAACTTGGGGTTTAAATAAAACCGTAGGTTGGGCCTGGGATATTACTAACTTCGTTTGGTGGGTTGGTATTGGTCACGCAGGAACACTTATTTCTGCGGTACTTTTACTGTTCCGTCAAAAATGGAGAATGGCAATTAACCGTTCTGCAGAGGCGATGACCATCTTCTCGGTAGTTCAGGCAGGTTTATTTCCAATTATTCACATGGGTCGTCCATGGTTAGGATACTGGGTATTACCAATCCCGAATCAGTTTGGTTCTTTATGGGTAAACTTCAACTCACCGTTACTTTGGGACGTATTTGCAATTTCAACATACCTATCAGTATCATTAGTATTCTGGTGGACTGGTTTACTTCCAGATTTCGCAATGCTACGCGATAGAGCTATTAAGCCTTTCCAAAAGAAAATATACTCTATTTTAAGTTTTGGATGGTCTGGTCGTGCTAAAGATTGGCAACGTTTTGAAGAAGTATCTTTGGTACTTGCAGGTTTAGCAACACCACTTGTACTTTCTGTACATACTATTGTATCATTTGACTTCGCAACCTCGGTAATCCCAGGTTGGCATACCACTATTTTCCCTCCATACTTCGTTGCTGGAGCGGTATTCTCAGGATTCGCCATGGTAAATACACTTCTTATCATCATGAGAAAAGTGTGTAACCTTGAAGATTATATTACCGTACAACACATCGAGTTGATGAACATTGTAATCATGATTACGGGTTCTATTGTTGGTGTGGCTTATATTACAGAGTTATTTATTGCATGGTATTCTGGTGTTGAATACGAACAATATGCATTCTTAAACAGAGCAACTGGTCCTTACTGGTGGGCATATTGGGCGATGATGACTTGTAACGTATTCTCTCCGCAGTTTATGTGGTTCAAGAAGTTAAGAACAAGCATCATGTTCTCATTCTTTATCTCAATTGTAGTAAATATTGGAATGTGGTTTGAGCGTTTCGTAATCATCGTAACGTCGTTACATAGAGATTACTTACCATCTTCATGGACTATGTTCTCTCCAACATTTGTTGATATAGGTATTTTTATAGGAACTATAGGATTCTTCTTTGTATTATTCTTATTATACTCGAGAACATTCCCAGTAATTGCGCAAGCAGAGGTAAAAACAATTTTAAAATCATCTGGTGAGCGTTATAAAAATATTAGAGAAAGAGGTGATAGTTTGGTTGGAACTGGTGCAGATGCAAGAACTTCTAACTTTAAGTTGCCTCAAGAAACAACAGCAAGCAAACCAAGTCAAGATAATTCTGAGAAATTAGATAATCTTTTACAGGGCATTGGTAAATTCGACCCAACATTACAAACGCCTGATGATTTAAAGGTTATCAATGGTATTGGTCCAAAAATGGAAGAAGTCTTAAATAGTATTGGTATTTATACCTATGCTCAGGTAAGCAAAATGACAAAAAGAGAATATGATTTGTTAGACGAAATTACAGGTTCTTTCCCGGGAAGAGCAGAACGTGATGATTGGTCAGGACAAGCTAAAAAATTAATAAACTAAACATAGTCAATGGAAACTTCAAAAGTTATTCACGCTATTTATACAGATGATGATGTATTAATGTCGGCTGTTAAAAAGGTTAAGGCAGAAAGATATCATATCGAAGAAATATACACACCATTTCCAGTACATGGACTAGACAAAGCTATGGGATTAGCACCTACACGAATAGCTATTGCAGCATTTATGTATGGTCTAGTTGGTTTAACAGTTGCAACCGTTATGATGAATTTCATCATGATTGAAGATTGGCCCCAAAATATTGGCGGTAAACCAAGTTTTAGCTATATAGAAAATATGCCAGCATTCGTGCCAATTATGTTTGAGTTAACGGTGTTTTTCGCTGCGCATTTAATGGTAATTACATTTTATTTAAGAAGTAGAATGTGGCCATTCAAAGAAGCTGAAAATCCAGACCCAAGAACAACAGACGATCATTTCTTAATGGAAATTGCAGTTGATGGTAATGAAGAAGCTCTTGAAAATTTGCTTAAAGATACTGGAGCCGTAGAGATTAATTTAATTGATAAAGCGCATTAATAATGATGAAGAGCTTAATTAAAATATTAGTAATAGCAGTTGTTTTAGTTGCTGTATCATGTAAAAAGGATACCGCACCTAACTACCAATTCATGCCTAACATGTATGAGTCTGTAGGTTACGAAACCTATAGCGAATCATCTGCTTTTAAAAATGGAGTTGAAGCACAATTGCCTGCAGAAGGTTCTATAGCAAGAGGTTTTATACCTTTTGATATTGAGAATTCAACTGAGGGTTATACGTTAGCTAAAGAAACCTTGAAAAGCCCTTTAGATTCTCTTTCAGTTGATTTAGAAAGAGGAAAAGCATTATATGATATTTATTGCGGTATCTGTCATGGAACTAAAGGAGACGGACAAGGAAATCTAGTAAAACGCGAAAAAATATTAGGTATTCCAAGTTATGATGATGCAGGTAGAGCAATAAATGAAGGAAGTATTTACCATACTATTTATTATGGAAAAAATGCGATGGGTTCCTATGCAAACCAGTTGAAAGAAGAAGAGCGTTGGCAAGTAGTTTCGTATGTGTTGGAATTAAAGGCTAATTTAGAAAAGTAAGATAGACAAGATTATTATAGATATGTATACATTTTCAAATAAATTAAAGACATTTTCTTTCATTCTAATGATTTTAGGAGCATTAGGAGTTGGATATGGTTTTATGACATCTCATAAATCTTTTGAAGAAGTTGAAACCTTACTTGCAGAAGAATCTCACCACGGTGGTGGTCATGCAGCAGAAGCTTCTCATGGAGCGGCTAGTCATGATGCTCATGCTGTTGATAATGGACATGGGGAAGAAGCACATGCTGAAGTTGATGAGCACAAAGAACATATTGAACATGTTCAGCACCAAATAGCAAACAGACCATGGTCTGCACTATATGTAGCTGCCTTTTTCTTTATGATGATTGGTTTAGGTGTTTTAGCTTTTTACGCTATTCAAATTGCATCTCAAGCAGGATGGTCTCCAGTATTGTTTAGAGTTATGGAAGGTATTACGGCTTATGTACTGCCTGGTGCTTTAATAGTTTTGGCTATTGCGGTAGCTTCGGGTACTATTGGCCATTACAATTTATTTGTATGGATGGATCCTGAAGTAGTAGCGCACGATAAATTATTACAAGGAAAATCAGGATGGTTAAGCTTACCTTGGTTTACTATTAGAGGTTTAATATTTATAGCTGGATGGAGTTTATACCGTCATTTCGCTCGTAAATTCTCTATAGCTCAAGATACAGCAGAAGACCAAAGCAACTTTAAGAAATCATTTCGTATAGCCGCTGCATTTTTAGTATTCTTTATTTATTCTGAATCTATAATGTCTTGGGATTGGATTATGAGTGTAGATCCTCACTGGTTCTCAACTTTATTTGGTTGGTATGTATTTGCTAGTATGTTTGTAAGTGGTATTACCGTAATCGCTTTAATCACTATTTACTTAAAATCTAGAAATTATTTACCATTTGTAAATGAAAACCATTTACACGATGTTGCTAAATTCATGTTTGCTTTCAGTATTTTCTGGACCTACTTATGGTTCTCACAATTCATGCTTATTTGGTACTCAAACATACCAGAAGAGGTAACATATTTCATATCTCGTTTTAACGATTACCAATTACCTTTCTTAGGCATGGTAGTTATGAATTTTGTGTTCCCAATTTTATTGTTAATGAACGCTGATTATAAACGTATCCCTTGGTTTGTTGTAATGGCTGGATTGGTAATTTTATTCGGGCATTATATAGATATTTTCAATATGATTATGCCAGCTACCGTAGGAGATAGATGGTTTATAGGTATCCCTGAAATAAGTTCTATATTGCTTTTTGCTGGTTTATTCATATTTGTAGTATTTACAGCTTTAACAAAAGCGCCATTACTTGTAAAAGGTTATCCTTTTAGAAAAGAAAGTGAAGATTTTCATTATTAATTAAGATATAAATAAAGACGAACGATACAAATGACTGCTTTATTAACAATTATAGTTTTAGTATTTATTTTAGTTGCCATATGGCAAATGGTAAAGATTTTCGATTTGGCACAAGCTAAAAATGAAAACTCTCAAGTTGCCACTGACAAGGATAATACAATCAATGGATATTTAATGATGGGCTTTTTAGCGTTCATTTATATCATTACTATTGTATGTTTTGCAAAATGGGGCGATTTGCCTTTAATGTCAAACTCGGCATCTGAACATGGTCCAACTATTGATAATTTAATGATTATCTCAATGATAATTATCTTTATCACACAAACCATTACTCAATTTTTATTACACTATTTTGCATTTAAATACAAAGGTGAAAAAGGTAAAAAAGCATTGTTTTTTGCTGATAACAACAAATTAGAAGCTATCTGGACTATTATACCGGTAATTGTTTTAGCAGGTTTAATTATATATGGTTTAAATACTTGGATTAACATCATGGGTGTTGATGAGAGCGACGACCCATTAGTAATAGAGTTATATGCACAACAGTTTAACTGGAAAGCTAGATATGGTGGTGCAGATAATACCTTAGGAAAGGCCAATGTGCGTTTAATTGACATTGACCGTGCCAATATTTTAGGTTTAGATGAAGCAGATCCAAATGCACAAGATGATGTTATCACTACGGAGTTGCATTTACCAGTAGGAAAACCAGTATTGTTCAAAATGCGTTCTCAAGACGTATTACATTCTGCATATATGCCACACTTTAGAGCACAGATGAACTGTGTACCGGGTATGATTACACAATTTGGCTTCACACCAACAGTTACTACTGCTGAGATGCGCCAAACACCAGAAATGATTGAGAAAGTAGCAAACATTAATAATATTAGAGTAGAAAAAAGTCAAAAGTTAATTGCTGAAGGTGGAGAAGCTTTGGAGAGATATGAGTTTGACTATTTATTATTATGTAATAAAATTTGCGGAAAATCTCACTACAACATGCAAATGAAGATTGTAGTAGAAACTCAAGAAGAATATGATGCTTGGATGAAGGAGCAAAAAGAATTCAAAAACTCTCTAGTTAATTAATTAAAAAAAAGATAAATACGCTATAAGATTATGTCAGCACACGAAGATACTCACGCTCACGACGCTCATGACGACCACGGACATCATCATAAAGAGACCTTTGTAACTAAATATATATTTAGTCAAGATCACAAAATGATTGCCAAACAGTACCTAATTACAGGTACGATTATGGGGGTTATAGGTGTTTTAATGTCTATGATGTTCCGTATGCAAATTGCATGGCCAGAGGAGCCAAACGTATTGTTTGAAGCTTTATTGGGCAAATGGGCTCCAGAAGGTGTTATGGATGCCGATATTTATTTAGCATTAGTAACCATTCACGGTACCATCATGGTATTCTTTGTTCTAACCGCTGGTTTAAGTGGAACGTTCAGTAACTTGTTAATTCCGTTACAAATTGGAGCGCGCGATATGGCTTCAGGATTCCTAAATATGGTGTCTTATTGGTTATTCTTCCTTTCAAGTGTAATCATGGTCATATCATTATTTGTTGAAGCAGGTCCTGCTGCAGCTGGATGGACCATCTATCCACCATTAAGTGCTTTACCAATGGCTCAAGGGGGGTCAGGTATGGGTATGACGCTTTGGTTAGTTTCTATGGCAATATTTATTGCGTCTTCATTATTAGGTTCTCTTAATTATGTTGTTACTGTAATTAACTTACGTACCAAAGGGATGTCTATGACAAGATTACCATTAACAATTTGGGCTTTCTTTGTAACAGCTGTAATTGGTATTATTTCATTCCCAGTATTATTATCTGCGGCATTATTATTAATCATGGATAGAAGCTTTGGAACATCATTCTTCTTATCAGATATATTTATTCAAGGTGAAGTTTTACATTACCAAGGTGGTTCTCCTGTATTGTTTGAACACTTATTTTGGTTCTTAGGTCACCCAGAAGTATATATCGTTATATTACCAGCAATGGGATTAGTTTCTGAAATTATGGCTTCAAATTCACGTAAACCAATTTTTGGTTATCGTGCCATGATTGCTTCTATTTTAGCCATTGCATTCTTATCAACTATTGTATGGGGTCACCATATGTTTATTTCTGGTATGAATCCATTCTTAGGTTCTGTATTTACATTTACAACTTTATTGATTGCGATTCCATCAGCGGTGAAAGCATTCAACTGGATTACAACGTTATGGAAAGGTAATCTTCAGATGAACCCTGCCATGTTATTCTCTATTGGGTTCGTTTCTACATTCATCACTGGAGGATTAACAGGAATCATTCTTGGAGATAGTGCTTTAGACATCAACGTTCACGATACTTATTTTGTAGTAGCTCACTTCCATTTGGTAATGGGAATATCTGCACTTTACGGTATGTTTGCTGGTATTTACCACTGGTATCCAAAAATGTTTGGTAGGATGTTGAATAAAAACTTAGGTTATATTCACTTCTGGATTACCGCAGTTTGTGCTTATGGTGTGTTTTTCCCAATGCACTTTATAGGTATGGCAGGTTTACCACGTCGTTATTACACAAATTCTAATTTTCCATTATTCGACGATTTAGCAAACGTAAATGTTATTATCACCATTTTTGCTTTAATTGGTGGTGTGGTACAAATAGTATATTTATATAACTTTTTCAGTAGTATTTTCTACGGAAAGAAAGCAACTCAAAACCCTTGGAGTTCTACAACCTTAGAATGGACAACACCTGTTGAGCATATTCATGGAAACTGGCCAGGAGAGATTCCACATGTACATCGTTGGGCTTACGATTATAGTAAACCAGGGCATGATGTAGACTTTGTTCCACAGAATATTCCTTTAAAAGAAGGCGAAGAAGAGCTTCAACACTAAGGGCCGATATTAAAATATTACGCTTATAATTTAAAAACTCACCTCGAAAAGGTGAGTTTTTCCGTTTAAATGACATTTTTTTTCGATAAAAAGTAAAATTATTTCAAAATTATCGTTGAAATACAAAAAAATCAGTTAAATTGCACTGATTTAAAAATGCTAAAGATTAATTCTGATAATATAATAAAGGATTAATCTAATGTTTTAGACAAGCTATTATTAATATGATTCTAAACTATTTCAACTATGATAACAAAACTACTATCTAGGAAAGTTATTAAAATAACATTAAGTGTTTTGATGCTTTTATGGACATCATTTTCAAGTTTTGCTCAGTGTCCTACTGTTTCAAATCCCAACCCCGCACCTATTTGTAATGCGGCCGGTTATAGTTTTGCAAATTTAAGTGCCGACTATGCACCGGGTGCTGTGTGGTATAGCGCAGCTATTGGTGGCATTCGTTACAATTCAACCCAATTGGTTACGCAAGGAACTTATTATGCAGGAAATAATGTTGGCAATTGCGGAACAAGGCAATCTATAAATGTGACGTTTCAAGTAAACCCTGTTCCTGTAGGAGCATCATTGGATAAATTTTATTGTAGTAACGATAACGCTACCATTCAAGATTATATTGATGATGCATTAGTTGGATATATACCAGTAGGAGGAACTGTAAATGTTTATTATGATATAAACATGAGCAATGAAGCTAATACTACCGATGCCGTAACAAACGGTATTGTTAATTATTATATCGTTTTTAGTGATGGAACCATGCCGACGCCTTGTACAAGTCAGATTAAGTTTGGAAAATCAATTCAATCTGTTTCACCAGCAAATCCAACACCTACTCCTAATCAGGAATTTTGTTCAGATTCCAATCCAACAATTGGAGATTTGAATCCTGGAACTACAGCTAATTATAATTGGTACGAACAAGTTGATGCCTTTGGAGATCCTATTCCTCCAATCCTATTGGCCTCGGAACCTTTAACAAACGGAACGTATTATGTACAAGTTACGGATGCTTTTTGTAACAGTGATGCCATACCCGTTACAGTTACAATTGATGATCCTGTTCAATCGGGAGCTTCAGCATCTTTAGAATATTGTGATGATAGTTTACCTGCAAACGATTTTAATTTATTTGATGAATTAGGAGCCCCTAAAGTTACAACAGGCTCTTGGTCTGGACCATTAGTTACATCTGGTGGCTATCTTGGAACAGTTAATATATCTACATTAACAACAGCAGGAACTTATGTATTTTCTTATACAGTTCCAACATCTGGAGCATGTCCAAATGGTGTTGCCACAGTAAGTATTACAGTTTTTGAAACACTTAGCTCAGGTATACCTTCTGCTATAAATCCAGCAACATTTTGTGAGTCTGCGGCACCGTCTAATTTTGACTTATTTTCCTTATTGGATAATGAAGATTTAAACGGACAATGGACACAAGGAACTTTAAGCACAGACCCAGTAGTAACATCTCCAATAGATTTGTCAAGTTTCATTCCGGGAACATATGATTTCACTTATACACAAAATTTGTTGCCAAATCCATGTACCGAGCAATCTACAACAGTACAAGTGGTGATATTACCAGATCCAAATACAGGAGTTGCAGTGAACCAAATATTTTGTGAGAATGATTTAGCAGCAAATTCACCATTCGATTTGTTTACTGCTTTAGATGGTTCTCAAGATAATAATAGTGGTACTTGGACAGACGCCAGTAATACACCAGTAACAAACCCCATAGACCTTACAAATTTAACAGTAGCAGGAAGCCCTTATAAATTTAATTATACCATAGATAATGGCACATGTTCAGATACTGAAGCAATAACTATTACTGTACAACCTTCTCCAGAATCTGGAACAGCAAACGCACCAGCCATATTCTGTGAAGATTTAGCACCAGCAAGTTATAATTTATTCGATTTATTAACAGGTGAAGATACAGCAGGAACCTGGTTTTCGGGAACGAATAATTTAGGTGCCATTGTTTCAAGTCCAGTAGACCTATCTGTTTTAGCACCGGGCGATTATGATTTCACTTATGATGTGGATGCCATTGGAAGTTGCGACGATGCATTGGTAACGGTAACCATTACCATAAATCCTTTACCAGTAACGGGAACACCAACACCTGCCATTTTTTGTGAAAATGATTTAGCAGCCAATTCACCATTGGATCTGTTCGGTCAACTTTCAGGTCAAGACCCAGGAGGTACTTGGACAGATGATAATACTTCGGGCGCATTGAGCGGAAGCGAGGTAAACTTAAATGCTTTAACCATCGGTTCCTATAATTTCACTTATATCATAACAGATGCGAATGGCTGTACAAACAGTTCAACGGTACTGGTTAGAGTGGATGATGCTCCAGAATCTGGTACAGCAAACGCACCAGTTCTGTTCTGTGAAGATTTAGCACCAGCAAGTTATAATTTATTCGATTCATTAACAGGGGCGGATGTTACAGGAACCTGGTTTTCGGGAACAGATAATTTAGGAGCAACCGTTTCAAACCCAGTAGACTTGTCTGTTTTAGCACCAGGCGATTATAATTTCACTTATGATGTGGATGCCATTGGAAGTTGCGACGATGAACTGGTAACGGTAACCATAACCATAAATGCATTGCCAGTAACGGGAACCCCAACACCGGCCATCTTTTGCGAAAATGATTTAGCAGCCAATTCACCATTGGATCTGTTCGGCCAACTTTCAGGTGAAGATGCAGGAGGTACTTGGACAGATGATAATACAACAGGCGCATTGAGCGGAAGCGACGTAAATTTAAATGCCTTGACCATAGGGTCCTATAATTTCACCTATACCATAACAGATGCCAATGGCTGCACAAACAGTTCAACGGTACTGGTTAGAGTGGATGATGCTCCAGAATCTGGTACGGTGAATGCCCCAATGGAATTTTGTATGGCTTCAATAACAGCAGGTCAAACATATAATTTATTTGATTTATTAACAGATGAAGATTCAACAGGTAGTTGGAGTGATGATGATAGTACCGGCGCTTTGTCAGGAAATTTGGTAACTATTGATGGTCTTTCTGCAGGTACTTATAATTTCACATATGATGTTGATGCCATAGGAAGTTGTGATGATGTATTAGTAACGGTATCTATTATAATTAATGACGCACCTTCACCAATAGCAGCAGCAACTCAAGAATTTTGTGATACGGCAACCGTTTCAGATTTAACAGCAACAGGAACTACAATACAATGGTATGATAATGCAACTGGAGGAAGCCCATTGGCTGGAAGTGTTGCCTTAGTTGATAGCGGAACTTATTATGCTTCACAAACCGATGCAACTACAAATTGTGAATCTTCGGTTAGAACCTTGGTAACTGTTACAATTTATCAATCACCAAAATCGGGAAATCCAAATCCTATATCGGTTTGTAATACTAATTTAGCGGTAGATTTATTTATAGCCTTAGATGGCTCCCAAGACGCTACTGGTGTTTGGCAAGATATTGATGGAACAGGGGCTTTAACAGGAAGTAGCTTTGATGCTTCGGCAGTAGCTCCGGGCACATATCAATTCAACTATTTAGTAACAGCATCGGCACCTTGTGTGGATGCGAATACAATAACAACTATTACCGTAGAACCACCATTAAGTGCTGGAACAGATAATACTTTAGATGTATGTAGTAACAATGGTACTACCGATTTATTCACATTAATAGGAAGCGCCGATACAGGGGGTACTTGGGCACCGGCAATGGCTAGTGGTACAGGTGTTTTTAATCCGTTGGTAGATGCCCCGGGTGTGTATTCTTATACTGTAACGAATGCTTGTGGATCGGATACTAGTAATGTAACGGTAACTGTAACCCAAACTCCAAATGCAGGAACTGATAATGCTACTATCATTTGTATTATTGATGGTCAAATAGATTTATTTACATTATTAGGAACTTCGGCTCAAAGCGGAGGTACTTGGTCACCCTCATTAACAAGTGGTTCAAGTATTTTCGATCCAAATTCAGATGCATCAGGAACCTATATTTATACTGTAACAGCGGTTTCACCATGTTCATCAGATGCCAGTGCTCAAATTACTGTAACAGTTAACGATTCTCCTCAAATAATTGTAATAGAACAAAATCCATCTTTTTGTTTAGTTGATAATCCAACAGTCACAGATTTAACATCAAGCATCAGGCCAACAGGAACAGTAAATTGGTATGCCGATGCAGCTTTAACTATACCGTTAAATCTAACAGATACGTTAATAGATGGTGAAGATTATTTTGCAACCCAAACCACAGGTTCTGGTTGTGAGTCCTCGATGAGTGTTCAAATAAATGTGACTATTAATGACACGCCAACACCAACCATAAAAGATTCTAGTAAGGAATATTGTATTAACGATGCACCAACCATTTACGATCTTTCACTAAACTTAAACGAGTATGCAGAATTACAAGATAATGTAGTTTGGTATGATGCCCATGTGAATGGAACAGTATTTAATAATACGGATGTACTTACTAATCTAACAACCTACTATGCAGCACTTATAGATGCGGCAACAGGATGTGAAAGCAGTGTGCGATTAGCTGTTACGCCAGATTTAACAGCTTGTGGTGAGTTGTTTTTGCCAGATGGATTCTCGCCAAATGGTGACGGTATTAACGATACTTACGATTACGATAATTTAGATGTTCTTTATCCAAATTTTGAAATAGAGATTTATAATCGCTACGGCAATATTGTTTATAAAGGAAATGCTTCTAGCCCACGTTTTAATGGCATATCTAATCAGGCAAGAACTATGTTAAAAGGTGATTTGCCCGTAGGAATGTACTATTACATTTTCAATTTCAATGATGGTAAGAATAAACCAAAACAAGGTCATTTATACTTAAGCAGATAATTTTTTAGATAAACAAAAATTTAGAAAACATGAAAAATTTAAATATATATCATAAAATAGCTGCCTTAGTAGGATTGACACTTTTGTCTTTTCAAAGTTTCGCGCAGCAAGATCCTCAATTTACACAGTATATGTATAATATGAGTGTTATAAACCCTGCCTATGCTACAGCAGATCCAGCCATTTTGAATTTGGGTGGTTTATACAGAACCCAATGGGTAGGAGTTGAAGGTGCTCCAAAAACAGGAACCTTTTTTGCTCACACACCTATTAACGAAAAAATAGAAGCGGGAATCTCGTTTACTAACGATAATATAGGCGATGTGGTTCAAGAAAATAATATTTACGCAGATTTCGCCTATGTGTTACCAATGGGTCTAGACCGTGGAAAACTATCATTAGGAATCAAAGCAGGTTTAACCTTTTTCAATGTTAATTTTGATGGTTTTACGCTGCAATCAGGAAGTGCATCAACAGATATGGCTTTCAACGAAAACATCAGTAAAACATTCCCTAATATTGGTATTGGAGCCTTTTATTTTACCGATAATTATTACATCGGTTTGTCAGCTCCCAATATGTTAAATTCAAAACATATTGAAACTGAAAATGGCGTTAAAGCTACAGGCGTTGAAAGTATTCACTATTACTTAACGGGAGGTTATGTGTTTGATATAAATAGGGATCTAAAATTTAAACCAGCATTTATGGCGAAGTCGGTTCAAGGTGCACCATTATCACTCGATATTACAGCCAATGTTTTATTTAATGAAAAACTGGAAGCAGGTTTAGGCTACCGTTTAGATGATGCTATTAGTGGGTTGGTAAGTTTTAGAGTCATGCCAGATCTAAAAATAGGATATGCTTACGATTTCACAACCAGTAACCTTGGCGATTATAATTCAGGTTCTCACGAAATATTTGTTTTGTTTGATATTGATTTATTCGGATTTAGAGGTGGCTACGATCGTTCACCTAGATTCTTCTAACCCTAACTAAGACTATAAAGAGATGAAAAAACATATATACATACTTGCAAGCCTTTTACTAGTTAGTGGAATGTCACTAGCACAAAAAGGAAACGTAAAACGCGCCAATAAGCTTTTTGAAATGAGAGCCTATGTTGAAGCTGCAGAAATTTACGAAACTAAAGATCGTACCCAAGAAGTGCTTCAAAACTTAGCAGACAGTTATTACTATAACACTAAACTTCAAAAGGCTATTAAAACCTATAGGGAGTTGTTTGTTAGCTATGGAGATTCCATAGATATAGAATTCCATTTCAGGTTCGCGCAAGCCTTAAAAGGTGTTAAAGATTATAAAGAAGCCGATGTTCATTTAAGCAGATATTACAACCAACGGATTAATACCCCTGCTTTTTTGGAGTTGACTGAAAAAACAACGCCTCATACATTTAAGTTAGAGCAAATTACAAGCGATACTGGAACTAATAGCGATTTTGGTATGTCTTTTTATGGCGATGATAAAGTGGTGTTTGCTTCAACCAGAAATTCCGAAAGCCCATCTTATTCTTGGAACAAATTACCATATTTAGACTTGTATTCAGGAACCCTTACACCAGATGGAAAACTAGAAAATGTCATGCCTTTTTCAGATGAAATCAATACGGATTCCCACGAAAGCAATGCAGTGTTCAGTAAAGATGGAAACACTATGTATTTTAATAGAACTAATAATTCACGTGCTAAAACTGAAGAAGATCGTATTGCCCATGTGCAAATTTTTAAAGCTGAATTGGTAAATGGAAACTGGACAAATGTTAAAGAATTACCATTCAATTCTATGAAGTACAGCTGTGAACATCCTTCCATTAGTAAAGATGGAAAAACACTCTATTTTGCTAGTGATATGCCCGGAACCATTGGTGGTTTTGATATCTATAAAGTAGCTGTTAACGATGATGGCACCTACGGAGAGCCAGAAAATTTAGGTGCAAAAGTGAACACCAAACACCGCGAACAGTTTCCATATATAAGTGATTTAGGTGTATTGTATTTCGCATCAGATGGTCATTTAGGATATGGCGGATTGGATGTTTTTAGAAGCAACTTGGTAAACGGAAGTTTCGATACCCCTGTAAACTTAGGAAGCTCTATCAATAGTAGTTTAGACGATTTTGCCTATGTTATTAAAGAGAATAGCAATAAAGGATTTGTGTCTTCAAACAGAAGCGGGTTCGATAGACTGTATGGTTTTGGAAGAGAAGAAAATATCTTAACCAAATATTTGGTTGAAGGTATAGTACTAGACAAAAACAGTAAAAAAATATTACCAGGGTCTTTAGTAAGTTTATTTGACGATGCTGGAAATGTGATTCAGGATTCCATTGTTGGTGCCAAAGCCGATTATTTATTCAAAATTGAACCAAATAAAAAATATAAAGTTAGAGGAACACGTAAAGCGTATATTCCACAAGATGTGGAGTTTTCAACCGATAGCAAAGGCAAAATTCAGCATAATATTTATTTAACTTTAGAATCATTTGCTGATGCTGAAGAACGTGTAAAACAAAATGAAAAAGGTGAAGTACAGGTAGAATTAGAAAAAATCTATTTTGATTTCGATAAATCTAACATTCGTAATGATGCTGCAACTATTTTGAATGTGTTGGTAGATTTAATGAAAAAATACCCATCTATGGAAATAGAAGTGTCGGCACATACCGATGCGCGTGGTAACGACCAATATAATTTAGATTTATCTAAACGTCGCGCCGCTTCAACTTTAGAATATTTGGTAAGCCAAGGCATTGATAGAAACCGATTGAAAAGTATTGGTTATGGTGAAATGCAACCACTTAACGAATGTGTTAAAGAAGGTATATGTAAAGAAGAAGAATACGATATCAACCGTCGTTGTGAATTTACAATTTTAAATTAACCCCAATTCTAACCAACCATATAATTTGAGAAAGCCTTTCCTTAGTTTGGAAAGGCTTTTTCTTTATATTTGCTTGAATAGTTTTTTTGTCATTCCCGCAAAGGTGGGAATCTACTATCTTTTAAGATTTATACATAATAAAATAAGGTTCCTGCCTTCGCAGGAAGTTGCTATGAACGAAAACCTAGACCCAACAAACGAAAACTTTTCTCCAGAAGAATTAGATGTCGAAAAAAAGTTAAGACCCTTATCTTTTGAAGATTTTACAGGTCAAGACCAAGTGTTGGAGAACCTTCAAATTTTTGTTCAAGCGGCTAATTTACGTGATGAAGCATTAGATCATACTTTATTTCATGGACCTCCAGGACTTGGTAAAACTACCTTGGCTCATATTCTTGCCAATGAATTAAATGTAGGTATCAAAATAACCTCAGGTCCTGTGTTGGATAAACCAGGTGATTTAGCAGGATTGTTGACCAATCTTGAAGAACGTGATGTGTTATTCATAGATGAAATCCATAGATTAAGTCCCATAGTAGAAGAATATCTCTATTCCGCCATGGAAGATTATAAGATTGATATCATGATTGAATCGGGGCCAAATGCGCGTTCCGTTCAAATCAATTTAAATCCATTTACTCTTGTTGGCGCAACCACGCGTTCCGGATTATTAACCGCACCCATGCGTGCCCGTTTTGGTATTCAAAGTAGGTTGCAATATTATAATACAGAGCTTTTAACCACCATAGTGCAACGTAGTTCCTCCATTTTAAATGTGGCAATCTCTATGGAAGCAGCCATTGAAATTGCAGGAAGAAGTCGAGGAACTCCACGAATTGCAAATGCATTATTGCGTCGTGTGCGCGATTTTGCCCAAATAAAAGGCAACGGAAGTATTGATATAAAAATCGCAAAATATGCATTGGAAGCATTAAATGTAGATGCGTTTGGTTTAGATGAAATGGATAATAAAATTTTATCTACCATTATCGATAAATTTAAAGGTGGACCCGTCGGCATTACAACTTTGGCAACTGCAGTAAGCGAAAGTGCCGAAACTATTGAAGAGGTTTATGAACCCTTTTTAATCCAACAAGGTTTTATTATGCGAACACCTCGTGGTCGTGAGGTAACTGAGTTAGCTTATAGGCATTTAGGGAAAATTAAAGGGCCTATTCAGGGAGGGTTGTTCCCCTAAATCCCCAAAGGGGACTTTCAAGGCTTTACCAGTATTGTTCAAAAAGAAACATTATCATGAATAGCAAGAGTAAAACCGGTCTGAGTTCTCTCTCCCTTGGGGAGAGAGCTAGAGAGAGGGCTTATCTCATAAAAACCGAAGCCAAACGCCTCGGTTTTTTGTCTTGTGGCATCAGTAAAGCTCAGTTTTTAGAAGAAGAAGCACCTCGATTGGAAAAATGGCTAAACAACAACATGCATGGACAAATGCAGTACATGGAAAACCATTTTGATAAACGTTTAGATCCCACAAAATTGGTAGATGGTTCAAAATCGGTTATTTCATTACTATTAAATTATTTTCCGAAAGAATCTCAAAACGAAAACAGTTTTAAAATATCAAAATACGCTTACGGAACCGACTATCATTTTGTTATTAAAGATAAACTAAAATCGCTTTTACAGTTTATTCAAGATGAAGTAGGCGAAGTTCATGGACGTGCTTTTGTAGATTCTGCGCCCGTTCTAGATAAGGCCTGGGCAGCAAAATCTGGTTTAGGTTGGATAGGGAAACACAGCAATTTGTTAACCCAACAAGTGGGCTCGTTTTACTTTATTGCGGAATTAATTGTCGATTTAGAATTGGAATACGACTCCAGAACAACCGATCATTGCGGCACCTGTACCGCTTGTATAGATGCATGTCCAACACAAGCCATCACTGAACCTTATGTGGTTGATGGTAGCAAATGTATTTCCTATTTCACCATCGAATTAAAAGAAAACATCCCAACCGAATTTAAAGGTAAGTTTGATGATTGGATGTTTGGTTGCGATGTATGTCAAGATGTTTGTCCATGGAACCGATTTTCGAAAGCACATAATGAGCCATTATTTAATCCGCATCCCGAATTATTGTCCATGACCAAAAAAGATTGGGAAGAGATTACTGAAGACACCTTCAAAAAAGTATTTAAGAATTCCGCAGTAAAACGAACTAAATTCTCGGGATTGAAAAGAAATATCAATTTTTTTAAAGATTAAGGTTTTCATAAAATAGGATTATTATCTTTGTTCGTTTAGTTAACTAATTTAGTCCTATGAGCGAAGAAAGTAAACGAAGAGAGGCCCTTATATACCACGCAAAACCAACTCCTGGTAAAATAAAAGTAGTCCCAACCAAAAAATATTCAACACAACGCGATTTATCTTTAGCCTATTCACCAGGCGTTGCCGAACCGTGTTTGGAGATTGAAAAAGATAAAAACAACGCCTATAAATATACGGCCAAAGGTAATTTGGTTGCCGTAATATCAAACGGTACGGCTGTTTTAGGTTTAGGGAATATTGGTGCATTGGCAGGGAAACCTGTTATGGAAGGTAAAGGCTTGTTGTTCAAAATTTTTGCAGATATTGATGTATTTGACATTGAGGTTGATACCGAAAATGTTGATGAATTTATCGCAACCGTAAAAAATATAGCCCCTACTTTTGGAGGTATCAATTTAGAAGATATTAAAGCACCTGAAGCGTTTGAAATTGAAAGACGTTTGAAGGAGGAATTGGATATTCCCGTAATGCATGACGACCAACATGGTACAGCCATCATATCGGCAGCTGCATTAATTAATGCGGTTGAAATTGCCAAAAAGAAATTAGATGAAGTAAAAATTGTAATAAGCGGCGCTGGTGCAGCGGCCATTTCTTGTTCCCGTTTATACCAAGCATGTGGTGCCAAACGTGAAAATATGGTGATGCTGGACAGTAAAGGCGTTATAAGGGATGATAGAGAAAATTTATCATCTGAAAAAGCCGAATACGCCACTCACCGAAAAATAGATACGCTTGATGAGGCTATGGTAGACGCCGATGTGTTTATTGGGCTATCTATGGCAAATATCGTATCTCCAGAGATGTTGTTGTCAATGGCAAAAAACCCTATTGTATTTGCCATGGCTAACCCCCACCCAGAAATTAAATACGATTTAGCTATAAAAACCCGTAAGGATATCATCATGGCAACAGGTCGTTCAGACCACCCTAATCAAGTTAACAATGTATTAGGGTTTCCATTTATATTCCGTGGTGCATTAGATGTACGTGCTTCCAAAATTAACGAGGAAATGAAAATGGCGGCTGTACATGCTTTGGCAAGATTAGCTAAAGAATCGGTGCCAGAACAAGTTAACATTGCATACGGTGAAACCCGATTAACATTTGGTAAAGAATACATCATACCAAAACCATTCGACCCACGTTTAATTGCCGAAATACCTCCTGCAGTTGCAAAAGCAGCAATGGAAAGCGGTGTTGCCAAAGAACCCATTCTTGATTGGGAAAAATACAAAGATGAATTAAGAGAACGCTTGGGGAACGATAATAAACTGATTAGATTGTTGTTTAACCGTGCAAAATCAGATCCAAAACGTGTTGTTTTTGCCGAAGCAGACCAATTGGCGGTTATAAAAGCTGCACAAATAGTTTATGAAGAAGGTATTGCCATTCCTATTTTATTAGGTAGAGCTGAAACCATAAAAGCATTAATGGCGGAAGTTGAATTTGATGCTGAAGATGTTCTTATAATTGATCCTAAAACCGAAGAAGAGGACGAACGTAAAAACAAATACGCCAAAGTATATTGGGAACAACGTAAACGTCGTGGAGTTACCTATTACTCAGCACAACGTTTAATGCGTGAGCGTAACTATTTCGCTGCAATGATGGTGAATGAAGGTGATGCAGATGCCCTAATTTCAGGATATTCCAGAAATTATCCCTCGGTTGTAAAACCAATGTTAGAGCTTATTGGTATGGCAAAAGGGACGTCGCGTATTGCCACAACTAATGTTATGATGACGAAGCGTGGACCTATGTTTTTAAGTGACACCTCTATAAACATCAATCCTTCAGCTAGAGAGCTTACCAAAATCGCACAAATGACCTCGCAAGTGGTTAAAATGTTCGGTATGGATCCGGTAATGGCTATGATTTCATATTCAAACTTTGGGTCTTCTTCAAACGAAAATGCTTCAAAAGTTCGTGATGCCGTAGCACACTTACACCGATATTATCCTAATATGGTTGTAGATGGTGAATTACAAACCGATTTTGCTCTAAATGCTGAAATGCTTCAAGAAAAATTCCCGTTTTCAAAATTAGTTGGTAAAAAAGTGAATACGTTAATTTTTCCAAATTTAGATTCGGCAAACATCACCTATAAATTATTGAAAGAATTAAACGAAGCAGTATCTATTGGACCCATCATGATGGGCATGCGCAAACCTGTACACATTCTTCAATTAGGTGCCAATGTAGATGAGATTGTAAATATGACTGCTATTGCTGTGATTGATGCACAGCAAAAGGAAAAGTTGGAATTGGAAAAGCAAAACGCTAAGTAATTCTGTTGAGAATAAATTTATTACATTTGGTCGATTAACGAATTGCTATAAATGATTACACATATTCAAGGAAAACTTGTAGAGAAAAACCCGACCGATGTTGTTATAGATTGTAACGGTGTCGGTTATGTTTTAAATATTTCATTGCATACCTATTCACAAATTCCCGATGGTGAACATTTAAAACTATTCACACACCTTCAAGTAAAGGAAGATTCTCATACACTTTATGGTTTTTCATCCTTGGCCGAACGCGAAATTTTCAGATTATTAATATCAGTTAGTGGTATTGGTGCAAGTATTGCGCGTACTATGTTGTCTTCATTAACCCCAAAACAAGTTATAGAAGGCATTGCAAGTAGCGATGTTGCTTTAATACAAGGTATAAAAGGCATTGGTGCAAAAACGGCGCAACGCGTTATTATAGATTTGAAAGATAAAGTCTTAAAGATTTATGATATTGATGAAGTTTCTGTTTCCAAAGGCAATACCAATAAAGATGAAGCGTTATCTGCTTTAGAAGTGCTTGGTTTTGTTAGAAAACAAGCAGAGCGTGTTGTGGAAAAAATTGTTTCGGCGCAACCAGATGCCAATGTGGAAACCATTATTAAACAAGCTTTAAAAAATTTATAATAGATTTTGAATATAGCCAACCTTAATTTTTATAAATCCATTAAAAAATGTCATGCTAAGCGCAGTCGAAGCACATTTTTAGTTCTTGTATTTTTGTTTTCTCTTGCAGCCTGGTCTCAGCAACCTACTGCTCAAGATTCGGTTAAAACGGGGTTTAATTTAGGAAGCATTAAAACACCAAATCCTAACAGTATTGAATCAAAATACACTTATGACCCTATAACCGATCGTTATATTTATACCGAAAAAATAGGCAGTTTTAACATCAACTATCCGGTTATTTTAACACCAAAAGAGTATTATGCTTTAGTAGCTAGAGAAAGTGTTAAAGAATATTATAAAGAAAAAATAAGTGCTTTTGATGGAAAAAAGGAAGGCTCTGACGATGCTCAAAAAAATCTATTGCCAGAGTTTTATGTGAAATCAGATTTTTTTGAATCTATTTTTGGAAGCAATACCATTGAAGTGGTGCCGCAAGGTTCGGTAGAAATGGATTTAGGGGTTCTTTTTTCAAAACAAGATAATCCAACATTTTCACCACGAAACCGAAGTAATTTCACATTCGATTTCGATCAACGTATCAGTTTGAGTTTATTGGGTAAAGTAGGAACCCGTCTTCAAGTAACGGCCAATTACGATACACAATCTACATTCGATTTTCAAAACCTCATTAAATTAGAATATACCCCAACCGAAGATGACATTATTCAAAAAATAGAAGTTGGTAACGTAAGCATGCCTTTAAACAGCTCGCTTATTACAGGGGCACAAAGTTTATTTGGTGTAAAAGCGCAGTTGCAGTTTGGAAAAACCACAGTTACAGGTGTGTTTTCTGAACAAAAATCACAAGCCAATACCGTAGTGGCGCAAGGCGGCGGTACTTTGGAAGAATTTGAGTTGTTTATTAGAGAATATGATGAAAACAGACACTTTTTCCTAGCACAGTATTTTAGGGATACTTATGATACAGCTTTACAAAGCTACCCATACATAAATAACAAAGGCTTACAAATAACCAGAATTGAAGTTTGGATTACAAACAGAAGCAATAAAACCGATAATGTTAGAAATGTGGTGGCGCTTCAAGATTTAGGTGAGTCTTTTTATGATCCTTCAAATCCAGACAATGATAATTTATTATTAGACCCCGTTCCAAGTGGGTTTATTAACACTGCTAACGCTTTACCTGATAATAAGAATAATGATTTCGATCCAACTTCCATTGGATCTGGGTCTGTTTTAACAAATCAGATAAGAGATGTTGCAACGGCACAACAAGGTTTTGGTTCCTTATCTTCTGTGGTTAGAGAAGGATCTGATTATAATAAATTAGAAAACGCCAGAAAATTAATTAATGGTCAAGAATATACTTTAAACACGCAATTGGGGTATATTTCATTAAACCAGCGTTTAAACAATGATGAAGTTTTAGCCGTAGCATTTCAATATACTTTAGGAGGGAAAGTTTACCAGGTAGGTGAGTTTGCCAATGATGGTGTTGATGCTACCAATGTAACCACCAATACATCAGGGCAGGTAACGGATGTTGTAAATAGCAACTTGGTAGTAAAAATGCTTAAAAGCAGCATCACCAATGTAAACCAACCTATTTGGGATTTGATGATGAAAAACATCTACGATACAGGTGCTTACAATTTAAGTTCAGAAGATTTTAAGTTGAATATTTTTTACAATGAAGCGTCGCCTTTAAATTATATAAAGCCAGTAGGTTCTACTGCATTTCCAACACCAGGACCTAATCAAGATCCTTTGGAAGAAACGCCATTACTACGTGTATTTAGTTTAGATAAATTAAACTTCAACAACGATCCACAAACAAAAGGTGATGGTTTTTTTGATTATGTTGAAGGCATCACGGTGATATCGCAAAGCGGAAAAATAATTTTCCCAAGTGCCGAACCTTTTGGAGAATACCTTTTTAACAAATTAGCATTGGGAGGAAGTGAAGATTATAATAATGGTATAACATACAATGAAAATCAAGCAAAGTATGTGTACGATGTACTATATAAAAGCACTAAAACAGCAGCTTTGGAAGCCGTTGAAAAAAACAAATTCAAACTTAAAGGGCGTTATAAATCTAGCGGAAGCGATGGCATTTCTATTGGGGCGTTTAATGTACCCCAAGGTTCGGTAACGGTAACTGCAGGTGGACGTGTTTTGGTTGAAGGGATTGATTACACCGTGAATTATCAGTTAGGTCGTGTTCAAATTCTAGATGAAGCACTAAAAGCATCCAATACACCAATAGAAATATCAACCGAAAACAACGCCGTATTTGGGCAGCAAACCAGACGTTTTACAGGGGTAAATGTAGAACATAAGTTCAACGAAAATTTTGTATTGGGGGCAACACTTTTAAATTTAAACGAGCGACCAATTACTCAAAAAGCAAATTATGGTACAGAGCCTATTAATAATACCATATTTGGTTTTAATGGAAATTACTCTACCAAAGTGCCGTTTTTAACACGGTTAGCCAATAAATTACCAAATATTGATACCGATGTAGAATCGAACTTATCCCTACGTGGCGAGTTTGCATATTTAGCACCGGGTTCGCCAAAAGGCACCAACTTAAATGGAGAAGCAACATCGTATGTTGATGATTTTGAAGGCACGCAAAACTCCATCGATTTAAAATCGCAACAATCTTGGTTTTTATCAAGTAGACCGATTGAATTAGGAAAAACATATCCAGGCTTTCCTACTGAAGATGAAAACGGTATCCAAAATGGTTTTGGTAGAGCCATGTTAAACTGGTATACCATCGATCCTATATTTTATACAAGTCAAAGGCCAAACGGCATTTCAGATAATGACATGTCTAGTTTATATACCAGCCGTGTTTTTATAAAAGAACTATTCCCCGATAGAGATTTAGTACAAGGACAAAATACCGTACTAAACACTTTAGATTTGGCTTACTATCCAACAGAAAGGGGACCATACAATTTTGATACTGCCGCAGCTAACGATGTTATTAATAATCCAATAGATTCATGGGCGGGTATCACACGACAATTAACTTCAACCGATTTTGAACAACAAAACGTGGAGTACATTGAGTTTTGGTTGCAAGATCCGTTTCAAGAAAATCCATCAAACCCAGGAGGTAAATTGGTATTCAACTTAGGTAATATTTCAGAAGACATCATTAAAGATGGTAGAAAACTTTATGAAAACGGATTGCCAAAAGATGGAAATAAAGCCTTATTAACTCCTACAGCCTGGGGAACCGTTGTACCTCAAAACCAATCTTTGGTATATGCGTTTGATACCACAGGGCAAGAACGTACCAATCAAGATGTTGGATACGATGGTTATAACGACGCAGAAGAAAAAGAGTTCACGGCCTCAATGCCCGGTGGCTTTAATACATTGCCAGATCCTGCAAAAGATAATTATGCCTATTTTTTAAATGCCGAAGGAAATATTTTCGACCGATATAAAAAATACAATGGTGTTGAAGGCAATACACCAGATACGTTTACAGATACCAATAGAGGGGCTAACACCCAACCCGATGTAGAGGATGTGAATCGTGACAATACCATGAATACCATTGATAGTTATTATGAGTATGAGTTGCCATTAACAAGACAGAATTTACCATTAACTAGCACCGAGTTTGATAATTTATCTGCTTCTAATAATCCTCTTAAAGAATACATAGTTGATTTTAAATCTCAAACAAGAACATTGCCTAATGGCGATACGCCCAATGTAAGATGGTATTTATTTAGAATTCCTGTAGAAGGTAGTTTAAGAAAACCTGTTGGGGGTATAAATGATTTGAGGTCGGTGCGTTTTGCCCGTTTATTTCTTAAAGAATTTACGCAGCCTACCGTATTTCGTTTTGGAACTTTAGATTTAGTAAGAAGCGAATGGAGACGTTATACACAAACTTTAGAAGTTGATAAAGATGATCCTTCCGATGATAATACCGAGTTTTCTGTGGGTGTTATTGGTACACTTGAAAATGATGGTAGTTATGAAAGACCTCCAGGTATTGATCCTGAAGAGTTATACAACAACAACACGGTTGTTCAACAAAACGAACAATCGTTACTTGTAAATGTGTGTAATTTAGAATCACAAGACTCCAGAGGTGTTTATAAAAACATCGATTTAGATATGCGCCAGTATAAACGTATGCGTATGTTTATGCATCTTGAAGCAGATGGAGCGGGAATACCATCTAGCAATACAGTGGTTGGTTTTATACGTATGGGTAACGACCTTACCGAAAACTATTATCAAATTGAGCTTCCTTTAAAAATATCAGAATCAAGAACAAGAGATGGACTTTGGCCAGAAGAAAACGAAATTGATTTACCCATAGAAATTCTAGGACAAATCAAAGCTTTGGAAATAGCAAATCCAACATTACCTTCCGAAAAGCAAAAGTTTTACAATGTGGTGGATGGGGTCTTGGACAATGCCGTTGTTGATGAATTTTCTGAACATATCCCAGGGCAACATCGTGTTACCATAAAAGGAAACCCTAATTTTGGAGATATTAGGACTTTAATGGTAGGTGTTAAAAATGGGATTCCAAATAATGCAAATGATGCACCTCCACCGGCATCACCTGTTTGTGCCGAAGTTTGGTTCAATGAATTGCGTCTATCCGATATGGATAACGAAGGTGGTTGGGCAGCCGTAGTAAGTTTAGATACCAACATTGCCGATTTTATGAATATCAGTGCCACAGGAAGACAAAGTACGTCGGGTTTTGGTACGCTCGAACAAGGCCCTAGCCAACGTAGTTTGGAGGATGTTAAGCAATATGATGTAGTAACAAATATTAATGTGGGGCAATTATTGCCAAAAAAATGGGGTGTTCAAGTGCCGTTTAATTATGGGCAAAGTGAAGAGTTGATTACTCCTAAATATGATGCCTATTATGAAGATTTAACCTTGCAGTCCAGATTGGATGCTGCAGAAACAACGGCGGATAGAAATAGAATTAAAGAACAATCGGAAGATTATACAAAACGCCAAAGCATCAATTTCATCGGTGTTAGAAAAAACAGAACTACCGATGCTAAACCACGATTTTACGATGTTGAGAATTTAACGGTTAACTATTCATACAACAAAGTAGAACATAGAGATTTTGAAATTGAAAACTCGTTAAACCAAACAGTTCGAGCGGGTGCCAATTATGCATTCAACTTCAACCCTATAAAAATTGAACCTTTTAAAAAGAACGATTCGTTGTTTACAGGTAAATACTGGAAAATTTTAAAAGATTTTAATGTTAATTTATTGCCTTCAAGTTTCACTTTAAACTCAGATTTCAATAGGCAATTTAACAAGCAGAAATATAGGGAAGTAGAACTTGGTGACGGTAATATTGGTATTGAAGAATTAATTAGAAGAAATTACACGTTTGATTTTCAATATACCATCAATTATAATTTAACCGAATCGTTAAGTTTCAATTTCACGGCAGCAAACAATAATATCGTTCGTAATTATTTTAAAGATAATATTATTAATGGCGAGCAAGATGAAACCTTAAATGTTTGGGATGGCTTTTTCGATTTTGGTGATCCAAATAGGCAATCTCAAAATTTGGGCGTTACCTATCAAATCCCAATTAATAAAATACCAACCTTTAGTTTTTTAAATGCTACCTACCAATATAGTGGTAATTTTCAATGGCAAAAGGGTTCCGATTTATATGGGGAGTTAGAGTTAGATGGCAACATCTACGATTTAGGAAATACCATTCAAAATGCCAATACACACAATATCAACACTACCATGGATATGAACAGGTTGTATCGATATATTGGGTTGGTAAAGAAACCAATTTCTAGAGCCAGACCAAGAACAACGCCTCCAGGAAGTGTTCCAGGTGCAAATCAGAATAAAACAAATCAGTCACAAGTTTCAAGTCAATCTACTACTAAGTTGCTAAATGCTGGAATTGATATTTTAACAAGTATCAAAAGAATCCAATTTAACTACTCTGAAAACAACGGAATTTATTTACCAGGATATTTACAAACGCCAGGTTTTATAGGTACCTTAAAACCCACAACAGGTTTTACATTTGGTAGCCAAAGCGATATTAGGGATTTAGCAGCGCGTCGTGGTTGGTTAACAGTGTTTCCAGATTTTAATGAGCAGTATACCACTACCAACACAAAACAGATGGATGTTTCTGCCAGTTTAGAACCTGTAAAAGATTTGAAAATTGATTTGGTTGGGAATAGAACCTATTACGAAAACTATAGCGAGAATTATAATGTTACCAATGGGGTTTATAATTCATTAACTCCAAATACATTTGGTAATTTCAATATTTCAACTATTTTAATTAAAACAGCTTTTAGTAATAGTGATGAATCAACTTCGGGTGCTTTTAATGATTTTAGGGCTAATAGACTTATAATTGCACAGCGATTGGCGCAAGAAAAGGGTGTAGATTTGAATGATGTTGATGATGATGGTTACCCTAAAGGTTTTGGCAAAAACAGTCAAGCAGTATTATTACCAGCGTTTTTAGCCGCTTATTCAGGGCAAGATGCAAGCAAAGTAAAAACCTCTGCGTTTAGAAATGTGCCCATCCCCAACTGGGATTTAAAATACACAGGCTTTATGAAGTTTGCTTGGTTTAAAAAGAATTTCAAACGTTTCTCATTAACTCATGGGTACCGTTCAACATATACCATTAATCAGTTTCAAACTAATTTAGATTATATAGAACCAGATTTTAATGAAGCGTATGATGATCAACCATCAGAAGTTTTAAATCAATCAGGAAATTATAAAAACCAAAGTTTGTATAGCAACATCAACTTAACCGAAATGTTCAGTCCGTTAGTTCGAATCGATTTTGAAATGAACAATTCGGTTAAAATATTAACGGAAATTAAAAAAGACCGTTTGTTGTCACTTAGTTTCGATAATAATTTAATGACCGAAGTGCAAGGAATGGAATATGTATTGGGCTTAGGTTACAGAATTAAAGATTTGCGTATCAATTCCAATTTAGCAGGACCAAGCAAACGTATAGTAAGCGATTTGAATATGAAAGCCGATATATCTGTTAGGGACAATAAAACCATCATTAGATATTTAGATTTGGAAAACAACCAAGTAACATCGGGTCAAACCATTTGGGGCTTAAAATATACTGCCGATTATGCGTTTAGTAAAAACCTAACAGGTATCTTTTATTTCGATTATACATTCTCGGAATATGCAATTTCAACAGCATTTCCGCAAACAACCATTCGTTCTGGTTTTACCATCAGATATAATTTCGGGAATTAATTAATAAAACTTTCCTCGATTTTTATCGAGGTTTCCTATGAAATTGTCATTCTCGCGAAAGCGGGAAACTATAAAATAAAAAAACCGTTTTTGTTTTATAATCTGTTTGAATTTAGAATTTGAATAAATACATTTGCCACGTACTAACTTAAAATAATAAAATGAACATTCCATCAGAATTAAAATATACAAAAGACCACGAGTGGGTAAGTATTGAAGGCGATATAGCAACCATAGGCATTACAGATTTTGCACAAAGTGAATTGGGCGATATCGTATATGTTGAAGTTGAAACGGTTGATGAAACATTAGAAGCGGAAGAAATTTTTGGCTCTGTTGAAGCAGTAAAAACAGTATCCGATTTATTTTTGCCATTAACAGGTGAAATTATTGAGTTTAATACGGCTTTGGAAGACGAGCCAGAAAAAGTAAACACAGACCCTTATGGTGCTGGTTGGATGATAAAATTGAAATGCTCAGACTTGTCGCAGGTAGAAAACCTTATGTCTGCAGATGCCTATAAAACACTCATAGGTGCTTAAAAAAATAGTTCTTTTAATAAGCATACTTTATACAGTAGCTTTGGCTGCCGTTTGCTTAATTAAATTAAATAATCTTCCAGATGTGGGTGTGTCTTTTGGTGATAAAATATTTCACTTATTGGCATATACTATGTTGACGTTATTATGGTATTACACTTTATTTTATACAGTTAAGTTTGAAAATAAAAAAGCATTAATGTATGCTGCATCTTTTTCAATAGTGTTTGGTATAATTATTGAGGTATTACAAGGAACAGTAACGGCATCACGATCAGCCGATATTTATGATGTGATGGCAAACACCATAGGCGTGTTTCTTGCGGTAGTAATTCTATTCATCAAAAATTTGATTACTATTAAAAAATAACAAACACTTGCTTATTTGATAAATAAATAGTTATTTTACCAATCTTGAAAAACAATTAAATTATGGAACCTAAAAAAAATCCTAAAGCAAATGTTGGACGTAACAGTTCACTTTATTTCGCAATTGGTTTAGCGTTAATGTTATTTTTAACAAATTTCGCTATCAATTTCAAAACATACGATAAGTCGAATATCGATATAGGCATGGTAAGTATGGAAGAAGAATTAGTTGAAGAAATTCCATTAACTCAACAATTACAAACACCACCACCGCCACCGCCACCGCCAGCAGCTCCTGAAGTTATTGAGATTGTTGAGGATGAGGTAGAGGTAGTTGAAACTGTTATAGAATCTACAGAATCTAATCAAGAACAAAAAGTTGTAAAAGTAGAAGCTGTAAAAGTAGCTCCAACAATCGAAGAAGATGTAGAGGTTCCTTTTGCTGTTATTGAAAATGTACCGGTATTCCCAGGTTGTGAAGGCGGCGATAACAATGCAAAAAGAGATTGTATGGCTAAAAAAATATCTGATTTTGTAAATAAAAAATTCAATACCGAGTTGGCTAGTGAATTAGGTTTATCAGGAAGACAACGTATTAACGTTATTTTTAAAATAGATAAAACAGGAGAAGTTGTTGGTATCCGTGCCAGAGCACCACACCCTGGTTTAGAAAAAGAAGCAGCGCGTGTTATTGGAATGCTTCCTAAAATGCAACCAGGTAAACAACGTGGTAAAGCAGTAACTGTACCTTATTCATTACCAATTGTTTTTCAAGTACAAGACTAAGAATAATCTTTCTTAATATATTAAAAAAAACTCAAAGGCAACTTTGAGTTTTTTTATTTTACCGCTCCTTTGTAGAAGCCGAAACTGTAAAATAATAGTTTCGGTTAAGGCATATAAAATCCCGTTACAAAATTTGTAACGGGATTTCTTTTTTGGTATACTTATTGAGACTTTATCATAATATTAACATTTAAACTTTATTTATTATGAGTAATCCAAAGAAAACTCACGAGCCCATTCGCCAAAATGGAGAAATCGTGAAAAAGTCGCAAAAGCATGATGCAAATTTACGAAAAAACTCAAGCCTTTACTTTCAATTAGGCTTAATTGTTTGCTTACTGGCCGCCTATGGCTTGTTAGAGATGAAATTTGAAACCAGCATTCCAAAGGTCGCCGATACGCTACCACCCGATGTTACTTATGTAGCTGAAATGCCAGTTTTTAAACCTGAAGTAGAAGTTGTTGACGAACCAGTGAAACAAAAAACAACCGACCCTACAAGTGACTATGAAGAAGTTCCTAATGAAACCCCCGATGTGTTTATTGATGAGCCAGAAAAACCAACCACACCAACTTCAACACCTGTTAAACAAGGAAACTTCAATTTAGTGGATAAGCCCGATGATGAAGCACCTGTTTCATTTGAGCGTATAGAGAATGTGCCCATTTATCCCGGTTGCGAAAACAAGAAAACAAATGACGATAAACGTAAATGCATGTCGGATAAGATTACGCAGCTCATCCAAAAGAAGTTCAATTCGGGCTTGGGTAGTGAATTAGGTTTGTCCGGCAAACAGGTTATAAGAACACAATTTAAAATTGATAAAACGGGGCATGTTAAAGAAATTCAAGTTAGAGGTCCTCACCCCAAATTAGAAAAAGAAGCAGAGCGTGTTATCAATATCATTCCAGAAATGACACCAGGTAAACAACGGGATAAGCATGTAGATGTTCTTTACTCGTTACCCATTATATTTCAAGTACAAGATTAAAAACATTACAATTTAATAAGCTTAAAGCCGTTATCGATACATCGATATCGGCTTTTTTAATTAGCTATTATTAAAAATATAGTATCTTTCAACCCTAAATCAATGCTAATATAAAACCATGAAGCAATTCGTTGTTCTATTCCTACTTTTTACAAGCTTTATAATGGGTTCCCAAAATAAAGCTTACAATGAAAAACCTCCTGTATTTCCAAATTGCGACAGCTTAACCATTGATAAGTTGCAAACATGTTTTGATACCAATGTTTACAACAATATTTATAACAATTTTAAAGTCCCTGAAAAAGTTTTAAAAGAAAACTATAAAGGCGAAGTGGTGGTGCTTTTTGAAGTTGATACCACAGGGCAATTTAAAGTATTGTATGTAGAAGCCATGTACAGCGAATTAAAAACCGAGGTAAAACGGGTGTTCTCCATGTTTCCAAAAGTTACCCCAGCTACTTACAATGGCAGAAACACCTATAAACAATACACCATTCCTGTCAGGATACCGTTAGTAAACCAAACGGCAGTAACCCAAGATATAGCTAAGGAAAACGAAATATCTAAACGAGAGCAACAAGCAAAATCGGAATTTGATAGCATCAACAATACCTTAAAAGCGTTTGAAGATAAAGCCTATTCCAGTCAACTTAATATTCCGTTTACACATAGCGATTATGCCAAGTTTGATAGGCAGATGAACATGGTTGGAACCAATAGCCATACGGCATCCAAACCATTTGTTTATGAAGATGTATCAAAATATTACGATTTTAAAGCTGAAAAAGACAAGTTGCTAAAAGAAACAGATACTTGGGTAGGAAGAAAACTTTGGAACGAACATTTGGTGCAATTGCAAGGAAATGGGTATTGGTTTACAATCGACCCTATTTTAGATTTACAAACAGGAACCGATGCCGATGCCGATTTCAATTCAACCTACAACAACACCCGTGGGGTTTTAATACAAGGTGGCTTGGGAGATAAATTAAGTTTTTATACCTCGGTTTTTGAAAGTCAAGGGCGTTTTGCACAATATGTAAACAACTATGCCGAAAGCTTAAAAGCTTTTGGTCCCGATCCAGCCATCATTCCAGGGCGTGGAATTGCAAAGCGTTTTAAAACCAATTCGTATGATTACCCGGTGGCAGAAGCCTATTTATCATACGCGCCAGCTAAGTTTATGAACGTTCAATTTGGGCATGGAAAAAACTTTATTGGCGATGGGTACCGTTCGCTGTTATTGAGTGATGTGGCGAGTCCGCACCCATTTTTAAAATTGAATACCTCGTTTTGGAAAATTAAATACACCAATACATGGATGTGGTTAAAAGACGTGAGGGATGAAGTGGTGCAAGACAAAGCCTTTTTAACCAAGTACATGGCAAGCCATTATTTAAGCTATAATGTGTCCAAGAAATTAAATATTGGTTTGTTCGAATCGGTGTTGTGGACGAATAGCAACGACCGAGGTTTTGATGTCAATTATTTAAACCCCATCATATTTTACAGGGCTATTGAGTTTGAAACGGGCCAAGGTGCAGGTAACGCCATTATGGGAGCATCAGCAAAATACAAATGGAACGATAATGTGAATATTTACAGCCAGTTTATTTTAGATGAATTTTCACTTAGCGATATCAAAGCAGGCGAGAAAAGCTATAAGAATAAATTTGGCTACCAATTAGGGGTTAAATATTTCAATGCCTTTAAAGTTGATAATTTATTGCTTCAGTTTGAATATAACCGAGTGCGCCCTTACACCTATTCGCATAATACCATTGTGTTAAACTATGCGCACAACAACCAGTCTATGGCGCATTTATGGAACTCAAATTTTAGCGAGGTTATTTTAATAGGGAGGTACCATTACAAGCGTTGGTTTGCAAATGCCAAATTAATTTTTGGGGTTAAAGGTTTTGATATTAATAGCGAAACGGATAATTTTAGTTACGGTGGCGATATTTACCGAGATTATTTTGACAGACCATTTGATACCGGTGTTGAAATAGGCCAAGGCATAAAAACCAACATATTTAACGGTAATATACAAGCAGGGTATTTAATAAACCCCGCAACTAATTTGAAGATTTTTACCGATATAACCGTTAGAAACTTTAACCCAGAAGCCGAAAACACCACCACATTTAAAAACAATACCGTGTGGTTTAACTTTGGTATTAGAACCGATTTGTTTAATTGGTATTTCGATTTTTAACCCCATTCCTAAGAACACTAAACTCTGCTTATTGGTTTTAGTAGTTGGTGAAAGTTAAAATTCTTTTTAAATAAATTTGAGTATAAGTATAAAATATCACAACAACAATGAGTTTTTTTGGTTATTGTTGTCACTACTAGATAGCGGCTTAGCGGTAGTTGAGTAAAGAGGTAAAGATAGGATGACGTTTTAATATAAAAGGTCACTAACTTAAGAATTAATAAAAGATTTCGTTAAGGTCGATTAAATACCTCTATTGTTTAAATATAATAATTCTAAAAAACAATTATTTTACGGGTTTTCCACATTATATTTTTTTATTTTTAAATAAAACATCTGTTTTTTCTTGTTTATCATGTAGGTTTTTTTAATTTTCTTATTACATTTATAACATAAAGTTCTCTCATTTTTAATATATGAATTATTAACCTTTAAATTATATATACTCATGGAAACTTATTTTAGAACTTATTCAAAAATTGTAATTTTACTTACTGGAATTCTGTTGACATTCACTAATTGTGAAAAAGATAATCCAAATATTGGAGATGAATTGCTTGATGATTTTAATGAGTATGAGATTACAGAAAATGATGTGCTTAAGATGAAAAAACTTGATTTTAATCCATCTGGGCTAAGATTAGTTGGTCTTAAGAATAACGAACAGACTACTGAGAAATATTATATAGTAGAAGGGGATATCATGATAAATTATGCTCAAGTAGATAAAATGATAGATTCAAAAAAATCAGATAAGTATTCTCCAAATTCCAAAACAAATCATTATAGTTCAAATAATGTAGTTGATAATAATAAAATTATTAATATTAGGGGAGTTAATCAAGGTGTTGGAGTTCTTCCATATGATGCGCGAATAGCCCTTATTGATGCGGTACAAAATTATAATGATTTAAATATTGGACTTGAATTTATATTAACTTTTGGACCTCAAGATAATTCAAAGGATATAAATGCAATTGAAATTTTTGAAACACAACCAGGGGGTAGAGCAGATTTCCCATTTAGTGGAAATCCTGGATCATTAGTAAGAATGTTTTCTGGAAGTATAGGATATAGTTCTCAAGTTTTAAAACACATTTGGACACATGAAATCGGACATTCGTTAGGTTTACGACATACAGATTGGTTTAGTAGAGAAAGTTGTGGTTATAATGTTTCCGAGCCTGTTAATCCTGTTGATTTTCCAAATGCAAATGGAGCAAATCATATTCCTGGTACACCAACTGGCTTTGATCCTAATTCAATAATGCTTAGTTGTTTTGATTCATCAACAGCAACAGGTGAATTTGATAATTATGATAAAATTGCCCTAAATTATTTGTTTCCTGCTCCACCACTACCAACAGTAAATATATCAGGTACTACATATATGGGATCATACAATAGTGTTTCGTGGACTTACAATGGAAATGTGCCTAATGTTCAACAATATAAATGGTGGTATAAAAAAGTAAATAGTGCTGGATCTCCAGTTGTGATTGGATCAACAGGTGTATTTGTTGCAGTGCCAGATACGTTCTATTCTAGTGGTGTGAACTCTTATTTCGATATATATTTGGAAGTGATAGATATTAACGGTAATTCATATAATAGTGCAACATATACCATTTTGAAAAAAGGTAAATTCAAGCTAGTAAGTGATTTATAAAATTAAAAAATCAAACAAAACCCCTTACTAATCGAATAGTAGGGGTGTTTAATTATTTAATTTACTATTTATATCAAAAAAAAAACGGATATTATAAAACATGCGTAACATATTGGTGAAACTTTAACATATTTTGATATTCAAAAAAAATGAACTTTTTGATAATAAACCTTATGTTAAAAAGGTTTCTGTAAAAGGATGTGTTTTTAATGATGTTTCAAGATAGTATATTTTGAATAATTCACAGCTACCGCCAAACTCTTCTTATTCGTGTTCTTAGTGGGAATTTTTTTGAACAAGCCAGTAAACCTTAAACAATATTATTAAAATATGCTGAAATATAGAAGAGAAGTGTCATTTGAGCGTATTAGTATGGAAAAATACAACAAAGAAATTGACGATTCTATTGCTGATATTGAAGTAGGAAATTATCATACCCATGAAGAAGTGAATACAATGATAAAACAGTGGGGAAAAAGATAATTTGGACTAACCATGCTATCGCACAGTTAAACGAAGCATTTTTAGAACACAAACTGATTTGTAAACAACTTTGTATTTACACTAAACAATGCAAACATGCCCGCGTGAGGGATAGCAGTGGAAATCCTTTTTAAAACATGATAAACCAAATTTTGGCAAGAACTGAAATTTGACAGATTGCTTCGTCCTTCGTCCTCGCAATGACGTTTTAAAAAGATTGTAACGAATAGCCCGACCCGTCCTGATAGCCATCGGGAGGGACACGCCCAAAAAATTCCAACAGATTTCCCAAAATAAATTACCAATAAAAAGCATTGCTCAAAATGCTTTAATAAAGTATCTTTGCACTCGCTATTGAAAGCGGTTAAGTAAATTTACTATTGGGCAAATCAAAAACTTTAGTAACAGGGCCTTCTGTTATATCAGATTTTAAGGAAATCACTAAAATGCGATTGGCATTAAGCGTGGTGTTTTCGTCGCTTGCAGGTTATTTGCTAGGGGTTGAAACGGTTGATTTTAAAACCTTGGTTTTACTGGCATTTGGTGGCTATTTTATGGTGGGCGCCTCTAACGCGTTCAATCAAATTATTGAAAAAGATTTGGATGCCTTAATGGATAGAACCAAAAACAGGCCCATTCCTTCGGGACGTATGAGTGTTACCACGGCGTTTATAATTGCATCCGTTTTTACACTGTTGGGTGTAATTATTCTGTACACCATAAACAAGCAAACGGCTATGTTTGGTGCTATATCCATATTTTTATATACCTGCGTTTATACGCCTTTAAAAACCAAAACACCTTTGGCGGTTTTTGTGGGTGCCATTCCGGGTGCTATTCCGTTTATGTTGGGTTGGGTTGCGGCTACCGACGATTTTGGTATTGAGCCAGGGACCTTATTCGCTTTGCAGTTTTTTTGGCAGTTTCCGCATTTTTGGGCCATAGGCTGGTTTTTGTTTGAAGATTATAAAAAAGGAGGTTTCTTTATGTTGCCAACAGGTAAACAAGATAAAGGCACTGCGGTACAAACCATTATGTACACCATTTGGACGGTTTTGGTATCCATTATTCCGGTTTTTGGGTTTACGGGACGCTTACAACTATCCATAGTTTCGGCCATTATAGTGTTTGCTTTAGGATTATGGATGCTGTACTACGCCATCCGTTTGTTTAAGATCATGACCGAAAAAGCGGCAAAACAGCTTATGTTGGTAAGCGTGTCTTACATTTCGTTGGTGCAAATAGTATATGTTATAGATAAATTTATACGATAATATGGATTTAACACAAGGTACTTTAGAAGAAAAAAATAGCAGAGCAAAAAAAATGATGCTTTGGTTTGGTATTATATCGCTTATCATGTCGTTTGCAGGATGGACCAGCGCTTTTGTGGTAAGTAGTTCTAGACCCGATTGGTTGAAAGATTTTCAATTGCCAAATGCTTTTATAATTAGCACTGTAATTATTATGTTAAGCAGCGTGTCTTTTATTTTAGCTAAAAAGTCTTTAAAAAACAGCAACAATAAGGCTACCATGCTTTGGTTGTTCATCACACTTATTTTGGGTGTGGTTTTTATTTTTTATCAATTTTCGGGTTTCCAACAAATTATTGATTTAGGTTATAATTTTACCGGTCCAACAAGTAATGTTACCATGTCTTACATCTATTTAATAGCCATTGTGCACATTTTGCACGTGGTTGTAGGGCTTATTTGCTTATTGGTTGTAATTTATAATCATTTTAAACAAAAGTATAAACCAACAAAAATGCTTGGTTTTGAACTTGCAGCCACCTTTTGGCATTTTATTGATATACTATGGGTGTATCTCTTTTTATTTTTATATTTTATAAGATAAATAAATTGATTATTTTTGTCCAACTTTTAAAAAACAACCAACATATATGAGTACTACAGTTGCGAACACTGGAACAGAAGTTAAAACTTGGGGAGGAGGTAACGAACCTTTAAAAGCAAGTTATGGTAAAATGATGATGTGGTTTTTCATCGTTTCAGATGCATTAACCTTTTCGGGGTTTTTAGCTGCCTACGGATTTTCAAGATTTAAATTTATTGATGCATGGCCAATTGCCGATGAGGTATTTACACACGTACCGTTTTTACATGGGCAAGAATTACCGATGATTTACGTAGCGTTTATGACGTTTGTACTTATCATGTCGTCTGTAACCATGGTATTGGCGGTAGATGCTGGTCATCATTTAAACAAAGCTAAAGTAACTTTATATATGTTCCTAACCATTATTGGTGGTATCATATTCGTAGGGTCTCAGGCTTGGGAATGGGCAACCTTTATAAAAGGCGATTTTGGTGCTGTACAAACAAAAGGAGGAAACATTCTTCAATTTGTTGATACCGATGGGCATCGTGTAGCATTAAGGGATTTTGTGGTAGCTGGTGAGCATGAGCGCGTACAACAAGAGCGTAAAAATGGTATTTGGTTTGTTGAAGAAGGTACCTTGCCTCCTTATACGGTTGAAGAAGTTGTTCACGGTTTAGAGAAACACGAAAATATTTTAGTTAGAACACAGTTGTTGGATGAACACGGACATAAAACGGTTTTATCTAGAGAAGAATCATTAAAACAGTTGAAAAACAACGGTAAATTAGTAGTTGAAGGTGCTAATTTACATGTGAACGAATATGGTTCGCCGTTATTTGCCGATTTCTTTTTCTTCATTACAGGGTTTCACGGTTTCCACGTATTTTCAGGAGTTGTTATCAATATCATTATTTTCTTCAACGTGGTATTAGGAACTTACGAAAGACGTAAAAGCTACGAAATGGTTGAAAAAGTTGGGTTGTACTGGCACTTTGTAGATTTAGTTTGGGTATTTGTATTTACATTCTTCTACCTAGTTTAATAAGTAAAATATTAGTTTAAAATGGCACACGCACATAAATTAGAAATATTTAGAGGTTTAGTTAAGTTTAAATCCAATACTCAAAAAATTTGGGGAGTTTTGGTCTTTTTAACCATTGTAACAGCGGTTGAGGTTGTATTGGGTATCTATAAGCCAGAATCTTTAATGAAGCATGTTTTAGGCATGAAAGGTCTTAACTGGATATTCATTATACTAACTTTGGTAAAAGCTTATTACATTACTTGGGATTTTATGCACATGCGCGATGAAACTAAAGGTTTAAGACGCGCCGTGGTTTGGACAACAATTTTCTTAATTCTTTATTTAATATTTATCTTATTACAAGAAGGCGGTTACGTTTTTAGAGTATATGATGATGGCTTTATAAAAAGAGATTTTTAAGGAATTAGAATAAATTAGCATTAAGTGTTAAATAGATATATAAAGGCGGTTTTTAAACCGCCTTTTTTTATTTTTGCACATTAATTTGAAAACAGGTTTTTAATGAACTATAAAAAAGCAGGTCGGTATTTAATTTTAGGGGTTTTGTTCTTTCTTCCTGTTACTTTTTTACTGTTCTTATACCCGGCAACACATAACTATACGCCGCTTGATATCGTGAACCAGTCGGTTTTAGAAATCAATCAATTTAATTCAAATACTGAAGAAAAAATTGTTTTAAAAGACCATATTACGGTACTCGGTTTTTTAGGGACAAACCCTATAAGTAACAGTATTATGGCTTCCAATTTAAAGGAATTGGTTTATGATAAATTCAAAGGTTTTAAAAAATTTCAAGTCGTTATTTTGGTTCCAAACGGAACAGAAACGGAGGTTGAAAAGTTAAAATCTGAAATTAGTGGATACGAAGATTTAAGGTTTTGGCACTTTGTTTTTGGTGAACCCGATGCTATTAAAACCGTGTTCAATAGTTTAAAAAGCAAAACAGGTTTAAACAACAATTTAGAAACGAACGAGGTGTTTGTTGTTGATAAGGATTTAAACCAAAGAGGCAGATTGGATGATAGAACGGATAATGAAATCGCGAAAAAAGCACCTGCTTATAGGTTGAATTCGTATAACTGTATTGAAGTGGCCGAAATAAAGAATAAAATGAGTGACGATTTACGTATTTTATTTACCGAATACAGGCAAATAAGAAAAGGAGAATTTGATTCTTCTACAAGAAGAGCAAACGATTTAAAAGAAACTACAAATTAATAAGGTTGTTAGGTTGAGCGCAGTCTAAACCTTTTAATATTTATAAAAATGAGCAAAAAAACGAATTATTCATATATAGGTATTGCATTTGTGATTCTGGTTTTCGGTATTATTTTTATTCCGAAAATTGTAGATAGAATTTCCAATGATGATGTTACTAGAAATGAGAGCAGAAGCGATTTTTCAAAAGGGAGCAAAACAAAACTTTCCGATTTGGCTTTTATAGAAATTAATGGTGAAGCAAAAAAAGTGCCGCCGTTTTCTTTCATAAATCAAGATGGGGAAACCATTTCTAATAAAGATTATGAAGGTAAAGTGTATGTGATTGAATTTTTCTTTACAACCTGTCCCACCATTTGCCCAAGAATGAATGCAAACCTTATTCAAATTCAAAATACATTTAAAGGTTTTGAAAATTTTGGTGTGGCATCGTTCACTATAAACCCCGATTATGATACGCCCGAAATACTTAAGGCATATGCAACCCAATATGGTGTAACCAACCCAAATTGGCATTTAATGACCGGCGATAAGGAGGCCATTTATAAACTTTCAAACGAAGGATTTAATTTGTACACAGCACAGGAAGAAGATGCGGTGGGTGGTTTTGAACACTCTGGAAATTTCGCTTTAATAGATAAAAACGGATTCATTCGCTCTAGAAAAGACGAATTTGGAAACCCTATTATTTATTACAAAGGCATCGTTTCAGAATCTGAAAAAGTTGATGACGATGGTGCCCCCGAAGAAATTAGCGCATTAAAAGAAGACATTAAAAAGTTATTAAATGAATAATTCAAACGAAGTTTTAGACGATAAAAAATACAATAAGTTAATTATTATATTATCTGTTGTAATACCTATAGCAGTAGCCATTTTATTTGGTGTTAGAATACCCAATGTGGAGCCTTTATCTTTTTTACCTCCTATTTATGCTACTATAAATGGGCTAACGGCGGTTATTTTGGTAATTGCCTTCATAGCCATTAAAAATAAAAATATTGTGCTTCATGAGAATTTAATGACAACCGCCATATGGTGTTCCGCAGCGTTTTTAGTTATGTATGTAGCTTACCACATGACGAGCGATTCCACAAAGTTTGGTGGTGAAGGCGCTATTAAATATGTGTATTATTTCATCTTAATAACACATATTCTATTGTCTATTGCTGTGATTCCGTTTGTGCTAATTACGTATGTTAGGGCCATCACCAACAACATAGAAAAGCATAAAAAAATAGCTAAAATTACATTCCCATTGTGGTTGTATGTAGCGGTAACAGGTGTTATAGTTTATATTATGATTTCACCATATTATGTATAAATGTCTGTTTGAGCGCAGTTTGGAATTTTAAGATTACACCATGAAAACTAAAATCATCTTTCTTCTCTTTTCTCTTTTCTTTTTTTTGAAAAGTAATGCCCAATGCGCCATGTGTAGAGCGGTATTGGAAAGTGAAGAAACACAAACTGCAGCCGAAGGCATCAACGATGGTATTGTATATTTAATGGCAATTCCTTATATTCTGGTGGGAGGTTTGGGTTACTTTATCTATAAGAAATACAAGACGTTAAAAAAGTAATAAAAAGTTTTTAGTCTGTAATATGTAACATTTCTTTGTATTGATAGTCTTATCTTAGAGCTTCTTACTTAATCAATCAAAAGAATGTTAGAAATACGTCAATTACACAAGTCCTATCCTATAGGAGATTCCAGTTTACATGTTTTAAAAGGTATCGATCTTTCTGTTGAAGAAGGTGAAATGGTTGCCATTATGGGCTCTTCGGGTTCGGGTAAATCTACATTACTGAATATTATTGGTATGTTAGATGAAGCCGATTCAGGAGAGTATATTTTAGATGGCTTACCAATTAAAGACCTTACGGAAAAGAAAGCCGCTGTTTACAGGAACAAGTTTTTAGGATTCATTTTTCAATCATTTAACCTTATAAACTACAAAAATGCGCTTGAAAATGTAGCGTTACCTTTATACTACCAAGGGATGAAACGTAAAGAACGTCAAGAATTGGCTATGTTTCATTTGGAAAAAGTAGGTTTAGCAAATTGGGCTACCCACTTGCCTAAAGAATTATCAGGTGGTCAAAACCAACGTGTAGCCATAGCACGTGCTTTGGCGGCAAATCCTAAATTATTATTGGCCGATGAGCCAACAGGAGCATTAGATACGTCCACTTCGCATGAAATTATGGCGTTTATTCAGCAATTAAATGATGAAGGTAAAACCATTTTAATGGTAACGCACGAAGAAGATATTGCCAATATGTGTAAACGTATTGTCCGCTTACGAGATGGTATCATATTAGAAGACGTAAAAGTAACCCAAGTAAGAGCAGAGCAATATGTTTGATTTAGATCTTTGGCGAGAAATATTTCAAAGTATCAATAAAAACCGAACCCGGAGTTTGCTTTCTGGGTTTACAGTGGCATTTGCCATATTGTTATTTACCATTCTATTTGGTATTGCAAACGGCTTACAAAACACCTTTGCAGAAGCCTTTGTTGATGATGCTACCAATTCAATCTTCATAAATTCCGGTAGGACTACCAAAGCCAATAAGGGCTTGCAGTCTGGAAGACAAATTCAATTTAAAAACGAAGATTACGATTATATAAAAGACGAATTTGGCAACAAAGTAGAATATATTACAGCACGTATTTATAACAATATACAAGCTTCTTTTAGAGGGGAACAAAACAGTTATAGTTTGCGTGGTGTGCACCCAGATCATCAATATTTAGAAAAAACCAATGTCATTGAAGGACGATACATTAATCAAAATGATTTACAAAACAGAACCAAAGTAGTTGTTATTGGCAGAAAAATTGAAGAAGATTTGTTTTTAAAAACCACCGCTTTAGGTAAATATATAAACCTTAGTAGCATACCTTATAAAGTGGTGGGCATTTTTACCGATGATGGTGGCGATAACGAGGAACGTATTATGTACATGCCCGTAACCACGGCGCAACAAGTTTACGGTAAACACGATTATATCGATCAAATAAACCTGACCTACAACCCCGAAATGAATTATGATGAAGCTCTGGCTTTTAGTTCATTACTAACCAAAAAACTTAAAGACCGATTTTCAGTGGCCAGTAGCGACCAACGTGCTGTAAGAGTTCGCAACATGGCAGAAGGTACTAAAGCCGTTAGCCAAATGACATTTGGTTTAACCGTTATTATTTTGGTTATCGGTTTCGGAACTTTAATAGCCGGCGTTGTTGGGGTAAGTAACATCATGATTTTTATAGTTAAAGAACGTACCAAAGAAATAGGTATTCGTAAAGCTTTGGGTGCTACACCAAGATCCATTGTTTCTATTATTTTAATAGAATCTATTCTTATCACAGCCATTGCAGGCTATGTTGGGTTATTAATCGGAGTTGGGGTTATAGAACTTGTGACACCAGTTTTAAAAGATTATTTTATTAAAGACCCAGGTGTAAGTAACGGTTTGGTAATAGGAGCCACCTTAACTTTAATAGCAGCAGGGGCCATCGCAGGCTATTTTCCAGCAAAAAGAGCTTCTAAAATAAAACCCATTGTAGCACTAAGAAACGACTAAACATGTTTAAATTTTTATTTGAAAGCGATACGTGGCAAGAAGTTTTTGATAGCTTTAGTAAAAACAAACTAAGGTCTATCCTTACCATGGTGGGCGTTTGGTGGGGTATTTTGTTGCTTATTGGCTTATTGGGTTCTGCACGGGGTTTAGAAAATTCATTTAACAGATTGTTTGGAAGTTTTGCCACCAATAGCGTATTTGTTTGGGGTCAAAGTACCAGCAAACCATTTAAGGGATTTCAGGAAGGAAAGCAAGTAAGACTATCTCTAACCGATGCTAAAAAAGTAGAAGAAAATGTAGAAGGTATCGAGTTTGTGCTTCCAAGAAGCCAACAAGGTACCAGTGTTACCAGAAACTTTCTTACGGGTAGTTTTCAAATGGCGGGCGATTATCCGTTGTTAGACCAATTGCAAAAGAAAAAGCTCATACATGGTCGTTTCATCAATCAAAATGATATTGATGAAAATAAAAAAATAGCAGTTATTTCAGAAGACACCTATAAACAGCTGTTTGAAAAGGACGAAGATGCCATAGGGAAATATATCGACATCAACGGCATCAATTTTATTGTAGTAGGTATTTTTGAAGTAGGAAACATAAATATGGGACCTTCAACAGATATTCACATTCCATTTACAACTTTTCAGCAAATATATAATAGAGGCGATCGAATAGGTTGGATGATGATAACCGGAAAGCCAGAATATGATATTAAACAGATAGAAGAAGATGTTAAGCTGTTGCTTAAAAATTTGAATAATATTCATCCAGAAGATACGCGCGCTTTTGGAAGTGTTAACGTAGGCAAAGAATTTAAAAAAGTAACAGGCTTTTTAATAGGTATGCAGTTTTTAACATGGTTTGTTGGCATTGCAACATTAATAGCAGGTGTTTTTGCTATTGGAAATATATTGTTGATTACCGTAAGGGAACGTACCAAAGAAATAGGCATACGTCGTGCTTTAGGGGCAACACCTTTTGAAATTAAACGTCAAATTGTGTTGGAAGCGGTGTTCTTAACCATGGTGGCAGGTATTTTCGGAATCATTACTGGCGGTTGGATTTTAATAGGATTGGATGCAGCTTTCGGGCAAGGTACCGATGCGGTAATAGTAAACGCATCTGTATCGATAGCAGTCGTATTTATAGCCCTTATTATATTAGTAATATTAGGCACCCTGATTGGGTTAATTCCGGCATTTAAAGCCACAAGTATCAAACCCATAGAAGCATTAAGAGAAGAATAGGCTACTATGTAGCAAATTCCAAAAAAATAAAAAAACTAAATTCCAAAATAGAAAATGAATAAAACAGTAAAAATCATTTTAGTATTAGTAGTTATCATACTATTAGCGTTTGTATTAAAGTATTTTAAAGACGCCAATTCTAAGGGTATTGAAGATTTTAAAGTTGAAGAACCTTTTTATACATCCATTAATACGAAAGCAGTAGCAACAGGTAAATTAAATCCTGAAGAGGAAATTGAATTAAAACCTCAAATCCCTGGTATTATAGACGAAATTCTTGTTGAAGAAGGTGATATTGTAAAGAAAGGTGATTTAATTGCAAAAATTAGAGTGGTACCAAACGAACAAAGTTTGGTAGGTGCTAGCAGTAGGATAGCTTCAACCAAGTTGTCTTTTGATAATGCGAAGGTTTTGTATGAAAGAAATAAATCTCTTTTTGAAAAAGGCGTGATTTCAAAACAAGATTTTGAGAATAGCGAATTGGCATTCAATCAAGCCAAAGAAACATTATCGCAAGCACAAAACGATTATCAAATTATAAAACGAGGTTCTATTTCTGGCGGAAGTTCAGCAAATACCAATATTATAGCACAAATTGCGGGTACCATTTTAGAAATTCCAGTGCGTGAAGGCGACCAAGTAATCCAAAGTAACAACTTTAATGCAGGAACCACCATAGCCATTATTGCCGATATGAGTTTCATGATTTTTGAAGGTAAAGTAGATGAAGCTGAAGTAGGCAAATTGAAAGAAGGTAAAGAGATTAAAGTTATTTTAGGAGCCATCAATGAAAAAGAATTTCCAGCAACATTAACTTTTGTTGCACCTCGAGGTGTTGAAGAAAATGGCGCTGTTCAATTCACCGTTAAAGCAAATGTAAAGCTTGATAACACAACAAATGTAAGAGCAGGCTACAGTGCCAATGCCGAAATTGATATAGAAAGTAAAGACAGTGTTTTGGCCATAAGGGAAGCCTTATTACAGTACAACAGAATTACCGAAAAACCTTTTGTTGAAGTATTGGAAAGCGAGGGCAAGTACAAAAAACAAGATGTAACTTTGGGTATTTCCGATGGTATAAACGTAGAAATTACGGAAGGTGTTAAGAAAGGCGATAAAATAAAAGTTTGGAACAAGGCATCAAAAGACAATGAAGATGAAGATAGACAAAGAAGATAAAATGATAGATTTTAAAACATTTAAAATGAAGCAAATTTTTGTTGTTCTAGCCTTTTTTGTGTGTGCAATATCCTTTTCACAAACCAAAAAATGGACTTTGGAAGAATGTGTAAATCATGCATTAGAAAATAATATTACAGTAAAACAAGGTGAAAACGTATTGCTTACTAATGAGCAGAATATTATAGTGGCAAGAGGCAATTTTTTGCCAGGTGTAAGTGCCAGTGCGAGCCATAATCTTGGAATAGGTACACAAAGGATAGATATTGGAGAAACTCAAGTAATTGTAGACAGAACCTCTAACAGTACAAGTTTCGGAGTTGGTGCAAGCCAAACCGTGTTTAATGGTTTTCGATTAACAAATCTTTATAAACAATCGAAATTAAATTTAGAAACCAGCCAGTTGGAGTTGGATAGAATTAAAGATGATATTTCTTTAAATGTGGTGAATGCTTATTTGAATGTACTGTTCAATAAAGAAAACTTAGCCACCTCAAAAGCACAATATAACTTTAGCGACAAACAATTGCAACAGGTAAAAAGTTTGGTTGATGCAGGCGTACAACCTAGAGCCAATATTTATGATGTAGAAGCTACCTTAAGTGCCGATGCGCAAAGCGTAACCCTTGCCGAAAATAACGTAACCTTGGCATTATTAACCTTGTCACAATTACTTCAAGTGCCTTTTGAGGGGTTTGATGTGGAAATAATCAATATTGAAAGTCCATCGGAAACATTATTATATAACAATATAACACCTATTTTAAATTTTGCTTTTGAAAATAGAAATGAGATTAAAATAGCCGAAAAAAATATTAAAAATGCGGAATTAAGTACTGAAATTTCTAAAAGCGGATTTTTACCAAGTGTGTCGTTAGGATACGGTTTTAATACCAATGCTTTTTATACAAATTTAACTCAAAATGAAGCGGCTTTTTTAGACCAGTTGAATAATCAAAAATCCCACAGCTTTAATTTGAATGTAAATATTCCCATATTTTCTAGATTTCAAAATAAAACAGCTCTAGCCAAATCTATAATACAAGAGGAAAACAGTAAACTAGGTTTAGAGCAGGCAAAATTAAATTTGGAATCGAATATCCAGCGTGCGTTTACCGATGCTAAATCGGCATTTAAGGCTTTTGAAGCTGCAAAAAAATCATTGGTGGCACAGGAATTATCATTTGAAAATTCACAAGAACGCTTTAATATTGGGGTAATGACCTCTTTTGAGCTAGACCAAGCACGTGTGCGTTTAATAAATGCACAGGCATCTTTAATAAATGCGAAGTATGATTTTGTTTTTAAGACAAAAGTTTTAGACTTTTACATGGGAAAACCTTTAACTAATTAATGTGTCAGTAATTTTAAGTATAGAAACCGCAACAACCAATTGTTCGGTAGCCATTTCAAAAGCAGGAAAAACAATTGTTTTAAAGGAAGATAACAGCAAAAACTATTCGCATGCCGAAAGTTTGCATGTGTTTATAAATGCTGTTTTAAAAGAAGCAGGTCTTGCTTCAAAAGATTTGGATGCCATAGCCATTAGCAAAGGTCCAGGTTCTTATACAGGTTTGCGCATCGGGGTTTCAGCGGCAAAAGGACTTTGTTTCGCTTTAGATAAACCTTTGATTTCAGTACCTACTTTAGAAGCGTTGGCGCATCAAGTTGATGCCAATGATGGTGTTATAGTAACCATGTTAGATGCCAGACGTTTGGAAGTGTATGCAGCTATTTTCGATTCAAATTACAATAGAATAAAAGAAACCGAAGCGCAAATTTTAGATGAAAATGCTTTTGCAGATTATTTAGCTAAAGGAAAAGTCTATTTTGTTGGGAATGGTGTTGAAAAAACAAAAGGCTTGATTAAGCATGAAAATGCTGTTTTTGTTGAAAATAAATTGCCTTCTGCCAGCCAAATGGGCATGTTGGCATTTGATAAGTATAAAAATGGCGACTTTGAAGATGTCGCTTATTTTGAACCTTATTATTTAAAAGATTTTGTGGCTTTAAAAAGTTCAAAATAAAAAATTTAATGTCGTAATCAATCATAATAAAAATCTCTATGTCAGGTCGAGCGCAGTCGAGACCTCATTTTGAATTTATTAAGTTTAATAACCTCTCGATTCGCTTTGCGAGCTACCTTCAACTAAAACAAGCTTTGTTTTCGGCTATGCTCGAGGACAATGATTCATGATTGATTAAGGATAAGCAGATAGAAAAAGACCTGTTAGTTTTAAAGCTAACAGGTCTTTTTCTTTTTAAATAATTCAAGAAATTTGGTTAATTAAATTTATCCTTTTTTCTGAATTTCAACTTGATGTGGGTACGGAATTTCAATACCCGCAGCATCAAGCGCTATTTTGGTGTTTTCGGTAACTTCAAAGTAAACTGCCCAATAATCAGCAGCGTTACACCAAGGTCTTACGGCAAAATTTACCGAACTATCTGCCAATTCCAAAACATTTACTGTTGGAGCTGGTGTATCAATAACTTTTGGGTGTGAAGTAATTACATTCATTAAAACTTCTTTGGTTTTTTTAATATCAGAATCATAACCTACGCCAAAAACCAAATCCACACGTCTTGTACCTTCGGTAGTATAATTGATAATGTTGCCATTAGACAGCGCACCATTAGGAATAATAATTTCTTTATTTGAAAGGCCAGTTAGCTTTGTTGTAAAAATTTCGATTTGTTTTACTACACCAATTTCACCTTGAGCTTCAATTAAATCGCCAATTTTAAAAGGCTTAAAAATCATAATTAATACACCTCCCGCAAAATTTCCAAGCGATCCTTGAAGTGCCAAACCAATGGCTAAACCTGCGGCGGCAATAACAGCGGCAAATGATGTGGTTGGTACGCCTAAAGTACCTAAAAGCGTTATTATGAGTAATATTTTTAATGTCCAACTAAGCAGGTTTATTAGAAATTTTTGAAGGCTTTCCTCATAATTGCTTTTGGTCATTATTTTTCTAGTAGCCTTCAGTATTTTTTTAATAATCCACGAACCAATAACCCATATGGCAATGGCGCCAATTATTTTTAAACCGTATTCTGTTATTAAAGCAATCCAATAGGTAGTGTCAATGTTTTCTAAATTCATAATTTTTATTTGTAATTTATTTAATATTCAAAATGTAAAATTTTTGAAGCAAATAGAAGTAAACTAATAGTTAAGTTTTAAATAAAACAACTAATTAAAGCTATTATGGCAGGAACTGCCTGTATGTAAAATAATTTTATTTGCTTTGTGGAGTAAGACCCATAAATACCAGCAATGGTCACACAAATAAGAAAAAAAGCAGCCATTTGCATGTCTTTTTGAATAATTGAAAAGACTAAGCCCGCGGCTAAAAAACCATTATATAAGCCTTGGTTTGCCGCTAATACCTTGGTGTCGTCGGCAAATTGTTTAGATTTTAAACCAAATATTTTAATGCCTTTTGGTGTGTTCCATAAAAACATTTCTAAAACTAGAAAATAGAAATGCAGTAACGCAACAATGGCTATTAAAATAACGGTCATATAAGGTGTGTTTTAAAAAGATGTATTAGAATTAAGCGCTCTGTTTTAGAACGCTTAGCTTTTCTAAATTTAATTTACTTCAAAAGTAATTTTTAAGTTTACTCTAAATTCGGTTACTTCACCATCTTTTACGCTGGCACTTTGGTCTTGTACGTAAACAGAACGGATATTTTTAACGCTTTTTGAAGCATGTTTTACTGCTTTTCTGGTAGCATCTTCCCAACTTTTATCGGAGTTGGATAAAATCTCGATAACTTTTAATACAGACATAATTTTAATAATTTAAGTGAAAACCTAAAGTTAAGAAAATTAATGCAATTAGCCATTTATAGCTTCAACCATTTCTACTTTGCCAGGAAGCATTTCCTTTAGCATGTTTTCAATGCCACTTTTTAAAGTATACGTTGAAGATGGGCAACCACTACAAGCGCCTTGAAGCATTACGCTTACATTTTTACTTTCGGCATCGTATGAAATGAATTGAATATTGCCACCATCACTCGCTACAGCGGGTTTTACATACTCTTCAAGAATATTGATGATTTCTTTTGAAGTGTCATCCAACGCTTCGTATTGTGAATCTAATTGAGGTGTTGATTTTTTTAAAGTTTCGGCAGCATGGGGCAATACCACATCTTTTCCATTTTCAATATAACTTCTAATGAATTCGCGAAGTTCAATGGTAATGTCTTGCCATTCAGCCATATCGTATTTAGTGATGGATACATAATTTTCATCAATAAAAACACTTTTCACAAACGGAAAATGGAACAACTCAGTCGCTAAAGGCGATAGTTTTGCTTCATCAATCGAGGTAAATTCAAAAAGGGCCGTTACTATTTTTTTATTTGCAACAAACTTCATTACCGATGGGTTCGGCGTGCTTTCGGCATACACCGTAACGGGTACTTTTTTTGCTTTTGCAGTTTCTTCAATCACTACACCGCCATCGTTAAGATAGGCTTCAATTTGTTCGGCTACTTCATCTTGTACATCGCTCCATTCTACAATATTATAGCGTTCTACAGCAATAAAATTTCCAGAGATATATACTTTTTTTACGAATGGTAGATAAAATAATTGTTGCGCTAAAGGTGATGCTTTAGCCTCGTCTATATTGTTGAATTCAAAACTTTGATGCTTGGTAATAAACTCGTTTATTTCGAATTTAACTATGGCGTTATTTGATGTTTCTTGCACAGAAACCTTGAAAGTATTCATTTCAGCTAATTTTTTACAAAAATACTAAAAGAAAACTTTAGTTATCCATATATTTGAGTTTTGTTGCCTCTTTTTAAGAGATTGAAAGAATAGAGTTTGCGCTTTATTTTTTTATGTAATTTTTTAATAACCACGGCGTTTGTATAGTACTTAACAAGCCAGATTGAACTTATGAAGTTAAAGAATATTTTCATGGTAGTAGTAAGTGTTTTGTGCGCTCACATTACATATTCGCAAGAGGGGCTGCCAATATATACCGATTACCTTACCGATAATTATTACTTAATCCACCCATCAATGGCGGGTATTGCCAATTGTTCTAAAGTAAGGTTAACAGCTCGTCAACAATGGTTTGGACATGAAGATGCGCCTAAACTTTTAACACTGAGTATGAATGGGCGTATTGGAGATTCACCATCGGCTATTGGAGGTATTTTATACACCGATAAAAATGGGTATCATTCCCAAACAGGAGCTTATGCAACCTACGCACACCATTTAATGTTTTCTAGAAGTGAAACCGATTTGAATATGCTCTCATTTGGTTTAAGTGCTGGATTTATTCAGTACAAATTAGACGAAACGTCTTTTTTGTTTGATGGTCCAGACCCCATTATTGATGGTGTTGTGCAAAACGAAACAAACTTTAATATAGACTTAGGCTTTTCATACCATTTTCTGGATTTTTATGTACATGGAACCATTAAAAATGTATTGGAAAACGCTGGTATTAATAAAGATAGAAACATAACAAGTAATTTAAGACGCTATTTATTTTCTGTTGGAAATGTATTTAGTAAATATGGCAGCGAATGGAGCTATGAACCTTCTGTAATGTTGCAATATAGAGATGAAACCAAAGAAGCTTCTATTGATGTGAACGGAAAAGTCTATAAACAAATGGATTTTGGTTCTTTATGGGGCGGGCTATCATACAGAAATAGTTTTGATGGTGCCGAGTATACACAAGGTGCCACAGTAAATAGCCAACGTTTACAGCAAATTACACCTATTTTGGGAGTAAATTATAAAGAGTTTATGTTTGCATATAATTACACCTATCAATCCAATTCTGTGGTGTTTGCCAATGGCGGTTTTCATCAATTAACTTTAGGGTATAATTTTAATTGCAGACGGGTGCGTTACGATTGTAACTGTCCTGCGGTGAATTAAAGAATCATAAATTTTAACCGCAAATTCGCAAATTGTTAGTATTTTAAATTTTCGAATTTGCGGTTCAATTTTTTATTCCCAAGTATATTTCTTTCTTTTTGCTTGTTCTTTAATGGCATTGGTCATGGCGTTTTCCAAACCATTTTTAGTATCCGTTTTTTGTTTTGAAATAAACACTTTACGCTTTTCGTTCAATTCTTGAATTTTATTTTGAATTTGCTCGCGCTCTTTCTTCTTTTCTGCTACATAGGTTTTTATTTCAGTTGCCGATTTTCCTTTTAATTCTTCAGGCAACCCTTCATCTTTTAAAGCTTCCACCGAAACTTTTTTAAGTTCAACAGCATCTACCAAATCCCAGGTGTCATTTTTATATAAGTGCGAACTTTTGCTCACGGTTCTACTTACGGCATTGGCTTTACTGTAGGTTTCGGCATTCGTATCTTGTTCAGCTTGTAATGCCATTTTTTGCTTACCTGCTGTGCCATAAATAACATAGGTTTTATTTAATCTCTGATTTAAAATAAGAATCTCATCATCATAAGGCGACACAATATGAACGGTTGTTTGGTTTTGGTTTATTGCCATATAATCGCCCTGTGTTAAAGTGGCACCATCTTTCCACGATGTTGAAATGCCTTGGTAGTAATCGCCACAAAAAATGGTATTTATGGTAATGCCTTTTTCTTTTGCATTAACGGCAGCATCTTTATAGTTTAGTTTTCCTTGCGTAAAAGGCTCGTTTCCTGCTATAAAAATGAGTTTTAAATCATCTGGATTTTTGCCCCAGTTCAATTGGTTTAAAGAGGTTTGAATCACTTGTCCGCAATATTCCTCACCACCATTTGTGGTTAAAGAAAACAGTTCTTTGGAGATTTCATCCAAATCGTTACTAAATGCTAAAACTTGACGGATGTAACCTTCGGCACTGTTCAGTCTATCATTACCATATTCGTAAAGTGCAATTTCTAAATTGGGTTTAGCCGTGCCACATTTGGCATACGAGAGCTCGTTTACAATATCCCAAAGTTGAGCTTTAGCTTGATCTATTAAACCATCCATACTATTGCTGGTATCCAATAAAAGGGCTACTTTAATATATTGCTTGTTGGGTTCGTGCTTTATTGTTTTTAATTGCGCGTATGGAGTAGGCTGCTTTTTGTTATTGGCATTACAAGCCGTAAACCCTATGAATGCCATAGCAAATACAAGTGTTTTAAAATGTGTTTTCATGATGTTTTTGTTTTTTGATTCATACCGTAAATCTAAAAGCAACATAATTCTTAAAAAACGAAGAATGAGTAAAGGCTTGTTTTGGATGAGTAACTGTAGCGGGTAATTGCGTAAACACATCATTTTGGTATCAAACCAACTTCATTTTGTAAAATCTTCATTTTATTTTATCAAGTAAAGTGCGTAAGTTTAGCTATTGTAAAATAGTATAATGAAGTTGATTCTAAAACAGATATGGTTTGTATGTGCTTTATTGTGCACCACCGTTTTGTTGGCGCAAGAGAACAGTAAAAGCTTAAATAGCCAACCAAGATTTACGGTTCGAGGATCGGTGGTTGAAAGTGACACTAAAAACCCCATTCCGAATGTAAACATTGAAGTAAATGGTGGGTCTTACACAACAACCGATGACATAGGGAATTTTAGAATTGAAGCCAGAAAAGGTGATGAGCTTACCATAAAACACAAAGATTTTGAAACGGTTTATTATACTATTGAAAGCAACGAACGTATCAAAGTTGAGGTACAACCCAGTGCTGCAGAGGTTCAATATTCCAAGAAAAAATATTCTAGAATCAATCCTGAATTGTTTAAATCGCTTATAGATTCCGCTGAGACACATTTAAAAAAGGATGCTAAAAAGAGCATTCAATTTATTGAAAAGGCGTTGGGCGCTAGTAATTCTTCAAAAGAAAACGGCGAAGCTTTTGAGGTTTTAGGCGATATTTATTTGCATTGGAAACAGTTTGATTTGGCGGTTTCCAACTACCGAATCAGTCTTCAAAATAGAAGCACCAATACGGTTAAGTTAAAGTTAGCTTCGGCGTATAAACTAAACAAGAACTACCAAGAAAGCCTTCAAATTTATAATGGGATTAATAAAAGTGAACTATCAAATTGGCAATTGGTAGAACTTTACGAAGGACTTGGTGATGTGCATTTGCTAACAAAATCGTATCAAGCGGCTATCAACGCTTACAACGAAGGTTTAAAAGTGGCGAAAAAGCATTTAATTTCGCCAAAAGTTACCGATTTGAATTCAAAAATAGCCCAAGTTTACAACGCAAAAGGGGAAACCCAAAAAGCAGAAGGGTTTTTTAATGAATCGTTAAAACTAGCTAACAGTCAAAATAAAAAACGGGCTGTGGAAGAAAAAATTAAAGTCGCCGATTTTCAGAACGAAACCAATAATTATTCAAGTGAAATTCAACTAAGAAAAGAAGCTTTAAAACAAATAAAGGACATTCAAAAGGATTCTGTTTTTAACAATGAAAGTGCCTTAACGCCCCAAAAACAAAATTATAAAATTGGTAATGCTTACGCGTCTCAAAGAGATTATGTGAATGCCATTCCATATTTAAAGAAAAGTATTGAAGAAGCCGACACCAAAGAAGATTTAATTGTACAAAAAGATGCCACCCGAAAACTTTCAGAAGTGTATAGAGATGCTGGCGAGTTCGATAAAGCCCTTGTCGCTTACCAAAGTTATGTAGATTTGGTAGATAAGTTATACTCCAAAAAAGAACAGGAAATATCGCAAGCAGCACGGTTTAGCAAGGATATTGTAGCAAAACAAAATAGGATATTAAGTTTGGAGAGCGATAGGGCGCTGTCTGAAAGTAAATACCAACTTAATGTAGAACAGGCCAAACGCCAAAAAATTATTATTTACTCCTTAATTGGTGGTGTTGTACTGTTGCTTGTTGCTGGGTTTTTGATGTTCAAATACATCAAACAACAGCGGTTGGCAAATAATTTATTGGCGCTTAAAAGTTTAAGAAGCCAAATGAATCCGCATTTTATTTTTAATGCTCTAAACTCAGTAAACAGTTTTATAGCTTCCAATGATGAACGCACAGCCAATAAATACTTAACCGATTTTTCCCTGCTCATGCGTGCCGTTTTAGAAAATAGCGAAGAAGATTTTATTCCTTTGGAAAAAGAGATAGCGCTTTTGGAATTATACACCAAATTGGAACATTTTAGGTTTCAAGATAAGTTCGATTATAAGATTACTATAGATGAAAATATTCATATAAACGACTTTGTAATTCCGCCCATGCTATTGCAACCTTATATAGAGAATGCTGTTTGGCATGGTTTACGCTATAAAAAAGTAAAGGGAAAATTAGATATTGCAATTACTCAAAGCAATCCCGATGAAATAAAAATAACCATTACCGATGACGGTATAGGACGCCAAAAATCGAAAGCTTTGAAAACCGAACATCAGAAAAAGCAAAACTCAAAAGGCATGGGGAATATTAAAAAACGTGTGGCTATTTTAAACGAAATGTATAAAGACAAAGTAGATGTGTTTATTGATGATTTTCAAGATGAAGAAGACACCGGAACTAAGGTTGTTGTAACCTTGAAAAAGGATTAAAGGATTAACGAGTAATGATTTTTGATTTACGATTTTAATAAGAACCTACAGTCACCTCGAGCGCAGTCGAGAGGTCGCATAAAATTTAGAAACGTATGGAAACTAGAATATTGATTTAGTTCTAAAGCCAATTTGAAATAAAAGTGTCACGCTGAGCCTGTCGAAGCGCAAATAATAATAAAGAATAAAAAATATTTTAGATGAAACTAACCGCCATCATAGTAGAAGACGAAGAAACCAGTAGAGACATTCTAAAAAATTATCTCAAAAAATATTGCCCCAATGTATCGGTAATTGGTGAAGCTTCAAACGTAGAAGAAGCATTGGTGTTAATTCGTAATAACGATTTAGACTTGGTGTTTCTAGACGTAGAAATGCCCTATGGTAACGCATTCGATTTATTGGACAAGGTTGGCGATATTAATTTTGAAACCATATTTGTAACCGCCTATAACCATTACGCTATAGAAGCTTTAAACGCCCATGCTTCCTACTATTTAATGAAACCCATTTCCATAGACGCCCTTATTAAAGCAGTGGATTATGTAACCGAAATCAAAACCAAAGAAAACGCACTTCAAGACCAAGTACTGGTGCCAAAAACCCATACAGTTAATGGAAAAATAACCATTCCGCAATTAGATGGTTTTGAAGTTATCAATACGGCCGATATTTTATTCTGTAAAGCCGATGATAATTATACCGAAATTCATTTAAACACCAACAAGAAAAAAATAGTGAGCAAAACCCTAAAATATTTTGAAGATATTTTGGTTGACAGTAGCTTTGCAAGAGTACATAAATCATATTTAGTAAATGTAAACGAAGTAGTAAAGTACGTAAAAGGAAAGGGCGGAAGCGTGGTACTAAGCAACGGAAAAGAAATTATGGTTTCCGCTTCCAGAAAGTCCGATCTTTTATCATATTTTCAATAATATCATTGTCATTTCGAACGCGTGAGAAATCACATTATAAAATTCATGGTTCAGTCTCTAGTGCGATTTCTCACTGCGTTCGAAATGACAAAACCTTCAACCTTTTAACTTTTCAACTTTTAAACTTAAAAAAATGCCAATAATAAAACCAGTAAACGGAAAATCACCACAATTACCAGACGATTGTTACATAGCCGAAAACGCTACCATAGTGGGCGATGTTGTAGCAGGTACCCAATGCAGTATCTGGTTTAATGCCGTGGTTCGTGGCGATGTAAACTACATAAAAATGGGCAACAAGGTAAACGTGCAAGACGGCGCCGTTATACACGCCACATACCAAACCGCCCCAACCAACATTGGCAACAACGTATCCATTGGGCACAACGCCATAGTGCACGGTTGCACCATTCACGACAACGTTTTGGTAGGCATGGGAAGCATTATTATGGACAATTGCGTAATAGAAAGCAACAGCATTATAGCCGCAGGTGCCGTAGTAACCCAAAACACCAGGGTAGAATCGGGCAGTATTTATGCAGGTGTTCCCGCAGTAAAAATAAAAGACATTAGCCAAGAGTTAATTTCCGGACAAATAGACCGCATAGCCAATAATTACATAAAATATTCCAGCTGGTTTAAGGAGTAAATTCCTTTGCAAAAAGGAACCCTATTAAGTATTTGGGCGTTACCACAAGGGTCGGGCTTAGTTTATCCTGAGCGCGGTCGAAGGGTTACAAGTCCTCGCTTCTACGTCGCTGTGGGCTTTCCACTGCTATCCCTCACGCAGAGGTAGGTTCGGTTGGTTATTACCTTTTTTGCCTCATGGCGCTAGTGTGCGGTCAATGTCATTAAGTTAAGAGAATGTCATATGCTATCTTTTTGGTTTTTAGTTATTTTAGGTTTGATTCTAGTTCTGTATTTTCCTGAATCTCGTTCAAAAGAGCGATTTGGCCTTATGGGTAT
>NZ_JAGJCB010000011.1 GCF_017814435.1 Mariniflexile gromovii | reverse complement strand
GTGAGGGCAAAAATAAAATGTCTGTGTTAAACGCCGTGAGAAATAAAATCATTCACCGTATTTTTGCTGTAATAAAAAACCAAACTATTTATAAAAATAATTTGGTTTTATCATAGAAATCAATATGACATAGAACCACACTTTTAAGCCAGCCTCTTTTTGAGTTCTTATCTCAGTTCCAAATTATATAAAGCCTTTTTCTTTGGCAATAAAAAGCAACTCCTTATCATCTTCATTTTTCACATTAAATGTAAGCTTAAGCTGTCTTTTTCTTTTTTCAACGCCTGCTAACGAAAGAAATAAAATATCTGGCAGGTCTTTCATTCTTGTACCAATAGACAATTCATAAAGAAGTCTTCTATCAATATGGTCCAATAAAAAACCATTTACTAATTGTTTACGAAGTAATTTTATGACCGTTTTACTGTAGTATGGGGGGTCGTTCAATATGGCATCAATAGTATCTAAAAGTTCTTTAGGTGTGATATCATTTTTAATTAAAAACCCATCTGGATTTAAATTTTTGAAAATATTATGAATCCGGAAATTATCATTATATGTTGTTGCAACGATAATTTTAGTATTAGGCAACAATTCGTTTATTTTTAAACCTAAATCTTCTCCTGAAAGAATTTTTCCATCTTTCGATGGTGGCAATTTAATATCCAAAAAAACAATGTCTATTTCTTTTTTGGTTTTAAAAGCCTCATTAATTAACGCTAATGCACTATCACAATCATGAGTTATTTCTATTTTAAATTCAATGGGCTCATTTTGCTTGCTATAGTAATTAAGAGCAGTTCTGTATGATTCGGCAATCAAAGGATGGTCATCAATAATTAGAACTGAATATTTAATATGTTCCATTAGGGGTTATTTAAATTTTGAATTTTGATTTCAATTATTGTTCCTTCATTAACTTTAGAATAGATATTGAATACGGCATTGATTTTTTCCGCCCTTGATTTCATGTTTTTTATTCCAATACCTTTTTTCTTTCTTTTTATATTAAAACCAATACCATCATCTTTAATGGTCATTGTTAAATCTCCGTTATTGATCGAAAAATTTATTGTAACGTTTTTTGCTGAAGCATACTTTATAATATTCTGTATGGATTCTTGAATAATTCGATAAAGATTGACTTTAACAACTTCATTTATCTGTTGCCAATCGATATGATCATCAAACACCAATTCATATTCTATGTTACTTATTCTTCGTTTATTTTCTATTAATTTATGAATGATATCTGAGAAATGCGCCTGTGAGTTGTCAAAATTATCACTTAATTTATGAGATACTTCTCTTATTTCTTTTTCTATAACTTGCAGTTCATCCAAAAACAATTGGTGACTTTTTTTTAAATTTTCGTCGCCCTGAATATCTAAAAACCCAAGACCTACTCTTGTACCAAACAATTTACCTAATATGCCATCGTGTAATTCTTCGGCAATTCTGTTACGTTCTTTTACTTTTTCTTTTTCTAATTTTTCTTGCTGTTTTAATGTAATAAGATAAACTTGCTCATTGGCTTTTTGTTGTTCATTTTCTAACATTAATTTTTCGGTATTGGATTTTTGCATTCTAATAATAAACAATAGTCCAAAAATTAAAAACAGTCCAATACCGGTTATTATTATCCAAATTTTTTGTTTGGCCAAACGTTCGGTCTCCTCTATATACTCATCCGTTTCATATTCAATTCGGGTAAACTTATTTTGTATTTTTCGTTCTATTAATTGTAAGCTATCACTAAATTGAATATGTTTTTCTAAATATTTAGGGGAATTTTTTATATCTAATTTAGCTAATATTGATAAGGTTCGCAAATAATCTCTACTGTTTTTTATTTCTTCAGCTAACGAATTGGCTTCTTTGGCATAATTAACCGCCCTAACAGTATCTTGCTTAAAAGTGTAGTAATTTGACAAAAGGATTTTACTAGTTACAATGCCTGACTTATTATTTAAACTGTCTCTAATACGTAAAGATTCATTTAAGTGTTTTAGAACATTAATGGTATCTTTCATTAAAAGATTGCAATATGCTTTATTGCCTAAAACCCTAGCGTATTGATTTATGTCTTTTAGTTTTAAATTCTTATTGTCTAATACCTTATCAAAATAATTTAAGGCATCGGTATAATCACCCTTCTTTAAATATGTGTTACCAATATTATGTAATATTTCTTCTCTCGAAAAATCATTATCATCCATATCATTAAGATACTCAATAGCTTTATTATAATAAAATAATGCGCGGTCATACTCTTGCACATCATTTTGTAAAAGTGCTAAATGATTATAACAAGCATATAATGATTGAGCATTTTGTATTTTTTTAAACTTTTCTATTGCTTTAAAAGTTAAAACCTCGCTTCCTGAATAATCTTCAAAACGACCTTTAATATAGGCCATTCCGTACTGTGTTTTCGCTGACTCATATAAATGTCCACTTTTATCAAAATAGGTGTAGGCCGAATTAAAATGGTAAAAAGCGCTATCAAATACTTCTATTCTATTATAGTAACTAGCGTAATTCCAATGTAAATCGCCTAATGCAAAAGAGTCCTTCAGATCATTGGCAATGGCCATAGCTTCTTCATTTCTTTTTTTGAAGAGCGTGGTGTCACCTAATTTTAAATTTTGAAAAGCAATCGTACTTAAATTTCGAACTTGCACAGTATCTATTTCAGATTTTTTTAAATATAGATACGACTTTAAAAGAAATAGTTTTCTTTTAGCTAAGTTGAAATTTTCATTTTTTGATGCATTGATAAAATATGTGATGCTATCGTTTGCTGAGATTAAAATCTCTTTATTAGGGGTCTTTTTACCACAAGATTGGGTAATAATAAAACTTAATGGTATTAATAAAGCGAATATTTGAAATAAACGATTAATTTTCAAATGATTTTTGTTTAAAACAAATCTAAAAAAAAAGCCTTTAACGTTTACATTAAAGACTTAATTTATTTATTATAAAAGGTTTTGAAATGTTTATGGTTTAGAGCCATCGTCATTACTTGACCCATCATCTCCTGTGGCTTGGGTGTTTTCTAAAACACTCGTTTGGTTGTCGTTTAGTGATTGTGGTGTACACGATTGAACAATTGTTGATAATACTATGATGCTAAAAATTAGTTTTAAGGTTTTCATGATACAAAATTTTAAGATTTTACAATAGTTATTTTAGCCGTAAATACAGCCAGTAATTTTAAAAATTGTGCACAATTGGTAGCGTTATGATTTAGAACGCAAGAATATTCTTTAGCAAATTTAGAGACATACACTTAAACTAACTATATAAAAAACGTTGTTATAGTGAACGTTATGCCTCTGTGAGTAAAATGCGGCTTTATTATAGGGAAATCAATTTAAAGTGATTAAGGTATTGTGCGATAAAGCACTATTTATTAAATCTATATTTTCAATAAACGTTTTAGTGAAGGGAATTTTGTGTTCATTGTTTAAAATGCACATAGATTTTCCATAATGGATTCTGGAAATACAATTTCTATTGATGATGTAGCTTTTATGAATTCTTAAAAATGTTTTGGGCAATAAATCTTCAAACACTTTTAAGGTTTTATAGGCGCTAATTTTGGTACCATCAGACATATAAAAATCTGTGGTATTGTTATCTGCTTTTAAATAGAGTATTTCATCTACATTCAAATATTGATAATCTTTATAGGACTTCAAACAGATAGTTTCAATTTGTTTGATTGGGTGTCTTTTTTGATATCTTAAAAGACTTTTCCTTATTGAAAGCTCATTAAGAGGTTTCAAGATAAAGTCTGAGAAACCATATCTATAAGAATCAAAAGCTTTTTCTTTTGAAGATGCAAGAGCAATAAAGTTTGGTAATGTCTCACTATATTGGGTTATTTCAAATAGAAATTCTAAAAAATTGATTTTAACCGACTCCAGATTTATGAAGACTATCTCTGGTTTGGTTTTTAAAATAGTATTTAAGGCACCTTCTTGATCTTCACTAACCTCATAAAATGAGATTTCTGAAAATTCGTTACCAACAGTTTTTATAATTTCAACTGTTTTTTTATCATCCTCAATTATTAAACAACGTACCACCTTTTCTTTTGTGTCTAAATTACATATACGAAATAAAAAGTGCGCATGGAATTGGGTTACAATAAATAAGGGTGAAACTTACTTTTAATAAAATATTCAGACATATTTTGGGGTTTTACTTATTATGCCCAAAGCATTTTCTTTCTTTTGTCTTTTTAAATTTTAGTTAGTAAGTTATTTTAAAAATATAAAGTATAAAAAAATCCCAAGCAAAGCTCAGGATTCTATATTTTATATTGATAATTTTTATTTATCAATTGTTAATGGTCTTCTACCCTTCTGGGTGCATAAAGCGTTGTTTAGCCAAAAGCTCTTCTTCGGTTTCAACGTGGTCGTCATCTGGCACACAACAATCTACAGGACATACCGCAGCACATTGTGGCTCATCATGGAAACCTTTACATTCGGTACATTTATCGGGTACAATGTAGTAAATCTCATCGCTTACAGGTTCTTGTGCTTCATCAGCATCCACCTCTGTACCGTTGGTTAATACCACTTTACCTGATAAACTGGTACCATCTTTATAGCGCCAATCGTCTGCGCCTTCATATATTGCTGTATTTGGGCACTCAGGTTCGCAAGCACCACAATTTATACATTCGTCTGTTATAATAATTGCCATAGTGTATTTTCTTTCTAACTTTGTATTCGCAAAAATAACGCCAAAAGTATTCATAACCAAATTAAGCATGCAATTACAACAAAGAATTTACGCATTTGTGAAATTAGGAGATTTTTTAAGTCAATTTTCTAATGAAATTATTCAAAAGAAAGATAATATTGAACATAACGACGTATTCTTTGAAGGTTTCAAGCATCAATTAAAATTGGCAGAAGAACACAATGGCTGGTTCACAAAAGAAAATATAGCGTTTGCCATAAGCGGTTGGGTAGATTCTCTAACCCTAGATAATTTAACCAAATGGCTCGTCCCGTATAATATGGGCACAGTTATCCCAAAACAAGTGGCCATTATTATGGCTGGAAATATTCCGTTGGTGGGGTTTCACGATTTTTTATCGGTACTTATCACTGGGCACGATGTTTTGGTAAAGCAATCATCAAACGACAAACACCTGCTTCCCTATTTGGCTAAATACTTAGAATTTGTTGAACCTGGGTTTAAAGGAAAAACCTCCTTTACAGAAGATAAAATAGACAATTTTGATGCGGTAATTGCCACAGGCAGCAACAATACGGCACGTTATTTTGAATATTATTTTAAAGGGAAACCGTCCATTATTAGAAACAACCGAAATTCGGTAGCGGTTTTAACAGGACAAGAAACGGAAGACGACTTAAAAAACCTGGCCGAAGATATTTTTAGATACTATGGGTTGGGTTGCCGTAACGTTTCAAAAATTTTTGTGCCTAAAAATTATAATTTTGATGCCTTTTTCAATGGTTTGTACCACTGGCATCCGATTATAGATAAAGCAAAATACGCCAACAATTACGATTACAACAAAGCCGTTTATTTAATGAGCGAATTTGATATGCTTGAAAATGGTTTTTTAATGATTAAGGAAGACACAAGTTACGCATCGCCCATTGCCACCGTTTTTTACGAATACTACAATAACATTTCGGATTTAAACGAAAAGCTAAAGGCAGATAGCAACCAAATACAGTGCATCGTTTCAAAAGGTTTTACAGAAAAAGAAATTACTTTTGGCGCTACACAAAAACCACAACTTTGGGATTATGCGGATAGTGTTGATTCTATTGAATTTTTGTTAGCAATTTGATAAAAAAATTATTGAATTTTTAGCATTATTTTTCTAATAAATTAGCACCTTTGCATCTTTAAATTCTACAACACAAATGAAAAAACACAACTTTAGTGCAGGACCAAGTATATTACCACAAGAAGTCATCCTTAAATCTTCACAGGCAGTGCTTGATTTTAATGATGAAGGATTATCTATTTTAGAAATATCCCATAGAAGTAAAGCTTTTATTGATGTTATGGAGAAAGCCAGAGCATTAGTTTTAGAACTTATGGGACTTGAAGGTAAAGGCTATAAGGCATTATTTTTACAAGGTGGCGCAAGTACACAATTTTTAATGGTTGCCATGAATCTTTTAGAAAAAAGAGCTGGCTATTTAAATACAGGTGCGTGGAGCGCTAAAGCTATAAAAGAAGCTAAGAAATTAGACGATATTTACGAAGTAGCATCATCTAAAGATGCTAACTTTAATTACATACCTAAGGCTTACGATATTCCTGAAGATTACGATTATTTCCACTGTACATCTAACAATACCATTTTTGGTACACAAATGAAAGCGTTCCCTAACTCACCAATCCCTATGGTTTGCGATATGAGTAGTGATATTTTTTCACGTCAGTTAGATTTTTCACAGTTTAGTTTAATATATGCTGGTGCTCAAAAAAATATGGGGCCTGCAGGAACTACATTGGTTGTAATTAAAGAAGATATTTTAGGCAAAGTATCTCGCAACATTCCTTCAATCATGGATTACAAAATCCATATTGAAAACGGTAGTATGTACAATACGCCTCCAGTATTTTCGGTTTATACATCTATGTTAACTCTAGAATGGATTAAAAGTTTAGGCGGCATTAAAGCTGTTGAAGAACTTAATGAAAAGAAAGCACAAGTAATGTATTCTGAAATAGATTTAAACCCATTATTCAAAGGTTTTGCTGCAAAAGAAGATCGTTCGTTAATGAATGCTACGTTTACTTTAGAAAACGAAAATTTAAAGGAAACTTTTGAAACCATGCTTAAAGAAGCTGGCATAAGCGGTGTAAACGGACACAGAAGTGTTGGCGGATACAGAGCATCTATGTACAACGCTTTACCAATTGAAAGTGTAAAAGCACTTGTTGAGGTAATGAGCGAATTGGAAAGCAAAGCTTAACATCAGTTTTCAGTAGGCAGTAAAAGTTTTCAGTGCTTACTCAAACTTATAAAACAAAAAATTAATCAGAAGTATAAAGTATAATCGTTCTCGAAACTTTTAACTTTTAACTTTTAACTTTTAACTAAAAAAATGAAAGTATTAGCAAACGACGGTATTTCACAAACTGGTAAAGAAGCTCTTGAAAAAGGAGGTTTTGAAGTGATTACAACAACCGTAGCACAAGAACAATTAGCAAACTACATAAACGAAAAGCAAATTGACGTTTTATTAGTGCGCAGTGCAACCACAGTACGTAAAGACCTAATTGATGCTTGCCCAAGCATTAAAATTATTGGTCGTGGTGGTGTTGGTATGGACAACATTGATGTAGATTATGCAAAAAGCAAAGGACTACATGTTATCAATACACCAGCTTCTTCATCACACTCTGTAGCAGAATTGGTATTTGGCCACTTTTACGGATTAGCACGTTTTTTACATAACTCAAACAGAGATATGCCATTAGAAGGTGATGCTAACTTTGGAAAACTTAAAAAAGCATACGCTAAAGGTGTGGAATTAAAAGGAAAAACCTTAGGTGTTTTAGGATTTGGACGTATTGGACAAGCCACTGCAAAAGTAGCATTAGGTGCTGGTATGAAAGTTATTGCATTCGACCCATTTTTAGAAAAAGCTAATTTAGAATTAGAGTTTTTTGATGGCCAGAAAGTGAATTTCGAAATTAAAACGATTTCTAAAGAAGAAGTTTTAAAACAAGCTGATTTTATTACATTACACGTTCCTGCACAAAAAGAGTACGTTATCGGTGCTCCAGAATTTGAAATGATGAAGAAAGGTGTGTTCATTGCAAATGCAGCTCGTGGTGGTGTGGTAGATGAAGTAGCTTTGGTTAAAGCTATTGAAAGCGGTAAAGTTGCTGGTGCAGCTTTAGACGTTTTTGAAAACGAACCAAAACCAGAAATGCAATTATTAATGAATTCAGGTTTATCGTTAACGCCTCATACAGGTGCAGCTACAAACGAAGCCCAAGATAGAATTGGTACCGAACTAGCGGAACAAATAATAAGCATCTTAAAATAGGAAACAATAAAAAAATTGTGACCTAATAGATTTAATGGAGTCCTAACTTATAGTTGGGACTTTTTTTGTACCTTGAAATGCCAACTTTTGAAAAGTTCAAAGTTCAAAGTTGGAAGTACTGAGTTAAAAAATCGTAAATAACAAATCGTAAATCATAAATAAAAAAATCATGTCAGGAATTTTAGACTTATTAAACAGCGACCTTGGTAAAACCATTGTTAATGGTGTTTCTAATCAAACCAACCAACCCGCTAACAAAACACAAGATGTATTAACTATGGCTTTGCCAGTTTTAATGGCGGCTATGAAACGTAATGCCTCTACACCTCAAGGTGCTGAAGGATTACTTGGTGCTTTAAATAGCGGTAAACACGATGGAAGTATTTTAGAAAATCTTGGAGGTTTATTCAGTGGTGGTGTAGACGCCAATGTTTTAGATGATGGAAGCAAAATTTTAGGACATGTATTAGGTGGTAAACAACAAAACGTTCAAAATGCTATCAGTCAAAAATCTGGTATTGATGCTGGCTCCGTAGCACAAATTTTAAAAGTAGCTGCCCCTATTTTAATGGGTGTTTTAGGTAACAAAGCGAAACAAGAAAATGTAAATAGTGCCAGTGGTATTGAAAGTTTGTTAGGAGGATTGCTTGGTGGTAGTTCTGCTAAAAACGAGCAAAGCTTTTTAGAATCTATTTTAGATGCCGATGGCGATGGCAGTGTTATAGACGATGTTGCTGGTATGGTTTTAGGCGGCTCTAAAAAGAAAGGCGGACTTGGTGGTTTACTAGGTGGGCTATTTGGAAATAAATAGAAAACAACTTCATACTTTATTAAAAGAGGCTGTCTGAAAAGTATCAACAAGTGTCATTCTGAATTTATTTCAGAATCTTAACTCGCTGACAATCAATATTTATTAGAAACTGAAACAAGTTCAGTTTGACAATATATAGACTTTTCAGGCAGCTTCTTTTTTTATTAAACCAATTCAAAAACAACCATTTAAGGAATGATTTTTGTAATTTTAAGTAAGAAGAAAAGACTATGTTACTAACTCAAAAACAGGGTTTACTCATTCATGCTTTTATAAAAGTATATTGGGTAGTAGTTTTGGATAAAGAATCTTAAAAACTTAAAATGATGAAATCAATTATATTTATATTACTCATTTGTGGTTTTGCTATTGGTTGCAATACTACAAAGACCAGTACTGCTAATAAAAATGAGCTGTTAGAAAACACTAAGTTAAGTGACACGGTTAGTATTTCCAACGAAGAACTGGAATATGAAATCATCATTATAGAACCAGGTTTTAACTCTTGGTTAGTAAGTATGGCTAAACCCGAAGGTTTCTACTCGCAACAATACTTAGAAAACAGAAATTTAATTTATGTTAACGAATGGAACAATCGTGTGATACAACCTCAACGCTACAACCCCAATTTATACGAAATGCAAATTGATTATCAGAGCGGTATCGATTATGGTTACGAAGTAAATTACAAATTATATAACTATTTTATCTTTTTTCAAATCACCTATAACCAAAGATTAGGACCATTTATTCCTCGAATTTAAACTTGTTTACTTACTTTTGCACCATAAATAAGGTTTGTGGAAAAATTAAAAGAACGCTGGGGTATTGAACAGAATTGGCAAATAATTATAATTTTTATTGTATTTGCTATTACAGGTTCTACCGCATCATTTATTGGAAAACCCATTTTAAATTATCTAAACATTACTTCTGAAAACTTTGGAAGTTTTGGATATTGGGTTCTTCGTATTGTTTTACTATTCATCATGTACCAATTCATGTTAGTTTTCTTTGGCTGGTTATTTGGTCAATTTAATTTTTTCTGGAATTTTGAAAAAAAGATGTTAAGGCGAATAGGTTTAAAACGTCTAATAGACTAAATGAATAAAATAAAGGAACATATCGTTTTTAAAACAATAACAACAGCACTCGCATTGTTGTTGTTAGTTCCTTCTGGTGCTAAATTTGCCCATATTTTTGCACACCATACACATGATATTTGTAAAGGAGAAAAAGCAACGCATTTACATGAAGTAAATACAGATTGTGATTTTTACAAATTCAAATTAAGCTCAACATATTATTATGTAGTTTCTGAATATATAGGCTTTATAAAAACTCCTTCGCATTCAGATCCTATAATTACACCATACAATTATCTTAAAAATCATTGGCAATTACCTTTTTCGTTAAGGGGTCCTCCTGTATTAGTATAATTTTTATTCTAAAATACTTTATACTAAAACAAAAGACCAATGAAATATATTTTATTGACTTTTTTGCTATTTGCTTTGGGCATAGTAAATAGTCAAAATTGTTCCTATTCCTTCTCTGGAGAAATTCATGATTTTCATGATGGGTCATCCATTGAAGGAGCAACTATATACATAGAAAGCCTTAATAAATATGCCATAAGTGATAAAAATGGGAAGTTTATTATTGAAAACTTGTGTAAAGGGGAAATAACGGCTTCAATATCTCACATAGGTTGTGAAACTGTTTCTATTGATATTAATCTCAATGAAAGCGTCTTCAAAATAATTAATTTAGAGCATCATATAGAATCTTTAGATGAAATTAAAATTGAAGGGCATACTGGAATTAAAAAAACTAAAACAGCGCAAGAAACCATTTTAAAAACCCAAATTATAGAAAAATATAGTGCGGGCAATCTTGGAGATGCTTTAAAGGAAGTTAGTGGCGTATCGTCCATTAATACTGGTAATACCATTGTTAAACCTGTAATAAATGGGTTGCACAGTAGTAGAATAATTACCCTATCCAATAATGTTATTTTACAAGATCAAGAATGGGGCATTGAGCACGCACCTAATGTAGATATTAATACGGCCGGAACCGTTTCGTTAATAAAAGGTTCTGGTGCATTAGCTTATGGCGGTTATGCTCTTGGAGGCGTAATTGTTTTAAACCCTAACAACGTTACTAAAGCAGATTCTTTATATGGAAAAACCATATTAAGTGCTCAAACTAACGGTAGAGGAACCAACATAAGCAGCACATTAACTAAAACCTATAAAAGCGGTTGGTATATAAACGGACAAGGAACACTTAAAAGGTATGGCGACTTTAAAGCGGCAAATTATTACTTAACAAATACGGGGTTAGATTCTAAAAGTTTTTCACTTAATAGTGGATTTAACGCTTTTGAAAAAGGCTTTAACATCTATTACAGCTTTTTAAATAATAACATTGGCATTTTAAGCGCCTCACACATTGGTAATATTGAAGATTTGGTAAATGCTATAAATAACAAAGAACCCTTAGTTATTGAAGATTTTAGATACAGCATCGATGCTCCAAGACAAGATGTTACCCACCAGATAGCAAAAGCGAGTTTTTATAAACGCTTTAAAGGTATTGGTAAGCTAAACCTCCAGTACGATTATCAAAACAATAAACGTTTTGAGTATGATGTACGGGTTGGAGACGATAAAAACAAAGCTTCCATAGATTTAACTTTACAAACACATGCCTTAAGTTCAAACATAAAAATTGATAAGTTTGACAACAAAGTTTTTGAGATTGGGTTTAACGGAGAATACCAAAACAATTTTGCAAACCCTGATACGGGTATAAGACGCTTGATACCAGATTATGACAAATATAGTTTTGGTGCGTATGCAACCTCGGAATGGACATTAAATGAAAACACGCTATTTGATGCTGCTTTGAGATATGATTACGTTAATATAGACTCTAAAAAATTCTATCAAAAAAGCCGTTGGGAGCAACGTGGTTATGATGTAGATTTTAGCAATATTATAATTGACGATTTAGGCACTCAATTGCTTGCAAACCCTAAATTTCAATACCATAATATCTCTGCTTCAACAGGATTAACCCATCAGTTTGATTCTAAAAACTCCATATTAGCGAACTATAGTTTATCAAACAGAACTCCAAATCCATCAGAACTTTTTAGTGAAGGATTGCACCATTCTGCTGCTAGAATTGAATTGGGCGATTTACGGATAAAACAAGAACAGTCTAACCGGTTTTCTGCTTCATACAATTTCAATTCTGAAGGTTTACAACTAAATTTAGAAGGTTTTTATAATAACATTCATAATTTTATTTATGTACAACCAACGGGGGTAGAACAAACCATAAGAGGCTCTTTTCCTGTGTGGGAGTACCAACAAACAAATGCTATGTTGCTGGGTGCAGACCTAAGTTTGAATGTGGATGTAAATGAACATTTTCAATTTGGAAATAAAACATCTTATACAAAAGGTAGAGATTTAACTCAAAATAGAGATTTAATTGATATGCCATCTTTAAAAACAGTAAACACAATTACTTATAATAACAAAGGTTGGAAAAACTTTAATGCTGAGTTAAAAAGCGAATGGGTTTTTAAACAAAATGAATATCCAAATAATAACTTTGAAACTTATGTAGCAACAACCGATTCGTATGTTTTGGTAGATATCAGCACGCCTCCACCCGCTTATCATTTGTTACATTTTTCAAGTGACATCACATTGGAAACTTCAAAAAAAACAAATTTAAATATCGGATTAAACATTAGTAACATTTTTAATACTTCTTACAGAGAATACCTTAACCGATTAAGATATTTTGCCGATGATTTAGGAAGAAATATAATGGTACAATTAAAATTTAATTATTAATAATAAAAATACAATCACATGAAAACATTAAAATATTTATCGCTTTTATTTATAACATCATTAAGCTTAACAGCTTGTTCTTCAGACAATGACCCAGAACCAGTAAATGAAGAAGAGCTAATCACAACTGTAACTGCTACATTTGTGCCTCAAGGTGGTGGCACAACCATTACACTAAAATCTCAGGATCTTGATGGTGATGGTGGCAATGCTCCTGTAATTACCGTTTCTGGAAAATTTGAGCAAAATAAAACGTATAACGGCACTGTAACATTTTTAAACGAATCTGTAAATCCTGCTGAAGATATAACAGAAGAAATTGAAGAAGAAGGAGACGAGCACCAAATATTCTATATAAAAACAGGCTCACTTAACGGCTTTACTTATAGTACTGATGCTAATAATCTTGACTCTAATGGTTTACCTATTGGGTTACAAACCGTTTTCAATACTACTAATGCTGCTTCTGGAAACTTGACAATAATTTTACGTCATGAACCAAATAAAAGCGCATCGGGAGTTTCAAATGGCGATATTACAAATGCTGGTGGCTCAACAGACGCGTCGGTAACTTTTTCCATTGAAGTTGAATAAAGGAAATGTCTCATTAATTTTTTTTAAAACACAAAAAATTCATTCACAGTTTTTTTAGCCTACGGCTAACTATAGGGATTCATTTATGCCATACAAGCTTGATTTATTAAAGTCGAGTTTGTTGGCAGAATTAAATTCGAATAACATAATAGCCTCAAAAAAATCTTGATTATCATCAGGACAGGCATGCTATGTTTTATTGTTAACAATGGCAAAAACATAAAAACAATATATAAATTATGAAATCAAATTTTTCAAAATACTTACTTTTATTAACATTAGCCATTTTTTCATTCTCTTGTTCTAATGACGATGATGATGCAGATCATCATTTAGATGACACAAATAAAGAATATAAATACTTGCGTTTATTAGTTTCTGATGAAACTAGCAACGAGTTAACTTTAGTAAACCCTTTCACTGAAGAAATAACTTTTTTTGAAGCAAAACATCCCAAATCTGCTTTATATACAACAGAGTCTGGAAGATATGCAGCCTTAATTCATCGAGAAAATAATTTTGTTGAAACTTTTGATAGTGGATATGAATTCCACGGTGACCATGTAGACGCAAAAGGCACTCCTAAATTTGGTGCCATGATAGGAACATCGTTATTACCTACTCATTTTAAAAGTAAAAAAGGAGAATTAATGACCTTTAATGATGGAGATGGCACATTATCCGTTGCAAAAGAATCAGACATACATACACCTGGAGCTACATTACAAACGATCAATACAGGTTTATTAGCACATCATGGTGCTATGGCTACCTTTTCTAACGGAACTTACGCCATTACCGAAAAAGATAATTCCATAACTGGTACTTTACCTGAAAGAGTTAAAGTTATTGGAGCAGATGGTACAACGATTCATGCGTCTAAAATAGCTACAAATGGTATTCATGGTAATGCTTCTGATGGAACTTATGCCGTTTTCGGGACCGCAAGTGGTGTTTTAGTAGTAGAAAGTAATGGAAACCAAAAGTTAATTCCTGTGCCTTCTGGTTTTGGGACTGCTTGGTTTGGAACTATTCTTGAAACATCAATTAACGGAAAATTTATTGGATATACTGCTGCAAAAGGTGCTTATTTGATAGATGTTGTAACAGACATAATAGAACCTATTTTTGAAAGCACTAATATTATGCAATGCAAGGTTAGCTATAACGAAAGTAAATTAGGCATCCTTCTACATTCTGGAGAATTAAAGATTTTTGATATTGCAACCTTATCTCAAGACAATAGTGCTACTGTTATAAGCAATACAGAAACAACATCTACACAAAAGCCTCAACTTATTTTTTCTGAGAGATTTGCTTACATTACTTTACCGTCTAGTGGAGAAATTATCCAGGTAAATTTGAAAAACATATCGAGTACTAAAAAATTAAAAGTATCCGGTACGCCTTACCGACTTACATTTATTGGATACGAAAATAGTGTAGATCACTAATTTCTTAAATTCAAAAAAAACTAAGAGGCTGTTATTAAATAACAGCCTCTTTTTTATTAAACATCTATCTATTTAACTAAAACTATCAGGTTAAATTACAATAACTTGCTTCTGTTTTAGGTAAAATAATTTCTGGTTGATTTATAATTAAATCTGTCCAATAATTCACAATCTGTTCACTCCATTCTGGAAAGCAAACATGTAGTAATTCATGAACAATATCATCATCCTTTAAAGGTCTTGTATGATAAATAATTCCTGTTTCATTTACAAAATCAATTGAAATACCTACAAATTCATGCCCTGGCAAATCGCCCTTTAAATCATCTAAAACTTGCATTTCATCAATTGGTTCACATAAAATGCACCAATTATCAATACCAAGTTTAGATTGCCACTCTTTGAGAGTTTTAGATTTTATATTGTTTGTTTTACTACTAAATTCTTTAAAATTACTTGAATCTCTCACCTTGTTCCTTAGATAATACTCTCCAACAATTGTGAGAGCCATTAGGAGACTTAGATACAGCAAAATAGCGATTGTTTTTTTGCTCTATATGGTATTCCTTAGATTCAAATTTTGATTTACTCTTTACGTCATAAAAACTTAATGTTTCTTTCATGATATGATTTTTTACGACTAATTAAACAACTTTAATTAATCATGTTTATAAACTATTTAAAATGATAATGCATCCACAAATAAATTGTTAAACAGAACAATTAATCATAGAGAAGAATGGGATGCTAACTTAAGTTCAAAATAGTTGGTGGCGCTCTTCCGCGTAAAGAATTTGGAAAATTGAATACCTTAATTTGTTGGTATTCTACTGAATGCTTTTTATAAATAGATATGGTAAAGACAACACACGCATCAATTTTTGAAATGTCATATTGAAGTCTCCTTGGTGCAATAATTTTACAGAATTCACACGAATCCTGTACCTTAGAAATATGAGAATTATGTTTACACTTAAGCGCTTCTAATTGATCGTGATAAATACTTATGTGGCATGGGTTAGTTTCTAAACTAACATCTGTTTGATTGCAGTGGTTATGCTCTTCATGATGATGAAAATAGTTAATTGGTACAAGAGTTACCAAAAAACAGAGCAACATACCAAATGAAATTATGTGCTTATAAGTAGTATTCACTTAGTAAATATAACTTATTTCTTTGCAATACAAAATAAGCACTCCATGATGTATACTTTTATTCAATTTCTTTGACTTCTATAGTTTTTCTTCCTTACTAAAAACATAGGTATAAATCCACATAAGTGTGAAGGTTGGGATGATATCAAAACCAGGTAAAGCTTCTTCTATAAAACTTATTACTCCAGCTATTTTTCCCGCTTTACCTTTATAAAGTTTGGTCATTAACCAACCAGAAAGTGGTGCCCAAACAATATCTGAAAACTCACCAATACCGGGAATTAAAAAAGAAACGTAACCCAAAGCATCAAACAGGATTCCTAAGGCTAATTTTGTGTATTTATTCATTCAAATAATATTAATGACTTCATCAGAAACAAAAAACATACCAAAACTACTTCCCTATTAATTTTAGAAACTCGTTTCTAGTTTCTATTTTTTCAAACTGTCCACGAAACCCCGATGTGGTAGTCACTGAATTTTGCTTTTGTACCCCACGCATCATCATACACATGTGCGACGCTTCAATAACCACGGCAACACCTTGCGGTTTTAAAGTATCGTTTATACAATCTAAAATTTGTTCGGTTAAACGCTCCTGAACTTGTAATCGGCGTGCAAACACATCAACAATTCTTGGTAATTTACTTAGGCCTACAATGTGTCCGTTTGGTATATAGGCAATGTGTGCCTTTCCGAAAAAAGGTAAGATATGATGCTCGCAAAGTGAATACAATTCAATATCCTTTACAATAACCATTTCGTTGTAACTCTCTTTAAACATAGCGCTTTTAAGAATTTCAACAGGGTCTTGATGGTATCCTTGCGTTAAAAACTGCATCGCTTTGGCGGCACGTTCTGGGGTTTTTAACAAACCATCGCGCTGGGTATTTTCACCTAAATCTTCAATAATGTTTTTGTATCGGTCTTTAACATCATCGGTAACCTGCATGTTGTATTCTTCAAAAGTTTTATAAGGCATTCTTTAAGTTTTTAGCATACTAAATATAAAGTATAAATAGGACATAACAATAAAAACGATTCTTAATTGTACAGAACGGCTTAAAGTAGTATTTTCACAACATTATTTACAAGCTATGATTCAAGCAACAAACATTCATAAATATTACGGCGATTTACAGGTTTTAAAAGGTGTTGATATTCACATAAAAAAAGGCGAAGTTGTATCCATTGTTGGGGCTTCGGGTGCTGGAAAAACTACATTACTCCAAATTTTGGGGACATTAGATAGAGCCTCTTCAAAAGAAAACTTTCAATTGACTATAAACGACACCAATATAAATTCGCTTAACGATAAGGCTTTAGCCAAATTTAGAAATGAACATATTGGGTTTATATTTCAGTTCCATCAATTATTACCTGAGTTTACCGCTATAGAAAATGTGTGTTTGCCCGCTTTTATAAAAGGCACTAAAAAGAATGATGCCGAAAAACGTGCTAAAGAATTACTGGATTTTTTAGGCTTATCGCACCGTTACAACCACAAACCCAACGAACTTTCGGGTGGTGAGCAACAACGTGTTGCTGTTGCTAGAGCACTTATAAACAACCCAGATTTAATTTTTGCCGATGAACCTTCGGGAAACCTGGATAGTGAATCTGCTGAAAATTTACACAGTTTGTTTTTTAAACTTCGTGATGAATTTGGACAAACTTTTGTGATTGTAACCCACAACGAAGAACTTGCAAATTTAGCCGATAGAAAGTTAACTATGGTTGATGGAAAGATTGTTAACTGATTTTTTCTTTATACACAAAGCCATCAATCCTAACATAGGACCTACTGCCAATATAATAAATAGATAATTTACTACTAGAATGCTCTTTAAACTATTTAAGAGCTGTATACTAATTATTGTAATTAAAAAACCTATTGAATTAACTATAGTTAGAGCGGTACCTTTATGTTCTGGACGCGCGTTTTGAGCAACCAAGGTTGAAAATAATGGCGAATCGGCTACAACCACCATACCCCAAAAAATAAGAAACCCTACAAAAATAATTTCTGAATCGAACATAAAAAATAAAGGAGACAGTAAACAGCACAGGCATGATAAGGCAAGTGAAATGGCTGCTACTTTTTTGGAGCCAAATATTTGAGATAAATAACCTGAGCAAATACAGGCTACTCCGCCCAAGGCAATGATAACAAAACTTAAAACAGGAATATTAAAATTAGTTTTAGGATTTATCATCGCATAACTAGTTAGTAAAACTGGAACAAATGCCCAAAAAGCATACAGTTCCCACATATGTCCAAAATATCCAAAAGCAGCCGAACGAAAATTAGGTACTTTAAACACCTTATAAATAATTGAAAAATCTAGCTTGGTAATAGGTTTTCTAAATGGCCCATTTGGAACCAATAGCAACATAAGCATGCCACCCAAAACAGCTAAAATGGAAGTAAAGTAGACGACTAATTTCCAAGAAATAACATCTGATAAACCTTTCAACAAATGAGGAAAAGCGGTTCCAACAACAAGTGCTCCTACTAAAAATCCAAGTGATTTCCCTAAGCCTTCTCTATAAAAATCTGAAGCTATTTTCATTCCTACTGGATATATACCAGCAAGAAAGAAACCCGTTAAAAACCTAAGCAATAATAAACTTTTGAAGCTGTTTCCATCAAAAACAATACACAAATTGAAAATAGCCCCTATTACTGCACTAATAAAAAACACTTTTGAAGGCGGAAATCTATCTGTAATAGTTAACAGTGCAAATAAAAATGATCCAAAAATAAAACCAAACTGAACCGCTGAAGTTAAATGCCCTAGTGCGGAGGCTTTCAAATTAAAAGTACTTATCAAATCTCCCATAACACCATTACCTGCAAACCATAATGAGGTACAACAAAACTGGGAAAAAACAATTAAAGGTAAAATTCGATTGGAATGCTTCATTATAATAAAACTCACTACGAATTTAACTTTTTAATTAGAATAAATTAAAAATAAACAAAGGGATTATTACAGCTTATTTACAGCGTGTAATAATCCCTTTTATAAATTTAACAGTAAAAACTTTTAATTACCAAATGGATACTCTTTCCCAAATATAGTAATCATTTTAGTGGTATAATTTAATTTGATATCGTCAATATTTCCAACGCTAACATCTAAAATACCGGACTCAATATCTCTTGGCAACAATACAAAATGAAGCGATTCTTCAATAGTTAATGTATATTCAACGCCTTTAGAGCTTACACCCGATTGTGTGCCATCAAGCATATATTCATCATCCCAAATATTAAGTGGTGTATCAGATCCAGCTACCCAAGTTCTGGTTGAATTCTCAACATAGTTGATGCTTTTACCTGTACTTGTAGTGATTTTTCCATTTTCGATGGTAACGCTGTATTGCAAATCGCCATCACCATTTTCTCCTAAGTTATTCACTACATGAGTACCTTCAACTTTGTAATCGTTATGGTAATAGTTATTAAAAGTGGTAGTATGCTGGCTGCCTTCTACTCCATACCAATTGGTTGAAACAATGGTGGCAATTCCTTTACGGGTAATACCATCTTTACCTAACACACCATCTTGATAATCAACCGTTATGGTTTTAGGAAAGGTAGTAAAATCAAAAGGTTCAATGGTTATTATTGGACCATCAGCTTTTGTTTGACTGGTTTTTGAACTTGATGCTGAATCTTCTGAACTTAAAACAGCATCACCACTATTATTGCCTGCATCTTGAAAGACTTTATTCACTATGGCATATTCATTTAAGGCTTCAATAGCTGCCGCAGAATCAACTGCTTTTTGTAATTCTTCTTCACAACTCATAAAAAAAAGAGCAAGAATTGAGACTATAATTTTCTTCATATGACGTTAATTTGTTTCTGCTAAATAACGCTATAAATTTGATTTTAGTATATTCTGACTTTTAAAATTTTCATTTCAAAGTTAAATTTTACCGTTCATCGATTATTTTTAATGTTTTCTCCTTTTTATATTTTCTGCCGTACCATAATAGAATACCAGTTACTGGCAAGGTAGCAGTAAGTAAACTAACCAAAAATGCTATAATTTTTCCCGGTAAACCTCCAATGGCACCTATGTGTATATCGTAATTCATACGAAGTATTTTTTCGGCAACTTTGGCATCTTTGTATTTACCGTAAACCCCTGGCGTTTCAAGTTCTTCCAACGTGTTTTGGTCGTAAAAACGGAAGTCGGTATCATAAAATATATCTTTACTGTTCGAAACCTCTACATAAACACTCGACGAATCTGATTCTGGATAATGCAGCTCGTAACTTAGGGCATTTGGTAATTCTTGTTTCAATTTTACTATTAAATTATCAATCGCCAACGTTTCGCTATCTAAAGACGTTTCACTTTCATTTTCTGGAATGATAAACCCAGGCACCTTATCGCCACCAGCTGTTTTGTAAACCACATATTTCATCCAGTTATAGGACATTATCGTACCTGTAAATGCTAAAATGAATGCAAGTGAACAAATGTAAAACCCAACAATGGCATGTAAATCGAAATTTTTTCGTTTCCATCGTGTTGTAGGTTTCCACATAAATTTTAAGCGTTGCTTTAAGTTTTTTCGCTTTTTAGGAAGCCATAAAATGAAACCTGAAATGATGATTAATATGAATATCAAAATTGACGCCCCTACTATTTGCTCACCAATTTCTTTTGGAAACCATAAACGCATGTGTCCTTTCAAAATAAAAGCAAAGAATCCGGAAAGATGGTCTTCCACATGCATCACTTCACCTGAATACGGGTTTAAAAACACACTGTGATAGAACTCTGGTTCAGCATCATAATAAATGATTTCAATGGCTTCGTTACTGTTATTGAAAATAGCACCGTGAATCGTATTGTTAGGAAATACTGTACTTCCAATGGTTTTAACTTGGGTTGGGGTTAAAATGGGTTTGTTCTGGATTTCAACCATATAATCATCAAGGTAAAGACTTTCAATCTCCTCTTTAAAAGCCCAACAACAACCAGTAATTGCCACCACAAAAACAACAAGACCTGTTGCCAATCCTAAAATTTTGTGTAGCCAAAGAATGCTTTTTTTAAATGCCATGTTAAACGGGTAAAGGCAACCCAAAAGGTTGCCTTTATTTATTTAATTAAACTAAAATTTATATGTAAATGTACCTAGTAACACACGTTTTTGCTGAGGCGTTACCGTGCTCCAACCAGAAAAATAAGTTTCGTCTGTTAGGTTATTTCCTTTAATGCTGATTCTAAATGTATCATTTTCATAATAGGCAGAAGCATTAAAAATAGTATAACCTGGTATGAAAAAACTACCTGTTACTTCTTTGTAGCCCACCATGGTATCGTATTCTGTTTGCCCGTTAAAACCAGCACCGATCCCAAAGTTTTTAAAGAATTTATAATCTGCCCAAAAGTTATAGGTTATTTCCGGACCAGACTCACCATAACGATTTCCTTCTAAAAACGTAGCAGAAGGCGATTTTGTAATTTCAGAATCGTTATAACTAAATCCTGAGTGAATGTTTAAACCATCAATAGGATTTGCATTTACCTCCAACTCTATCCCTTGACTGTTAATTTCCAAATCTTGGGTTTTGGTAGCCCAATAATATTTGTTATCCACATTTATGTTGTAGTAGCTTAAAGTAGCTTCTAATTTACTGTTGAATAAATTAGTTTTTACACCGGCTTCAAATTGGTTGGCTTGCTCTACATCAAACGCTTGCAAAGAAATTTCACCTGTATTGAAATCTGTGATATATTGCGGGTTTACATAAGAAAATCCGTTTTGGTAGTTTGCAAAAACCGATAATTCATTAAGAATAGGCTGAAATACAATTCCGAATTTGGGCGAGAATGTAGATTCGGTAAATTCAGTCTCATCATCGGCATTTGTTTTCCTATCGCCTTGGTAGTCAAATCTATCATAACGCACACTTCCCATAACAGATAATGATGGTAAAATGTTTATCACATCCGAAATGTATGCGCCAAAAATATTTTGACGGATATCACTATCAACATACCCTAACCCCGATAAAGCATTGCTTAAATTTTCTTCATTTATTTCGGGTTCTCCTAAAACCAAATCACCATCAAGGTTTATAGTGTGCAAATACCCCCAATTGGAACTGTTGTCAATAATATTATAGTTTAAGTAGTCTACACCAACCAATAATTTGTTTTGTAAATCGCCAATTTTAAATGCGCCAGTAAAGTTTTGCTGTAAATTAAGCGTTTTTGTTCTGGCATCGGTATCTTGGGCGTATAAGCTGAAAAATACATCGGACCCGTTCCACAAATAGGTGTAATATCCTTGAGATTTTGCTAAACCACCTGAAATTAATGTTTGAGACGACCATTGATCTGAAAGTTTCCAAGCAACTTCACCTCGGTAGTTTTGGGTAATGTTTTCAATAGTTACATCGTTGCTTGTGAACGATAAATTCGTATCGTAATTCAACTCTTCAATTGAATTGAACGCCAAAGTATCATAACGGTTTAAAAACAAAAACGTTTCGTTGGTTTGCTCGTTTCCTGAAGCTTCATATGAAAAGTTTAGCGCTAGGTTATTGTTCACTTTATATGAAATTGAAGGTGCTACAAATACCGATTTTTTTAAACCAGCATCCTGAAAACTATGTTCTTGCTGAAAACCTGCATTAAAACGCAAAGACAATTTATCGTTTGCACTTACATTAACATCTGCGTTTAATTTAGAAAAATCGTAAGAACCACCAGCAAGTGTAATTTCTCCACCTGTACCACTATATGGTTTTTTTGTAATGATGTTAATTAATCCGCCATAAGATGTTACGGCACTACCGAATAAAGTTCCAGAAGGCCCTTTTATAACTTCTACACGTTCTACGTTTGAAGGATTTATAAAGCCGTTTGTAATACCTGCAACACCATTTACCAATTGCGGTTGTACAGCAAAACCACGACTGGAATAATAACCGGCACCGTCGCCACTTCTACCTGTTGAAGACCATAATTTAGTAATACCAGCGGCATTTTTTAAGGCATCTTCAAAGGTATTAACCGATTGGGAAATTAATAATTGGTTGGTTATGGTGTTGTAAACTTGCGAATTCTCAATGTTCTTTAAAGGCATTTTAGAAACATAAGCACTTTGCTTTCTTGAAAACTTGTTTTTTCGTTCGGTATCAATAACGACTTCTTCTAAAAGCTCGTTACCTTCATAAAGGATGATGGTTCCTAAATCGATGGTTTCGCTTGAGTTTACTTTAAAAGGAATTTCTTTGGATTTAAACCCTAAGTATGAAATAGCCAAAACATAATGGCCACTTTGAAAGTTAGAAATTTCAAAAGCACCATTTTCGTTTGTTTGCTTGCCTTTCGTGGTGTTTTTAACACTTACGTTTACCCCAAATAATGAGCTGTTATTACTGTCTTTAATGATACCTTTAACGGTTCCGCTTTGCGAAAAACCAAACATATTTAAAGATAAAAAAAGAATGATGGTTAGTTGTTTTTTCATTTGTTTTTATTTAGACTTAATATAAATAATAAATTTTAACGCAAAAATATATACAACTTTTAGATATTGCAAATTATTTAGAATAAATCTAAATAATAATTTTTAAGTGTTTGATTGACTATAATTTAAACTGAAAATTTGATGCATAAAAAGTAAAAAATTGCCTTATTTTTGAATTTTAATACGGAATACATTGAACAAAAACGAACTGAAAGACTTTCTAGATAGCAAAGTATTGGAATACAACAACCCGAAATTTATTGAAAGCGACCCAATACAAATACCACATCAATTCTCGATAAAAGAAGATATTGAAATAGCTGGTTTTTTAACCGCTACCATTGCTTGGGGCAATAGAAAAAGCATTATTAATAACGCCAAACGGTTGATGGAACTGCTTGATAGTTCGCCTTATGATTTTATATTGAATCATGAAGACAGCGATTTGGAAAAACTACAACCTTTTGTTCATAGAACGTTTAATGGCGATGATGCCATCCAATTTATAAGCTGCCTAAAAAACATCTACTTAAACCATAACGGACTGGAAGCTGTATTTGCAAAACATGCCGAAAGCCATTCGGTTCAAAACGCCATTTCAAAATTTAAAACCACATTTTTTGAAGTAGAACATTTGACAAGAACCCAAAAACATGTTAGCGACCCATTGAAAAATTCGGCTGCTAAACGCATAAACATGTTTTTACGTTGGATGGTTAGAAACGATAAAACCGGTGTAGATTTCGGTATTTGGAACAGCCTTTCTCCTGCTCAACTGTCTTGCCCTTTAGATGTACATTCTGGAAACGTGGCGCGCAAATTAGGCCTATTAAAAAGAAAACAAAATGATGGCAAAGCGTTGTTGGAACTGGATACTGCTTTAAGAAGATTGGATGCCAATGACCCCGTAAAATATGATTTTGCCTTGTTTGGTTTGGGTGTGTTTGAAGGGTTTTAGTATCTATACAACTTAATATTAAGTTTAACTCATTAACATTTAGTTAACTGAACCTTCATTTAAACCCAAAGTTTAATTAACATGCCCTAGGATAATAACAGGTAATTTTATTTCATAATTAATCAATCCAAAAAATTAAAAATGAAAAAAACAATTTTATTAAGCCTATTGGCATGTGCAGGATTAACTTCTTGTGAAATTAACGATTTTTTTTCGTCGGGTCGCGGTAATAATAATGGCCGTAATTCTGTTGAATTAAAAGATCATTCCATCACCCCTAACTTTTTAGACCTTAAACCTGGTTTTAAAAATCTTTCGGTTAATGTGTTGCTATCTTCTGAAGATGTACTTGAAAATTCTCCAAACTTTATTTATGGAAGTATGGCCGATGGTGCTGGCTTGTTAAAAAACAACGATGGTACTTTCACTTTAATTAATAATATAGAAGCAGATTATTCCGTTGCCAGAATAACTTTAGACAAAACTTTTAAACCCGTAGCTGGTGAATACATCTTAAATGCCACTGCAACTGCAAATACAGCACAATGTTCTGGCACCTTAATTACACCTGAAGAGCATGGTTTTGGTCCACTATGGTTATCAGCTGGTGAATGGGGTGGCTCTAGACAAGGTGTTTACTCCGTAGATCCATTCAAAAACACTAATGATGCAAGCAGTTTTGAGATGCTTACCGCTTTGGGGCAATGGGCTACAGAAAATGCGGTGCCTTTAAATAAAGATGCCTACCCAGGGAAAACAGTAGTTATTATAGGTGAAGATGCTAGTGACGATAATACTCCTAAAGGTCAAATAGCCATGTATGTTGGTAACAGAGGCGATTTATACGGAGGAAAACTTTATGGTTTAAAAGTAACCAGTCCTGGTATTAACTATGAAGTGGATATGAAAGAAGGACAATCATACAATGTTGAATTTGTTGAATATTCAGAAAGAACATTGGATGAATTACAACTAGAATCTGAAGCTAAAGGTATTATGGGGTTCTCTAGAGTTGAAGATATCGATTGGAGAAGAGGTTCTGCCGAAAACAACAGAGAGTTGTATGTGGCTGTTACAGGTAGAAAAAAAGCTGGACTTGTTGGAAAAGGAACTACCTACGGTAGAATTTACCAAATAAAATTAGATAAGAACAATCCGTTAAAAGGAAAAATTTCTTGTGTTCTTGATGGGGATATACTTGATGGTAAAGCAAAGGCATTCCATAGTCCAGATAACGTATTGGTAACAGAAAACTATGTATATATTCAAGAAGACCCAAATGGCTATCCTGATACTCCAGAAAAAGCACATTATGCGTATTTATACCAATACAACATCAAATCTAAAAACTTAAAAGTAGTATTGGAATGTGACCAAAACAATGCTGCTGCTTTAGGGTATGGCACCACATCAAATTCTTGGGAACTTACCGGTATGATTGATGTTTCTGAAACTTTAGACAAAGACAAAACATTCCTATTAATTACCCAAAACCATGGTTGGCAGCCTGCCGATGGTTCTGCTTTTACGGATCCTACTGCAAATTCAAATGTGCTTAACAGTACAAAAGAAGGTAGTACACTTTTTGTAATTAAAGGTTTAGAAAAATAAAAAGACAATCAATTTTTATGATTTATCTTAAAGAAAAAGGGGCTTATGTTTTCATAAGCCTCTTCTTATCATTACTGGTATGTGGTTGTAATTCCGAATCAAAAAAAACACAACCTATTGAAAACGAGTTTCAAATATTAGAAAAAAACTATCTGAATTCTCTAAATACCATTAAAACGCAGTTAGATAGTATGGCAATGTCATCCAACAAAAATGACATTGAATCTTTATATCTTAAAGCTAGAAAGGAATTCAAATGGATTGAGCCTATTTTAGCCTTTGTTGATTCAGAAAATTATAAATTTCTAAATCAACCTAATATTTTAAAGATTGAAGAAGAGGACCTTACAGATGTTAAAATACTAGATCCAACCGGATTTCAAGTACTTGAAGAACATATTTTCTCGGATGATTTTAATATACAAACGGTAACTAAACATGCGAAATTAACTTCAAACAGAATTAATTTTATAAAGAACAATACAAATTTTAATTTTTTAAAAAACCATCATATACTCTGGATGCTAAGAGACCAAATTATTAGAACCTCTTTAACAGGTATTACTGGTTTTGATTCCCCAACCGAAAACTCTTTGGAAGAAGCACAGTACTCATATAAAAGCCTCATCGCTATCTTAGAATTATTTAAAAATCAATTTTCTGATGAATCACTTTTATCCGAATGGAAAACTGAATTAAATACTTCTATTAGTAATTTAAAAAGTGATTTTGTATCATTTAACAGGTACCATTTTACAAAAACACATACTACCAATGCGTTAAGTCTTTGGAAACAAACCGTAACCGATTGGAAAATTACATTTCCGTTTAAAAAAGCCATTAATTACGAAACGGCTTCTCTTTTTTCAGACAAAACATTTAATATGAATTATTTTTCAAATGAAAAAGTAGATTCCATATCCCAAGAAAAAGTAGAATTGGGCGAAATGCTGTTTTATGAGAAAGCCTTATCAAAAAACAACAGCATAAGCTGTGCTACATGCCATCAAGCAGAAAAATACTTTACCGATGGTAAAAAGATTTCCACCGGTGTAACCCGTAATAGCCCCACATTATTGTATGCCGCTTTACAACAAAGCTTTTTTTATGACAATCGCGCAGGAAGCTTAGAAGGACAAATTGTGGAAGTAGTAAATAATGCAAACGAGTTTCATACCGATTTAAAACATCTTGAAACTACCGTAAAATCGAACAAAACTTATACAAATGCCTTTTCAAAATTATATAATGAAGGCATCACACAAGATAACGTTAGAAATGCCATAGCCACATACATCAGAAGTTTAACACCTTTCAATTCTAAATTTGATAAGAATATGAATGGTTTAGAAAACACTTTAACTACTTCTGAAATTAATGGATATAACATTTTTAACGGTAAAGGAAAATGTGCTACATGCCACTTCCCTCCACTATTTAATGGAACTGTTCCTGTTGCTTATAAAGAATCGGAAATGGAATTGATAGGTGTACCAAAAACAAATGATACGATTCATGCTGAAATTAATGACGATTTGGGTAGGTATATGGTTTTTAAAACTACACAAAGAAAACACTTTTTTAAAACACCCACTGTTAGGAACATTGAAAAAACAGCTCCTTACATGCATAACGGTGTATTTAACACCCTAGAGGAAGTAATAGATTTTTATAACAGAGGTGGTGGCAACGGACTTGGTTTTAATTTGGAACTTCAAACATTGCCAGAAGATAAACTAAACCTTAGCAAGCAAGAAGTTACAGATTTAATTGCTTTTATGAAAACGTTGACAGATTCTATATATTAAAAACAAAAACCCTGGAAATTTAAAATTTCCAGGGTTTGTTATATTTTCAATTTAAATAAATTAGCCTTTTAACCAAGCATCACGTAAGGTTTTTTGAGCTTCGGTAGCATCGGCTTTTTCCATAATGCCTTCACCTGTTGTGTACGTTGGTGTTGTTTTGGTTTTAATAACCACCTCTTTACCATCCCTTACCAATTTCACTTCAACATCTTTACCTGGTTTCCACATAAATACACCTTGCAAAACTTGGTTGGCGTTTTGTATGGTAAGGTCGGTACCATCTATGGTTTTTATAATATCGTTTGGTTGTGCACCATTATCGGCCCAAAAACTATTTTCTAACACTTTATCAGTAAAAAATATGGCTCCAGATTGTGGATCGCCACTTACTATGGGTGCTCCGTTCATTAAAATATAGTTGGTTTCAACTTTGCCTTCGCCAATTTCCAATCCTACTTTTTCGAAAAACTCGTTGTAGTTTATAGGAATATCGCCCGCAACGTGTGTAGTTAAAAAGTCGTGTACCGATGGGTAGGTCATTTTTGAAATTTCTTCAAAAAGTTTATCATCTTCAAACGGCTTGTTTTTTCCGTATTTGTTTGATAGTTCTTTCATTAAAGATAAAATACCTCTTTGTCCGTTACTTTCTTCACGCATTAAAATATCAATACACATACCAATTAATGCCCCTTTTTGGTACACATTTAGGTATTGGTCCTTGTATGGTTCTTTTAGAATATTTTCACTCATAATGGTAAAACTCATAGCGTCATTCAAATTTCTTGAACGTTGAATTTTATCCATCATCTTATTGTAAAACTCATTGTTGTCAATCAAGCCTTGATTCACTTGAAATAGATTTGCAAAATATTCGGTTACACCCTCATACATCCATAAATGTTTTGAGAAGGTAGGGTTATTATAATCGAAGTAATGCACATCTTCAGAATGTACACTTAAAGGTGTTACAATATGGAAAAACTCATGTGATACTACATCTACCATGCTTTCAGCAAGAGCTTCTTCATCCATAGATTCTGGTAAAACAACCACTGTTGATGTATGATGTTCCAAAGCACCATACCCTTTAGGAGACTCTTCTTTTTCCTCAGATAAATACAAATAAATATCGTAACGTGGCGTTGAATTGATATCGCCTAAAAACGTTTTTTGGGCTTGCATCATTTTATAAACAGTTTCCTTTAAGGATGCCGCAGAATGTACTTTGTTTGGTGAATATACGCTTAATACGATTTTGATATTCCCAACTTCAAACTCTTCAACACTTAAATTACCGTACATCATTGGGTTATCGGTAATATCAAAATATCTGGTAGCTAAATAGCTTGTGGTTATGCTGTTACCATCTTCACTGGTTTTAGTTCCTGTATTTTGTAATGCCGAAGTACGAATAAAATCGGCAGGTGCAGTAACATCTAATTTATATTGATTGTTCTTCAACACATCAAAATACCCAATAAAACCATGTAAATTAAGTACGTAATTGGTAGGTTCTATATTCGTTCCCGATGGTGAAAACGGTTGTTCTTTTCCTATGCCACCTTCTTCTTCCATATCAAAGGTATCATTAACCCAATACGTTATTTTGTCTAACTGCTTTGCGTTTTTAATTACCCACGTATTAACATCCGTTTTGGTTACAGGCATTGGGTTTCCTTTGTAATCAAAAGCTTTAAAATCGTCAATATACTTCCCAAAGTCGCTTACCGAATACGTCCCTTGAACCACTTTTGGCAAATGGTAGGTAACAGTTTCAACCGTAAAACGCCCCGGATTTATAGTAACTGGCGCTTTATCGTTTTCAACTTTAGTTAAATTTATGGAAGTTTCTATAGGTAAACTTGTAGCTAAATCGTTACCCGATGCTTTTGTACCACTACAACTTGCTAAGATGATACCCGCAAATAAAGCGGCAAATGTTCTAGTATTCATTAATGATTTTTTTAGTTCTTTGTAATTGACGCCCAAATTACTATTATGTTACGCATCCACATCTTAAGGTTTTGTTAAAAAGCTTAATTATGTATATTCGCTGCATGCAAAAACCGTTAATAAGCATTTTAACACCTTTTAAAAATACAGCACCTTTTTTAAGCGCATGTATAAATTCTATTTTAAACCAAACTTATACACATTGGGAATTACTTATTGTTGATGATGGCTCTATCGATAATAGTTTTGATATTGTTAACGCTTTCGCGGAAAAAGAGCCCCGAATTAAGTTGTTGAAAAACCCAGGAAGCGGTATTATTGATGCGTTACAATGCGCTTTTAAGCAAAGTAAAGGCGACTATATAACCCGAATGGATAGCGATGATATCATGCTACCAACCAAACTGGAAATTTTGCTGAATAACTTAATAACGCATGGCGAAAAACATGTAGCCGTTGGTTTGGTGGAATATTTTAGTGAAACAGGCGTTGGTGAAGGCTATAAAAGCTATGAAACTTGGCTAAACAACTTAACAAAAACAGGTACTAATTATTCTGAAATTTATAAGGAATGCGTCATACCATCGCCCTGTTGGATGCTGCATAGAAACGATTTGATAGCTTGTGATGCTTTTAACCCACACCGCTACCCCGAAGATTACGATTTAACTTTCCGCTTTTACAAACATAACTTTAAATGTATTCCTTGTGATGTGGTACTACACCAATGGCGCGATTACAGCACCCGAACTTCCAGAACCCACATCCATTATGCGCAAAACCATTTTACCGAATTAAAGCTGCTCCACTTTTTAGAGATTGATTACAACAAAGAAAAAACCTTAACTATTTGGGGCGCTGGCACCAAAGGAAAACTAATGGCAAGTATTTTATTGGAAAAAGATATTCCTTTCGAGTGGATTTGCGATAACCCAAAAAAAATAGGCAAAGCCATTTACGGAAAAACTATGAAGGATTTTAATGCTCTTTCCAACATACAAAACCCTCAAAGCATTGTTACCGTTGCCAATAAAACAGCCCAAAAAGAAATAAGGGCTTATTTAAAAACATTAAATATGCAACCTTTACAAGATTATATATTCTTTTGTTAATTTAGCATGGTCATCACCGTTAAAAAATTAACACCACAAATTCACAAATTTTAAAACACTTATAATGGAATAATTTGTGAATTTGCGGTTAATTTTCATAATTCATTCTTTATATTTGAAAAATCTAAAAAGAAATGCAGTTTAAACACCCCGAACTTCTTTACGCTTTATTTTTACTGCTCATCCCCATAATTGTCCATTTATTTCAGTTACGCAAATTTCAAAAAGAGGCGTTTACCAATGTGGCCTTTTTAAAGGAAGCCACCATACAAACCCGTAAAAGTTCGCAAATAAAAAAATGGCTGGTTCTGTGTACCAGACTCTTGCTATTGGCAGCCATCGTTATGGCATTTGCACAACCATTTACATCTAAATCCAATACGTTTAATTCCAAAAAAGAAACGGTTGTTTATTTAGATAATTCATTTAGTATGCAGGCCAAAGGCAACCAAGGGGAACTTTTAAAACGTGCTGTACAAGATCTTATTGGCAATATACCTGAAGACGAAACCATAAGTATTTTAACCAATGATGATGTGTATAAGAACACCAGCATAAAAGCAGTTAAAAACGAATTGTTGCAACTCGATTATTCATCTAACAAATTATCGGGAGAAGCGGCTTTGTTAAAAAGCAAAACCCTTTTCAGCAAGCAAAAAAACACTTTAAAAAATCTGGTTTTTATTTCCGATTTTCAACAGGAGGCATCGGAGTTTCTTCCTAAAACCGATTCGTTAACCCACTTGCATTTGGTGCAGTTAAAACCTGTAAACAACAATAATGTGGCTATCGATTCTGCTTACATTACAGCTACTACCGCTTCATCCATAGAATTAAAAGTAACTTTTAAAAATAGTGGTAAAGCTATAGAAAACTTACCCGTTTCACTGTTTAACAACGATGAATTGATTGCTAAAACATCGGTCGCCATTTCAGACAAAACAGAAACAACATTTTCATTGCCTACCGATAAAGAAATCAACGGAAAAATAAGTATTGACGATACGAATTTGCAATTTGACAACACCTTATATTTCAACATTAACAAAGCATTTAAAATTAACGTGCTTGCCATTAATGCCGAAGATGGTGCTTTTTTAAACCGGATTTATACTGATGATGAATTCAACTATACATCAACATTTGAAAATCAATTAAACTACGCAATCATTGACCAGCAACATGTAATTGTTTTAAATGAATTGAACAGCATTCCAAATGCCTTAGTTGCAGCGTTAAAATCGTTTGAAAACCAAGGTGGTTCGCTTATCGTTATACCTTCAAAAGATATAAACATTCAGTCTTATAATGCTTTATTGAACCATTTTGGATCGAATTTTAAAGATTTGGTTCAAACCGAAAAACGCATCACTAGCATTAACTATGCACATCCGTTATACCATTCTGGGGTGTTTGAAAAGCAAGTGGACAATTTTCAATACCCAACCGTTTCCAGTTTTTACAATAGCAATTTAAATACGGGTGCCGCCATTTTAAGGTTTGATGATTCCAAACCTTTTCTGTACCAAACTAAAAACGTGTATGTGTTCACTTCGGCATTAAACGCTCAAAATTCCGGTTTTAAAAATTCACCATTAATTGTTCCTACGTTTTACAATATGGGGAAGTTTAGCTTTAAAAACCCTGCCTTATATTACACAATTGGAAAAGAAAACAGCTTTGATATTGAAACGCAATTGCAACAAGATGATATTGTCACGTTGGTTAGTGATGCTTTGAACATCATCCCGAAACAGCAATATTTTAATAATAAGGTGGTGGTAAATACGTCTGAAACACCTTCTGTGGCGGCTATTTACAACATTAAAAACAAAAACGAAACCATTAAAAACGTTAGTTATAATTACAATAGAGATGAAAGTAATTTGATGTACCAAAATCTTTCAGCTTCAAAAAACACCACTGTGAGCGATTCCATTACCGAAATTTTCGATACCATAAAAAGTGATGCAAAAGTTAACGCCTTATGGAAATGGTTTGTTATTTTTGCACTAGCGTTATTGATTATTGAAATGCTCATATTAAAATACTTTAAATGAACATACTTATAAAATCTGCCACCATTATAGATTCTAAAAGCGAGTTTCACAATACAACTCAAGATTTATTAATAGAAAATGGTGTGATTACAGACATTGCCACCACCATAAAAAACCCGAAAAACTATCAAGAAATTGCTTTTGAAAACCTTCATATTTCGCAAGGTTGGTTTGATAGCAGTGTGTGTTTTGGAGAACCTGGTTTTGAAGAACGCGATACGATTGCAAACGGATTAAAAACAGCAGCGGCATCTGGTTTTACCGCGGTGGCTATGAATGCACATACCAATCCGGTAATCGATTCAAATTCCGATATTACGTTTGTAACTTCAAAAGCTGCCAATAATGCGGTTACCTTGGTACCTGTTGGTGCCTTAACCGTTTGTAGTAAAGGTGAAGATTTAGCCGAACTCTACGATATGAATACCGCCGGTGCCGTGGCTTTTTACGATTATAAAAAACCTATTTCCAACCCAAACCTGATGAAAATTGCGTTGCAATACGCCAGTAATTTTAACGGTTTGGTTTGCTCATTTCCGCAAGAAAATAAAATTGCAGGAAACGGCGTGGTGAATGAGCATATTACCAGTACCAAGCTTGGTTTAAAAGGCATTCCTGCGTTGGCTGAAGAACTTCAAGTGGCACGCGACTTATTTTTATTGGAATATGCAGGTGGAAAGTTGCACATCCCAACCATTTCAACCGCAAAATCGGTAGCATTGATTCGCGAAGCCAAAAAGAAAAAACTGGATGTTACCTGTAGTGTCGCCATTCACAACCTATACTTTACCGATGTTGTTTTAACCGATTTCAACACCCATTTTAAAGTATTGCCACCATTAAGAACGCAAAGCGATGTGGATGCCTTGGTAGAAGCTGTAAAAGATGGCACTATTGATATGGTAACCAGCGACCACAACCCTATTGACATAGAACACAAAAAAATAGAGTTTGATTATGCCGCTTACGGCAGTATTGGTCTAGAAAGTGCTTTTGGTGCGCTTCAAACGGTCTTTACCGCCAAAAAAACCATCGAGATCTTAACCAAAGGAAAATCGAGATTCGGTTTGGAACAAGCGCCTATAAACATTGGCAACAAAGCAGACATCACTCTTTTTAATCCAGATACCAAATATACGTTTTCGGTAAAAAACATCATTTCAAAATCTAAAAATGCCATTTTTGAAAATGAAACTTTAAAAGGAAACGTGTATGGCATTATTTCAAATAACAAAGTGACTTTAAATTCATAAGCATGATAGAGAATGATATTGATAGAGGACGACAAAATGCCATTATTAGCTATTTAACCATTATAGGCGTTATAATTGCTTTCTATTTAAACAAAGAAGAAGATAAAAGAAGTGATTTTGCCAATTTCCATATCAGGCAATCATTAGGTTTATGGCTTACTTTTTGGGCCTTAGGTTATATTATTGGAAGTTTTGATAGTTGGTTGGTTAGCTCTAGTTTTTACCTATGCTTTGCCGTACTTTTTATTTACGGATTTACAGGTGCTTTAGGTAGAAAAAAACAAATTGTGCCATTAGTTGGGGCTTTCTACCAAAAACTTTTTGCAAACTTAGGAAACTAAAACATGACGAATACTTCACTTTCTTTATATCATATTGTTAAAAAATCGACGTTAACCGAAAATGCCCCGTTGCTTATCATGATGCACGGTTATGGTAGCGACGAGAACGATTTATTTTCATTTTCATCAGAATTACCCGAGGAACTTTTTATCATTTCGGTAAGAGCGCCTTACCCAATGCAACCTTACGGAAACGCTTGGTATGCCATTAATTTTGATGAAGAACAAGGCAAATGGAACGATAACGAACAAGCAAAACAATCGCGCGATTTAATTGCTAAATTTATAGATGAAGCCATTGCCGAATATCCTGTAAACAAAAACAACGTGACGCTTTTAGGCTTTAGCCAAGGCAGTATTTTAAGTTATGCCGTGGTACTTACCTACCCTAAAAAAGTAAACAACATTATTGCTTTAAGTGGTTATGTAAACAAAGATATTTTACCCGAAAACCTACAAGAGCAAGATTACTCCAACTTAGATTTTTACTGCTCGCACGGTAGTGTAGACCAAGTAATACCTGTTGAATGGGCACGACAAACCGCACCGTTTTTAAACAGCCTAAACATTAAAAACCATTATGCTGAATTTCCTGTTGGGCATGGCGTAGCACCACAAAATTTTTATGAATTTAAAGATTGGTTGGTTAAGCGAATACCATAATTTTCAAAAAAAATTAATTGAAAAAATAAGACCTCACAGGTTTTGAAAACCTGTGAGGTCTGCACTTAAAAACTTATAAATCTTATTTATCTAAAAGTTCAGGATTACTAAGAATCAATTCAATCTTTTTGATAATGACCGTAATTTGATTCATTTGTGTTTCTATATTTCTAAAATAGAGGCTAATATCCCTGTTTACCCAACTTTCAGAAATAACCCTGGCGCCTAAACTAATTCTTAAAATAGCGCTTTCAATATCATTTCCGTATTTTACATTAACCGCTTGCCCAATATGGCATTTTTGGGCGGCAAGCCTAATGATTTCTAAAGAAGTATCATGAAATTTATCGGATAAATCGGAATTTAGTAAAGTATAGAGTTTTTTCACCTTGTCTACCGGTAAAGCTACATGGTCCTTAATTATAAAGAAAGGGAAAATGGTACGGATATTCCGTATTCCAAATTCTTTGCTGTTATAACTATTCGTCTTTGCTTCATCACTATAAATTGGTTCTAAAAAAGTGGCTTCTTTTATAGAGTCTTCTATAAAATTGCAAAACATTTCAATACCCATATTTCTATATAAAATGGGCGTTTTGAAATACCGATCCATTTCAACTATAGCGGCGTTCCAACGCATATTGGAACCATAATTATAACCATCTGACAAATTATTGGAACAAGACCATGAGGTAGGCCAATCGGAATGATTGTAATACTGGGTCAACCCTTGTGGCAATGCATTTTTTGCCGAATGAATTGATGTATTAACACTTTTAGGCAGAATTAACGCGCCCGAATATGGAGGTCCTGTAAAGTATTTACTTCCTGTGATGCTAACAATATAACCTTTGTTTAAATAATTTTGAATGTCTGAAGGATCTAACCTAAGTTGTGCTGCATCCACAATAATTTGTATTGATAAATTTTTGAGGGCATTTAAGTCTTTTATCAATTTTTCACTAGGAGATTGATAGCCTAATTTTGATTGATCCATGGTGTGCAAAACCACATGTCTACCTAATTCATTGGTTTTAGAAACGGCATTATAAACTTCGGCGTCTAATTGACTGGCCGATTTTAATGCACCTTTTTCATCTTTAAATGGTATTTTAATTAAATCAACATCTCTAAACCCTTCAATTTTATCGCCTTTTTTAACAGGGTGATTTAAAGCCGTTGTATTTTCAAAATGACATCCTTTTAATGCAGCAGGTACACCACTACCCGTTTCATCTGAAGCTACTAAAACATGCGTAATATCTTTATTGGAAGTAATTTGAGTAATGGCTGCTATTTGAAGTGAAGAATCTGTACCCGATGGCGAAAAGATTATTTCACATTCGTCATTTAACTTAAATATTTTTTTAAGGTTGTTTTTTAATAATTCCGAAAACTCTATTGAGGCATTTTCAAACCCGTTTTTTAAGCTATTTCTAATTAATATGCTTCTTACTTTATCTGTTTTATCAAAAGCAAAATTAGATACACTTGTTGCGGTGGATGATGAAAAGGTAAAAGCTTCGGGCCTTGGAAACGGTCTGCAACCATATTTATTCAACAAATTAATTTCATCAATATTCAACCTCAAATCGCCCCCGTCCATTAATAAATATTCGGTAGGTTTCGCCAAATTTTCAATAATAGGTTTCCATGATGCTTTAAATACTTTCTTGTCACTTTTCAAACCATGAAAATCTTGCAAGGCTTCATATTTTGATAAAGATTCTGTGTTTAAGCCTTCATCATTTTTAATTAAATCTATCAAATAAGAACTTAGTGGTTGTAATTTTTCCTTATCATCATGAGGTAATAATTTGTAGAATATTTTAGTAACCTCAAGTGCAGCAATATCACATAAAATGGTGTCTTGTTTTTCATCGCACAAGGCTTTATACCAAAGCTGCCACTCAATACCATATCGTAAGTAAACCAAAGCTAAAACGGGTTGGTTTAATAAGGAATACCCAATAATAATGGATTTGTTCGGTACAATTTTAAAAACATTCGGTTCACTTGTTGAAGTAATAATATTGATGTTGTTTATTTTGGGTACGGTATTAAATCGTTTTAAAACACGAACCAGATAATTTACATTTTCTTTTTCAAATAAACTTGATCTTCTATATTGATCTTCAATAAGTATATTATTAGTCATAAATATTTTAAGTTAAAATCGTTCAAAAGAACAAATTTTTTTTGATTGGAATAACCCGTTTTCAGTAAGAGATCAAAAAACCTGTATAATTTAAAATGAGTAGCTTTTTTACGTATTTTCAATCTGGATTTGGTATTAAACACCATTGCAAAAATACGTTTCTTTTCTAGTTTAGATGCTTCCAAATCTAATTTACTAAAAAAAATCGTTAACCGTTGAAGTTGTTTTAATTTATAAGTTTTTTATAATTGTTTTACTGGTATTACTATAAAATTTATAGAACTTGACTATATCAGAAAAAACAACTAAATTCGTTTAACGTCTGGTATAAAACATTAAAACGATTTCATATCAAAGTAGTTAAACGAACCATCAGAAATTCATAAATCATAAAAAAATCCAGCAAATTGCTGGATTTCATATTTTACAATAAACCACTAAAACCTACCTAGAATAATTAGGAGATTCTTTAGTAATGGTTACATCGTGTGGGTGGCTTTCGTTAATACCACTTGCTGTAATTTTAACAAACTGTCCTGTTTCTTTTAACGTGGCAATATCTTTAGCACCGCAATAGCCCATACCTGCACGCAAACCGCCTATAAATTGGTGGATGCTTTCGTATAAATCGCCTTTGTATGGCACACGACCTACAATACCTTCGGGTACTAATTTTTTAATATCGTCCTCTACATCTTGGAAATAACGGTCTTTAGAACCTGTTTGCATAGCTTCCACAGAACCCATACCACGATACGATTTGAATTTTCTTCCTTCGTAAATAATGGTTTCCCCTGGCGATTCTTTAGTTCCTGCCAATAGCGAGCCCAACATCACCGTATCTGCACCTGCTGCAATGGCTTTTGGGATATCGCCTGTATAGCGAATACCACCATCGGCAATTACTGGAACGCCTGAACCTTTAATAGCCGCAGCTACTTCCAATACCGCTGAAAACTGAGGAAAACCAACACCTGCCACTACACGTGTGGTACATATAGAACCGGGACCAATACCCACTTTTACGGCATCGGCACCTGCTTCTACTAAATATTTTGCTGCAGCTCCCGTAGCAATGTTACCAACGATAACATCTAAACCTGGGAATTTTGCTTTTATTTCTTTTAAAACACCTACCACACCTTTGGTATGACCGTGTGCTGTATCAATAACCACCGCATCAACCCCTGCATTTACCAAAGCTTCAGCTCTATCAACCGCATCACCGGTTACGCCAATAGCAGCCGCCACACGCAAACGACCATATTGGTCTTTGTTTGCCATGGGCTTTTGGCTTAATTTGGTAATATCTCTAAAGGTAATTAAACCAGATAGTTTATAGTTATCATCAACAATCAACAGTTTTTCAATTTTATGTTGTTGAAGAATGATTTCAGCATCATTTAAAGAAGTTCCAACGGCAGCGGTTACTAAGTTTTCACTCGTCATTACCTCAACAATAGGACGTTTTTTATCGTGTTCGAAACGCAAATCGCGATTGGTTACAATCCCTTTAAGCGTACCATCTTCATCTACAATAGGAATACCGCCAATGCCATATTCGGCCATCGCTTTTTTTGCATCTATAACTTTTGCACTAAGTGGCAAGGTAACAGGGTCCATAATCATACCGCTTTCGGCACGTTTTACCTTTCTAACCTTTAAAGCCTGCGCTTCAATAGTCATGTTTTTATGAAGTACCCCAATACCACCTTCTTGCGCCATGGCAATAGCCATTTTACTTTCGGTAACGGTATCCATAGCTGCCGAAATAATAGGCACATTTATGGTAATGTTGCGTGTAAATTTTGTTTGAATGTTAACTTCGCGCGGAAGTACTTCAGAATATGCTGGAACTAGTAGAACGTCATCATAGGTTAACCCTTCTCCTAGAATTTTATTTTCGTGTGCAGTCATGATGCAATTATGATTATAATTGCGTGCAAATATACACATTTTTTTCTGTTTGAATCGAGTAAAACTTAAGGAATAAATAATAGTAATTTACATTTTTTATATAAAGAAAAATTGATTGTACGCTATTACTTATAATCTGATGTCGCCTAGTCCAGATAACTATCGGGGAGCTGTGGACCTGACCTAAAAATTGAGTTATTACTAATTAGGGATATTCAGAAGAAAAATAACGAAATGAATTATTCCTTCAAGTTTTGAAAGTATGGTCTAAGCGTATTTAAAGCGTATTCGTAGCGCATTTCTTTATTTTCTAAATCGCCCGTAAACCTAATTGCTCTTGGAACAAAGAGTCCATATAAACATTTTCCTTGTAAAATGTTTTCTATCTTTTTTAAACTACGGGCATCAATGGTATTAATAATATCATCAACCCAAACATATTGTTCTTTATACAACATGTTTTTATCCCACTGCAAACCTGCTTCTTCATTTAAAATATGAGCAGATTCAAATAGTTTTTTAATTTCAGAAAATGAATTTTCAAAAATGATCTCGCTGCAACTTTGTGCGTAGTTCATGATTCTTTTATTCACAAAAACAACATTTGGAAAAGTTTCCATGGTATGCAATTTGCCAGTAATAAAATCCACCATTTTAAACCAAACAACTTGATGCCCTTGTTTTTCAACTTCAGCTTGTACCCAATTATAAAAGTCTTTACGTTCAGCTAAACCTGTATATTCGTTAGGCAAGTTGTATTCCAAGTTAAAAACATTGGCCTGCTGCCAAACTGTGGTATTATTTACTCGGTCCGATTTTAACCAATCGGAAGGTAAAAGATTTTCTTTACCTGTAACTTTATGGTAAACTCTTATACTCGACCACTCTTTCGCGTAAACAGATAGATTTAAAACAAACAGAAATAAAAAACAATATATCCTCATATGGCATAAAAATACGAGAAATTACTATTGATTTTAATATCTGTTTAAATATTACCTGCGTCCGCCACCGCCAAAGCCACCTCTGCCGCCTCTACTGCCTCTATCGCCTCTGCCTCTTTCACCCATATTCATGTTTTGGCCAGCAAAAGTTCCAAATTTATAAGTAAAGTTCAGCATAAAATATTGTTCTAAAATATTGCTTTCGGTATCTTGAATGGAAGTTTCGGTTACCGAGCGTCTGTAACCATTATTTTTCCCAAGCATATCATAACCAACCAGTGTTAAGGTTGCTTTGTTATCCCATAATTCTATACCAAGTCCAGCATTCCAAAAAATGGCATCACCATCAAATTCATCGCCTACTCTACTATTGTAACGGTAAGAAACTTTGTTTGATAAGAATACATTTTTAACAAAGAACACAGACGATTCAAAATCTACATTCTGTACAAAGAATGCGTTATCGTTAAACGCATCGGTATCATAAACGCTTTTGGTGGTTGAATAACTGTAAGATCCACTAAAATCCATCTTATTATCATAAGAATATTTAAAGGATACTGATGGACGTATATTGGTTGTTTTCCCTGTAAATACAATGGCGTTTTGAATGGATAATGAGTTGCTGTACGAACCGTTGATACGTGCATTGATATTCATGTTCGTTTTTTTATTGTAAAACGATTTTGAAATGGCTGCATTTCCTGAATAAGAATAGTCGCCATTAATATTATCATAGGTGGTGTATCTATTCAAATCTTCATCGGTCATGGTAGAACTGATGATTTTATCTTGAATAAATTCGGCTCTTAAATTCCCTGTGATGTTGATGTTATTGAAGGCTAAGTTATTTTGATATTCAAATCGAATGTTATGATTAATTTCAGGTTCCAAAGCGGGGTTACCAACACGAATATGGGTGATATCGCTTACATCTTCAACCGGTTGCAATTGGTTTGCTGAAGGTAAATCGACATTTTGGTTATAGCTTAAATTGATGTTTTTATAACCGTTTTTATCGCGATAACGTATTCTGGTTGAATACGTTGCGTACTCGAAGTCGGTTTTAAAATCTCGGGCAATCACTAATTTATCTCTATAATTTCTATAGGTATTTGTATAGCCTCCTTCAACTTCAAAACGAAAATCTTTATACTCGTATCTTAATCTTAAAGCGGGCCTGATTGTTGTAGTGGAATATCTACTGTCTGAACTTAGAACTTCATTAAAATCGTCATAATCATCCGTAACTTCATCATAATCATAAATAAATTTCTCATTGTTCTGAGCATTGATACTTGCGGAATACCTAGGCATTATCCTGAAATTAGTGAACAATTCTTTACTCCAAAAAGCGCTCAACCCTATATTACTATTATAATTATCGGTGTTGTTTATTTGGTCTTGAACCACCGTTTCATTTAACCTTTCAATATAATTTTCAGAATATTTTTTGCTATCGGAACTTCCTTTACTAAAATTGGTGGTTAAACCAATACTTAAATAATCTCTTTTTCCTGTAATGGTAGTCACGCTAAACTCATTATTGATACCATAATTTTCTGAAATAGATTCGTTTTGAGATGAGTAATCACTTACCAAATCGCCATTGGTATATTCTGATCTTTTAGTGGAAATAGAACCCGATTCAGAATTCTCCACATTTACCTCAATTTCATTGGATATTTGAACTTTATTGTTTGAAAGTTTGTTTTTAGGCTGAATGATAAATTTCAAATCGCCTCCTGCATTATGGCTATCAGAATCACTAAAACTGGTACTTTCAGAATTAGAAATATAATTTAAATTAGGTAAAAAATTCTCTGTATAGCTTTTTTGAATTCTATCTGTACTTTGAGCTCCATATCTGTAATTTCCATTTACACGGGTTTCATTCCATTTTCCTTTTGTATAGTTGGCTCCAAGAAAATCCGATTCTATATAACCATTACTGGTATCGGTATCGGGCAACGCATTAAAACCTTTAGACATGTTGATGTTATTCGTACCTCCAATAAGCCCCAATTGTTTGCCATCTATTAATTGAAACACGTTGGCGTTGGCTTGGTATTTATCATCGGTACCATAACCCACTTTAACATCGCCAAAAACGGCGCGGTTTTTTCCTTTTTTTATGGTTAAGTTTATTTCTTTGGTACCTGAATCGGATTCCTCGCCCGTAAATTTTTGGTTATTGGTTTTATAATCGGTTACCTGTACCTTGCTTATTACATTACTAGGTAAGTTTTTAAGTGCGATTTCACCCTTTTTTTCTCCAAAAAATCGCATACCATCAACGTTAATAGCTTCTACTTCAATACCGTTCATTGTGATATTTCCGTCCAAATCTATCTCAATACCTGGAAGTTTTTTCAATAAATCTTCAGCTTTATCATTAGGTAGGGTTTTAAAACTATCGGCATTATACTCAATGGTATCTTTCTTAATTAAAATTGGTGGCGCTTTACCTATAATAGAAACCACATTCAATTCCTCAATTTGGTCATCCAAAGTAATGGTCCCTAAGCTTAATTCCTTTCCGCTAGGCACATCAATATCTTTTCGGTACGGTTTGTAACCTAAATAGGCTATATTGAAAATGGCTTTAGAATCGGTTTCGGTGTTAACTTGCAATGAAAACTCGCCATTTTTATTAGTAATTCCATAAGAAATTGGGATGCTGTCCTTAATGCTTTGAAGGTATACGGTAGCGCCTTCTAAAACGTTAGCACTTTGATCTTTAACTACGCCCTGTAAATTAAATTTTTGGGCAAATAATGTAGTAGTAGCAAATAACGACAGTAGTATTACTAATTTTTTCAATGTTTTGTTTTTAGTTAGGTTCGAGGATTAGACCTAACTTTCAACAAAAAGTTTAAAGCGGAAATGTTAAATAAAACTTAAAGAAATTTATTAGATTTTTATTTGCAAGGTTGTGTACCAATTTCTTGGTGCTGATGGTATGATTCCCGGACCTGGATACCCCGTGGCACGCCTTGTATAATAGGCGTTATTTAGTAAATTATTAATACCGGTTTCCAGTTTGAAACGCTTGTAGGTGTATGATAATGATGCATCTAAAATGTTATAACTTGGAATTTGCCCTACAACTCCTTCTCGCAATTCCCCTTCATCTACTATTTCGGAATTAAATGCGTCAGTATATTGTTCAGATAGGTATGTGTATTGTAAACTACCTAATAGATTTTTATAACCAAAACGCAACATGGTTTTTAAATTAACTTTAGGAATGAATTCTACTTGATTCCCTTCTACGCCATTTCGAATTGAATTAGTGTATTCTGACTCAATATAAGCTAAATTAAGTCCCAACTTCAGTTTGTATTTCGACGAAGTTTCAAACAAGTCTAAAATATTCCAATCTATAAAACTTTCAAGACCAACAATAAAAGCATCCCCCACATTGGTTCTTACACGGTTAGCTCTATTGTCTAAAACCTCACCAATTCTATTATTATATCCAACCCCAAAAACACCAATATCATAAGATAACAATTCTTTAAACTGACCTCTTAAGCCAACATCTAATGTATAACCATCTTCATCTGTTATATTTTCATCAACAATAAAAGTTGGACTTACAGAACGTATATCGTTAAATGTGACCGAACGGTAATTTTGAGAAGCATTCCCATATAATTCTATGGAAGCATGGGGTTTATAGCTTGCACCAATACCCAATAAAATAAATGAACGGTCGAAAATTCGATTATCTTCATTCTCTTCTGAAAGAATTAAATTATTAGCATTGTCGTAGTTTTTCGTAAAATAAGTTCCCTTGCTTTCTGTTTTTATATATTCAAACCTAAATCCAGGAGTAATAGAAAATGTATTGGAGACTCTGAAGATATGTTCGCCAAAAATTGCTAAGTTTTTGTTAGGATACCTAAAACTAGATACATTTGGGTAATTGGCATTTTCTTCTTCTATTATAGAAAAATCTGGATTGGTGCCTTTACTTCCTGCACCTTGTTCTCCTGTATTATCAGCGTTATAATATTTACCTCCAATTAAAAAAACGGCTTCCTTTCCTAAAATTTTATATTTAGTTAATAATCTAGCTTCGGCTCCCCAATTTGAAAAATCACCTATTAAAATATCTCTATTATAGGTATACGTTCCGTTAGAATCTGTTACATCTCCTTCTAAAATTGGGTTTTTGTTTAAGCCTGAGGGATATGGATCGCCTCTAAAACCTATTGCTTTTCTAGACGCTTCGAGCCCAAAAAAGTTAAATGTAAAATTTGTTTTCTTAGAAAACTCATGGGATAACTTAACACTGTACAAAAGCCAATCCACTTCAAACCAGTTTCTGGTTCTATTACTTTGGTAAGGGTCTTCTTTAAACATCGTATCGGTTAACCCTCCAGCTTGTTGTGCTAAATAATGTAAATAAGTAACATCACCAGTTATTTTAGTTTTATCATTAAACTGATACCCTACATGTGCAAAAAGGTTTTTAGATTCAAATTCTGAATTCAGTCTAAAACCATCCCCTTTTTTATAGTTGAAATAAGTATAATAACTAAACTTATCCTTTGTGCCACTTAAACTGGTGAAATTTGTGTACAATCCGTTGCTGCCTAAGGTATTTCGGGAAATTAATTCTATTGTTTTAAAAGCGTTTGGTTCTTTCATTTTGAAATTGATCAACCCTCCAAATTGTGTACCGTATTGTAACGATGCAGCCCCACGAATTACCTGAATTTCCTTTAAACCTTCTGAGGCTGGCGTATAATAGCTTTCTGGATACCCCAAAACATCGGCACTAATATCGTACCCGTTTTGTCTGGTATTAAAATTGGCCGTTCTATTGGGGTCTAAACCACGACCACCAATATTAAGCTGCAACCCTGCATCGTCATTTTGGTAAATATTTAAACCTACCACTTGGCTATAAAGTTGGCGTGCATTGTTTGATGCTAAATTTGCCATAGATTGTTCCACCAAAATTACTTCGGTCTTTTTTCCTGCGTAAATAGCAGTTCCTTCAACATCTTTTAAACGCGACAGTTCGAATACTTTGGCTTTTCGAGTTGAAATTTCTACTTCAGATAGTTTAACAGCTAAAGGATTTACAATAATGTTAACCTCGGTGTTTTCAGAAAGAGACACGATGGCTTCTTTAACTTCAAATTCATAAGAAAAGAATACCAAGGTGATGCTTTTCTTCTCTGTTTCAAACTCGTAATAACCTAAAGCATTTGTAGTAGCTTTTAAGCCTGAAACTTTATCGTAAACTTCCACTTGGTTAACTGGCTGGTTTGTTGAAGCATTGGTAACAACCCCGGAAATTTTGTATTGCGCATGCGATGCGATACCTAAAAGCAGTATCAAAACTAATTTAAAATCCTTTAATGTCATGTGTTCTTTCTATTGTTTTATAATGGTCACATGTTGCATCCATTTAATCATCTTATTGCTATCTAAAATTCGTTATGGATGGTTCATCTTGAAATGGTAAAATCCATGTTTTATGTTGAAATGATTCGTTTTCTTTATATAAATCGACTGTTTTATCAATAAATGGTTGACTTAACCGCCCGTTTAATGCCACATAACTTTCGGCAAAAACCTGTACATTTTTATGCCCTTGAGACGAAAAATGATTGCCTAAATAATGTGCGTATTCTAAAATAAAATCGGGTTGAAAACTCATTTGTTTTTCTTGAAACGGGGTTAAAAAATCGGAATTATTAACCATAAACGAACTTCCTGTGTTTGCATCTTTAATAGTGAATGTGGTATAGCCCATTTTTTCCATAAGCATAACACGCCATGAAAAACGATAGCCTTCTTCGGTCCAAAACAATTCACCTGGATATAACAAATACCGAAATGGTAAAAGCAATTGAATGGCAAAAAACACTGTTAAAATAGGCAATACAATATGCTGCTTTTTTAAAATATATGCTTCTTTATATTCAATGTTATATATGCTTCTGAAAGGTTTTATAATGCTTTTGATGATTGCGATGATGTTATGGTGAAATTTAGCATCAAAGAAAATAAGAGTAGACACGATCATGATGTACGGAAACATGCCTATGGGGAACAATACACTGGTAAATACATGAAAAAACACCACCATAGCAAAGGCAAACCAACGTGTTTTTCTATACAATAGTAAAAATGGAATACTTAAATCGTATAACATACCACTCCAACTCATGGCGTAATGAAACCACTCTTGTTGCATGAAGTTTTCACCAATAAAAGGTAAATCGTATTTAGAAGGTAGCCATATTTTTAAAGGCATTGCTTTGAATAACCAATCGGAATTCAATTTTGCCAAACCAGCATAAAAATAAACAATACCCAAAAGTAATTTAATACTGTCTATCGTCCATTTGGGTATGGTTCTAAAACTTGTTTTTTTAAGAAGGCTATCTAATGAAAAATAGGCGTTTGCAGGCAAAAAAATCATTAAAAAACTTAACAGACTGATGCAGTAATAATGGTTCAAATAGGTGGTTTTATCCATAAGTTCTATATAAGTAAAACTCAAGAAAAAAACGATGATGGCTAATCTATACTTTAAACCCAAAGCCACCAGTAATGCCGAAATACCACAAATTATAAATATAAGGTATGTGTATGCCCCTAAAGGTTTTACCCATTCAAAACCGTAGTAGGTAAAATGAAATTTAGGGCTTATGTATAAGGTTTCAATCCAACCATTTGCCCAAAAACGAATGAGGCTAAACAGCATCATAACACCAAACAAAAGGCGGAATACCGCCAAAGGCGCTGCATCAGTTTTTTGAGCTAAATATGTTCTTAAATTGAAATCCATATAAAAAACGAAAAGATTCCCTAACGCATTAGAGAATCTTTAGTTGTTTTATTTTTTATTGTTACTAATCGCCATCAGCATCTACATAATCGACACTAATGTTCATAGCCTGTACCATATCAACCTTAAATAATACCACTGCTTTTTGTAATTCATCAAAAGCAATAGTCATTTTAGAATTATCAGTATTTATTTGATTGGTAAAATTAGCATCTAAAGCTTGTAATTTAGTTCGTGCTACATTCAATTGGTTATTGATTAAAGTACTTAAATCTTCACCGCCTTTTGCCATATTCAAATAATCTAAATAAGCATTAAAACTATTTGCTGTTGTAGAAGAAGTATAAGCTTTTCCGTTGAAGAAGTTTTGAACAGCATCTATCGCTTCCAAAGCTAAAGTTTTTGATACCCCTTGATTGTAATATGCCTCCACTTTATCGGGTAATGGATTTGTAGAAAAATTACCTGCTGGAATACCAATTTTATTCGCTCTCAAGCCTTTTTCATAATAGTAAATAAAATCGTTTGTTAATTTATTTGTAGAACTGGTAGCAGTATTTGCTGTGCTATTTACAAAGGTGTCTCTATAACCCGAAGTCCAATCGTTTAAAACCGTTTGGGTAAGTGATTTCATTTGATTTACCAAATCAGACACATAGGTTTTATAACCAGCCGCATTGGTATTGGTGGTATAAACATTTAAAATAGCGGTATCACCCGAAGCAACACCGTACAGTAAATAATCCAATGCAGGAAAACCAACCGCATCGTTATTATTGGCGTGCGTTAAATCGTAGGTACCGTTTGCTATGTTTGCTTCAACATCGGCCACGGTAGTTGGATACACATTCATTTGGTACACATAATTTGTAGATTCTGCTTTACCAATATTGAACATTTCGGCGTATTGCCATACTTTATAAGCATTTAACCAAGCGGTACGAAATGCATCTAAATTAGCTTGGTTTGGTGTTGCCACAAAACCATCTTTAGCTGTTACCAAACTTTCCAACTTCGTGTTCAAATCTTGAAAAACAGGAATGATGATGTTATCTGCCCAATTAATAAGCATGGTCTGTCTATCAAAATTATCTGCTGCTTTTTTATCACCATCGCCATCCGAACTACTACAGGCAACAATTACCAGAGCTAAAACGATTACCGAAACAATTTTTTTAATCATATTCCTATTACTTTAAAATAGTTTGCAAATATAAATAAGCAGACGGACTATTTAAGGCATCCATCTGCTTAAGTTTTATAAAACCAACAATATCACTATCGTTTTATTCAACTGTAGCAGCTTGAGCCGTTGTAAAACCAAACTTAGCAGCTATAGCATCAGATATGTTATCTATAGTGGTTTCTGTAATATCCCAAAACCCGTTTCCTGCCATAAGTTGTGCTAAATAGCCATCAACTTCCGCTTTCGTTACGTAAGGCTCTATTGAATTTGGTTTTCTTGTAAATTGTAAGCTGTAAATAAATCCGTAAGCTTCTGATAACGCGTGAAATGCTCTTGCGTTATCAATTCCTAAGTTAGCTTTTGAAGCCTGTAAATAAAATACGCCTCTTACCGCTGGTACTATAGATAAGTTCTCTCTAATTATTTCAGCTTGCTGATCGCGAATTGTATAGTTTTTAGCTACAATGGCTGCTCTACCTAATTTAAAGGCATTAAAAACATCTTCAGCTAATGTTGAAAAATCTGAATCGGCATTAACTCTTTCTATATATTCGCTTAAAAATTGATCTGCATCCAATACTGGCTCAGCAGGATTAGCTTCGCTACCGTATAAATAACCAAAAGCCTCATCCCATTTATGTTCCATAGAGGTGTAGTTTTTTCCGGTTTCCAAAACGCCATTATTATTATCAGCAACGTTTGAACCTGCATCTAAAACTGCTGGACTTAGGTAGTTGTTCAATATTTGGTCCATCATTAAAGCACCAATCAATCCTTTAGCTAAGGCTTGGTTGTACTCCAATCCCTTTCCATTAATGTAGCGTATGGTTCCCCCACCAGCTTGTTGTAATTGACCTGCATTTCCTGCAGTTGCAACGGTATTCCAATTAGGAAAAACATTTGTTACTTGAGATGTAATCCATCCTTCAAAATCTGCCTTTATAGCGTTAGAAACTGTTGTGTTAGCTGAAAAATAATCGGTTGAAGCAGCTACTTTACTACGAACGTTTTTGTCTGAAGCATTTAAAGTAACATTAGCAAAATCATTATCATTTTGCGCATGCGCAAACATTGCTTGTAATGCTACATCTGTTTTTGTGTTATCTTTTAAAGCATTTACCAACTCATCTGCCATTTGTATTCTTGTAGTTTGTCCTTCAAAATCAACTGTTGAAGCACTGCTACGTGTAAATACGTAAGTTGATGGCGTTTCTATTGGGTTTGAATTGTCGTCATCATTAGAACATGATGTGATTAAAGCAGTAGCAACGGCTACGAGTGATAAGATTCTTTTCATTTTGTTTTATTTAGACTTGATATAAATAATAAATTAATTCTCGTGCAAAAATAAAACACATTATTAGAAACACAAAGCTTATTTAGATTAAATTTAAATAAAAATTGTAACTGCTTAATTATTAAATATTTAAATATGAAAATTTTAATGGTATACACTAAATATTTTGGTGGCTTCGTTGTGTGCGCTCTCAAAACTAAGTGCATTTAGGCTGTTATTTTTTTGTGAAGTAAAGTAAGATAATAGCTTTTCGGTGGGCATATTCCCCGTAAGTTCATCTTTAGCCATAGGGCAACCACCATAGCCTTGAATGGCCCCGTCAAAACGGTTGCATCCAGCTTTATAAGCTGCATCTACTTTTTCAAACCATGTGGAAGGCGTAGTGTGCAAATGGGCGCCAAATTCTATATTGGCATATTGAGGTATTAAATTTGAAAATAAATAATGAATGCTTTCGGGGTTTGAGCTGCCAATGGTGTCACTTAACGATATGATCTTCACTCCCAATTTACTCAATCGTTCCGTCCATTCGCCTACAATGTTAACATCCCAAGGGTCTCCATACGGATTGCCAAATCCCATAGAAATATACACCACCACTTCTTTATTGGTTTTATTGGCAATTTCTAAAATTTCAGAAAGTGTTATAATAGATTGCGCAATGGTTTTATGCGTATTTCGCATTTGAAAATTTTCCGATATTGAAAATGGGTACCCTAAATAGTCTATCGCTGCGTGTTTAGAAGCGTCTTCCGCTCCTCTGGTATTCGCTATAATGGAAAGCAATTTACTGGTTGTTTTGCTTAAATCTAATTGTGCCAAAACCTCTGCTGTATCTACCATTTGCGGAATGGCTTTAGGCGACACGAAACTTCCAAAATCTATGGTATCAAACCCAACGCGTAATAAGGACTGGATATATTGTACTTTTTTCTTTGTTGGAATAAAGTCCTTTATACCTTGCATAGCATCACGTGGGCACTCAATTATCTTTATCTGACTTGGCATTGCATCATTTAAATAAGTGGTTAAAAATACTATTATTTTTATTAATGCTTATTTAAATAATATCGAAAAAAGTTTTTTTGTAAGTATCATTAAAAGAACACGACATAAAAGTAACTGTTAACTAAATATGCTATGAAAAACTTTACTTCGCTTTTAATTGTTTTAATTTCATTTTCATTTGGCGCATTTAGCCAAAGTACCGCCTCCTATAATATTTCATTAACAACCATTTGGAATGCTGAAAACCATACTTCGGTTCCCGTTAGCGCACATTGGTCGGCACTTGTTGGTGCTACCCATAATATGGAAAATGAATTTTTTGAGTTAGGTGTAGTATCTCCAAACACAAACGGCATTAAAGATGTTGCCGAATTAGGCAACAACACCAACTTTATGAGTGAAGTAAACACAGCCATTTCAAACAGTAAAGCAGACCAATGGATAAATGCTGGTGGTATTGGTTCTGCTATAGGCACCTTTACCATTAATAGTCTTCAAGTAAGCGAAAACTTTCCTTTAATAACGTTGGTATCTATGGTCGCTCCAAGTCCTGATTGGTTTATTGGCGTGAATAGCATTAACTTAAGATCTGGAAACAACAGTATCAACAATGGTTGGAAAGACACCTTTACCCTTGATGTTTTTGCTTATGATGCAGGTACTGATGATGGTACCGATTACACCTCCGCTAACGCAATTAGCAACCCCAGAGTAGGGGTTTTTAAAATTACAATCTCCCCTATAAATGGCAACAAAATGGGCACCATTACTTTTACGTACAACTCTTCAATTTTAAGTACTTTAAGCAATAATCCTATTGACAATATTAAAATATACCCAAACCCTGCTAAAGAACAGATTAAGGTTTCCAATCTTCAAAATATTAACTTAAAATCGGTTCAAATCTATAATGTTTTAGGGCGCTTGGTAAAAGACATCCCTACAAGCCAAAATTCACCTGAAATAGATATAAACTTAACTGGTTTAAACAAAGGGATGTATCTATTAAAATTGAATTCTATAGGTGGAGATAGCAAAACAAACAAGATTATTGTCAAATAGTCGATAAATCTTACGGTTAAACGTTTTTATTGTATTAACAAAACCCTAAGGAATACATTTGAAAAAATGTTTTCCCCAAATGCATATTTTAAAACCTAAATTCTCTCTTTTTTTAATCTTGACATTCTTGTCATTCAGTGAGAATTTTTTTGCTCAAAATGAAGCAGCATCATGCGGAACGGTCACTACTCAAAAATCTATAGACTTTTATAACAGTATAAAATCGGAACTTAAAAGCTTCGAAAAGTCTTTTACTCAAAAACAAATTTCAAAAAACAAGTCTCAATCAAAATTTACTAATTCCATTCCTATTAAGGCCCATGTAATTAGAAACTCTAATGGAACTGGAGGTATTTGCGATGCAGATCTTTATACAGCTATCACCAATTTAAATAGTATATATGCCGATGCGTTTATGGAGTTTTTTTTATGTGATGGGATTAATTATATAAATGAGGATAAACTTTGTCATTTAAAGAAAGGTGATGAAAAAATGTTGATGGAAGCCAATAACGTTCCTGGGGTAATCAATATTTATTTTGCTGATTATCTTGAAAATGATTCAGAAGAAAGTATTTGTGGTTTCGCTGATAATGAAGGTAGAAATGATGTAATTGTTTTGAAAAACAGTTGTGTTACTAATGATTCTACACTTGCTCATGAAATTGGTCATTTTTTCTCATTAATCCATACGCATGGTCCAGATGATAAAAAAACCACAGAACTAGTAAATGGAAGCAATTGCGATACAGATGGTGATGGGATATGCGACACCCCTGCCGACCCCAAATTAACCACTAAAAATGTTAACAATTTTTGCCAGTACATTGGAACCGAAACCGATGCTAACGGAGCTACCTATACACCAGACACTAATAATATTATGTCGTATTCCATGAAAGGGTGTCGTTCGCATTTTACACAACAACAATTGGCACGCATGTATGCTTTTTACTTAACTGCAAAAAATTACTTAGCTTGTCCAACTTTCAATGCTAACTTTACAGCAGATGTGAGTCAAACTTGCAACGAATCGTTAACCGTAAACTTTGAAACCCAATGTAAAGACATCACAAAGTGGTCATGGGATATGAATGGAGACGGTGTAACAGATTATTGTACACAAAACCCGACCCATACTTTTTCAAAAGGAGTTTATGATGTTACTTTGACTGTTTCAAATAGTTCTAAATCCATTAGAAAAACCTATTCAAAATTTATAAAAGTAGGTAATATTGAATCACTTTTTAATGAAGATTTTGATTCTTACACTTTACTTAACGACATTAATTGGACAACCAAAGATGTAACTGAACATGGATACAATTGGCTTTTAAATAAGGGGGCTACATCATCAATTAACACGGGACCAAATCTTACCAAAACAGCAAATAATCAAACGAATACTTATATGTATGCTGAAGCTTCTGGTGCTAAATTCGGAGATGTAGCAGAACTTATGTCGCCCTGTATAGATGTTAGCAATCCAAACTCTGAATTGGAATTTTCATACCACATGTATGGAAAAGGTATTGGTGAATTACACATTGATATTAAAACGGATGATGGATACATAAATGATATCATCCCTCCTTTTATTGGCCCACAACAAAGCTCGCAAGATGATATTTTTTTAATTGAAAACATTGATTTATCGGCCTTTACAAATCAAACCATTAACATTCGGTTCAGAGCTATACGAGGCACAAATTGGGATGGAGATATTGCCATTGATAATGTTTTTATTAAAACTATCGATATCCCAATTACCAATGATACTGTTAAAGTATACCCCAACCCTGTTTCTGGCGACACTGTTTATATTGGCTTTTCAAACCCACATGATATGGTAAATTATAAACTTACCGATGTAGCAGGAAATATTATTACAACGGGGAATTTAATAAATAAGCAAATAAACGTTGGAAAACTTAATTCTGGTATGTATTTATTAACCCTAAGAAGTCATGGGTCTACAGTAACTAAAAAGATTATAAAATAGCAGAATTATTTTTTTAAAATTGCTTTATTAATAGCTTTTACCAAACTAGGACCTTCGTAAATAAACCCAGTATAAACTTGCACTAAATCGGCTCCTGCGTTTATTTTTTCTAAAGCATCTTCGGCAGAATGAATACCACCTACCCCTATTATTGGAAAGGCTTTTTCACTCTTATCGGCTAAATATTTTATAACACGGGTGCTTTTATCTTTAATAGGTTGTCCGCTTAAACCACCGTTACCTATAGCTTCCAATTGTTCCGTAGACGCTTTTAAACCCGTTCTATCGGTTGATGTGTTACTGGCGATAACACCATCTAATTTAGTAGTGGCAACCAATTCTATAATTTCATCTAACTGGTTGTTATTCAAATCTGGAGCAATTTTTAAAAGAATCGGTTTTTGTTTTTCAAAACGCTTGTTTGCTTGCTGTACAGCACCTATCAATTCTTCTAAATACTCTTTATCATTTAGTTTGGCATGACTTCCTACATTCGGACAACTTACGTTCAGTACAAAATAATCAACATACGGATGCAGGGCATTAAAACACGCTAGGTAATCTTTGGTATAATCTTCAGGTTTGGTGCTGGTGTTTTTTCCAATATTTCCACCTATTATCAATTTCCCTTTATTCTTTTTTAATTGAGTAATGGCCGCCTCTAATCCTTCATTATTAAATCCCATACGGTTAATAATCCCTTGGTCTGCCTTCAAACGGAACAAACGCTTTTTGGGGTTTCCTACTTGTGCTTTGGGTGTTACCGTGCCTATTTCAATAAAACCAAACCCAAAATTGGCCAACTCATTATACAATACGGCATTTTTATCAAATCCTGCGGCAAGACCTACTGGGTTTTTAAAGGTAAGCCCGAATAAATTTCGTTCTAACCGTTTATCGTCTACAACATATAAACTTCTAAAAATAGCAGCAAAACCTGGAATTTTAGAGGTGTTTTTAATTAATGAAAATGTAAAATGATGAATTTTTTCTGGATCAAACGAGAAAAATAACGGGCGAAGTAATAGTTTGTACATCTGTATTATTTATGCAAAAGTAATTCTAAAAATTGTAAATAAAAAATGAGCTAATTCAAAAGCCAAAAAAATTAATAATCGTACTTTTAAACCTTAAAAGATAATCTGATTATTGCACTCAAAATCTAAAAAATTCATTTCAAAATGATTTCAAAAGAACATATAATTAAACGTTTTATAAGTTACGTTACTATTGATACCGAATCGGATCCAACATCAAACACAACTCCAAGTACTGCTAAACAATGGGATTTGGCCAACAAACTTGCTGATGAATTAAAAGCTATTGGCATGCACGATGTTAGCATAGACGAAAACGCTTATATTATGGCAACTTTACCAAGTAATGTAAGTCATAAAACGCCAACCATTGGCTTCATTTCGCATTTTGATACCTCGCCCGATTTTACAGGTGCCAACGTAAATCCTCAAATTATTGAACATTATAATGGAAAGGATATTGTTTTAAATGAAGCTGAAAACATCATATTATCACCCGATTATTTTGAAGATTTACACCAATACAAAGGGCAAACCCTTATTACTACCGATGGCACTACCCTATTAGGTGCCGATGATAAGGCTGGCATTACCGAAATTGTATCGGCTATGGAATATTTAATTAATCACCCAGAAATTAAGCACGGTACCATACGTGTTGGTTTTACACCCGATGAAGAAATAGGTAGAGGCGCCCATAAATTTGATGTTGAAAAATTTGGAGCCGATTGGGCATATACCATGGATGGTAGCCAAATAGGTGAATTGGAATATGAAAATTTTAATGCTGCTGGTGCTGTTGTAAAAGTGAAAGGAAAAATTGTACACCCCGGCTATGCCAAGGGCAAAATGATAAACTCCATGTACATTGCCCAAGAGTTTATAAACTCGTTACCACGTATGGAAACTCCAGAACATACTGAAGATTATCAAGGGTTTTTCCATTTATCGTCTATAAAAGGTGAAGTTGAAGAAACTGTTTTAGAATATATTATTCGCGACCACGATTTAGGGCATTTTGAGGCACGTAAAACGGTCATGGAAAACTTAACTACCGAGCTAAATGAGCAGTATGGTTGGGAAGTGATAAGTGTTGAAATAAAAGACCAATATTTTAACATGCGCGAAAAAATTGAACCCGTAATGCATATTGTAGATATTGCCGAAGAAGCCATGAAACAACTGCATATTGAACCGCTTATAAAACCCATTCGTGGTGGTACCGATGGCTCGCAATTAAGCTACAAAGGTTTACCATGCCCCAATATATTTGCTGGCGGACACAATTTTCATGGGAGATATGAATATGTACCTGTTGAAAGCATGATAAAAGCAACGGAGGTAATTTGTAAAATTGCTGAAATAACAGCCAAAAACCAACATAAATAATCATTTAAAATTCAATGAAAAATTTTATTGATTTTCTCTAATTGAAACGAAATATATACTACATTAGTTTTACATTTTTACAAGCACAAACTGTTTGTAACCGTGATACGCTAAACTAATTAAATATGTATCTTCTACTAGCTATTGCATTTATAATCGGCTACATTTTTATAGCCTTTGAACATCCTTTAAAAATAGACAAAGCTGCTTCAGCCATCTTAACAGGTGTTATTTGTTGGGTCATTTTGGTGCTTGGTCAAGACACCATTTTTCAAACGCCACACGAAGCACACTTTATTGATGAATCTATTTTACACCATCTTGGGGAAATATCCCAAATTTTATTTTTCCTATTAGGTGCCATGACTATTGTTGAATTGATTGATGCCCATGGTGGTTTTCATATCATCACTTCAAAAATAAAAACCACCAATCGCGTTAAACTACTTTGGATAATCGGGATTGTCACCTTCATTTTGTCATCTGTTTTAGATAACCTAACTACCACTATTGTGATGGCCGCTTTACTAAAAAAGCTCATGAAAGATAGAGACGATATTTGGTTTTTTGGAGGTATTGTGGTGATTGCCGCTAATGCAGGTGGTGCATGGTCACCTATTGGTGATGTAACCACCATTATGTTATGGATTGGTGGACAAGTAACCGCTGCGAATATCATTAAAGAGGTTTTACTTCCTAGTATAGTGTGTTTAGCGGTACCGCTATTGGTATTATCCCTTATAAAAAAGGGAGAAATAACTCGAACCGCTAGCGCAAAAAGTGACGATGAACATATCCATATGGCAAGCTCGTTTGAAGCATCTTTAATCCTTTGGCTAGGTATTGCCGGCTTACTATTTGTACCTGTTTTCAAAACACTTACACACCTGCCACCTTTTATGGGCATTCTTTTAAGTTTAGGCGTTTTATGGGTTGTTACCGAACTTATTCATAAAAACAAACCCATTGAGCACCGCCATAATTTATCGGTAGCTAGTGTTATTAGAAAAGTGGATACACCAAGCGTTCTTTTCTTTTTAGGAATCCTTTTAGCTGTGGCAAGTTTACAAACTGGTGGTCATTTAACACAAGTAGCTAATTGGTTAAATGATACGTTTGGCAATATTTACATTATTAATATTATTATTGGTTTAATATCTTCCATTGTAGATAATGTACCCCTTGTAGCTGGAGCTATGGGTATGTACCCGTTAACGTTATACCCACAAGATCATGTGTTTTGGGAACTTTTAGCATATTGTGCAGGTACTGGTGGTAGCTCGTTAATCATTGGTTCTGCTGCTGGTGTTGCCATTATGGGAATTTTGAAAATTGACTTTATATGGTATCTAAAAAAGATTAGCTGGTTAGCTATTCTTGGGTATTTAGCCGGTGTTTTAACTTATTATTTATTAAATTTATAGACCTGTAATTTTATATCTATAAAGTGAAAAAAGTAAATTCCGTTGAAGAATATATTGAAGAACATGTTCAATTTAGTGATGCATTAACGCTTTTACGGGATATTATCAATACTACCGAATTGGAAGAATCAATTAAATGGAATGCACCCGTTTATGCTTATGAAAGTAAAAATGTAATTGGTTTAGGAGCATTTAAACATCATTTTGGAATTTGGTTTTTTAATGGTGTCTTTTTAAAAGATGAAAAAAATCTTCTTGAATCTGCACAAGAAAAAACGAAAGGTTTAAGACAAATGCGCTTTAAATCTTTACATGATATTGATAAAAATAGTGTCTTAGCCTACGTTAAAGAAGCTATAGAAAACCAGAAACTGGGCAAAGAAATAAAATCAAGTAAAACTACCAAAAAAGATATTGTTATTCCTGAGGAACTTCAAAAACATCTAAAAGGCCATACTGCTTTATTTGATGCTTTTAAACTTTTAACACCAAGCAAACAGCGTGAATATTGCGAATATATTTCAGAAGCCAAACGCGATGATACCAAATTAAGCCGCTTAGAAAAAATAACACCAATGATTGTACAAGGTGTTGGGCTAAACGATAAATACAAAAACTGCTAAACAAAAAAAGCTCCCAAATTGGAAGCTTTTTTTTTATAGGTATTCACTAATTACAAAGACACTTTGGTACCAACTTCTTTACCATCAATAATATCGATAATAATATTTTCAGTTTTTCCATTCACAATATATGTAGGAACATTGTTTGCCGCTGCTTGTTGTGCATAATCCAATTTAGATCCCATGCCGCCACGTCCTTCAGCTTCACCTTTATTACTGTCTTTAATGTATTTATCTAAATTATCATTTGGATTTACATTCTTTATTAAATCACTGCTATCTGCATCTGGGTGTCCTGTATAAAGCCCGTCAATATCGGTTAAAATGATAAGTTTATCAGCATTTATAAGTTGTGCTATTAAACTTGCCAACTCATCATTATCAGAGAACATAGACATTGTAACAGATACTGCATCATCTTCATTGGCAATAGGAATAACACCTTCGGCCAATAAACCTTCGCAACAGTTAATCATGTTTTGCCTGTGCACACCTGCACTAAAATCGCGTTTGGTAGGAAGCACCTGGGCACATTTCATTCCAAAATCATGAAAAATATTGTAATACAAACGCATCATACGCGGTTGCCCGATGGCGGAATATACTTGACGACGCTGTGTTTTATCTTTAATTTTAGACTTTCCTAAAACTTCCTTTCCGGCAATAACGGAACCCGAGGATACAAGCACACAAATAATATCACGCTCATAAAGTTCGGCAATTTGTTTTACCAAATTACTTAAAACAGGCCTCACAATTCTATTGTCTTTGTTGGTCATAACATTTGTACCAACTTTAATAACTATTCTTTCTTTATACATTATTTAATATTCTTTTCCTAATTCAACAGCACGATTAAATGCTGCAAATGCTGCTTCTTTTATTAATTCGCCTACATTGTTATCTTTCATGGAATCTAACGCAGCACGGGTAGTACCACCTTTTGAAGCCACTTTTTCCATCCAAGAATTTGGCGATAAATTAGATTGATTAAAAAGCTCCACGGCTCCTGTAAAAGTTTGACTTACCAGCACCGTTGAATCGTTTTTTGAAAACCCCATTTGTAAGGCAGCTTCCATCATACTTTGCATAAAATAAAATACATAAGCGGGTCCGCTTCCAGAAATGCCTGTAGATGCATCAATAAAATTCTCGCTTGATACGCGCATCGATTTTCCTGTGGTATCCAATAAACTCTCTACCGTTAACATTTCAATTCTAGAAACTTCGGGTGATGTAACGTACGATGTTAATCCTTTACCAATTTGTGCTGGTAAATTCGGCATTGCCCGCACTATTTTATTCAACCCTGTTAGCTCTTTTATCCTAGGTATGGAAACACCTGCCATAATGGACACTAAAATTTGTTGTGGTTGCACAAGCGTTTTAATGGCTTTAAACACACTTTCTGCATGGAATGGTTTAACGGCTATAAATATGATATCTGCCTGCGGTACACAATCTTGTAACTCGCTAAAAGCATCAAAATGTGATATTTGATTAAGTTCTTCCAGTTTTTCTTCAGATTTATCCAAAACCATGATGTTTTTTTTCTTCAACAATCTTGATTTAGACATTCCTTCCGCATAGGTTAATCCCATGTTACCTGCTCCAATTACTAGTACTTTCATTTATTGTTTTTTGTTTTTTTCTTTTGATTAAATAAAAAGCATACAATCATTACAGTCTTTTACTTCGCCATAATAGGTTTCCCTATATTTATGAAGCGTTTTAACGGGCATCCCTAGCAGATACTTTTTAATGTAAGTAACCTTAGTGGTTAATTCGCCCATTTTTAAACTGTGACGCTTTTCGTAAATTGTTTCTCTTTTTATATATAAAATTTTCATGTGTTTATGTTTATTGTTTTTTAACGGACACATGCTGTTCGCAAATTATCATACTCATAGGTGATAATGCTCTTAACATGCTCGTTTCATGTTGTTTATTTCTAATTTATTATACGATTGATTAATTTCTAACCAACCTCATTTCTATGTTTCTTGGTTTAAAGCCCTGTTTTTCAAATAATTTAATAGCAGGATTATGTTTGTTTATATGCGTTGAAATATCGCCATCGCAATATTTTATAGTATGTTCAATTAACATTTTAGCAATACCCTTTTCTCTAAATGAGGTTTTTACGGCAATGTAAACCAATAAGTTTTCTGGTATATATTCATTCATTCCCGTTTTATTCACTACGGCTGCCCCAACAATATCGTTATTGCGCTCTACAACAAACACATAGCCTCCTAATCCTGGTATTTCTTTTGCAGCATACAATAAGGATTTCCTGATGGCACTTTTAGTGTCTCTAGCTTCATCTGAATATTCAAATAAAAAATTGGTAATGCGATTTATGTCAATAATTGATAGCCTTGTAAAGGCATCAAAGGTTTTTATAGTCATTAATTATGTTGTTTTAATCACATTTAAACCTATAATAAATGCGACTAATTATGGAGATTGGTACTTATACATTTAAGTACTTAATTAAAAAAAAGGATGATAAATAAAACTTACTATTTAAAATGGAGCCTCTTAATTTGAGGTGCTTGGAGGGATAAATTTATCAGATTGCGTTCTGAAAACTAAAAAGTTAAAGTTGAATATTCTACAGTTTTGCCTTTCATGATGTCCTTTAATCATGGTGCAAATCTACGAAAATTGAGTGCCAATAGCAAATATCCTACGTTAATAAACTATTAATTGCAATTTGCCTAAGATAATATGTAACAAATAAATGGATTTAATATGAAGCGAAAAAAGAGGTTTTAACTTATTAAGCAGCACTTAAATTTGATACCCTTTTTGCAGCCTCAAGAATACTTTTTTGAGTTAATAATTTAAGATCGTTAAAATCTTTAAATTCATTGAATCTTTCTCTATCAATTTTATTATCACTTAAATAGATTTCGAATTTTGTAATAAATTCTAAGGCTTTCAATCTTTTGCTTAATTCAGCATTTTCTATATCTAAATCATTTAAACGACTTGTGTCCATAGTTTGGTTCTCTGTATTTTGAGAACCCAACAACTGCTGTGGAGAAACTACATTATCTGTTCTATTTATTACGTCCATCTTTTCATTTGTATTGAAATTACTATAAATTTTAATAAAAAAAGCTTTTTGTTGATAGATGTATAACATTACAATGTTAACGGCTAAAACTACTGAAGAGATTAAAAGTAAATTCATGGTTGAGAGGTTTTAGGTTAATAAACAATTCAACCATTAGACAACTAAATATTTACTTACCCTACCTAAATTTTATTTTTTTTTTTTAAAATTAAAATAAATACACTTAAACCACTTGGTTTTTAACCAAAAAAAAAGCTTCCTAATGGAAGCTCTTTTAAATAAATAATATTGTATGTTTTAATCCTGTGAGTTTGCTTTCGTGCTTAGCTCCATAGAAATTGCTGAACGCTCAAACTTAACTTTTCCAGACATGGTTTCTATTATACATGTTTGGTCTTTATCATTAAGTTCTAAAATTTTACCGTGCAAACCGCTTTTGGTAATAACCCTATCGCCTTTTTTTAATTCAGAATTAAACTTTTTCTCTTTTTTGGCGCGTTTCATTTGTGGTGCAATCATAAAGAAATACACAACCACAAACATTAGTATAAACGGTAAAAATTGACCGATTCCTTCCATTGTTTTTTGTTATTTGTTAGTTAATTAGTGCTGAACTTGCAGCTGTTTTTTATTGTATACTTGGTTCTATGACGTTAGCGATAATTTTTACAACTTCAGATCCTTTTTCTGTATTTGCCGATACCGTAATAGTTTTTGTAATTTTATTAGGCCCACTAGCATTGTACTCCACTGTAAATTTCCCTGTTTTACCAGGAGCTAAAGGTTCTCTGCTCCAATCTTGTGGTACCGTACAACCGCAAGAACTTTTAATATCTGTAATTACTAAAGGTGCATTTCCTGTATTTTTGTATATAAACTCCGTTTCAACAGGCACTCCTTTTGTTATGTCGCCAAAATCATGTTCGGTTTCATTGAATGTAAGTACCGGTAATTTAGAAGCATTTGCATCTCTTTCTGCCGCAGCAGTTATATTTGCTTCATTAATTTTTTTTGTGGCATCATCTTTACAAGATGTAAAAGCAACCAAAGCAAGTGTTACTAATCCTAATATTGTTTTTTTCATTATTAAGCTATTTTTTGTTCAAGCAGTAAAAATAGTAATTATTTAAGCTATTTAAAATTTTTAATAGCTTCTTAACACTATTTTACATCAATCCGCGGCCTACTTTTTTTAAGGTTCCTGCTTCTTCATATTCTTTCACCAATTTATCTAAAATCCCATTGATGAAAATGCTACTTTTTGGGGTTGAATATTCTTTGGCTATTTCTAAATATTCATTAATAGTAACTTTTACGGGAATGGATGGAAAGTTTTTCAATTCACTAATGGCCAATTGAAGCAATACATAATCAACATTGGCAATACGGTCTGAATCCCAGTTTTGTGTTTTCTCCTCTATTTCTTTATTTAATATGCTTCTGTTTAAAAGGGTTTTTCTAAATAAATCGATAGCATACTGCTTATCATCTAAATCTTTATAAAGTTTTGGGGTAAAATAACCTTCAGCTGATGTGCTTTTTGCCTTTCGAAGTAGTTTTAAAATGGTAGTGTTTACAGTTGGCAAATCGTCTAACCAGGTTAAGTTTTTATCTTCCAAATAATCGTAAAGTTTATCGTTTGGTGCAATAATATCTTTGAAAACATCTACAATAAAATCTTTATCTTCTTTAAAATCTGACACTTTTGTTGTCATGTAATCTTTATACAAATCGCTAGCCGTAATTGCTTTAAAAATTACATCTACATATTCGCTATCAAGGTTCCAATTGGTAATGTTATTTATTTCCAATTGATTTTTTAATTGATAGTTATCAGATATTAGGGCAAGTAATTGATTATTAACAAACTTTCTGTTAGGATCTTTGTCTTCCTTAGTTGCTAAATGCTTTTTTTGTTTCTTTTGCAAATCACTTTCGGCTCTTTTTTGAACTTCAATTAATAACGAAAGCATCAATAAGTACAAGTTGTACATATTATCTATACTAAACAGTAAAAATTTTTGATCTTTACTAAAATCGTCGCTTTCTCCTCCTTTAAAGGCATACATGGTTTGCATTACTTTTACACGGATATGTCTTCTGTTTAGCATAATTACAATGAACTTAAAATAATTTATAATTTTGAGCTGCAAAAATAACACTATTTTGAAAAGTGACTTCATATTTTTGTATTTATTATTCATAACATACTTTATGCTATTTTTAACAATTACTAAACAGCGATTACCTCAATTTATACTTTTAAAACTTTATATTTGCTAACTTATTTATTTCTATTTTTCCATACAGATTTTGCCTTTAAATGAAAGAATTACAGCACTTAAACAAATACTTTTTAAAATATAAAAAACAGCTTTTAATTGGTACTTTAATTACCATTATAGCTAGAATATTTTTGCTGTTTACACCCCGATATGTTCGAGAAATTTTTGTTGTTATTGAAAAATATTTAAAAGGAGGCGTTTCAGAACAGGTTGTAAAGGCAGAATTAACCGAAGTTATCATTTACATAGTTGGTGCCGCATTAATAGCTGCAGGCTTTACATTTTTTATGCGTCAATATATTATTAACGTATCGCGCTATGTGGAGTTTGATTTGAAGAATGAAATTTACGAACAATACCAAAAACTCTCTTTAAATTTTTATAAAAAGAACAGAACCGGCGATTTAATGAACCGTATAAGTGAAGATGTTAGTAATGTGCGCATGTACGCAGGTCCAGCCATTATGTACAGCATCAATACGGTTACGCTGTTTATAATTGCACTTATTTACATGTTTAATGAAGCTCCAAAGTTGGCTTTATACACCGTATTGCCTTTACCTATATTATCTATAGTCATCTATAAATTAAGTAAAGAAATACACCATAGAAGTACCATTGTTCAACAATTTTTATCAAAACTATCTACTTATACACAAGAATCGTTCAGTGGAATTTCTGTGATTAAAGCCTACGGAATTGAACCTCAAATTTCTACAAATTTTGAATCGTTAGCAAGTGAAAGCAAAGAAAAGCAAATCAATCTAGCCAAAGTACAAGCATGGTTTTTCCCAATGATGATTTTACTTATTGGCATGAGTAATCTTCTAGTAATTTACGTTGGTGGTATGCAATATATTAATGGCGAGATTGAAAGTTTAGGAACTATTGCAGAATTTATAATATACGTAAACATGCTTACATGGCCTGTAGCAACAGTAGGATGGGTCACTTCTATAGTACAGCAAGCTGAAGCATCTCAAAAACGTATAAACGAATTTTTAAAATTAGAGCCCGAAATAAAGAACCGTGTAGAAGGACATACCAAAATTACTGGTGATATTGTTTTTAACAACGTAACCTTTACATACGACGATACTAATATTCAAGCATTAAACAACGTAAGTTTCCAAATAAAACAAGGAGAAACCTTAGCCATTTTAGGAAAAACAGGTTCTGGGAAATCAACTATTTTAGATTTAATTGGAAGGCTTTATGATATTGATAAAGGTTCTATTCTAATAAACAACATTCCTATTGAAGTTCATAACTTAACCGATTTAAGAAACAATATTGGTTACGTTCCACAAGATGCCTTTTTGTTTTCTGATACCATAAAAAACAACATTAAATTCGGGAAGGATGATGCTACCGATGATGAAGTGATTGAAGCTGCCAAAAATGCCCAAGTACATAAAAACATTATTCAGTTTAGTCATGGTTACGATACTGTTTTAGGAGAACGGGGTATCACACTTTCTGGTGGACAAAAACAACGTGTATCCATTGCTAGAGCCATTATAAAAACACCAGAAATTTTATTGTTTGATGATTGTTTATCGGCTGTAGATACAGAAACCGAAGAAAAGATATTGAAGAACTTAACGAAAATCACCAAAGGAAAAACATCTATTATTGTTGGTCATCGGGTGTCTTCTGCTAAAAACGCAAATAAAATTATCGTGCTAGATCAAGGTAAAATAGTTCAAGAAGGAACCCATGAAACCCTTATAAACGTAGAAGGCTATTACCAACATCTGTACCTAAAGCAATTAAGCGAAACCGCTTCCAACAAAGATTAATCGCCTTATTTATAAACCAATAGCTTACATTTAATGCAACAAAAAATAATACTTTGAAAAGAAATATCATAAAATGTTGGTTAATATCGGTTTTTTTTAGATTTTTGATATAAATTGATAATTTAATAAATTTCTATACAACTATGAACAACAATGACATGATGGAGAAAGAGGAGATTTTTTCTAAAGTATTAAGAGCAGGACGACGTACATATTTTTTTGATGTTAGATCTACAAAAGCAGACGATTATTACCTAACAATTACTGAAAGTAAAAAGTTTACCAATGATGATGGTTCGTTTCATTACAAAAAACATAAAATTTACATCTATAAAGAAGACTTTAATGAGTTTAAAGATATTCTATCTGAAATGACCGAATATATTATTGATGAAAAAGGTGACGAAGTGATTAGTGAACGTCACCAAAAAGATTTCAAAAAGGATTATGATGATGATTCCCTGGATTCAAAGAAATCAACAGATAGTTTTACAGATATTGAATTTGACGATATTTAATATTGAAAATAGATCATATAAACCGTTACTTTTAGTAGCGGTTTTTTTTTAGCTAACTACGCTACCGTTTTTCACTTTAATTTCAGGATTTAATAAAATCACATCTTTACCATTTACAGCTCCCATAACTAAGCATTCACTCATAAAATTGGCTATTTGCTTCTTCGGAAAGTTAATATTGGCAATTATCTGCTTATTAAGTAAATTTTCTTTTGTATAGAGTGTGGTAATTTGCGCCGACGACTTTTTCAAACCCAAATCACCAAAATCAATAGTTAATTGATAAGCTGGCTTTCTGGCTTCAGGAAAATCGTTTACTTCAATTATTGTCCCTACACGCAGATCTATTCTAGAAAAATCTTCAAAAGTTATTGTCTCATTCATTTTTCAAAAATATAAATAATTACGAACTTTGAATAAAACAAATAATCATGGCCGATACACCTTCAAACATGTTGCCCTTGGGCACAACAGCTCCTTATTTTGAATTAATAGATACCACCAGCGATACACTTGTTAATTTAGAAATGGTTAAAGGAGAAAATGGCACTGTGGTTATATTTATTTGCAACCACTGCCCTTTTGTAATTCATGTAAACAAAGAAATAGTTGCAATTTCAAAAAGCTTTTCAAAAAAAGGAATTGGTTTTGTGGCTATTTCCAGTAACGATGCGATTAAATTTCCACAAGATGGTCCCGATAACATGAAACTCCATGCAAAAAAGGAGAATTATCCGTTTCCTTATTTATATGATGAAAGCCAAACAATTGCTAAAGCATATGATGCTGCTTGCACTCCCGATTTTTATGTGTTCGATAAAGATCTAAAATTAGCCTACCGTGGGCAATTAGATGATTCCAGACCTGGAAATGGGTTACCCGTTACGGGAAAAGATTTAAGAAATGCCTTAGACTGCTTAATTGAAAACAAAGAAAATACTGCTTTACAAAAACCGAGCATAGGCTGTAGTATAAAATGGAAAAGCTGATGGTTAGACCCATTAGATTGTTAATGTTTAAAAAGTCAATTGCCAAAAACCGACATCGTGCCATTTTTCAAATTTATAACCCACTTCTTTAAAGTGAGCCACTTTTTCAAAACCAAAATTTTCATGAAGCTTTACGCTAGCATCATTTGGCAATGTTAACCCGCCAATAACCACATGGAAATTTTTATTTTTTAATAGAAGCAATAATTCTGAATATAATTTTTTACCAAGTTGTTTACCTAATTGAGAATGTTTTATATATACAGTAAGTTCTACTGTATTTTTGTATGCTGGTTTTGTTCTAAACGTGTTGGCATAAGCGTAACCAACTATTTCGTTATCTACTTCGTAAACAATAAATGGAAACTTCGTTGAAATCTCCTCTATTTTAACTTCAAAATCTCCTTTTGAAAACGGAACTAAATCTAAAGTAACAATAGAATTAATCACATAATAATTATAAATATCTACAAGCTGTTGGGCATCTTCAATAGTTACCGGTCTAATCATTGCTTTCTAAATCCAGTTATTTCGTTTCATTAAATTCTCGATATGTGCGTAATGATGGTTGCTATGCCATGCATAAATGCCTATATTCCTTTTTAGAACCACTTCCGATTGGGTTTCAGGATGAATAAAATATGTATTCAAATCAGCATCCGATAACCCCTTTAGTAAGTAAACAAGTTTAGCATGTATTGCTTTTAAATGAAGTAAAGACATATCGATAGGTGCTATTTTAGAATCAAATAATTCTGCCCATCTATCTTCAAAATAGGCCTTAATAACCGGTTTATCTTCTGTAAGAGTCCATTTAAACCGTGCATAACTATGATGATGACTATCGGATAGATGATGAATAACTTGTCTTATTGTCCAACCATTCGTTCTGTAAGTGGTATCTAATTGTTCATCCGATAAATTTTCAACCAATTTTTCCAACCTAGTTGGAAAATGCTCTAATATGGATATCCAACCTTCAATATGTTGTGGAGAAATATTATTTGGACACTCAAACTGACCAATGGGATATTTTAGTTTTTGTAATTCTTGCTCTGTCATAAAAACAAAGATATAGAATTGTTACATAACTTCGTTAATACCTATTTTAACCCAATTAACAGCAGCTTCAATAGTAGTGAATCGCTTAATTTTACCATTGAAAAATAGATTCTCTATCAAGGAGTTTAAAAAACCAATATTATTCTCAGAAACTATATAATAGCCTTTCAAATTATAACTATGCTTAAAAAATTTCAACCAATCGGATGCTACTACCGAATATGAATTAATTCTATGAGAGATATAAACTAAATTTATGCCGTTTGTATCTAAATAATAGGCAACATCTTCTGTGATTGTTTTTCCGTGGTCATCCCAATTAAAATTGACTCCTCTATTGATCTCCGATACAACAAAATTTTCAAAAATAAATACGTTACCAAAAGAATAATTCAATTCCTTAATAACGCTGTTATATAAATAGGTTTCTTTTATACTTACCACAAAATAAAAGTATATGTATATGATTTGAGTACAAAATATAATCGACTAACACTTATTTTACATAGCTATAAAGGAAATTAACGAACTAAAAAAAGGCATCTAAAATTAGATGCCTTTTTTATGTTGAATTTTTATTGATTATGATTTACTTAACATTCATCAATTCTACATCAAAAATTAAGGTAGCATCTGGGGGAATAACACCTCCTGCACCTCTGCTTCCATAACCTAAATGGCTAGGAATTACAAAACGTGCTTTGTCTCCAACTTTTAACAATTGAATCCCTTCATCCCAACCAGAAATAACTTGACCAACACCTACTGGAAAATCGATAGGTTGGTTACGTTTGTATGAAGAATCGAAAACAGTTCCATCGGCCAATTGTCCTTTGTAATGCACCGATACATTTTTACCTTTTTCAGCTTTTGCCCCGTTACCCTCTTGAATAATTTGGTAACGTAAACCACTTTCAGTCTTTTTAAAACCTGTAGCTAATTTATCCAATTCGGCTTCGGCAGCTTTTTTAGCTTCTTCTATTCTTTTGGCTCTAGAACCTTCAAAGGTTCTAAAAGCTTCAACCGCATTATAAGCTTCGGCTTCAGTACCAACTCTTACAATTTCTAAAGTTTCAATTTTATCACCTTGCGCAATAGCATCAACCACATTTTGTCCTTCAACTACTTTACCAAACACGGTATGGTTGTTGTCTAACCAAGGTGTTTCAACATGGGTTATAAAAAACTGACTTCCGTTAGTTCCAGGGCCTGCATTAGCCATAGATAAAATACCTGGTGCATCGTGCTTTAAATCTGGATGGAATTCATCATCAAATTTATAACCTGGATCTCCAGAACCTGAACCTTGTGGACAGCCTCCTTGAATCATGAAATCTGGAATTACTCTATGAAATTTTAATCCGTTATAGTAAGGAGTTCCTTGAGGTTTTACTTTGTTTTCTAAGTTTCCTTCGGCTAAAGCTACGAAGTTACCAACTGTTCCTGGTGTTTTTTTGAATTCTAAAGCAACTAATATTTCACCTTTAGTTGTGTTGAATTTTGCGTATAATCCGTCTTGCATGGTTCTAATTTTATTTAAAGATGCAAAGATAGGAATGATTTACGAATTACAATTTACGAATTATGATTTTTTAGGAGTTGCCAGTTACTAAGTGACAAAGCTTCAAAGTTACAGAGTTACAGAGTTACAAAGCTCCAAAGTTTTATGTAAATACATTTAAACTTTGGAGCTTTAAATACTTTTATGCTTTTGCGACTTTGAAACTCTACTTCTTTGAAGCTTTGATGCTCTGCTTCTTTGAATCTTTGAATCTTTGAATCTTTGAAACTCTAATTAGCTACTTCACTTATAAATTTTATTCTGTACAAACGAAGTTCTTCATCTTCATAATCGCCATCAAACTCTTTTATAGCGGTTTCTATGCTGTCGGTTTTAGACTCCATAAAGTAATCATGGATTTCTTCTTGCTGGTCTTCATCCAAAATTTCGTCTATCCAATAGTTTATGTTTAATTTGGTACCAGAATATACAATAGCTTCCATTTCTTTAATAAACTCTTCCATGGTCATGCCTTTTGAAGAAGCTATATCATCCAATGGCAGTTTTCTATCAATATTCTGAATGATGTAAAGCTTGTTTGCAGAATTAGTCCCAGTAGATTTTACAACCAAATCGTCTGGACGAATAATATCATGTTCTTCAACATACTGCGCTATAAGCTCTACGAAGTCTTTACCGTATTTTTTTGCTTTACCATCACCAACGCCATGAACATTGGCAAGTTCTGCAATGGTAATTGGGTATTTCAACGCCATATCTTCAAGCGATGGATCTTGAAAAATAACAAATGGCGGTACACCTAACTTTTTGGCATTCTTTTTACGTAAATCTTTAAGCAAGTCCATTAACAGTTCATCTGCAACAGCACCTTCACTTTTGGCGGCTGTTACAATACTACCGTCTTCTTGTTCGCCATCAAAAATATGGTCTTCGGTCATCATGAATGATGTTGGATTTTTTATAAAATCCCTACCAGCATCAACCAATTTGATAACGCCATAAGTCTCAATGTCTTTCTTAAGAAAACCAGCCACCAAAACTTGCCTTAGTAAGGCCATCCAATATTTTTTGTCTTTGTCTTTACCTTTGCCGAAGAATGCTTGCTCGTTGGTTTTATGCGAATTAATTAAAGCATTTTCTTTACCGGTAATAACGTTTACTAAATCTTTAGACTTATATTTTTCGTTGGTTTTTTCAATAGTTTCAAGAAGTAATTTTACATCGTCTTGGGCTTCGTGCTTCTTTTTAGGATGCCTTACGTTATCATCCATATCGCCACCTTCACCCGTTTCATTATCAAACTCTTCACCAAAATAGTGTAAAATGAATTTTCTACGGGAAATAGATGTTTCTGCAAATGCCACAACTTCTTGCAATAAAGCTTGCCCAATTTCTTGTTCGGCAACAGGTTTTCCTGACATGAATTTTTCTAACTTTTCAATGTCTTTATAGGCATAATACGCTAAACAATGGCCCTCGCCACCATCACGTCCTGCCCTGCCTGTTTCTTGATAATAACTTTCAATACTTTTTGGAATATCGTGATGGATTACAAAACGCACATCGGGTTTATCGATGCCCATACCAAAAGCAATGGTAGCTACCACCACATCTACGTCTTCCATAAGGAATTGGTCTTGGTAATTAGACCTAGATTTGGCGTCTAACCCGGCATGGTATGGCACTGCTTTAATACCATTTACTTGTAAAACCTGTGCCAATTCTTCAACACGCTTTCTGCTTAAACAATAAACAATACCAGATTTACCACTGTTTTGTTTTATAAATCGGATGATATCCGCATCAACATTTTTGGTTTTAGGACGTACTTCATAATACAAATTGGGTCTGTTAAACGAGGCTTTAAATGTTTTTGCTCCTGCAATTCCTAAGTTTTTAATGATATCTTCCTGTACTTTAGGTGTTGCCGTAGCCGTTAAGCCTATAATAGGAATGTTATCTCCTATACGACCAATAATATGCTTTAAGTTCCTGTATTCGGGTCTAAAATCGTGTCCCCATTCGCTAATACAATGCGCTTCATCAATGGCCATAAACGACACTTTTACCGAACGTAAAAATTCTACGTTTTCTTCTTTGGTAAGCGATTCGGGTGCTACATATAGTAATTTGGTAACTCCGTTTACAATATCTTCCTTTACACGCTTTACTTCTGTTTTATTCAATGAAGAATTTAAAACATGTGCAATACCTTCTTCATTTGAAACGCCTCTAATGGCATCCACTTGGTTTTTCATTAAAGCAATTAAAGGCGATACCACAATAGCGGTTCCTTCTTGCATGAGCGCAGGCAATTGATAACAAAGCGATTTACCGCCTCCTGTTGGCATAATCACAAATGTGTTATTGCCGGACAATAAACTTTCTATAACACCTTCTTGAAGCCCCTTGAACTTACCAAACCCAAAATATTTTTTTAGTGCAGACTGTAAGTCACTTTTTGCTATTAACATGAATAATACTAATATTTATTTAATCATTAAAAAATATAAAAAACACTCAAATATCAATTGATTATTTTTAAAGTGTATTGAGAGAACCCTCTTGATTTTTTCGTTAGTTTTGTAACGAAAATCGAAATTACAACAAAAATCAATTTCGATTTATATTTAAAGATAACAATTTCTTTAAAAGCATCAACTAAAAATTTAATAAATTTTGAATAGTAAAAGTTCAATTATCAATATTGCAAAGCAAACCATTGAAACCGAAAGTAAAGCCATTTTAAACCTATCTAGTTTAGTAAATGATGATTTTGCCGATGCTGTATCCCTAATTTATAACTCTAAAGGGCGTGTTATTATTACTGGTATTGGTAAAAGTGCTATTATTGCCAGTAAAATAGTAGCCACATTAAATTCTACGGGAACCCCCTCTATTTTTATGCATGCTGCCGATGCTATTCATGGTGATTTGGGTTTAATTCTGGAAGATGATATTGTTGTTTGTTTATCGAAAAGTGGCAATACTCCTGAAATAAAAGTGCTTATCCCTCTTATTAAAAGAGCAAAAAATAAAATAATTGCCATTACGGGCAACAATGCGTCATTTTTAGGCCAACATGCCGATTATATTTTAAATGCCTTTGTTGAAAAAGAAGCTTGCCCTAACAATCTTGCACCAACCACCAGTACAACGGCACAATTGGTTATTGGTGATGCCCTAGCAATTTGTTTGTTGAATTTACGTGGATTTTCCAGTTCCGACTTTGCCAAATATCATCCTGGAGGTGCTTTAGGCAAAAAACTGTATTTACGTGTTCATGATATTTCTTCTGTTAACGAAAAACCAAAAGTAAATGTTTCAACAAGTATTAAAGACGTTATTATAGAAATAACTGAAAAGATGTTAGGTGTTGCTGCCGTTGTTGAAAACAATAAAATTATTGGAATTATTACTGATGGTGATTTACGTAGAATGTTAACGAAAGTTGACGATTTCTCTAAACTTACCGCTAAAGATATCATGGGCGCCAACCCAAAACGCATACAAGCGGAAGCTATGGCTATTGATGCGTTAGAACTTATGGAAACACATGGTATTTCTCAGTTATTGGTTGAAGAAAACGGTAATTATGCAGGCGTTGTTCACTTACACGATTTAATTAAAGAAGGCATTATATAATGGCGAGAAAGAAGAAAAACATTAATGAGATGTCTTTTTTAGACCATCTTGAAGATTTACGTTGGCATTTAATTAAAATAACATTAGCCATTGTTATTGTTGGTACATTGGCATTTATTTTCAGCCGATTTATTTTTGATGATATCATTTTTGCACCGCTAGACATGGGTTTCCCAACCTATAAGTGGTTATGCGATATGGCAACATATATGAGTTTAGATACCAGTTTCTGTAACGATAAAATACCTCTTATTTTACAAAACAGAACGATGGCTGGACAGTTTTCAGCCGATATTTGGACCGCAATTTTAGCAGGATTTATCATTTCATTCCCTTATGTAATTTATCAATTGTGGAAATTTATCAGTCCTGGTTTACATGAAAACGAACGTAAACACTCCCGTGGTTTTATATTCATTTCATCCTTATTGTTCTTTATGGGCGCTTTATTTGGTTACTATATTATATGTCCGCTATCAATTAACTTTTTAGCCAATTATAGCATCTCATCGCGTGTAGACAATCAAATAGATATTAGCTCGTTTATTGGGTTGGTGCGTTCATCGGTATTGGCCTCAGGGATCATTTTCGAATTGCCAATCATCATTTATTTTTTAACTAAAATTGGTTTAGTAACGCCTGAGTTCTTAAGAAAATATCGTAAATACGCTTTAATACTTGTATTGGTTGTATCTGCCATTATAACCCCTCCAGATATTGCAAGCCAAGTAATTGTAGCCATTCCTATTTTAATTTTATATGAGGTAAGCATTCTTATTGCTAAAATTGTAGTTCGTAACCAAAATAGAAAACAGAAAAAACATGTCAAATAGCGTCACAGAATTTAATGAGTATCGTGCTAAAATGAATGATAAAATTTTAGCTGATAATAACAAAGTCATAAAGCGTATTTTTAATTTAGATACGAACGCTTACGCGGAAGGTGCTTTAGATGTTAAAACGAAAGAACTTTTAGGTTTGGTGGCTTCGGCCGTATTACGTTGTGATGATTGCGTAAAATACCATTTAGAAACCAGCCATAAATTAGGCTTATCAAAAGACGAAGTAGTTGAAGCATTAAGCATTGCCACATTGGTGGGCGGTACTATTGTTATTCCGCATTTACGTCGTGCCTACGAGTTTTGGGATGCTTTAGAACAGCGTTAAACAAAATATAATTTAAAACATCTGCCACCATAGTGTATATGATTTTACTATTTTTGGCGTTCAGTATATAGCATATGATTTTAAGAGCTCAAAATTTAATGAAGTCCTATAGCGGACGAAAAGTGGTAAAGGATGTGTCTTTACAAGTTGAACAAGGCGAAATTGTTGGACTTTTAGGACCTAATGGTGCTGGTAAAACCACGTCTTTCTACATGACGGTAGGCTTAATTAAACCTAATAGCGGTCATATTTTTTTAGATAACACCGAAATTACACAATACCCCATGTACAAACGCGCACAAAATGGTATTGGCTATTTGGCTCAAGAAGCTTCAGTTTTTAGAAAATTGAGTATTGAAGATAATATTTTAAGCGTTTTACAACTTACCAAGCTAAGTAAAAAAGAGCAACATTTTAAAATGGAATCGCTTATTGAGGAATTCGGCTTGGGACATATTCGCAAAAGTAGAGGCGATTTATTATCTGGTGGTGAACGTAGACGTACCGAAATTGCACGTGCTTTGGCAACGGACCCAAGTTTTATTTTATTGGATGAACCTTTTGCTGGGGTTGACCCTGTTGCTGTTGAGGATATTCAGCGTATTGTGGCACAACTTACCAAAAAAAATATTGGTATTTTAATTACAGACCACAACGTACAGGAAACACTTGCCATTACCGATAGAACTTATTTAATGTTTGAAGGTAGCATTCTTAAAGCCGGAGAACCTGAAGAATTGGCTAATGACGAAATGGTACGTAAAGTGTATTTAGGTCAGAATTTTGAGTTGCGTAAGAAGAAAATTAGGGACTAGGCACTAAGTGCCATTGGAGTGATTATACGCTTTGTTTGTCATTACTGCGAAAGCATAAGTATATGTTTCTGATATTCTATCATCACATTTATTGAAACAATCTGCATAGCACTATACGTTTTGTCATTCCTGCGAAAGCGTAGATTTATATTTCTGACTGATTTTCAATCATCAAATTTATTGAAACAATCTTCATAGTACTACACATCTTCTTTGTCATTCCTGCGAAGGCAGGAATCCACTACTCTATTAGAAAAGTCCAATCCTTAGACAAATCTTTCCAATTTGGATTATCCTTTTCTATCAAGTCAATTTTCCATTGTCGTTTCCATTTCTTCATATTCTTTTCTATTTTAATGGCATCATTCACGTATTGATAGGTTTCAAAATAAACTAATTTATATAATCCATATTGTTTGGTAAAGCCTTCTATTAGTTTATTTTTATGTTCAAACATTCTGCGTTCTAAATTGTTTGTAACACCAATATAAATTGTACCATTTGTTTTATTGGTAATAATGTAAAGGTAGTATTGATGAATCGTTTTATACATATGTGCGTTTATCTAGTGGATTCCTGCCTTCGCAGGAATGACAAAACCGAAGACCGATTTTTAAAATAATAAGGTTATTTCAATTTAAAAGTTTTAATCTAAACACCTTTAATGTGGATTCCTGCTTTCGCAGGAATGACAACTCCAAAGCTTATTCTTCTACTAAACTAAACATAAATCATTCACAGCAAGAACCAATAGTTAGTTCTTAAAAACCTTAATAAGCTTCTTAACCGCTAAAACAACTAGAAATGCTGCAAATCCAACTAACAATCCAACAATAAAATCTTTTATAAAGCTTGGAATTGCTTCTATGAAATGATGAAGAAATTCAATATTATGGGTAAATATGCCACCAGCAACTAAAATAAGCGCTATAGTTCCTACAATTGATAAACCTTTAATAACCAAGGGCAATGCTTTAACTAAAAGGTTCCCAATATTGGCTAAAAAAACTTTACCGTTGTCACTTTTTTTGATGAGTCTGAAACCTAAATCGTCCATTCTTACAATAAGCGCCACAATACCATAAACACCAACCGTTGCAATAATAGCAACTATAGAAACCACCAATATTTGGGTAATAAGCGTTTGATCAACAACCGAACCAAGTGCTATAATTACAATTTCAACCGATAAAATAAAATCGGTAACAACAGCCGATTTTATCTTCTTTTTTTCAACCAATAAAACATCTTCCTCTGATGGATTAACCGCTTCAATTTTTGTTACTTCATGGTTGTGAGGCACAAAATATTCTATTATTTTCTCAACACCTTCATACGCTAAATAAACCCCACCTAACACCAAAATAACGGTTACTGCCCAAGGCAAAAAGTAACTGAGCAAAAAAGCTATAGGTAAAATAATAAGCTTATTCAAAAAAGAACCTTTAGTAATGGCCCACAAAACAGGCAATTCTCTTGACGATACAAAACCAGTGGCTTTTTCGGCATTCACTGCTAAATCGTCTCCTAAAATACCTGCTGTTTTTTTAGTTGTAATTTTACTCATTACTACAACATCGTCCATAAGTGCAGCAATATCATCTAATAGGGCAAAAAATCCTGAAGCCATTGAAAAAAGTGTAAGTTATTTTAATTTGGAAGCAACATTATCTAAAACAGACATGCCGATATAAAGTAATATAATAATTGGTATTGCCGCAAATTGAAGTACAATTAAAAGGATAATACAAAGCATGATAAAAATATAGCGGGTAGCGTTGGCTTTGAAACCCCAATCTTTAAACTTTAATGCGAATAGTTTGATATTTGAATTTAACAAATAACAACTTAATGCCGTAAGCACTATTAAAAACCATTTGTTTACAATAATTGAATTTATCAAATCGCTATTTTGAAATTCTAAAATTAAAGGCAATGAAACAATCAACAAGGTATTTGCAGGTGTTGGTAAGCCTTTAAAGTAAGTTTGTTGGTCTTCATCTATATTAAATTTTGCTAAACGGTATGCCGAAGCTAATGTGATGCCCAACCCTAAAAATGGCAATGGTAATACTTTAAAAGAAGTCCAGTACATTGTTGTGCTCCATTCAGATGAAGCTGTAAATGCTTCATTTGAACCTAAAGTTAACGCCAGTAACTTATACATAATAATTCCAGGTACCACGCCACTGGTAACCATATCTGCCAACGAATCTAATTGTACACCCAATTCACTTTGAACATTCAATTTTCTGGCGGCAAAGCCGTCAAAAAAATCAAAAAACACACCCAAAAACACAAAAAGTGCCGCTCCCACAAAGTTGTTGTTTACTGCCAAAATAACGGCAATACTTCCGCAGAAAAGATTTAAAAGTGTTAAGGCATTTGGTATATATTGTTTCATCTGTTGTATTTGTTTGTTTTTTTTTAATTGTCAGATGCAATTCGCAAATCTACATTGGTAATTGCCTACCAACTTTTGGTCATGCGCATTTCATGGGTTGTTTTTTAATGTTGTAAAAATAGTAAACAATTTTCGTCTAAAGCAATATCTATTATAATTTCAAGTTTATAGGTTTGTAAATTATGTGCATCTTTGTAAAAAAATTGCGATTGAGAACTTACATTACTGCATTGCTATGTGTAATAACCGCATCCGTATTCAGTCAAACCGTTCGGAAATACTCCAACGAGTTTATGAATATAGGTGTGGATGCCGCTGCTTTGGGTATGAGTAGTGCTGTAACCGCAAATACCTCTGATGTGAATTCAGGCTATTGGAATCCTGCCGGCTTATTGAAACTGGAAGATAACCAATTGGCGTTAATGCACTCCAGTTACTTTGCAAATATTGCCAATTATGATTATATCGCATTTGCAAAACCGTTGGACAAGAGCAGTGTTATAGGTGTTTCTTTAATTCGATTTGCAGTAGATGACATTCTAAACACCACCCAACTTATTGATGAACAAGGAAATATAAACTATGATAGAATTAGTCTATTTTCCACTGCCGATTATGGACTTACCATTTCCTATGCACGGGAGCTTCCCGTTAGAGGGCTTAATTACGGGGTGAATGCTAAAATAATCCGTCGTGTTATAGGCGATTTTGCTTCGTCGTGGGGTTTTGGTTTTGATGCTGGTATTCAGTTTGAAACCAATAACAATTGGAAGTTTGGTGTGATGGCACGCGATGTTACCACCACTTTTAATGCATGGGCTATTAATGAGGAAGAATTTAAAAAAGTACAAGATGCTGTTGAAGGTCAGAACCAAGAACTGCCCGAAACTACCGAAATAACCATTCCTAAACTACAAATTGGTATATCTAAGTTATTCGATTTTCATTATGATTATTCACTTTTAGCTGCTGCCAATTTGAATGTGCGGTTTGAAGAAAACAACGATATTTTCTCTTCATCTTTTGCAAGTATCAATCCTGCACTTGGTTTTGAATTTGGCTATATTGATATGGTTTATTTACGTGCCGGTGTTGGGAACTTTCAAAATGAACTGCAAATTGATAATATTACTGAGAAATTAACTTTTCAACCAAGTTTTGGTGTAGGTTTTAAATACAACGGTATTCAAATAGATTATGCGTTTACCGATATTGGCGACCAAAGTGTGGCTTTATATTCTAACGTATTTTCTTTAAAAGTTGATTTTAGCTTCTTTAGGTAACCTGAATTTTTATGCAAAAAAAACTCCTCTTTTTATTACTTTTTTTAATTGTTCAAATAACAACCGCACAACAAAACATACTTTCTGAACAGGCTGAAATTAGTGTTTTAACCATAGGCCCGGGCGCTTCGTTAAATGATGCATTTGGGCATAGTGCCTTTCGAATAAAAGACCCTATAAAAGGTACAGATTTGGTGTTTAATTATGGAGTTTACGATTTTAATACGCCTAATTTTTATTTGAAATTTGCTCAAGGAAAACTCAATTATTTAATTGGGGTGAATTATTTTGAAGATTTTTTTGAAGCTTACATATCTCAAAACAGAAGCATTAAAGAGCAGGTTTTAAATTTATCTGCTTCTGAAAAACAGACATTGTTCAATTATTTATTAAACAATTATAAGCCAGAAAATCGGGCTTATTTATATGAGTTTTTCTATGATAATTGTGCTACCAAATTAAAAGATGTTGCTAACATTTCTTTAAAAAACAATATTGATTTCAACAAACCAAAAGACTTTAAAGACCAGACCTTTAGAACCTTAATTCAAAATAATTTGAACAAAAATTCTTGGGGAAGTTTTGGAATAGATATCGCATTGGGCTCAGTTATTGATAGAAAAGCACGTACCGAAGACCACATGTTTCTACCCGAAAACATTTATAAATTCTTTGAAGTTGCCACCATAAAGAACAGCAACAAACCTTTAGTTAAAGAAAGCAACGTGCTATTTAAAAAAATGGATGAACCTGCTCCTACTCAGTTTTTAACAAGTCCTCTATTTGTATTTGGCGTTTTAGGCTTCATCATTCTCTTTATTACTTATAACGATTATAAAAAGCAAAAACAATCCGTTTGGCTGGACTTTTCTTTATTCACTATTACGGGACTTATTGGCATCCTTATTTTGTTACTTTGGTTTGCAACAGACCATACAGGCACACACCAAAACTATAATTTACTTTGGGCATTTGCATTGAATATTTTAGTAATTGGACAATTATTTAAACAAAAAACAAGCAGTTGGTTTGTTAAGTATTTGAAACTTTTAGTAATTCTTTTGTGCTTACTAACCCTTCATTGGTTTATGGGCGTACAAGTATTTGCTATTGGATTGATTCCTTTTTTAATAGCGCTGTTTATTAGGTATATCTATTTGATAAAGTATTTTGGCAATAGGCAATAGGCAATAGGCAATAGGCAATAGGCAAATCTAGCTACTGTCCTCTAAAGAAAATGATGGTGCTAAGGGTTTTAATAAGAATATTGACATCCAATAAAAAACTACGGTGTTTTATATAGTACAAATCATATTGCAGTTTTAGCAAACTATCATCAACTGATGCCCCATATTTTGTTTTTACTTGTGCCCAACCTGTTAGTCCTGGTTTTATTATATGCCGTGTTTCATAAAAAGGAAGTAATTGCGATAATTGTCTAACAAAATGTGGGCGTTCTGGTCTGGGGCCAATTAAACTCATATCGCCTTTTAGAATATTTAAAAACTGTGGAACTTCATCTAAACGGGTGTTTCTTAAAAATTTTCCAAATGGTGTTATTCTAATATCGTTCTTTTTTGCCCAAACAGCACCAGAAGCTTCAGCATTTTTAACCATGGTTCTAAACTTTATAATTTTAAATAGATTACCATTTTTCCCAATGCGTTCTTGAGAATAAAAAGTGGCACCACGATTTCCTATAAGGTTTCCTAATAAAATTACTGGTAATAATACTAGCCCTATTAAAATTCCTAAAATAGAGATATTGATATCGAACAAGCGTTGAAAAAACAAATACAGCCTATTATGGTTGCTTCTACTGAACGGAAAATACCTGTAAAAATCTTTCCCTACAAACTGAACAGGAACACGTTGCATCATATCTTCATAAACTTGGGTATATTCCTTTATAGGAAAACCACCTTCTAAAAGTGTGATAAGATCTCTATAAATTTCGGCGGTTATCGATTCTGAATTATAACTTGCAATAACAATTTCTGATATTTTTTCATCTTTAATCACTTGATAAATTTGCTTAGGACTGTATTCAACAATACCTTTAAATTTAATGCCATCGTTTTTTCTCTTTTCACAATTTATAAAGCCTACAATTTTATAATTTGGGTCGGAGGTTTTAAATGTATCAATTACGGTTTGAATATTTGAAGTTTCACCAACAATAAGCACATTTTTATAAAACCGAGGCGAAATTATAAAGGTTAAGTACGCAATGCGCCATAAAAATAAAGCGAGAAGCATTGCAAAGTAAAAATAGATAATCTGTAACCTATTATCTGGTAATAACGGTGTAAAAAAGGGTGTTAAAAAATAGAATAGAACAGTAATGGAAACCGTAAAAACGATGGTGGGGGCTATTTTTTCAATTTTACTTGATTTTTGTAAATCGTAAAGTTCAAAAATGGTTCCGAATATAGAAATGTATAGAATTAGTACAAACGCCCAACCCCAATTTTCTTTGGTAATGGTGAAATAATCAAAATCAAACGTATTACTAACAAAGTATAAAACAACAAAAATTGAGACGATATCGATAATTCGCAATAGAATTTTTCTTTCTGAAATTTCGAAATGAATTCCTTTTTTGTCCATGTACAATTTGTAATTTGAGAGTTGCTAAAGATAGTAAGTAATTACCTAAACCACTACTATTTCAACACTCTAATCCATAAATTTTTAACAATGTCCCAATTGTAGTTTTCTACTTTTTTTCTAGCGTTTAATATCATTTGATTCGTTATTTCAGGGCTTGACCTTATCTTTTTAATGGCTGCAATAAATTCTTTCGCACTTTTCGGGTTAACCAAAATACCTTCGTTATTATTCTCAATTAAAAAAGGCATTCCTCCAACATTTGTAGAAATAACGGGCAGTCCCAATGCCATAGCCTCTACCACACTTACGGGCATATTATCAAAATTTGTGGTGTTAATAAATACGTTGAAATTCTTAGAAAGTGATATCCATTCAGGTTTTGATAATTTTCCTGTAAAAGTTACTTCAAGGTTCATCTTTTTGGCGTAGTCTTTTGTTTTATGTAATGAACCATCATTATCTGGTCCTATCATACAAAGTGATGCTTCAAAGCCTTCATCTAAAAGCGATTTTAAAATTTCAACAGCTAAAAACGGATTATATATTTCTGAAAATGACCGAACCCAAAGCAATTTAATGCTTTCAAATGTTCTGTCCTTAAAAGGATAGTTTTGAAGATTAATAGCATTAGGAATATGAACTAAATTGAAATAACCATACTTTTCAAATTCAGATTGAAGATACAAAGATGGCGCTACATTCACATAAGCATTTTTAAATACAGCCTTAGATAGTTTAGGGTTTAATTTTAACCGGTTGGGTAAATTGCCCCCATGTAAAATAGGGATGTATTTTAATTTCAGAAGCCTGCATAACTGACTGCACAAATATGCATAATAAAAATTTGATGTACTGTATGTATCAATTAAAACATAATCTACTTTTTTTGCATGTTTTATAATAGCAAAAAGCATATCAAAAAGACGAAACACCTTGTTTTTTTTATCAGAAAAAGAAAAAACAACATACCCTTCTAAGCTTAAATTTTTGCTTAAAGTTTCAATAGTAGTTTGGGTTTTACCTTTTTTAGATAACTTGTTTCCTATGTAAAGTAAGCTTTTCATGTTGGCATTTGTTTTGAAACAGCTTTATTACGCTTGATGCTTTTAGTTTTACTGGTTTCGTAGGTTATATTTAACAAACAGAGTCCGTAAAGAAAAGCGGGGGCAGCAATGCGCATGGAAGAGTGATTGATAGTTAGGAACCAAAAGAAATAACATGAATAAAAAAACATATTCGTCCGGTTTTTTAACCTCCAAATTAAAGGTGTAAATAACAAAATAAACAACGCTATTAAACCAAGCAAGCCGTGTTCTGATAATATTCTGCTCATTTCGTTGTGTGATGCTGCCAACAATCCTTCTTTTTGTTCTCTTAGCTCTTTAATTTTACCAACTCCAACACCTACTATCGGATTGTTTAAAAATTCATCCAATTCAAAAGAAATTAAATCGCTTCTACCTGTAGTTACATCTTCCTTCTCTCTTCCTAAAGCATCTTGGTTTGCGTAACGTTTATCTATAAAGCCTCCTGTTTGTAATGACGAATATAACCATATTGAAAAGGCAACACCAACAAATAATACCAACATTCTGCTAATTCTTAATTTATGAAAAACATTCACCTTTTTAAAATAGAAAAAAACAAAAGCAGCAATCATAATTAACGCAGTAATGACACCACCACGGCTAAAGGTAATGATAGCTCTGTAGCTTATTAAAAAGAAAAGTATAACATGGATGATTTTATAAATTCTTGAAGGTGATTGAGAAAAAAAACGAACACTAAAAATAAACATACCCAACCCTAAAACGGTTGCCACTTGGTTTGGGCCAAAACCACCAGAAGCCTCAAAATTAGACCCTGTACCTGTAATGGTATCTCTAACACTGGGATTAAATAAAAACAAATAAGTAGTGGTTGCTATTAATGGTAATGCCATACTAAAAAATATTCTATGGATGTTATTATAGCTCACTTTAAGCTTGTAACAGAACACAGAGACGATACCCAAGCAAATAGGCCCGCTTAGATTAAAAGTAATGGCAGTTCGCAATGTGGTACTTTCACTAACATTAAACGCTGCAACGAAAATACCGGGAATGAGCAGCAGTATATAGGTTATGTACACTAAAGATTGGTTTTGTTGCCTCACAGTGAAAAGCCCTATTAAACAAAAAAATATGACTAAATATTTTGATGCTTCGTATAAAAAGCTTCCACCCGTCATCCTTATAAACACCTCTGCCCCTACCACATAAGCACAGGCCATTAATATTTTTACGGCGCGAATGGATGGTTTTGTTTTGAATATTTGGTTGGTATAATAAAATAAAATACCTAAAAAATAAAGCTTAGATAAGGCTGGTAACGCATAAATAGCAACTCCTATTAAGACGTGTAACCCGATGACTTTTATGTAATTACTATACTTCAAATTAATTACAGATGGTGTTATAAACTTTTAAAATGGTTTTTACTTGAGCTGTTTCGGAATAAGTATTTTGTATGTGAGCATGGTAAGACATGGCATTTACATTTCTTAATTCCTCATCTTCAACACATTGAATGATTGCTTTTGAAAGTTCTTTAGAATTTTCCGGAGGCACCAACAAACCATAATTATCAATCACTTCAGTACATTCTCCCACTTGGGTAGCTATAACTGGCAATTTAGCCAATCCATATTCCAACAATGCTAGTGGCAATCCCTCCGATTTTGATGATAATATAGCTAAATTACATTGAGATAGAATATGAAACGTATCTGGCTGGCTTCCATAAATAAAAACATGTTTTTCCAATTTATTATTTATAATGAAGGATTTTATGGATTCAGAATACGGATCATTAAAATCTTTACCAACTAAATGTAAACTCCAATCACCATGATTTTCAACCACCGTTTTAAATGCATTTAATAGATTATGATGGTCTTTTTGCTCACGTAAATTGGCTAAACAAATGATGCGTTTCCCAGCTTCTCCAAATAAATTGGTTTTAGAAGGCTCGTTATTAATAACAGCAAAATTAGGCAAGAAACACACACTTTTTGCTTTTAAGTTTACTTTTGCCCATTGTTCCAGTTGCTTATTAACACTGAAGATATGATTAAAATAAACTGAAAACAGTCTTAAAACCTTAAACTTTCTGTTTTGTAAAAACATACTGTTTCCATAATGGTCGTGCCAAACAATTTTAACACGCTTATTGAAAACTCGAATAATACTGGCTAAAAAAAAGGAAGATGCATGTGCATGTATAATTTGGATTTCTTCCTTTTTTACATAGGCATTAAACTTCAAAATAGATTTTAAATGCCATGTAGATTGCTTATTTAAGAACAAAAAATGCACCTTGCCATCTATACTATCTTTAAGTAATCCTTCCACACGGGTGGTACACAAATAAGAACCTTCAATTTTGGTGGCTAATGCATTGGCTATATTTACAGCCACACGTTCTGCTCCACCAGTTTCCAAAGAGTCTATTAATTGTAAAACCTTCATATTTTATTCAGCAACTTATAAATTTCGGCATCAAAAACCTCCAAGGTATAACGTTGAGACCAATTGGATGCTAATTTACTCATCATTTTTAAAGATGCTACATTATTGATTGCTTTATTAATAGTATTTACGGCTGTAGCTATTTCAGGGTTAATGATGATGCCTCTTTCATCTCCATTCAACATAAAAGGAATGCAAGAAATAGATGTGGTAATAGGTATAGTTCCAAAAAACATAGCCTCGGCCACTACTTTTGGCCAGCCTTCAGATTTTGAAAGTAATATTAAAAAATGTGCTTTTTTTAATGCATCCTTTACAATGTTTTTTTCCTGATTGCCATGTAGCTTTATAAAATCACCTAAACTATTATTGGAAATATAATGCTGAAGTGTTTCTTTTAAAACACCATCACCATACAAATCCAAACACACGTGTTTTCCTTCTTTATGCAACGCTTCCACTATTTGAATAGCTAATAATGGCCTTTTACCATCAACCACACTGCCAACAAAAACAAAGTTCAATGCATTAGAATAATCCCTTTCTATGGGTGTTTCAATTTCAGAATTCGAATAACTTGCTGTAAAAAAAGGCTTGATGTTTTTGGTTTGATGTTTACAATTGCCATATACCAAAACTTGCATGTTCTTCGTTAAAAACGTATTGCTTAAAATCCATTTTTGAAGTTTGTAGCTAACAGGTTGTTGAGCGTTGGGATCCCAATTGCCAGCATATTTTGCTGTTTTTGTTTTCTTTGGAAATAATATTTGAACGAAGCAACCCAACAAACCAATATTTCCTGGACAACGTAAGTGAATATGATCTGCATTTTTGCATGCTTTATAAATGGCCCAAATAATGAATGGAATTTTAAATGCTGATGAAAAACTATTTTTAATTGAAGTAAATACTAATGATGGAATAGAAATAACCTTTGGCTGCTTTTCAAACGGCTTCAATAATAACGTTTGATGGAAGGATGTTGGAGATATTATAGTAACATCATCTACATACTTAAACCAAATATCCATTTCCTCAACATAGGGTGCATAGGCAGCATACATTTGATTTTGCTGTAAAGTTGGCGCATTTGTTATTACTAAAAACCTCATTAAATATAGTCTTTAGAGGTATTATTATTAATTACAATGGCTGGAACACCCATAACAGTCGAATTCGATTCAACACTTTTAGCCACCAAAGAATTTGCCGCAATAACACAATTATCACCTATTACTATTTTGCCAACCACAACGGCATTGGCACCCATATAAACATTGTTTCCAATTACAGGAACACCTCGTTTTTCTCCTCGTCCACTTACACCTATGGTAACTCCTTGCGATATATTACAATTATCTCCTATAACTGAGGATGCATTAATAATAATGCCCCCAAAATGACCAATATAAAACCCCGCCCCTATTTGAGCAGCATACGAAATTGAAATACCAGTTAGAATCTCTATCATTTTTTGACAAAGCACTGCAAAAGACAGCAATATCTGTTTCAATAACTTTGGCATTTTACTATTATAAATAGCATTGGATATACGATAAACCCATAGCGCCCAAAGACCTTGATGCAATAACACCAATAATACAGTGGGTTTGTTGTTACTGTATTTTTTATACTTTTTTATATCAGAATAAAACTTTCCCATTTATCTTTCAATACTAGGCTTATTAAAAAATAAAGATAACCATCCTATCACTCTTCCCAAACTTTCGGTGAAAGCTTCTTGTTTTTTATTGGTATTGATAGTATTTGTAAACCTAATCAGTGTCAATAAAAATGAGGTAGCATGCCATTTAAAGCTGGCTTTAAAACTTGGGTTTGGATACTTAACCCTCCAAACATACCAACCGTTTCTTACCACCATTTTACCATATTTATATTGATTAGGACGACCAGAATCTTCGTGATAATGTGCTAATTGCGCATTTGTATTTATATAAAGCGATCCCTTTTTTGCTAATCTTAATGAAAAATCGGTGTCTTCGTATAATCCGTATCCTTGAAAATATTTGGAAAATGACAAGTGTTCAAAAACTTCATTTTTATAGCTAGCAACGCCTCCCATAATTTGCTCCACCTCATAAATTTTACCGGAAGGAGGAAAAAAACCAATGGATCTACCATGTGAAAATGTTGGTAGAAACCCTGGAGGCGTATCTGGTAAAAGCCCAAAAACCTGGCGTATTTTAAATCGAGAGGGTTCATTGCGCATCCAACCGTCATAATAAAATTTGCTTTTATTTTTTGTTCCATCGTCCATTTGCCATTCAACTTCATTCGAAATATAACCTCCTACAGCTAATGCATTTGGATAAATGGTATATGTGTCCAATAATTCTTTAAAATAATCCGGATCAGGCACTGTATCATCATCCAGAAAACAAATAATTTCAGAGGTTTTTTGAACTAGACCTATACCATAATTCCGTTGTTTTGTTAATCCTCTATTGGCGCTATCAACTTTATAATACTTTAAATTACGAAATGGACTTCCATCTAAAACGTTTTTTGTTTCATTATTTGTTGAACCATCAATAATTAAAATTTCACCCGGATAAAGTGTTTGTTTTTGTAGTGATTGCAACAATTTAAGCAACGGCTGTGGCCGCATGTAAGTACAGATAATAAGTGTAAAAATTTTATGCATATTAACTCACTTTATTTAGAAATGCGTCATGTATTTTAATAAAATACGAAGGTCGTACTAAATGGGTTTCCCATAGTGTTCTATTGCTTTCTTGAAGCTTTTCAAACTCCAAATCGTTTAAAGCATTATGAAATTCCAAAATTTGCTGCTCAAAAGACTCCTTTTTTTTGGTATCTAAAACAACAATGTGTTTTGACCAATCTATAAGATCATTTAATGGTAATCTGCAATCAGTATTCAACAAAATAGGAATGCGTCCAACCGCCAACGTTTCATAAAACCGTACCGAAAAATTACCAACACCCCGACTACAAAATGTATAGGCATTATTAAAAATGTTATTGTAAAACTCTTGGGTGGATGTTTGTTTATCAGCTTCGGTTTGTACACCTGCTCTATAATGGTTTCTTAAAATAAAATTGGTTTTTAAGCCCTTTAACAAGCGTAATTTATGCAAATACCCTGCACGTTTTATACTAGATGGGTAAAAGGGTTGTTTATCTGCCAGAACAAATCCCATAGTTCTTCTAAACTTAAATTTAAAATGGCTTAATACTTCTTTAGTATATTTAAAAACACCCGATTTTGCATGTCCAACAAAACCAATGGTGGGTTCCTTATCTTTTTTTAATGTAGAAAAACCTTGATGCAACATATCTTGGTATGGGTCGTTCACAAAGGATGGTATAATAAAGGTTGAAGCATCTAATTTACTATCAAACCCACCCAACCTAAAGGTATAACTATTTTTTATGTATGTTGTAAAACCATAGTCCCCACCGGTATACATCCAAATGGGTTTGTTGTGTTTTTTGGCTAATTGAAGTAGACTTTTAAAGGCTTTGGGAAATTTAATAAACTGTGAATAATTTATAGGAAACACTAAAACATCGCAGCTTGAAACATGGTTGCTTAAAACATAATAATCAGACAGCTCCTTGTTTTTTAAATAGTGCAAATCAAACAATAATGGGAATACCGATTTGCGATGGGCCTCTGTTAAAAATGTTTGATCTGTGAATAATTTAAGCATGTTGTTTCCCTTTTAATTGTTCACTCCAAAACACGCTGCGTCCCCATTGCATCTGCATCATTTTTAAATATTTATAAGGATTTTTAATGTGTTGCTTTTTATAAAACTTAACAAATAAATTATACTTATAACCACTTAATTGAAACGCATTATAATGCTTTTTTGCAAATAACATGATGGTTGGCGAAGGTTTAGGCTGAATAGCATCTTCTTCCCAAAGTTGTTTTACTTTGGTTCTAAAACCACCTATAGGCGCTTTTAAATGTATTATTTTAATGTCTGGAAAAAAGATAACATCGTTACCTGTTTTTCTTAGTTGCATCCCAAAATCGGAATCTTCACCATAACCAAATTCAAAAGCAGTATCAAATGTTACTTGTTCTAATAAAGACGATTTTAATAGTGTGTTACCCGAACCAAAAATATCTGTTTGGCTAACAAAAAAATATTTAGCTGATTCATGGGGTTGAAGATAAACAGTTGTTAACACTGAACATTGAAAATCTTTAATTCTTTTGAAAAATTTTTCGATTAAATCAGAGTCAAACCTATTATCATCGTCACCCAACAACACCCATTCACTTGTTACTTTTGACAAGGCCAAATTACGCGCATTACAAGCCCCCGTTTGGTGTATAAAATGATGCTTAATAGTAAACGGCCAGGTTTGATTTGATAAATAATCCAATTCTGAAACGGCGTCTTTTATAGGGTTTTGCTCTACAATAATCACGTTTTTAGGAAGGATGGTTTGGTTTGACAAATCTTTTAATACATCATACAAACACGCTTTTCTTCCCAAAGTTGGAATAATAACATCTACGTTTTCCTGTATATGTGCTTCAATATTTGATGATACTTCCATGAAACTGAAATCAATGTCAGCATGTAACCTTTTATAAAATAAGCTTCTAAAGAATGGTAGCAATTGTAATTTCTTTTCAAAAAACAAATAACAAAACAACAAATTGAATATCCAAACAGCTTTATAATGCTGCTTTACAAATTTGAACAATTGAAACGTGGAGACTTCTGTATTTTTAACCTTTAACGCTTCTTTGTGTAATAGTAAATTCGGGTTGGAATAACAAAACAAACCTTTAGGCATTGCCTGTTTTGCCAATGAACATAATAGATAATCGAAATTCTTTTCTTTAGCATGTTCACATTTGATATTTTGGAGCGTTTCGGCATAAATGCCACCTATATCACTACTCATTAACCATGTGGGATACGTGACAGCATGAGAAACATTGGTGTAGGGTTTCTGCTCTACATACCCTACTTGTTCAGGAATTATATATTTACCTGAAACAGGAAAGGAGGCCATAATTAGTTTATGGTGAAAAATGCTTTTTATAGCATCAAGGTTTATGTGGTCTTTATAATCTTGATGTACCCAAATTAAAAGTGATTCAGGATGATTTTTTGCCAATTCAAATAATAAAATACCTATTGGTTTTTGGGCATCAAAATCAATAGCATTGCCACTGGTAGCACTATAAAGTGCCATGGGTTTATTATTTTTATGAACCAGTATAATCATTATAAAACGGACTTGTAATAAGCTAGATTTTGGTCTGCCAACATTTCAATATCAAACGTCGTTTCAACCTTTTTTCTTGCTGCTTTACCAATTTTAGCACATAGGTTTTCATCATTCAATAGGGTTAAAATGCGTTGTGCGTACAAATCGATATCTGACGGATGTACCAAATAACCATTTACACTATCATCAATCAATTCTTGTGCCCAACCTATGCTCGTGTTAATTACGGGTTTTTGCAATGCCATACTTTCAATGGTTACCATCCCTAAAGTTTCAGCAAAACTAGGAAACACGCATACATGGGCATTTTTAATATGATTTTTCACTTCGGAATAAGGTACCTTCCCTAAATAGCTAACCTTCTTTTTAGCCTTATTTGAAAATAAACTTTCTACCAGTTTATACGTTGAAGCTGAACCTGTTTGTATATCAAATGCATCGTTTCCTATTAAAATTAATTGGGCTTCTGGATTTGTTTCCACTACTTTATTGAATATTTCTGCCAATTCAAAAACACCTTTTTTTCTAATGATGGTTCCAATATAAAGCATGGTATTTCTATTATAGATTGCAGGTGTTTCGTTTTCAAAATCCTTTAATTGCAACCCATAATGAATGGTTTTAATTTTCTTTTTATTTAAACCGAAAATCTTTTGTGTTTCTTTACCTGCAAAGGTGGTTGGCGCTATATACGCTGATGCTTTTAATAATGCCTTTTTTTCAAAAACAAAATTTTTAAACTTCTGCTTGCGTTTCTCTAATTTGCAAAAATAGGCGTCACTTCCGTGGAAACGTATTACCAATGGCACTTTAAATGTTGCAAAAGCTGTAATACCAGTCCAATCTGGGGCTTCAAGTATGTTGATTTGCTTTTCTTCCACAACTTTATTGACATAGATTTGAACCAGTTTTCTGTAAAAATACCAAGTAAAATATTTGAAGGATTCTTTTTTTATCAAATGAATTTCAACACCTTCGTCTAAAACAACGGCATTCTCATTTTGATGGTATACAAATATGGTAACATCTACACCTTTATTTACCAAAGCCACAGCTAGGTTTTTTATACTAGTTCCAATACCCGCAGCATGGATTACCTTAGGATGTGGATATTCTGAAGTGATGAAACCTACCTTCATTTTAAAATCTGTTTAATGGTTTCCCAAATGGTTTCCGATGCTTTGATTGGTGTTTTACCAGCCACAATTTCAAACCATTCTAAACCTTCTTCAACATTACTCAATTTACCATCCAAAATTTGTTGTACCAAACCTTCCAATTCGTTTTTATTGGTGCAAAAAACAGCTGCTTTATCACTTGGCATGCTTCTAAAATGAACGTATTTGTAATTCTGACCAATATCGCGAATACCCTTTTTTAACTGAGGTTGTTCGTAATTGTAATATATACATGGTTTATTATGTGTCACAAAATCGAATACGGTAGAGGAGCATACATTGGTAACAAATTCGCTATGTTCGCATACATTGTATAACATTTTAAAATCTTCTTTGGCGGGCAACACTTCGTTCCACATACTACCAACCTGTTTCCAGATGGGGTCTAAAACTTCAATAATATCTTTATTCGCTTCAATAACGGCGTCGTATCTTTTGGTGAAATCAACCGGACATTTTCTATAAATAATACCTAAATTATAGCCTTTGTTATTCAAACTTCTAACCGCGTTTGCCAAATCTTCTAAATAATATTGGTCCAATGGCGATGTGGTTTCATCATCACCTGAATAACAGATGTATTTTTTATTTACATCTAAACCATATTGTTTGAAAAAAGTGGCTCTTGATTCTAATAACGTTGTATCAAAATGGGGTTCAAATTGCGGTGTTCCTGTAACAAAAACCTGAGATTCTTTAACAAAGGGATAGTATTGAAGCACTTGTTGTTTCATTAAATCGCTCCATACAAAATAGTAATCGGTTTCTACTACTTGCATGGCTTTTGGCACATTGTCCCAAGAATATACAAAAGCTACCGTTGGAATCCCTAAATCCTTTGCCGCCAATAAAGCGCTAATAGACTGCGATGCGCGCTGCGTGGTACAAAATACCACATGTGGTTTATGCTCGAAAAGTTGCGCTTTGCAGTAACTGTATTTTGAGGTTGAACGTTCTAAATCATTTATTTTCTTTCGAATGCGCTCAATCCCTTTCTCAGAATTATTTAAAGCAATTAACTGACTTATATATAAAGTTTTAAGCGTATTCTTCAACCCATTATAATTAAACGGGAATTTATAAGTTGGATACACATTATCATTAAACTTTTTTTGAGACACATTCAGTTCTACATGCTTTCTGGCTCTTAAATATAATGGCGTTAATGGGTGTGTTTTATGATTTTCAATCTTAACCTCATTAAAACCCAAGTTGTCTTTCAATGAAAAAACGGTATTGTTCCAGTAATGGATATCAAAACCCATATTTTCACCAATTTGTTTAAAATCTGTAAATGCAAAATTTCTTAAACCAACACCATCTGGAAAAAAAACGAATACTTTTTTTTTCATTATCTATCGTTAATTATCCTTTTTGATTTTTAAGTTTATCGCGCTGAACTTGCTCAATAGGCAAAATATCTTTTGATTTAAAATTAAGCGCTTTATACACCGCATTTAAGTCTCTTGACAGTTTACGAAGTCCCATAGGCTCTAACGAAGCAGCATGATCGGTGCCTTTCCAAGTTCTATCGATTGTATAGTGGCGTTCAATAATGTTAGCCCCTAAAGTATAAGCTGCAACATCTACCGCAATTCCCAAATGATGCCCAGAAAAACCAATATGCTTTACCTCATTTTTATACTTTTCAATGAGTAAATTGATGTCTAAAAGACAGACATCTTCAAATGGAACAGGATACCCTGATGTACAATTATAAAGTACTAAATCTTTATTTCTATTGAATTTTTTAAAAAACTGAACCAAGTCATAAATTTCATTTTTGGTTGTCATTCCTGTTGAAATATGAAGTTCACCTTGATAATTTTCGCATAGCCACTCCAACATTTTGATGTTATTGTTACATGCTGATGGTATTTTAATAAATTCTGGATTTAATGATGCAATTTCTTTTGCAGAAGTAACATCCCAAACTGATGTTGAGTATGTAATACCTATTTCTTCGCAATATGCTTTCAATTCTTGATGCTGCTGCACATCAAACTCTAAATACTCGCGATGTTCCCCATACGTATCTCCATAAGAATTGGCAGGATTTGGATGTGGTTGATTGTATTGTTCCTCCGTTAATAATTCTTTATTATTTCGTTTTTGAAACTTAACGGCATCGGCATTACAAAATATTTTCGCAACCTTTATGAGTTCTTTGGCAATTTCCATGTCGCCTTTATGGTTACAACCAATTTCGGCTATGATGTAGGGTTTTTTATAAGTGTTCATGAGTTATTAGGGCAATTAAAATCGTTTATTATAATTAAAAATGAACTGGCAAGCTTCTCTGATGGCACCAGCTCCAGAATTTTTGGAAAGTACAATATCCGCATGTTGTTTCACAACATCGGTAGCATTATTTGGGGTTAAAGACCAACCTACACTGCAAATATTGGTTAAATCGTTCACATCATCACCTAAATATGCAACGTTGTTAAGTGATATGTTTTGTTCATTTAAAACATGCTGTAATAGGCTATATTTATCTTTCACGCCTAAAAACACATGATTGATTTTTAGTTTCTCCATGCGTTTGGCTACCAATTCTGAATTTTCTGATGTCATAATCATCACCTCGATATTAAACTGACGCAATATTTCCAGCCCCATCCCATCGCGCATATCGAAGCTTTTGGTGTGCTCACCATCTTTGGTGTATGTTATGGTGCCATCGGTAAAAACCCCATCCACATCTAAAACAATATGAGTAATTTTTTTCGACTCTTTTGCACGTTTTTGGCGTTCAATTAGCAAGGTTTCAACAGCAATCCAGTCGGTTTCAGAATCTATTTCCATCAAGGTATCTTCAGGCATTTTAACGACTGCTACCTTTTCTCCTATTCTGTTTTCATGTTTCTGTAATGCTTGTTTGGTTGTGACATAAACAGATCCGTTTTCAACCAACAAACCTTCAAAATCTTGTCTACGTGGTCTTTTATGTGGATTGTAATTAATGGCGGTTCCGTTGCTGTTCCATAAAAAACGATGAGTATTTACTACTGTTAAAGAAGAATCATAACCATCATTTAATGTATCTAAACAGGCATTAATATCTTCTCTTTTAGTGAATGGCGATGTAGCTTGAAGTAAACAAAATACATCAAAATCATAATCTATACTATCACAAAATTCAAGCATCGCGAATTCGGTAGATGCCGTATCGGTAGCACTTTCATCACTTCGTAAGACCGCTTTCACTTTAGAAGTCCAATGGTATTCTTTATTTATAAAATCGATAATTTCAGAATCATCGGTATACACATAAACCATGTCTAAATCAGAAAAAACTGCTTCACCTAAAACCCAAGTAAACAAGGGTCTTCCTACCATTTTGCGTTTGTTTTTATTTACAATGCCCTTAGAGTTCTTTCTAAGGGGAATGAAACCGATTTTTTTCATTATTAAATTTATCAAGTTGATTTATTGCAGTGGCTAAAATACGTTTTTTAAGATGAAATTTTTAAATAAAGCCTAGCGATTAAAACTAAGTTCTGTATTTATAAAGTTACTGATCTCAGTTGAAAATATTTTAGCACCATTTATAAAAAGATGGGTTTTGTCGTAAAAATATTCTTGATTCCTATAAATATTATTCGTTGAATCATAAACAAATATTCCATTTTCTGATTCATCTAATTTTTTGAATCTCGTATAAAAACTACTTTCGAAATTATAAAAACTTGGAGAAAACACAAAAACCAACTTTATGTTATTCAATTTACAAAGTTTTTGAATGTTTTTAAACGCTTTGATTCTTGATGCTTTTTCAAAATTTTGATTATATTTTTCTGTTTTTTCAACGTAATTTAGTTTAACATCATTTTTTTTTAAAATACCCATAGATCCAAAACTATCTATAGGATTTCTTGTGTTTACAAAAGCATCTCTAAACAACGAATGAAATTTATTGTACCTACCCAGAAAGAAAGCATAAGATAATGGACTATTTATTTTTTCATTAACCAATTCATTATTTATATAATTATATTTTGTTAAAGGAAGCACGGCATCTTCTCTATAATTTAAGCTTTCGTCCTTAATAAATTGGCTTGAATTATCAATACTTAGTAATACATATTGAGGTGCTTTATTAAATTTAAGTAAGGTTTCTAAAATAAATTTATGAAAATCGACATTAGAACCTTGGTAAGATAAGTTGTAAGCTGTTAATCCTGTTTCCTTTTCCAATTGTCCCGCTAAAATATTACCCGCCCCTCGAGACGACCCTAAAACAATAATATCTTTGTTAATTTTCCCTTTTATCAAAAGTTCCAAACGCTTATCATATTGCTTTTTTGGAGTTTCGTTTAAAATAAACCAAACCCCTTTTTCAACAATAAAAAAGGCAAGTGCAAAAATTATTATATGCTTAAAAAAAAGTTTCATATTAAAACTGAAAGTAAATAAATTCTTGTTGTTCTTCTGCCCTAAATATAAATAACAAGGAAATAATAAACATATAAAAACCCCATTTTACAATTCTGGGTTTGTTTATAAAAAACGTTTCTATGGCATATTGATTTCTTCTTCCAAACCATTCTAACAAAATAAAAAAAATAACCAACACAATTACATTTGTAGGTCTAATAGTTGGTAAAGCTATTAAACTTGGTTGAAAAATGCTTTTTATATACAAAAAGGCTTGTGTAACATTTTCAGCTCTAAAAAATATCCATGCAAACACCGAGAGACTAAATGTTAATACCATTTGCAGAAATTCCTTAACGGAAGGTACATTGGCATTTTCAGCAACCACATCTAAATTATTTCGATTGGATTTGGTGAGCAATAATGGCAAAAAATAAAGCGCATTTAAAAGTCCCCAAACAATAAAAGTCCAGTTCGCTCCATGCCAAAAACCACTGACTAAAAAAATAATGAACGTATTTCTAACTTTCATCCATGTTCCGCCTCTGCTTCCGCCTAGTGGAATATATAAGTAATCTCGAAACCAAGTAGACAAGGATATATGCCAACGCCTCCAAAACTCAGCCATATCTCTTGAAAAATAAGGAAATGCAAAATTTTGTTTTAAATTGAAACCAAACAACCTTGAAATCCCAATAGCAATATCAGAATACCCAGAAAAATCACCATAAATTTGAAATGTGAAGAACAAAGCACCCATTACTAAAGTACTTCCAGAATAATTATCGGAGTTATTAAATATGGTATTCGCATATTGAGCACAATTATCGGCTATTACTATTTTTTTAAATAAACCCCAAAGTATTTGTTTACAACCATCTACAGCTTGCGAGTAATGAAACTGGCGTTTCTTATAAAATTGCGGCAATAAATTTGTGGCACGTTCAATCGGACCAGCCACCAATTGCGGAAAGAAGCTCACGAAGGCTAAAAATGATATTACATCTTTTGTGGGCTCTAATTTTCGTCTATAAACATCAATACTGTAACTTAATGTTTGGAAGGTATAAAAGCTAATACCCACTGGTAAAATAATATGCAAAGTATTCGCTGAAATTTTAGTTCCAAAAAGTGAAAACGCATCGATAAAATTTTCGACAAAGAAATTGTAGTATTTAAAAAATCCTAAAAATCCAATATTTACACAAATACTTAACCATAAGAAAGCTTTTCGTTTTAGTTCGTTTTCTTCATGCAACAAACGCAAACCAATACCATAGTCTAATATAGAACTAAACGCAATAAGAGTTAAAAAGCGCCAATCCCACCAGCCATAAAACACGTAACTAGCTACTACCAAAAGTAAGTTTTGATATTTTAGGTCTTTTGCTGCCACAAACCAATAAAGCACAAACACTATTGGTAAAAACATGGCAAAATCTAAAGAATTGAATAACATTCTGGCTTGATTATAGGCTTAATATGGTAATAATTGAAAACTTACTTTTTTATTGAGGGTGCTTTTTTTAACGGGTTTTCTATATTTTAAAACAGTAAACAAATTAAAAAACACCGTAAAAATCGCTTTAAAGAACAGTCTAAAATATGAAATATCTGAAAGTGCATATTTTTTAAAATTATGAGACAAAAGTTTTAAAATTTTAATCATTGGGTATTTATGATAGATTAAATAATACTTTATGGAATTTACCAACTGCTTTTCAAACCGAAAGTAGTTTCTCCCTTGAAGTTTTCGTTTTTCAACATCAACCCGATGGTTTACTATGATGTTGTTGTTATACTTAATATCAAATCCTAAATCTAAAACCTCGATTGCTAAGGCCGATTCTTCTCCATAAATATCCATCCAAATAGGAAAACCATTTGTGGCATTATACACCTCATTTTTAATTGCGAAACCACAACCCACAAAATCATTTGTAAAAAAAGATGGAGAGGGTTTGGCTAGTTTTAACGCTTCAATATCCGATTTAAACAAGCCGCGAATTTCTTGAAAAGCAATGATACCTAAATTTTGATTTTCATCAAATTCGGAAACTACATTGGTAATAAAATCATTGCTTATGGGGTGCGCATCATCATCAAGACCAATAAAAATAGTTCCTTTTGCCTTTTTATATAAAATGTTTCTTGCAGGTGAAGCACTAATGCTCTCTTTAGAAACTGTCCAATTTACCCAATTAAATCCATCAATTACAGCTTCGGTTTTTGCACACCCATCAATAAATACCAAAACTTCATGAATAGAACTATCTATCAAATTTTTTAATTTATTCAAGGTAAAAACCAAATCGTCTGGCCTATTTTTTGTAACGATAAGAAACGACAGTTTCATTTATTAGATTCGATTAAAACAGATTCGTAAAGGGTGATTATTTTAGGTTGCAAGATAGTACGATTATAATGTTGATCAATAAAATTTACATTATAATTCTGAGCATATTTTCGAAGTGTTTCATTTGCCAGTGCCTCTTTTATTAAGTTTGATATTTCAATCTCATCTAAAGCGTTATGAATTAAATAACCGTTTTTTCCGTGTGTAATAACTTCTTCAGTAACATTTCCTGGATTGGATTGTATGGGGAACGCTCCCATACCCATAGCTTCTAATAAAACATTGGGCATACCATCCGAAATACTATTAGCTATATGAATACAACTTTCACCCATCATTTTCAATAGACTTTCATTTTGCAAAAAAGCATATCTGTAATAAATTTCTATATCTAAATCTGAAAAAAAACTAGAGTTATTGATATGTCTTTCAACCGAATTATCTGCACTATAAACAATCAATTTATAAGCTTCCAAAAAGCTTTTTGGCAGCAATTCAAAAGCTTTTAATACTACAGAAGCTTTACCCACACCATCATCATATCCTTTTATTAAAATAATGTTTCTTTTCGAGATAAGTTGAATATTATTTTGGTTGATAGTTAACCCACCATTTCCGGGAAAAACGCCTAAAAATTTCGAATTAAAGCTGTTTTCAACCATCAAATTGTAATCGCGTTTACAGTCGGTTATTGCATAATTAACGCGATTATAAAAACGTTGTAATTGTTGTTTTGAAACTCCAAGTTTATCATAATAAAACACGTCGCTCCCCCATGATGAATATATAAAAGGTAACATATTAATTTCCATGATGGATAAAATGGGCAACCCCGATAATTGCATTTCAAAGCAATGCACTATATCTGGTTTAATATCAATTAAAATCTTATTAAAAACTGAAGTAACAGATCGTTCATTTAACTTTTGAATCAATGCATATAGTTTCGGGAAGATTTTTTTTATGGTAGTTCTAAATGGAAAATCCCAGCGTAACTTCCACCCTTTTATTTGCGTTACCCATGCTATTTTATCGGACTTTGGACCACCATCAGTTACATCAAACCAAAAAACTTCATAACCTGAATCTTTCAATTGGTTTACCCATTGAAAAAAGTGGTGATTTGGTATGGCAACCATGAGGATTTTCATTAAATCTTAAATAATGGTTTAAATTTGGTATCTCCCTTTTTTACTATTTTAAAAATGAAATAAAAAAACCTAATACGCATAAATTTAAATTTTAAACTCAAATTAAAACAAAGACTTTCAAACTTAATAAAATCTAAACATTTTTTTGCAGCCTTAAAATTTCTTTCTGCTAATGCCTGCCTAAAAAAACCCAATGTCATTTTTAAGATAGCCAGTTTTATTTTTTTACTTTTTGAAAGTTTTAAAACAGTACGTTTAGCTTCAAAATAAGAGCTTAAACCAAAATCAACCTGTTTATAAAAATTGTTTGTTGAAGAAGTTTCTCCTACTCTATAATAAATTAAGTCTTGGTTAATAATAGCTATCTCTTTCTTTTCAAAAAGTGCTCTTGCATATAACTCATGATCTTCAAGAATGTGCAAATCTTCGCGCATAGGCATATACTTTTGTAAAACACATTTTTTCCATAATGGTGCAACCATCATCATTGGAAATTCACCTATTACAAAGTCTTCAAAACTATTTTTTGGTTTATAAATATCGTTAGTAGGTTGATATAAATCATAACTTTTAAATGGCCCTGAAAACTCTTTGAGTTTACAGATTACCAAATCGTTATCCTTTATGTTTTCTATTTTAAGTTTTAAATGTTCTGGATGCATAATATCATCACTATCAAAAAACTGAATATATCCTCCTCTTACTTTTTCAAATGCATAATTTCGACACGCACTCGGTCCTTTATTAATTATTTTTGGCCGTTCAAAAAACCTGAAACGGGAATCGTTTTTTATTAAATTTTTTGTAACTTCTGCCGTATTATCATGACTTCCATCATCAACAATAATACATTCCCAATTTTGGTATGTTTGTGTTTTAATAGATTGAAGCGTTTCTTCTATTAAATACTCGCGGTTGTATATTGGGATAATTATTGAAATCAAAAAATAGAATTATTTAAAAAAATTAATATAATAGTTTATCAAAAACTTCTAAATAGCTTTTAGATATTTTTTGTACAGAATAGTTACCAATGTAATGTTGTCTTGTGGTTTCTCTAATTCTTACTAATTCATTTTGATCTATGTTTGAAAGGAAATAAATTTGATTTATTAGAGTTTCTTTCTTATTTATATCAAACCAAAAATTGTTGTTCGATTTTGATAATCTATCCATCATAGCTCCTACTTTGGTTGAAAGAATTACTTTCCCTGCAGCCATAGCTTCAATTCCAACTAAAGGTCCTGCTTCTTCAAATGAAGGTATAATCAAAACATCTATTTGTTTAAAATAATCGGTTAATTTTTCTGGACTTATTGTTCCTAAAAAAGTAATATTAGGAGTTATTAATTTTTCAACATCTTTTAATAAAGGACCTGAACCTGATAATATTAGTTTTTTATCTAAATTATTAAACACTTTTAACAAATCGATTACACCCTTTTCTTCTGAAAAACGACCTAAAAATCCAAAAATCAATTCTTTTTTCATCTGTATAGGCAACCCTAACAAGTTTTTTTCTTGCAATGTTGTTTGATCTATAACTTGTATATTTTTAGAATTATATTTCTTTAACAAAGAAGCATTATTAATAGAATGAACTAATATTGTATTAACTAATGGAACTAGTTTTTTCAAACTATCGGGGATACTTTTAATCTTACCGGTTGTTCTTAAAACAATTGGCTTTTTAACTGTATCACAATACTTTACCATTTCATTTAAAATATTTAAATGGAGTGTTCCACAATATAAAACGGCATCGGCTTTATCTATTTCTTTTTTTAATATGTTATTTTTCAAAGTATTAAGATTAAATAACTTTCTATTTATCCTATTATCAACCATAAAATAGGACGGTGTTTTTTTCTTATGGTATACTTTAACCAAAAAACTAATTAACTGCAAAAAAATATTAGATTTATTAAGCTGATAATAAATATTGGTCCAATTACAATTTAGACCCTTTACAGCTTCTGAATCTCCCGTCATAAAGAAAAGGGAAATCACCCTTACATTATATTTTTTTGATAATGCTTCTATAATATTTCTAGCTTCTATTTCTCTACCACCAATATTATCTATCAATCCAATTATAACAATAGACTTTTTATTTTTTATGGCCATTACTAAAAACCTGTTTTTTTATTTAACCCTACTATCACACTCACTTTAAACACCTTACACAAACACACATTACTTTAATTAAATGGACAAGCTTTTAATAATTTAGATTGCATATTCTGGATATGTGCTTTTTGTGGTAATAAGACATCTCTATTTTTATCCAAAATTGAGAATAATAAATCAAAAGACAAATCCATTGGACTGATTTCTATCTCTTCCAAAAAATTAATGCTTACAGATTTGTAATAATCGTAAAATTTAATATTATCGCCAGATAGTTTGTTTGAAAATTTAACCCAAAGTGCAGGTATGTTATATGCTTGGCCAACTATAACACCATGCAGTGAAGAAGATATAACTTGTTTACATTCTAATATTTCTTTAGTTGTGCGCTCTATATCATTCGTCAATAAATTGATAACTTTTATTCTATTATCTTCTTTTAAAATTTTGTTAACAATATCGTAGTCTACAAAATGTGGTATTACTGCTAACTCATATTTTTTATCCACAGTATTTTTTAGATAAAGTGGTAAAAGCAAAGCTGGATCCCCATAAATTTCCGGTACACTGCACCCTAATTCTAAAAGACGTTTTCTTGTTTCAGGACCTCTTACTGCACAAAATTTTGCTCTTTTCACATTTTCATTTTTGTTTAAAATACCACTTCCCCAAACTATAGAATTTTCTGAAGCTGCCGAAAGAATACTTCCAATGCACAGATAATATTTTTTTATAAACTTAGTTATGATTCGGTTATATTTATGGTTAGATGATATAACTTTTTTAGTTGAAATTTTTTCAACTAAGTATTTAGACATTAAATCGCCATAATTATACAATCCATTATAGTTTTCTGAATCGTTCCACCAAAAAAGCCTTATTATCATACTAACTTAATTTTTACAAACTTTAATAATAAATTATCATATTGCCTTTAGAATTTTAAGTGTATAAATACAAATTTGATATGAATAAAAAGTAATTAAAATTAATATTGAATCGTAAATAAACCATATCGGATTGCTCCTAGAGTTATTGCTTTTATGCATTATTTATGTTTGTTACTAGAATTTATTGGGTTTGTTGCAAATGAATTTTATTAAAAAGATAAATCTCAACAATGCATACCATAGCTCTATTAAAAACGATTTTAATATTTTAAATACCGAACCAATTAATCCTTTTAAAGCATTCCAAAAACTAATATCTTGATGCCATAATTGATAATTACCTGCCACATCGTTTTTAAATCTAAAAAACAATTGTTTATAGCTGCGCTTAATATCGTAAGCAAAAATAGATGGCACAAAATCGATATCGTACCCCGCTTTTAAAACCCTTACTGTCCATTCCTTATCCTCAAAAGTTGGTACATCTTCCCTAAAAGGATGTTGTTCCCACACAGTTCTACTAAAGGCAGCACCCGAAAATATCAATCCTGATTTATTGGGATCTTGCCTTGCTGGAATGTTATTGATATAATTTTTATAATCGTTAGGTTGATGCAGGCATCGTAACCCAGCCAAATTAGAGTTTTCTTGAAATTTAGTTTTTATCAACTTAAAAAAATCATGACTTACTGGATAAGAATGTGCACTAAAAATTACTATGATAGGGTTTTTAGCTTCTTTGGCACATACGTTTGCACTACCCCCAAAGCTAAAATTTTTAATGGTTACAAACCTTGCTCCAAATTTTTCTGTTACTTTTTTACTACTGTCCGTTGATAAGTTATCTATTACAATAATTTCATCAATATCATCGGAATAACGTCCTGTTAAATTCTTCAACAAAAACGATAAAACGTCTGCTTGATTTTTATTTCTAATTACAACTGAAACCATCATATTAGTTTGTCTATTTTCCTTTTATTTTAAACATTCTAAAAGGCTTACATAGTATTTTACCTATTTTATATTCTAAGGAGTTTTTTAATTTTATCTCACTATCCCTATGGGTTTTGATGTGATAAAAAAGAACTGTCATACAGTTTTCAAAATCCTTAATATAAATATCGCTATGCTTTTTAAAAATATACTCTTTATTATTTTCAGCATAATTTGAAATAGTATCAACTAACATTGATTTTTTAGCTCTTCTGTAATAAAACAAAAACTCTTCAATTATTTTATACTTCCGTCCAGTTTTAGTTATAGCTAGCCAAAACTCCCAATCTTCAAAACCTGCTTTCATACTTTCATCATAACCTCCAACTGCTTCCCAACATTCTTTTCTATATAAAGAAGTTGCTATTAGTTGATTTACATAAAGTAGAAAACGATAATCATTTCCTTTTGGTTTTAATTCCTTAACAATATTATTTATATTTTTTTCAAAAAATTTACTATAACAAGATACTATTGCCAATGCTTTATCATTATTTAGAACAGGCACTAACTTTTCTAAAAATGTTTCATGAATCAAATCATCGGCATCTAATGGTAAAATAAATTCACCTGTACCTACAGTAATTCCTGCATTTCTAGCACTACTTAAACCACCATTTTCTTTGTATAAATACTTAAATCTTTTGTCTTTAGTACACCATTGTTTTGCAACGATTTCCGTATTATCTGGACTTCCATCGTTCACAATAATGCATTCCCAATTAGGATATGTTTGATTTAAAACAGATTGTAACGATTCATTTAAAAAATGAGCCTGTTTGAAGCATGGAACTATAATGGAAACCAGTGTATTCATTTAAAATTTATTCAAAAAGCCAAATTTTACCAATATTTTTATAATTCTAGATTTTCTAAAATTTTCTATAATATGCTTATACAATAAAGTATCACTCATATCTTTCATAAATGCAGCATATTCTTGTTCTAACACCTGACTTCGTTCAGAATGCTTAAGAGCTCTATTGGCTGGGTTCGAACTCATGCCTCCAATATAAAACGTAGATAATGGTTTATCAATTTTTTTATATGTTAAATTATATTTACAAATAGCATCGATAAAAAATTTCCAATCAGACAGAATTTTAAAATCTTCTTTGTAAATATTGGTTTTTAAAAATGCTACTCGTTTTATAAAGGTTGCAGGATGCGGTAAAGTATCTTCAACGAAATACGAAAAGGACAGTATTTTTGGATATGATTTTATAAATGACTTATCTTCCTCAGTTACTTGAAGATTAAAATAAATAATATCCTCTTCAGTTAAATGATCAAGGCTTTCTTGCAATGCAACATTACTATAAAAATGGTCTCCACTATTTAAAAACAAAAGATATTCTCCAGTGGCTTTTAAAATGCCTTTATTCATGGCATGGTAAACACCTTTATCTGGTTCGCTTACCCAATAATCAATATAATTAGTATGCTCTTTTAGTAATTTTAAACTTCCATCACTTGAACCGCCATCAATAACAATATACTCAAAATCCTGGAAGGTTTGATTTTTAACACTTTCAAAAGTTGTTTTAAGGCCTTGGAAGTTATTAAAATTGATTGTTATAATGGTGATTTTAGGTGTCAAATTTTAGCTCGTTCTTTATTGTTCTTCAATTTTTTCTTCAAAAATTTTAATGAATTCTTCAATGTTAAAAAAATATTTCTCTACCAAAGTTAAGTCTTCATGTTTTAAATTCCACCATTGAGTTTTTAGTAGTTTACTTATAATTTCATCTTCAAACCTGTAATTTATAACTTTGATAGGATTGCCCACCGCAATTGCATAAGCAGGAATGTTTTTGGAAACAACAGCTCCTGCACCAATAATCGCACCATCACCAATTGTAATACCATCTAGTACTGTAACATTCATTCCTATGAAAACATCACTACCTATAGTAATAGGCATAAATTCATTTGTCTTATTTTTTAATGTTAATGTTATACCGTTTTGCTTATTCTTCGAATAAAACATAGGATGCGTTGATATACCGTTTGTTGGATGAATTCCTCTACCTGCCATAAAATTAGCCCCAATAGAACAAAACTTACCTATAATAGTATTATTAATTACCGAGTTTTCTGAAATATATGTGTAATTTCCAATGATGGTATTAGAAATTCTTGAAGCTGGATAAATCTTAATATTATTACCAAAATAACTCTCTACATGGTTATTTTTTTGATTGTATTTTAAAACCCGTTTTAAATCAGGAAACATAAGAAAAACCAAATTTCTAATCTTATCTTTAATGTTCTTTTTTAAAGTCTTCTTTTCATATCTATGATTCAATACTTTATAAAAATCTTTTATTACGGTCTCAACCTTCATATCTTCAAAAAAAGCTATACTGTTTACAGCTATTTTTTCAGCTAAAACACTATTATGAAACTCTGTGTGTACGCCATTATGAACTCCTGTATTATCAAAACCAAAATTTTGTACCAAAGACGTTTTAGGAAACAGTGTAAAACCATTTTGCAATAAAACCGATGCATGCCATTTAATAAACCAGGTGTCTAATTTTCCTGTAATATTATAAGCTAACTGACTACTTAAATAGTTGCCGCCAAACTTATCCAAATCACTTAGCAAATTTTTTTGTTTTAATTCATTCCAAAGTTGAATAGGGTTATTATTAAAATATTTCCATGATTTTTTCCATGTAGCCCACCCCCAGCATAGAGGGACATTAAAAAAAAATGTCTCCTGCAACACTTCTTTATGGGGATACATATATCCAGAAATGTGCATTACCTCGTCATTATTTTCGTATAAACTTAAAGCATCATTCATATACTTTAAAAACCCTTTTGATGTTTCTATATCATCTTCAAGTACAATTACACGTCCATATTTCTCTACAATCGTTGTAACCCCATAGATTATAGATTCTGCTAAACCTTTGTTTTTTTTACTTATTTGCACATATACTTTCTTGAACCTATTTTCCTTTTTGGCTAAACCAACAACTTCACTAATTTTTTTTAGGTTTTCTATATTATCGTTTGGTTTAGGTCCATCGCAAAAAATATATAACTCACTTTCAGGCGCTTCAAGATTTAAAGCTAATGCATCCAACGTTCTTTTAGTATGTGTTGGTCTGTTGTAAACAAAAAGTGTTATGGGAGCAAAACTCATTTAAAAGTATTATTTATACAAAAATGGGAAAAGTTTCTGTCTAAGCCTAACCAAGGGAAAGTATTTTATACTGAGTTTAGAAAACAGCAGTTGAGGGCTTTTAAAAAATATAAAAAACCAATATGCTATATTATTAAGTAAACTATTAGTTTGCCTGTATTTAAATATCCATAATACATTCAATAAATGATCTATTTGGGTTGTATCAATTTTGTTTTTGTTTGTCCAAAATAGAAGCGATTCGTAAACTTTAGGTCTATACTTTTTATAGATATGTTCTTTGTTGAAGACGTTATAATCATGTACACCTCTTATTGCTACAGGCAAATTAATAATTCCAGCTTCTAAATGACATTTCAAAGCCATTTTAAGTATTAAATTTGTGTCTTCTGAAACCAATAATGACTCATCAAAATAACCAACATCATTAAAAATTGTTTTTTTTAAGGTTAAGCCATCAATTGAAAAATGTCCTTTCCTGTAGTATAATAATTCTTCAAAAAGATTTTTTGGATTTATTTTTTCAGTAACCGTGGTTAGTTTTAATTTTTCTATTTCAACCGAGTTGGTTTCTCTATAAAAGCGAGCTCCAATAGCGTTATAAACACCATCTACCTCTTGGCTCTTCTCAAAAATTAATTGGTCATTCTTAAATCGGTGTTCTAAATAAAAATCATCAGCGTCTAAAAATGCGATATAGGCTCCTGTAGCTTTTTGTATACCTAAATTTCTGGTGGCTGAACGCCCTTTATTAAGGTTATTTTTATGATTGTATAATTTTATTTTGGGGTATTGTGCTTGCAGTTGTTTTATAATGGTTTCGCTAGCATCGGTGCTGCCATCGTTTACTACAACGACTTCACAAACCTCTGGTTGCATTAATGCTGACCTGACAGCCTTTTCTATAAATAGTTCACAGTTATAAACTGGAATGATTACCGATACCTTAAAATCCATATTTAAAATTTGTCTAATAACCCCAGTTTAATTAATAAGTTAATTTTTTTAGATTTTCTTAAATTTCTTAAAACTCTTTTTAACGTATATATCGTTTTTAAATCGTTCATTAAAATCGGAAACTCGGTATTTAACACTTGTTGCCGTTCTTCTTGAATTAATTGCTGATTTTCTTCTAAAGAGCTTACACCATCATTATAAAAAGTTGAAAAAACATCATTAACGTATTGATAGGATACGTTGTGCTTAAGCAACGCAATAATTAACCACTTCCAATCGGCAACAATTTTCAAATTTTCATCATAACAGCCTATTTTATCGAACACAGTTTTACGTATAAAAGTACATTGATGGCATGGTAAATTATTATGGATATATTCAAAAGATATTTCTTTGGGGTTTTCCAAAATATTAGAAACACCGTTTTTAACAACATTAACGTTAAAATAAACAACATCTATTTGATTTAAATGGAATTGAACTTTTTCCAATGAATTTTCATCAATAAAATGGTCGCCACTATTTAGGAAAAACAAATATTCACCAGATGCTTTTGCAATGCCTTTGTTCATGGCGTTATAAATACCATTATCTGGTTCGCTTACCCAATAATTTATTTTTTCTTTACTACTTTCTAAATATTCTTTACTACCATCTGTAGATCCTCCATCTATAACAATAAACTCAAACGCTTTTCTTGATTGATTTAAAACACTAGCAACTGTTTTGGTTAAACCAGAAAGATTATTGTAATTAATTGTTATGATGGATAATTTAAGCATTATGTAAGTGTTTCACAAATTGGCACTTTTAATTTACATTAGGTAAATCTATTTTAAAACCAAAATTTTCAATAAATGGTTGCCAAAATTTAAAATCATACTTCCACCACCCATGACATCCCATTGGCAAATTCTTTTGATTTAATTGATAAAGATCTTTTGGTTTAACCTCAAATGCAAATGAGATTGCTTCATCAATAGGAGCTAATTTAAATTTTTTAATTTTTATGGCAATTACTTCTGATATGAATACATCTTCATTAATATGATCTGCATATTGAATAGTATAATTTTCTCCAAAATAGATCCGTATATAGTTAAGCCATACAGACAATTTAAGTGCTATTATAGTTTTCTTTCCAAAAGTATGATAGGCAGCATCTTTAAGATATACTTTTTTTATAGCATTTTGCATAGCTTTTATTTTTCTTAAAGAAAATCCGGAATTTCCAACCCCTAAAAACTTATTTTCAGCAGTTTCATATCCTACAAACCATGGTGCACCAATATAATCATAGCCTCTATTGCACCAGTGTATAAGTTCATCTTTAAATACAAATGCATCCAATTCATATGTAAGTAAGTATTGATAATTATCAAATAATTTATAGAAAAATTTACTTAGCTTAAGTTTATTATATTTTTCAATAGATGATTGCCAAATTTTATCAATAAAAACAACATCTAAATTTGGTACTATCTCTTGATACTTATCTAAACTTAATCCATATGGTGCTATTATTTTAATGGGATGTTTTCCCAGCACATTAAAGCACTGTTGAAATGAGACCAACTCAAAAGTTGATGGAGAATCATTGTGTATAGGAATAACTACAACAACTTTTTTATAATATTTAACCATAAGCTAATACTTTAATTGCCTTTTTTATTCTATGTCCAACTTTAAACAAAATCGATTTATTTTTTTTCCTTTTTACCGTTTCAACAGTTGATTTTTTAGGGTAATAAAAAATATTTAAGTTAGATATTGTTAATACATTATTATCTAGAAGTTTTTTATTATAGTCTTTAAATAAAGATATTAAATCTGGTCTACTATTAAAATCAAACCGTGTTAAATAAGAGCAAATTTCGTTTGGTTTATCGAATTTGTAACTACTGAAATGGAAAAAACGAAGTGGATAAGCTTTATTTACAACATAAGTTTTATTGCTAATAGAAAGGGTTCTTTCATGAAGGTTCCAATTTGCTGCATTGTACCCTGGATGTTTTAATATAAAGTAATTATCATATAAAGCAGGTACATAATTAATCCACAATTGGTCATAAAACATGCTTTTAGAAAAATCAGCAAAACCATATTTTACCACTCTAGCCTCCCACCAATCTAAAAAGTCTTTGACTTTTTCATATTGACTTAAAGCAATAAAACCTAAATTAAATATGCCGCCTCTTAAAGTATGATAGTCTGTGGGTGCATAATCGTCATCTATTGGTGTACATATATGTGGTGTTAATAGGATGTTTTTTTTGTCTAAAACATTTAACACCTCTTCAAAATTACTTGTAACTAAAACATCTGGGTCTATATACAGTAATTTACTTGGCTTAAAAACAGAAAATATATGATGAAAATAGAAAGGTTTAACCGCTGTATTTAATTCTACAAGATTATACTTAGTGTTTAATTCCTTAAAGCATTTAATTTGTATTTCCTCTACAGGTATTATTGTAAATGATGAAAAAACGCCATAATCAAAAGACGCATCAAACTTATCTACTAAACCAATAATAAACTTAGAATCTGGATGATGTGCTAAATAAGAATCCCCCAACGTTTTTGCATGAGCCAAATAATTATTGGAACAAATCGTGAATGCTATGCTCATTTTAATACAATTTAAAAATTGACTATACTACTTTAAGTTATCTCCCAAAACATATTCAAGAATAAATCCATAAATCAATTTACATTTTTTTTTATTTGACGATATATTTTAATCAATACAGTTAACACTTTTTTTCCAACAATACGTTCCATTTTACTCAATTTACGCTTTTTATCTATTTTTTTTATGGTGGCCCAGTATTGTAAATATTTATTTGTGTTTTTTTCAATGTCAAGTTCTTTCTCTGCAAAACTTCTGAAAAACAAACCATCTTTCTTTTGGTATTTACCTAATTCTTCAATAAATTGAGCTAATGAAAAATTCTTTTTAAAATACCTTCCAGAGCAATTGTTTTGCAAACTTAATCCTAAAATATTTTTCACATATCCATCTCCAAAATCATCCAAATAATCTCTATTATCATAGATGATAACTGGTCTTCCACAAGCCATCCCCTCATAAGCACTTCTTCCTAAACCAATAACTAAATCCGACTTATTTATCAATTTACTGATATTCCAAGTTGGATTATTATTCTTATCTGCGATGATAAATTCAATTATCATTTCATCACAAGCTTTCTTAATAAACTCATTTGCTTTAGCAGATTGGCATAAACTTAAAACAGTAGTTAATTTCTCATTTAATTCATTGTGACAATTAAATTTTTTTAAATTGATTCCATTATAAATCACAACACTATTATAACCTTTTAAAGCAAGATGATTTTGAACTTCAAGGGAAATGGCTACATAAGCGTTTGCTTTATCGGATGGTTGTTCTAATTTTGGGTATACTCCATGACAGGTTTGTATAATAAACCCATTTTTATAAAGATGGTCAACACAAGTATTGTGATTGGCCAAAATTAAATCATATCTTTTCTTAGACATGAATTTTACATCTAGTTCTGATTCTATTTTTTCTGAAGTAAGTCCTTTATAAAACGTGAAATATTCTACATTAAAATTTGGTCTGTTTTTAAGTTCATCAATTAGAGAATATGTAAATGTTTCAGACCCACCTAAATCTTTTAAATGATTTGTTGCTACTAAAATATTTGTCATGCTAAAATCTAATTTTTAGATTGTTAGAGATTTATAAAAACAAATTTCTGCTGACAAGAATTCGTTAAGTTTTTCTTTAAGACACTCATCTAGCTCGTACTGAAAGGAAAAAGCCTCTCCTTTTCTAAAAACACCTTTTACATCTATTTTAGATTGTCCTTTATTTGATTCTACAATAGTAGTTAAATCAGAACTGTCCAATTCTAATTTCTTAAAAACATCATTTAAAACCGATTGTGTATTTGATAGCAAATTTTCATAAGTTATAACAATGCTATTATTTAACCTGCTTAACTCTATTAAATTAAAATAATAATCTTTAATCAACTGAACAGCGGAATCTATTGTATGTCCTCTAAACACATCCATTTCGGAATTAATTATTGAATTAGCAATTGCTAAAGGATGTCTAAAAATCACTAAGTTTTTACTTTTTGGAAAATCTTTAATAATTTTTTTATAAATTAATGTATGTGAAGGAGTTTTTTCAATAATTCTGTAGTTAGAATACATTTTACAAAAAGCAATTATTTTGTTACTTGCCTCCTTTTCATCATTAATGTAAATACCTGATTCACTTGTCTTATATTTCCCTTCAGTATTTTTGGATAAGTCCTTAATAAATGGAACAACTCCTTTTGAAGATTCCAAAAGAGACCACAAAAAAGTAGTTCCTCCTCTGGGCGATCCAAAAATAAAAGTTACTTTGGGCACTTTTTTTTTAGACAATAATCTCATCATATAATTTCCTAAATTTGTTTAACAATCAATTCGCAATCTAATAAAAATGGAGGCCAAGTTTCAATTTCATATAATACTTGAAAAGAAATTATATTATTCATTCTTAGTATGGGGTTTTGTAATTTTTGTTTTTCGTAAATAATTAAATTTAAAGAATAAGTCCCTTTTGACAATTGTAAATTTGAGTGTTTTAAATTTAATTTAATGTTACCTTTTGTGATATTAACCTTAATAAATTCATAATTAAAAATGGCAACCCCTCGCTGTTCTTTGTCAAAAATACTCAGAGTAATATAAGGAATTGTTGTTAATAATTTATTGTACAAAACTAATTCTAATTCAATATTGTCTTTCCATTTAAATTGAGGAACATTATTAACAACATTTGAAATATTCAAAAATTTCACACTCTCTAAAATTATACTTCCATCGTCAAATACCACATTACTTTCGTTTTGAGCAAAACGCATATAATATAAATCTATAGCCTTTCCTATATCATAACCTTGAAACTGTGCTTTTCCATGTTCCAACAAGATAATCTGGCTACAAATACGAGATACCATGGGCATACTATGGGAAACAAATATAATTGCCGTATTTGGCAAAATAGTATCAATAGTTTTAAAACATTTTAAAACAAATCCCATATCTCCCACCGCTAAAACCTCATCAATAATCAATACATCGGGTTCCATTTGTGCTGCCACGGCAAAGCCCAAACGTACTTTCATACCGGAGCTGTAATTTTGCACAGGCATATCGATAAACTCACGTATTTCAGAAAAATCTATAATGTCTTCAATTTTAGCTTCAATCTCTTTTTTTGTAAATCCTAAAACAGCTCCGTTATTATAAATATTTTCGCGGCCACTTAAAATAGGGTTAAACCCTGCTCCTAATTCTATAAGGGCACCAACACGTCCTTTTATGGTTACTTTTCCAGCATCAGGGTTAATCAAACCATTTAAGATTTTTAGTAAGGTAGATTTTCCGGCTCCGTTATGCCCTATCAAACCTAAACATTCACCACGGCGCAATTCAAAATTAATATCTTTTACGGCCCAAAATTCTTTATCTCGAAGTAAGCGTTCATTTTTGTTGCCACTAATATTATAAGCTAGATCTTTAACGCCATACCACAGACTTGTTTTTAAATCTTTACAGAATTTTTTTGAAAGCCCTTCTACTTTCACTAAGACTTCGGCATCGGTTTGTATGTTTTGTTTTTCTATCATATATTTTGTTCGTGAAACGGAAAACGGGAGACGGGAGACGGGAAACGAAATAAATTTCACGCTTCACCTTTCACATATCACCTTTCACGATCGACGCTTCACGTTTCACGCATTTTTCCGTTCCAAATAATTCCTAAATCCCAATAACAATTGTTTTACTTTTAATATTAACGTCATTAATTCATCATTCTTATCTACATATTTCTACCTGAGCCCTCTGCTATGTTCGAAGGTATCGATATGGCTGCTCTCCTAATTTGGCTTTTTAATCCATAACGTTCCTCTTCTGGAAATTTAGATGACATAATATAGATTTTTTCAACCAAATCCATACTATACTTCCAAGCATCTAAATCTTTATGTTCCATAATTTCTTTTTTTTTTTACGGGAAGCGTGATTCGGGAGACGTGAAACGACATCCACCTTTCACGATTCACCTTTCACGTTTCACAATTCACCTTTCACCCTTTACACACCTAAGCACTCAAACGTTCAACAATTACAGGAATGGATATTCGGTAAAATAATAAGGCTATAAAAAACAAAGCTACACTTGCTGCTAAAATCCAACAGAAATAACCTAAATACTCTGGAGTTGTTCCCAAAGCTAGACTACGTGAAGTAAGAATTAATGCTGTAAATGGGTTGATTTCCATTATGGTTTTCATGATGCCATCTTTTGGAATGGCATATACTACGGGTGTTATGTACATTAAGAAACTTAAACCCATACTTATTATTTTGGCAACATCATTATAAATTAAACCTATAGGCGTCATAAACAACCCTAACGTCGTACCAAATAATATAGCTGCTAATATCGCAAAAGGGAATAGCATTAACGACACATGAAACCCAATACCGAAAACAAAAATAAAAACCAATAATAGCATTATTTTTATGAAGCTATTAAAAAGAAGTTTGTAAATACCTGAAAGTATAAGTGCTTCTTTTGGGAAATTTATTTTAGACATAATACCCCTAGCTGAGTTCGTACTACTGGTTGGCGAGTTAATTGCTTCAGTAATGATGGACCAAATTAACGTGCCCGAAAATGCATAAACTGGGTATGGAACGCCAGTATCTGATAGCTTAATAGTACCTGTAAGGTTTAAAAATATCCAAACCAAAGCTGAAGTAACGGGCATGATAAAAGCCCATATGATACCCAAATAGGACTGTCTATATTGAGATTTAATGTCTCTTGTTGCCAACTGTTTTGCCAAAAAATGAGAACCGAAAAAATCTTTAGCAGAATCTTTAAGTAATTTGCCAATTTTTAAGTTGTTTTCTTTTTGATATATTCTGGTTTCCAATGGCATAGATTCTTTGGGGAATTTGCTGGCTGTCTGGCAATTTAATTGATGATTTCTGCTAGAAAGAGTAAATATAATAAGGTAATGGCGTTCAAAAAAATGATTGATGCAGATTTCTTTCTTTTTTGTGTTATTTGGGTTGTGCTTGGTATTCCGAACTTGAAATTTATCACCTTAAACTCCCTCAAATTTATCGTCTCGAACCCCCAACCCCTACTTGTCACCCTGAACCCCTACTTGTCACCCTGAACTTGTTTCAGGGTCTCCTCCAACTTAAACGAGATACTGAAACAAAGTTCAGCACGACAAAAGAAGAGACTGTAGAACAACTAAACAACAAACACCTCAACAACTAACCTACCTTAATACCATTAATCATATTAAAAACATCCTCATAAGGCAAGCCCAAATAGGCACAAGCTTCGGCAATGGTAACATGTTGGTGGCGATCTTTATGATACAATAATCGAATATCGCGCATCACTTCTTGCGCATATCGTTCACTTCGTCCCGTAATCCAAATAATGTCTTGGGAATAAATACAAATTCGATGCATAAAACAAATAATGATTAAACAATACACTAAACAGAAGAGGTATATTAAATTAGAAGAGGGTTACATACAATTCAATAACCTACAAACGCATATATATCACTTTACAATAATAATATAATTTTTAATACAAAAAAACAATTATTGTGAGTAAAAAATAGCAAAACACAAGCCAACCAACGAAACAACAATCAACGAAACAACAATCAACGAAACAACTAAACTAATATTCATCATGCACCCTTTTTTATTATCCCTGCGAAGGCAAGTGATCCACTCAAAACCAATAAACACAAGCAACTAAACAACTCAACTACTAAACAACACCCATATAGCTCATGTATAGCTAAAGTATAGATGAGGCATGTCCACAAGAATAATGCACAAACCTACAAATTGTTAAAAAAACAGAAAAAACCGCTAAAAAACCTACAAAAAAACCAAAAAGACTTATTTACGAAAAAAAGACAGTTTAAAGCCATATCAAAAAACATGAAAAGAAAAAACTCAGTATGTTTAACTTATGAAAACTACCAAAGCGGTAGTAAAGCCTAAACCAGTTCCTAAAAAATTACGGAACATAAAACCCCCAAATCATGGCAAAATTAAACAGCATTATTAAGATTGAAGGCACCCTAGACAATCTTACCTTTTACAAGGGCAAAGAAGGGTATTTAGTAAAAACAAAAAGTAGCGTGAGCGCCAAACGAATTAAAAACGACCCCGCTTATGCGCGAACTAGGGAAAACGGAGCCGAATTTGGACATGCAGCCACTAGCGGAAAACAACTGCGTCGTAGCATTTTAGACCTGTTAACTGATGCTAAAGACGATTTAGTCACATCGCGATTAACCCAAACTATGACAAAAGTTAAAGATGCAGACACCACGTCGCCTAGAGGCCAACGTCAAGTAGCGATAGGTCTTGCAACACCACTTGGTAAATTGGCATTAAACGGATTCAACTTTAACAGCAATGCCATTTTAAGTAGTGTGCTACTCTCAGACTTTACGTTGAACACCACCACTGGAGCCATAAGTATGGCAGAATTTATTCCTTCTCAAAATCTAAATGCACCCCAAGGCAGCACACATGTAAGTTTAATAGCCGGGTTTTTAGATATCGATTTCAGCACAGATATAAAAGACCTACAGGTTAGCCCAACAGTTAATCTACCTATCGACAATACAAACACGCCCGTAACATTAACACCATCCGGAATACCCTCTGGAACAGGTAGTAAAATGTATTTTCTTAAAGTGGCATTTTATCAAGAAGTAAATGGTTTACAATATGCCCTAAACAATGGTACATTTAATGCCTTAAAACTTGTGGATATTCTTTAAAAAAAATTAGCACCATCTTCATATTTTAAAAAGGTGGTGCTTTTTTGTCATCCTGAAGCCCTTAAACTTGTCACCCTTATCCCTATAAACTTGTCACCCTTGTCCCTTCGGACTTGTCACCCTGAACTTGTTTCAGGGTCTTACACTAAGATATTTGTCACCCTGAACTTGCTGGTGCTGAACTTGTTTCAGTATTTCAGGGTTTTGGTCTGTATTTCAAAATCTCTGATAACCCCAAATTAGATGCTGAAATAAATTCAGCATGACAAATCAATTTACTTTTGTCATTCCAAACACGCTCTCTTTTGTCATTCCGAACTTGTTTCGGAATCTACATCTTGTGAAACCAAAGTTCTAAATAAACTAGATGCTGAAATACATTCAGCATGACAAATCAATTTACTTTTGTCATTCCAAACACGCTCTCTTTTGTCATTCCGAACTTGTTTCGGAATCTACACCTTATGAAACCAAAGTTCTAAATCAACTAGATGCTGAAATACATTCAGCATGATAAATCAATTTACTTTTGTCATTCCAAACAAGCTCTCTTTTGTTATTCCGAACTTGTTTAGGAATCTACATCTTATGTAAACAAAGTTCTAAATCAACTAGATGCTGAAATAAACTCAGCATGACAAATCAATTTACTTTTGTCATTCAAAACAAGCTCTCTTTTGTTATTCCGAACTTGTTTCGGAATCTACACCTTATGAAATCAAAGTTCTAAATCAACTAGATGCTGGTATAAATTCAGCAAGACAAAGCAATTTACTTTAATCATTCCAAACATCCTCTCATTTGTCATTCCAAACTTGTTTCGGAATCTACACCTTATGAAAACAAAGTTCTAAATCAACTAGATTCCGAAACAAGTTCAACAGGACAAGGGTTCGGGTTTTGCAATACAAATCAATCACATATTGTCACCCTTATCCACTCAGACATGTCACCCTGAATTCATTTCAAGGTCTTCTCAGGCTTGTATTCCAGTAAGATTACAGCTTACAACCGCCCCTCTAAAAATGCTAAAATTTTAGCTACTGCCACTTCAGTACTTTCCTTAACGGTTTCTATTTCTATTGTTGGGTGTATAGGTGTTTCAAAAGGAGAACTAATGCCCGTGAAGTTTTTTATTTCACCTGCACGTGCTTTTTTATATAATCCCTTTACATCTCGTTCTTCACAGACTTCTAAAGGAGTATTTACAAATACTTCAATATAATAATCACTACCTACAATGGCTTTAATATCTTCCCGTATTTTGTTGTAAGGTGTAATAAAGGCAGCTATAACAACCAAACCTGCATCAATAAACAATTTGGCAACTTCAGCGGTACGTCTCAAATTTTCTATACGGTCTTCTTTAGTAAAAAGCAAATCCTTATTTAAACCTCGTCTTAAATTATCACCATCTAAAGTATATGTATGTATGCCTTGCTTATACAATTCTTTTTCCAATAAATTAGCGATGGTAGATTTACCTGAACCTGAGAGACCTGTAAACCAAATTAAGCAAGGTTTATGTTTATTAATTAATGCTCTATCCTGTCCTTTTATAGTGTAATGTTGCTTTTTATTGTTTTTCATTTCCTCTATTGTACTATAAAATAAGGATTTAACAAATTTTCTTTATTGTATTGCAAAGCTTCGTTCTTATTTAACTGTGTTACATTTAAACCTACCGCATTGCAAATGGCATGTCCTGCCGCCGTATCCCATTCCATGGTTGGAGCAAACCGTGGATAAATATGAGCCTTTCCTTCAGCCATTAAACAAAACTTTAAAGAACTTCCTTTAGAAACCAAGTGAACGTTTTTACCTTGTAACTCTAAGTTTTTAATAAAAGCATCGGTTTCTTCACTTCTATGGGAACGACTACCAACTACTTTTATTGGATTGCTTTCTTGCTTTTGAGGTACTATTACTTCACTATTCTGAAAAATATTTGCTGAAAACTCATGCGAACTTAACTCACATTTATAGGCTTTATGATCGGATACAGTGGCATAATATAGCGTTTTTGTTACAGGAATATAAATAACACCTAAAACAGGTGTGTTGTTTTTTATAAGTGCTATGTTCACGGTAAATTCACCATTTCTCTTTATAAATTCTTTGGTTCCATCTAGTGGATCTACCATCCAACACGTATCCCAATGTTTTCTAACGGCAAATGAAGCTTGTTTATTCTCTTCACTTATAATTGGAATTTCTGTTTTTTCTAAATAAGCGTTTATAACAGCATTGGCGTTTTCATCAGCAATTGTTAATGGCGAATTATCCTGTTTTAAAGTGACCTCAAACGCTTCAGAATAAATTTTCATTATTTCTGCACCTGCATAGATAGCGCCTTTTATGGCTGTTATAAGCAATGTATTCATGGTGTGTTCATCCAAAAATTGTCAAAAAGCTTTTAAGTACTTAACCCTTTTTAAATATCTTTTTTAATTTACCCATCAACCCTTTTTTAGAATGATCATCTTCATGATACCCATTGGCGTAATGTCCGTAACCATAGCCGTAACCGTAGCCATAACCGTAGCCGTAGCCATATTTTCCTTTTTGGTCGTAATAATTATATAGGAAACTTATATTTTTAACCTCTCCTTTTTCGTACTTATCGTTAATAAGATTCAGCATCCCCTTTTCGGTATAATCTTGTCTAATTACATAAATAGTAGCATCTGTATATTTTAACAATTCAAAAGCATCAGCAACCAAACCAATAGGAGGTGTATCTAGTACTATAAAATCATAGTTTTCCTTTAATGCAGCCATTAAAGCATCTGTTTTTTCTCCTATTAACAACTCCGATGGATTGGGTGGTATAGGGCCTGAGGTAATCACATCTAAATTGGGCACATTGGTTTGCTGAACAATGCCTTCAAGCTCCTCTTGACCTATTAAGTAATTTACAGCTCCTATATCATTCTTTATTTGAAAATCGCCAAAAATTTTCGGCTTTCTTAAATCCAATCCTACCAACACTGTTTTTTTACCGCTTAGTGCAAAAACGGTGGCTATATTTATAGAGCAAAACGTTTTGCCTTCACCACTTACGGATGAAGTTACAGTCACAATTTTCGAACTATTTAAGTCACGCTTATTGTACATGTATTGTAAACTCGACCTAATACCTCTAAAGGACTCGGCTACTACCGATTTTGGCTTTAAATGCACAATTAAATTGCTCTCAATACTACTTTTTCCAACCACTCCTAATAATGGTATTTTAGATAAATTCTCTAAGATTTGCGGACTGTGGATTTTATTATCTAAAAAAGTTAATATTAAAGCGAGCATGAGTGGTAATAATAAACCACCAATTATTGCAAATAAATATCTGGAACTTAATTTTAAATCTATGGGAATAGCTCCCGTATCTTTGGCAGGGTCTATTACTAAAACATCGGAAACACTTGCCGATTTAATAATGTCAGCCTCTCCTCGTTTTGCCAAAAACACATTATACGTTTGTTCGCTTAAAGCATATTGCCTTTTAATACCCAATAATTTTTGTTGTGCTTTAGGAAGTCTTTTTATTTCCGATTCGGCAGTTGCAATTTTAGAATTTACAGCTTGAATCTCTCTTTTAATTCCGTTGGTTGCAGAACTTATATTTTCCAGAAGTACGGTTTTAATACCTTCTATTTGCCTATTAAGATCATCAAAAATTAAAGCATCCTTTCTTACTGTAGATTCGTACTTGGATTTTTGGACTGATAACTGATTAATCTTCCCAATATTGGAAAGTATATTACTATCATCAATCCCAGCAATGGATGGCGCTGGAACATCTGTAAAACTATTGCTTGTTTCTAAATAGGTTTTTAAACTGGCATAATAAGCCAGTTTCCTATTCATATTATCCTTATTTAATTCTAAATCCGTTAATTTATTGTTTATAGTGGCACTTTCCCCATCCAGATTGTAAATTTTGTTTTGCTCTCTATAATTGTTTAAAGAATCGGCATTTAATGTAAGTTGTGATCTTACCCTTTCTAACTGTGCATCAATAAAGTTAATGGTATTGGTAACAAACTGGTTTTTTCTGTTTAATTGATCTTCACTTAAAACTTGAACCGTTTCATTTAAATAATCTACAATTTTACCCTTGTTCACATCAACCATACTTAAATTTAATATGGCTGAATTTCTTGGGTTATCAATAGATAATCGATTTTTATAATTGGCTACAACAGCATCAAAATTGCTAAATTGTATAAAATATTCATCGCCAGGATACGCTGTTCTTTTATCTGCTAATTCAATAGTAGCATTAAAATACGGAAGTATCACGGGCTCGCCTAAAGCATATTTTACTTTTATTTCTTGAATAGGTACATCTAAATTCAGTGTCTCTTTGGTAGTAAAATTTTGTGCATTTACAACATTGGTTTCGAAATTGAACGTTAATTCAAAAGTATCTTTATCTATGAAAACAATTTTCACGGGAACGTTTAAAACCTGATTGGTGTTGGGGATTAACTTTACTCTAAAAGGTGCTTCTTTGTAAACATCGTCTTTTCTAAAGCGCGCTTGTTTTAAATATGAAATATAAAATTGAAGATTATCAACAACTTTTTCATGAATGGAACGCGATCTTAAGGAGGTCATCATGGTTTGTACTTTACCTGAAACGCCTCCCCAATTAAATGTTAAGCTGGTAGTAGAAGTAAATAAAGGATTTGATTCTTCTTCAATAGAAATTTGGGTAGCTAACCTGTATGATTGTTGTTTTCTAATATTCTGTTGGTACACTATAAAAACACCAATACCAATAAAAAGTATATAAAGCTTCCAATAGCTTAAAGCTCTGTACAAAAAAGCCTTAAAATCGAATACCGATTGAAATTGCGATTCCGATGCTTCAAATTCATCATTCATATTAAAAGCTTATAAATTTTTAGTTAAAAAATAAGTGGATACCAGAACCGATAATATGGATGCGATGGTTGTTATATTTTGAATAGCTGTTTGTCCCGCCCCTAACGATTTACGTCTTAGTGGCTTCACTAGTATTATATCATTAGGTTGAATATAATAATAGGGCGATTGCATAGCAGCAATATCGGTTAAATCTATATGATGTATTTTTTGACCATCTGGGTATTGCCGTATTACCAAAACATCTTTTCTATCTCCTGTTAATGCTATATCACCCGCATTTGCTAATGCTTCAATAATATTAACACGATCTTGAAAAAGTGTGTGCACCCCAGTACCAACCTCTCCTATTGTGGTATATTTTAAACCAGCCAATTTAACTGTTACAAACAATTCTGCCGATTCTTTAAAATATTGCGCCAATAATTCACTTTTTACCTTATCCTCTATTTCCGTAATGGTGAAACCTAAAACATTAATTTCTCCTAAAATGGGAAACTTTATGTTTCCATGTAAGTCAACCGTAAACCCACTAAAGTACAAACCTCCTTGAGCTCCTGAACTATTATTCCCTACTGGGTTAAAAATAGCCGTAAGTTCATTATCTAAAGCTTTTACATTAATACTTAAAATATCGTTAACTTGAACTCTATAAGGCTTCGATAATTCTTTTATTGATAAAGAATCTAGTTTAGAAGTTCCTTTATCCTGTAAATAAACCACATCTTTATTGGTGATACATGAAGCACACAAAACACTGATAAACAAGTAAATAAGCAGGGATTTACATTTCGTCATAGGGGTAATTGATTTATCACAAATATAACTTTTCATAGGGAACAATAAAACTTATAACTGATTTTTTGGTTTTTTATCCGTTCTTTGCATAAAAAATAGCCTCTTGAATTACTTAACTGTTGAAAATATATCGAAATCTTACGGAGAGTTAACGCTTTTCGAAAATATTTCATTTAGCATCCATAAAGACCAAAAAATAGCATTCGTTGCGAAAAATGGTACTGGAAAAACCTCTATTCTAAATATTATTTCAGGTGATGATGAAGCCGATTCTGGTACTATAACGTACAGAAATGGTATTGTGGTATCTTTTTTATCACAAGATCCTAAATTTAATGATGCCTTAACGGTTGAAGAAACCATTTTTGCAAGCGACAACCCTATTTTAAAGGTTATTTTAGATTACGAACATGCGCTTTTAAATCCGGAAGATGCTGATGCCTACCAAAAAGCATTCGAACAAATGGAACAATACCAAGCTTGGGATTTTGAAACACAATACAAACAAATTCTTTTCAAATTAAAACTTGAAGATTTGAATATGAAAGTGGGTGCACTTTCAGGCGGGCAAAAAAAACGTTTATCATTAGCTAATGCTTTAATAAATAAACCGGATCTATTAATTCTAGATGAGCCTACCAACCATTTGGATTTAGAAATGATTGAATGGCTTGAAGCCTTTTTTGCCAAAGAAAATATTACGCTTTTTATGGTAACGCACGACCGTTATTTTTTGGAGCGTGTGTGTAATGAAATTATAGAATTGGATGAGGGACAATTATACAGTTATAAAGGGAACTACTCCTATTATCTGGAAAAACGTGAAGCTAGGATTGAACAAACCGAAGTAGAAACGGGTAAAGCCAAACAACTTTTCAAAAAAGAGTTGGAATGGATGCGCCGACAACCCAAAGCTAGAACTACCAAATCAAAATCGCGTATAGACGATTTTCACGATATAAAACACCGTGCCAGCCAACGCAGAAACGACCACGAAGTACAATTAGAACTTAACATGGAGCGTTTGGGCAGCAAAGTGGTAGAGTTTCATAAAGTATCAAAATCTTTTAAAGATAAAGTGATACTTGATGGTTTTGAATATTTATTTAAAAACGGGGAACGTGTTGGTATTATTGGAAAAAATGGTACAGGAAAAACCACATTTTTAAACCTGTTAACACAAACATCGCAACCTGATTCTGGGAAAGTTATCATTGGTGAAACCGTAAAATTTGGTTATTACACTCAGAAGGGCATTACTATTAAACCCGAACAAAAGGTTATTGATGTGATTCGAGAGTTTGGTGATTACATTCCACTTAAAAAAGGAAAACAAATAAGTGCCCAACAGCTTTTGGAACGCTTTCTATTCAGTAGAAAAAAACAATATGATTTTGTTGAAAAATTAAGTGGTGGCGAACGTAAACGTTTGTATTTGTGTACCGTTTTAATACAGAACCCTAATTTTTTAATTCTGGATGAGCCTACAAACGATTTAGATATTGTAACCCTAAATGTATTGGAAAGCTTCTTGATGGATTTTCCTGGGTGCGTTATTGTGGTATCCCACGACCGTTATTTTATGGATAAAGTTGTGGATCATCTTTTTGTTTTTAGAGGTGATGGTGTTATTGAAGATTTCCCTGGAAACTATACCGATTTCCGAATTTATGATGATAGTCAACCTGTCATTTCAAATACTTCCGAAGACAAAAAAGAAAAAAATGCTTGGAAAAAAACTGAGGAAAATAAGCTTTCTTACAACGAAGAAAAAGAACTTAAAAACATTGAAAGCAAACTAAATTCATTGGCTTTTGATAAAAAAGAACTAGAAGCTAAGTTTAACAACCCCGATTTAAAACCCGAAGAAATAAATAAATTATCAGAAAAATTACAACAAATTATTGATGATTTGGAAGCAAAGGAACTGCGTTGGTTGGAATTACACGAGAAATTAGAGTAATTAAGTGACAAAGCTGCAAAGTGACAAAGCAAAAAAACTCTGTAGCTTTGAAACTCTGAAACTTTGAAACTCTGAAACTTAGAGATGCATCAAATTAAATCATACATAAAATTCTTAACAAAATCCACTAATGAACACGGAGTGCACTCCCCTTTTGTATATAATTTAGTTACGAAGTGTTTTTATGACAAAACAGATTATAAAGCTTACAAAAGTATTTACAATTATAAAAAACAGCTTCTTGAAAACAAAAACAAAATTGCAATAACCGATTTGGGCGTAGGTTCTCATGTTACCAAACTGCATGAACGTTATGTTTCCGAAATAGCTAAAAACGCAGGTACAACCAACAAAAGAGCCAAACTTTTATACAGGCTTACCACTTATTTTAATTTTAAAAACATATTAGAGTTAGGCACTTCTTTAGGTGTTGCAACCCATGCCATGCATTTAGGATATCCAAATTCCAACATAACAACCATTGAAGGTTGCCCCAATATTTCTGATTTTACAAAAACTAATTTAGAAAACCATTCGTTAGAGCATATCGACCTAATAACAGGAGATTTCAATGATGTTATTAAAAACCTAAAACCCACAACCTACGACCTCATTTTCTTTGATGGGAATCACCAAAAAGAAGCCACTTTATATTATTTTGAAACCCTTCTTAGAACGGCGCATAACGACTCTGTTTTTATTTTTGATGACATTCATTGGTCTGATGGCATGACCGAAGCTTGGGAAACCATTAAACAGCATCCACAAGTAACGGTTACTATTGACACCTTCTTTTGGGGATTTGTTTTTTTTAGAAAAGAACAGGCTAAGGAACATTTTACTATCAGGGTTTAGTCTGTTATTCCTGCGAAGGCTGGAAATAGAAGATTCAGCGTAGCTAATCTATTTTGAAGTTTTCATTCTTGAAACTAAGATTTTCCTCTAAATGAGATTATATATATGAGACTATTGATTTATTTATAAAATTGAAAACCTTATAAATAAACAAAACCTCACAGGTTTTGAAAACTTGTGAGGTCTTTATAATAAATAATTTATAGTAATTGGCAAACTACCTTATAGCAGAAACCAAAACTTCCTATTTCACTAAATTAATTTCAACACGTCTGTTTTGAGCTTGACCTGCTTTTGTTGTATTAGTTGCAATAGGCTTGCTTTCACCAAAACCAGCCGATGTTAATCTGCTAGAAGCTACTCCTTTTTCAATTAAGTAAGTCATTACCGCACTGGCTCTTTCTTCTGATAATTTTTGGTTTAAAGCATCACTTCCAACGCTATCGGTGTGACCTTCAATCGCAAACTTAGCATTTGGATATTTACCTAAAATGGTAACAATTTCATTTAAAATACCATTAGAAACTAATTTGATAGTCGATTTACCAGAATCGAACAAAATTGTTTTTGCATAAGCATTTAAAGTTTTTTGAATTTCCTCAGTTACTTCAGGACAGCCATTGTTTGCAACAGTACCTGGTACATCAACACATTTATCATCTTTATCTAAAACACCATCTTTATCGGAATCTTTCCATGGGCACCCACTATTTTCAATGGGACCTGCCTCATCTGGACATGCATCAACATTGTCTAATACGGTGTCCCCATCTTTATCTCCCCAAGGGCATCCATTATTTTCTTTAGGTCCTTTTTTATCTGGACATGCATCCAAATTATCCATTATACCATCCACATCTCTATCTAACCATGGGCAACCATTATTTTCCATTGGGCCAGATTCATTTGGACATCCATCCAATTTATCAATAATACCATCACCATCTTTATCTTTAGGGCTGCTTTGGTAAATAGGTATTTTTAAACCTGCATACACATCGGCACCTTTACTATTATCGCCAGCTAATGCTGTAATAACAGATCCTGATCCAATATATAATAGTCCAGCTCTTAAACCTGCTCCAGCTTGAAATCCGTTATTTTCCACCATGCTAAGTGGCACATAAAAACTAAACCATTTACTTTCAAAACGTGGTGTTAACGACACAATGTTTGAAATACGGCTAGCGTTTTCTTTACCTTTAGCTACCAATGAAAAATCTGTATTTAAATTTGCATATAATTTGCTAGTGAAACTCCAATCTGCATTAAAATGAAGTGCCGTTGGTAATGTAATCGTCATTCCATTTGAAGAACTTGTTAGAAATGAGGCATAAGTATCTTCCAAAAATTGATTAATATCCTCTGCATCATCAAAATCTTGCTCATTAACAGCTCCAAAATTATCTGGGATAGCATATGTGTCTACAAATCCTTCTTTATATTTAATGCTTCCAACATCAGTAATAGATAAACCTATTTTTAATTTGTATTTGTTTTTATCTTTTGGAGTAAATGATTCACCATCTGCATTTGTAGTTGTATAATCGGCATGGTTTGGCCTCCATTCGTAAACAAAACCTAAATCACCACCAAAACCAATAGCATCGGGAAGTTCATAATCATAATTATCATTATCAAACTCTGCAAAACGCCCATACGTTACTTGACCTTGTGCATCAATACTTCCATTTCCTCCAAAATTTGGATCGTTTTCTAAGTAATTTATCTGTACATCTTTACCATAGGCATACGCAGTACCTCCACCTTGAAGGAATTTTGCAGTTAAACCTCCTTTTAAAAAGTGTTCACCTTCATTAAACAATACTCTGGCATATGTAATACCAGCTTCAGCCCATGCATGCGCAAACATATTGAAATCGCCTTCGTTTACACTAAAATCACCAGTGGTATCATTATCTAAATCATCAATAGTTTCTCCATTAATTTCATTAACATTTACCATAGAGCGTGCTCTAGTAAAAACTGCAAGTGAACTTTTATTGTTTAAATTGAACATAAATGCTGGCCCCATAACATCAATATTTACAGCCGCATTATTATCTGTAGTTGGAGACTTTTTTGCATCCAAATCAAAATCATAATTATCTTTAAAAGCATCAAAAATGTTTACCCCATAGTAATCATTTCCTCCAAAAACACTAGCCCCAGCAAGATTGATATCGGTTTTAAAACGAGAATCTGTTATGTTAGCGGGATTGGAAATAACGCTATTTACACCGCTGTAATTGTCTGTTAAAAATCCGACATAAGACTGCGCTTCAACACACATAGAGCTTATAACGAATAAAAATAAAAATGTGATTTTCTTCATAAATTTTAAATTTTAGATTTGGTTTTAATTTTGAGACAAAAATAAACCTTTCTTGTTAATAGATGTTAAAATTCTTAAAAAAGTAGTATTCTTAGTGTAAAGTTCTACAATCATGTTTTTCTTTGTCTTATAACTTATTAAATTCGTGACACGGAATAAGTATAAAACCTGTTAACAAGAAAAAAAATTGGTTTTTATTAATAGCTAAAAACATCAAGAATGAAAATTTACACAAAAACAGGAGATAAAGGTACCACGGCATTATTTGGTGGCACACGTGTACCTAAACACCATATAAGAATTGAAAGTTATGGCACCGTTGATGAATTAAACTCGTATTTAGGATTGATTCGTGACCAAGATATAGATGTCCATTACAAAGATTTATTGATACATATTCAAGACAGGTTGTTTACAGTTGGTGCTATTTTGGCAACCGACCCTGAAAAAGCCATTTTAAAAAACGGTAAGGAACGATTGAATATCCCAAAAATATCGAGTGAAAATATAGAACGTTTAGAACTTGAAATGGATACTATGAACGAAGCCTTACCTCCTATGACGCATTTTGTGTTACCTGGCGGACACCAAACTGTGTCATTCTGTCATATTGCGCGTTGTGTATGCCGCAGGGCAGAACGCTTAGCTACAGCACTTAACGATATGGAGCCTATTGATGCGCATACTATGATGTACTTAAACCGCCTTTCTGACTATCTTTTTGTGTTGGCACGAAAGTTGTCTTACGACTTGCATGCAAACGAGATTAAATGGATTCCTGAAAAGCAGTAATTTTTTTATGAAAACGTGATTTGCGTTAGGGATTACTCATGAGATTAATGTTGTATTAGAAATCGTGAATGCTGAGCATTTGAAGCAAGCTACCGTGTAGCGCGGAAAGCCCGACCGCCTGCCCTGAGCGGAGACGAAGGGTGGGTAACGCCCCAAATAAAACACTTAATTTAAGTTGTTTACAATTAAAAACAACACGTTCTTAAAAATAATAATTAAATAATTCATTTTTTTCTTGTGTGTTTAAACTAAAAAATTATTTTTGCACAAAATTAAAACGCACAAAAAATGTATTGGACTTTAGAATTAGCATCTTATTTAAGTGATGCGCCTTGGCCAGCAACAAAAGACGAGTTGATAGATTACGCTATTAGAACCGGAGCTCCTTTGGAGGTTGTTGAAAACTTACAGTCTATTGAAGACGAAGGCGATGCCTACGACTCTATTGACGAAATATGGTCTGATTATCCAACAGATGAAGATTACCTTTGGAATGAGGATGAATATTAATAAAGCATAAAGAAAAGTTAAAAAGTCTCGGTTTGAGGCTTTTTTTTTGTCTTTAATCTTTATAAAACATATAACAAAATGTATCTTTGATTGCTTTTTAAAAAGCATCAAAAACAAAATAATTTACCACTAGGAATTCCTAGTTAACACATAACATATATACACATGAGTTTTTTAAATTCTGTACTTAAAGTATTTGTTGGCGACAAATCCAAACAAGATGTAAAGGCCATTATGCCTATTGTAACTAAAATCAAGGCTTTTGAAGCGGCTTTAGAAGGATTATCCAACGATGAACTTAGGGCAAAAACAGCACAATTTAAGGCTAGCATTGCAGAAGCCATACAGCCTATAAACGACCAAATAGCAAAACTTCTTGAAGAAGCTGAAAACACCGAAGATATTGACAAGCGCGAAGATATTTATCTGGAGATTGACAAATTAAAAGATGATGCTTACAAAACTACCGAAGATGTTTTAAACAACATTTTACCAGAAGCTTTTGCGGTGGTTAAAGAAACTGCAAAACGTTTTAAAAATAACACCAACATTACGGTAACAGCTAATGCCTATGATAGAGAATTATCGGGCGAAAAAGATTATGTTACTTTAGATAATGATAAAGCCATTTGGTCCAACTCTTGGGATGCTGCCGGTAAAGCCATTACTTGGGATATGGTACACTACGATGTTCAGCTTATTGGTGGTATTGCCATGCACCAAGGTAAAATTGCCGAGATGCAAACAGGTGAAGGTAAAACATTGGTAGCTACGCTTCCTGTGTACTTAAATGCGCTAGCTGGAAAAGGCGTGCATTTAGTAACCGTAAATGATTATTTGGCAAAACGTGATAGCGCGTGGATGGCGCCTATTTTTCAATTTCACGGGTTGACTATTGATTGTATTGATTACCATCAACCAAACAGTGAAGCGCGTAAAAAAGCTTACAATGTCGATATTACCTATGGTACCAACAACGAGTTTGGTTTCGATTATCTACGTGATAATATGGCACACTCGCCAAATGATTTGGTACAGCGCCCACACCACTACGCTATTGTAGATGAGGTGGATTCGGTATTAGTGGATGATGCACGTACACCGTTAATTATATCGGGTCCCATTCCGTTAGGAGAACGCCATGAGTTTAACGAATTGAAGCCTAAAGTAGACGATATTGTTGCGGTACAACGCAAGTATTTAACAGGTGTTTTGGCTGAAGCTAAAAAATTAATTACTGCTGGTGATACAAAAGAAGGTGGTTTCCAATTGTTACGTGTGTATCGTGGGATGCCTAAAAACAAAGCGCTTATTAAGTTTTTAAGTGAAGAAGGCGTAAAACAACTGCTTCAAAAAACCGAGAACTTCTACATGCAGGACAACAACCGCGAAATGCCAAAGGTTGATGCCGAATTATACTATGTCATTGAAGAAAAAAACAATCAAATTGAACTTACCGATAAAGGGGTTGAATACATTTCCGGAAAAGACGACCCAGACTTTTTCATCATGCCTGAAATAGGTATTGAAATTGCCAAAATTGAAAACCAAAATTTACCTTTAGCGGAAGAAGCAAAATTAAAAGAAGAGTTATATAAAGATTTTGGTGTAAAATCGGAGCGTATCCATACCCTTAACCAATTACTTAAAGCCTACGCATTATTTGAAAAAGACATTCAATATGTGGTTATGGACAACAAAGTAATGATTGTTGATGAGCAAACGGGTCGTATTATGGATGGACGCCGTTATTCAGACGGATTACACCAAGCCATTGAAGCCAAAGAAAATGTAAAAATTGAAGATGCTACCCAAACTTTTGCTACCGTAACACTTCAAAATTACTTTAGAATGTACCGCAAACTTTCTGGTATGACGGGTACTGCGGTAACAGAAGCTGGCGAGTTTTGGGAAATCTATAAATTGGATGTTGTTGAAATTCCAACAAACAAACCCATTGCTAGAGATGATAAGGAAGATTTAGTTTATAAAACAAAACGCGAAAAATACAATGCGGTTATTGATGATGTTACTAAACTTTCGCAGGCAGGCAGACCGGTTCTTATTGGTACAACTTCTGTTGAAATTAGTGAGTTACTTGGTAAAATGCTTACCATTCGTAAAATACCGCACAACGTTTTAAATGCGAAACAACATAAAAAAGAGGCCGAAATTGTAGATCAAGCAGGTAAATCGGGACAAGTAACCATCGCTACCAATATGGCTGGTCGTGGTACCGATATTAAGTTGAGTGACGAGGTTAAAAAAGCCGGTGGTTTAGCCATTGTAGGTACGGAGCGTCATGATTCACGTCGTGTAGACCGTCAGTTACGTGGTCGTGCAGGTCGTCAAGGAGATGTGGGTAGTTCACAATTCTACGTATCGTTAGAAGATAACTTGATGCGTTTGTTTGGTAGCGAGCGTATTGCTAAAATGATGGATCGCATGGGCTTGAAGGAAGGTGAAGTAATTCAGCATTCCATGATTTCAAAATCCATTGAAAGAGCACAGAAAAAAGTAGAGGAAAACAACTTTGGGGTTCGTAAGCGTTTATTGGAGTATGATGATGTTATGAACGCACAACGTGAAGTGGTTTACAAACGTCGCCACCACGCCTTATTTGGTGAGCGTTTACGTGTGGATTTAGCAAATATGATTTATGACACGTCTGAAGGTATTGTTGAAACTAACAAGACTGCAAACGACTTTAAAAATTATGAATTTGAATTGATCCGTTATTTCTCTATGAGTTCTCCTATTACCGAAGCGGAATTTGGAAAACTTTCAGCACAAGAAATTACAGGTAAAATATACCGTGCAGCCTTTGAACATTATAAAGAAAAAATGACACGCAATGCCGATATAGCATTCCCTGTTATTAAAAATGTATATGAAACGCAGCGCGATAAATTCAAACGTATTGTAGTGCCATTTACCGACGGTATTAAAACTTTAAATGTGGTTACCGATCTTGAAAAAGCTTACGAAACCGCAGGTAAACAATTAATTACCGATTTTGAAAAGAACATCACCCTTGCCATTATTGATGATGCTTGGAAAACCCATTTACGTAAAATGGATGAGCTGAAACAATCGGTACAGTTAGCGGTACACGAACAGAAAGACCCGTTACTTATTTATAAGTTTGAAGCGTTTGAATTGTTTAAAGGCATGATTGATGAAGTGAATAAAGATGTGATTTCGTTCTTATTTAAAGGAGAATTGCCTCAAGAAACACAAAACACCATTCAAGAAGCTAGAGAGCGCAAACAGGAAAAACTGAATGTTCAAAAAGATGAAATTCCAAATTTAGATGAACGTTCTGCACAAAACAGAGCTGCGGGTAACACCCAACAGCAGCAACAAGTGGTAGAAACCATTGTACGCGACAGACCAAAAATTGGGCGTAACGACCAAGTAACCATTAAACATGTTATTAATGGTGAAAGCAAAACCCTTAAATACAAACAAGCCGAACCTTTATTGGCTAAAGGCGACTGGGTTTTAATTGAAGATTAACCCAATTTCTGCGAAAGCGGAAACCGCATAATCTAAAAAATCCTGACAGTTATCTGTCAGGATTTTTCATTAAATAAGTTTACCTTTATAAAAGGAAATATAGTGTTATAATGCATTTAGAAGGTTTATACAAAATGACTTTATCCCTAAGCAATACCAAGAAAACACCTGTATTGTTTTTAGGGCATGGTAGCCCCATGAATGCTATTGAAGAAAACGAATTTGTGGCATCATTTAGGCAATTGGGCAAAGACCTTGTAAAACCCAACGCCATACTTTGCATATCGGCACATTGGGAGACCAAAGGCACTTTTGTTACCGCTATGCAAAACCCACCAACCATTCATGATTTTGGAGGATTTCCCCAAGCCTTATTTGATGTGCAATATCCAGCTCCTGGAAGTCCAGAATTAGCCAAAGAGACCAAAAGCATCATTACTAAAACAGAAGTAGAATTCGATGATAAATGGGGATTGGATCACGGTGCTTGGAGTGTTATTAAACACCTTTATCCAAATGCCGATATTCCTGTTATTCAAATGAGTATTGATTATTCTAAGCCACCACAATACCATTATGAACTAGCTAGAGAACTAGCAGCTTTAAGACAAAAAGGCGTACTTATTATTGGCAGTGGCAACATGGTACACAATTTAAGACTTGTAGCTTGGAACAAACTAAACGATACTTTTGCCTTCGATTGGGCAACCGAAGCTAATGAAAAAATGAAGCAATATATTTTAGATGATAACCATCAAAATCTAATTCATTTTAGAAATGAAGGAAAAGCTTTTGATTTAGCCATACCTACACCAGAACATTATTTGCCACTCATATACACCTTGGCATTAAAAGAAAAAAACGAAACAGTATCCATATTTAACGACAAGCCAGTTGGTGGATCGTTAACAATGACTTCTCTTAAAATTGATTCTGAATGAAATTCCAAAACATTATGCTATTTATATAATTAGCAATGGAAGTCAAAAAAAACATCTACTTTTCAAACACAAAAAAAACCGACAATCATGTCGGTTTTTTTTTCCAAATCTAATATATAACTAAACCTAATCCTTAATAGTTATTTCTGTTTTTTTCTTCCCGTCTTTGGTTGAAAACTCTACGCCATCTCCATCCACTTTAAGGGATGTACCATCGTGTTCCTCCGTTTTAGGAGCTTCAACAGGCTTTTCTATAATCACAGTTTCCGTTTTAGCTTTCTCTTCTCTACAGCTTGTAAAAGCCAATAAAATTATTGTAGCGAAAATGGCAAAACTTATAAAATTCTTCAATATCCTGAATATTAATGTTCTTTTTTCCATCATTGTTTGATTTTGGATTAATATGAGTGCAAGATACAACCATCTACTACAAAAGGAATTACAAGAATTTTGGATAGTGTTATAGAATTACCATTTACCTGAAAAACATATGGTTTTAAAACGTTTGTGATAATTTATTAAAAATCTAATTTCAACAATAAATTAGGATCTGGGCAATTATTCAAATAAAAATCCAAATCGGCTTTATTACAAACTCCTGGATAATCGCCACTAAAACCTTCTAAATCTTTTATAATTTGAAAATGTAAATGCGGTGGATAGTCACCATTCACTACTGAATCACCTAAAAAACCCAACGGCTCACCTTGTTTAAAAACCTGGTTGACTTTCAAATTTTCAATTGAGACCAAACTTAAATGACCATAAAGCGTATAAAATTCAACATTTTTAATATAATGTTTCAAAATAATGGTAGGTCCGTAATCGCCAAAATTGGTGTTATTTTTAAAACTATGCACGGTGGCATCTAATGGTGCAAATATTGGTGAGTTTGCATCGCACCATAAATCCATTCCAATATGAATATTGCGTTCTTTAGCTGTTTCTACATTAAAATAATGGCTGCGTTTATAAATAGTTCGAACTTCATTATAACCACCAAAAGCAATTTTACCATGGTGCTTACTTATGTAATTGGTTATATAAGTTTCTAATTTGGATGATGAAGATACATCTATAGCTTGCAATTCTATATTGTTTTCCGATAGATCTAAAGCAATATAACTTGAATTTGGAATACAAGCATCTAATACTCGAAGTGGTGTTTTACTAATGTTTAAAAGAAAATTGGAGAAATTTGTTGGCTGCACGTAAAAAGGGTTTCATCAAAAATAAGCAAGTTGTTTTAATATTTCATCATATAAAAAATACTTAAAGAAATTATTAAATATGAATTGGATCCTTATTAAATCATTACAATAAGTTAACATTCAAATAATTATTAAAGATGAAATAAACCCTAAATTTATAGAACAACCAAAACTTTGAAATTATGAAACTTGAAACTGCTGAAGATTTTTTGAAAAAGTTTGATTATAATTATGAAAAGCGTGACAAGGCACTGATTATTGACATGGAATTTTCCCAAAAGGTTATGGTCGATTTTTCCAATCCTGAAAGCATTGTAATGACCAATAAGTTAAAAGGTTGGAATTTTTTAACGGGCATCATTCCTTCAAGCATTAAAAATGCCGTATTTCTTAACTTGGTTTTAGGAATTATTCTGAGTCTCTTAATCTCTCTTTATGACACACAAGCAGGTGTGTTTTTCTTTTTAGGATTAATGTTTTGGGTGTTGGTTTGGTTTACTTTCTACCACTCAAAATTTAATAACTTGCAACAGTTTTTAATGAAGTGGATGAATTAAAATAAGTTCAAACAACATTTTTTTTAGCTTCTAAACCGTAAAACTCCTTTCTACTCCTAAGAAATCTTAAAAATTTAGAGCGCTCACCATAAAAGTATGCATTGAAAAGCATTAAAATATTACTTTTGTACCGATGGAGGGTTTAGAACAGATTACAAAAAAATTACACCGGGCTACAGGTGAAGCTTTAGAACAATTTTCTATGATAGATGCAGGCGACCGCATTATGGTTTGCCTATCTGGAGGAAAAGACAGCTACACCATGCTTCACATGCTATTGCATTTCCAAAAAGTAGCGCCTATTTCTTTTGAAATTATTGCCGTAAATCTCGATCAAAAACAACCCGGTTTTCCTGTGGAGGTTCTACCAAATTATTTAAGCAAATTAGGTGTTGACTATAAAATTATAGAAAAGAACACCTATAAAGTGGTGATGGAAAAAACACCCGAAGGCAAAACAACATGCAGCCTTTGCTCCAGATTACGTCGTGGTACGCTTTATGAAGCTGCCAAAAACCTAAATTGCAACAAACTTGCTTTAGGCCACCATAGAAATGATATTGTAGAAACGTTTTTGTTGAACTTCTTTTTTGCTGGAAAACTGGAAACCATGCCGCCTAAGTTTAAAAATGATGCGGGCGATTTAGTAATACTAAGACCTTTGGCTCTTTGCAAAGAAGAAGATATTGAGGTATATTCCCAACACATGAATTTCCCCATCATACCTTGCAATTTATGTGGTTCTCAAGAGAATTTACAACGTAAAAAGGTTAAGGAAATGATTGCTCATTGGGAAACCGATTTCCCTGATAGGACCTCTGTTATGATGAATGCGCTACAAAATGTATCGCCTTCACATTTATTGGACCGAAAAATTTACGACTTTTCGCTGTTACAAGATATGGTATCGAATGATACCCTAATTTAATTACGCAACAACCTCGGCAAATAAATCAAAATCGGCGGCTTCTGTAATTTTAACGGTTGCAAACTCTCCTGTTTTTAAATAGGTTTTACTGGCATCAATCAACACTTCGTTATCAACATCGGGAGAATCAAATTCGGTACGCCCCACAAAATAGTTACCTTCTTTTCTATCGATAACCACTTTAAAGGTCTCCCCTATTTTTGCTTGGTTCAATTCCCATGAAATCTGCGATTGAATTTCCATAATCTCGTTCGCACGTGCTTGTTTCACTTCTTCTGGCACATCATCTTCTAAATTATAGGCATGCGTGTTTTCTTCATGCGAATACGTGAAGCAACCCAAACGCTCAAAACGCATTTCTTTAACCCATTGTTTTAGGGTTTGGTAATCTTCTTCTGTTTCTCCAGGATAACCAACAATCAAAGTTGTTCTTATGGTCATGTTTGGTACAGCAGCTCTAAAATCTTTAAGCAGTTGTGTGGTTTTTTCTTTGGTAGTACCACGACGCATACTTTTCAAAATAGCATCTGAAATATGCTGTAAAGGAATATCTAAATAATTACAAATTTTAGGTTCGCGGTTCATCACCTCCAAAACATCCATCGGAAACCCTGTTGGGAATGCATAATGCAAACGAATCCACTCAATACCTTCAACTTTCACCAACGCTTCAAGAAGTTCAGCAAGGTTTCGTTTTTTGTATAAGTCGAGTCCGTAATACGTTAAATCTTGTGCTATTAAAATCAATTCTTTAACACCTTTAGCAGCTAATTTTTCGGCTTCAATTACTACTTCTTCAATAGGTGTACTCTTGTGTTTTCCACGCATTAACGGGATGGCACAAAAACTACAAGGTCTATCGCAACCTTCGGCTATTTTTAAATAGGCGTAATTTTTTGGTGTGGTGGTTAAACGTTCGCCAATAAGTTCGTGCTTATAATCGGCACCCAAAGCTTTCAATAACCCAGGCAACTCCGTAGTTCCAAAATATTCATCCACATTCGGTATTTCCTTTTGTAAATCTGGTTTGTAACGCTCACTTAAACAGCCTGTAACAAAAACCTTATCTACTTCGCCATCTTCCTTTTTCTGCATAAATTCCAAAATGGTATTGATGCTTTCTTCCTTGGCGTTATTAATAAATCCGCAGGTATTAATTACAACTATGTTGCCTTCTTCTTCATGAACCACATCTTTTCCACTGGCTTTTAGCTGCCCCATTAACACTTCACTGTCGTAAACATTTTTACTACAACCAAGCGTTACTACATTGATTTTATTCTTTTTAAGCGATTTCGTTCTCATACCAAAATTTAAGTGTGCAAAGATACGGAATGATTTAAGATTAACGATTTAAGATTAACGATTTTTGAGTTGCTAATTATACGACGGTTGGTTTATGGGTTTTTGGTTATAGGTTTTGGGTTTTGGGTGCTTAGTTGTTTAGTTGTTTAGTTGAAGTAACTTTTAACTTTTATAACTATTTACTATTAAACCTTTTATATATTTGAAAGTCCTATATTAAAACCTACTTGTATGAAACGTATTTTCTTTATCTTGTTTATTGTAACGATATCGTTTTTTAATTGCGCTAAAGATGATACTCCTGTTGACCCAGAACCAAATCCTGATACTCTTTATTTCCCCCCAATAAATTCTGAAACTTGGGAAACAGCTTCTATAACCGAATTAGGTTGGAATGAAAGTGCGCTACAACCTTTGTTAGATTTGTCTAGTCCTAAATAACCGATACAGATTATTAAAGGATTAAATTTATAAATTAAAGCTGAACAATGTTATCATTGTTCAGCTTTTTTGATTTGTATTGTTTTCTTTTCAATTGATTTTGTTC
>NZ_JAGJCB010000010.1 GCF_017814435.1 Mariniflexile gromovii | reverse complement strand
GAACAAAATCAATTGAAAAGAAAACAATACAAATCAAAAAAGCTGAACAATGATAACATTGTTCAGCTTTAATTTATAAATTTAATCCTTTAATAATCTGTATCGGTTATTTAGGACTAGACATAATAATTAATTCATTTTTGGAGCTATGGGGGCGGGTACAATATTTTTCACAGGTTTCATGATTTTTAGATAGGCAAAAATAGCCTTTAAATCATCGTCGGTAAAATTAGCATATTGCTCCCAAGGCATTGGAGGTAACAGCGGTCTACTTCCCTCTAAGCCTTTGTACAAGCCTTTTTTTATACAGTTTACAAACTGGTCTTCTGTCCATGTACCAATACCGGTAGCATGCGGTGTTAAGTTAGCTGCAAATGAAGTACCCCAAGGTCCTTTGGTAGAAGTAAGCCCCATTGAAAAAAGAACATACGATTTAGCTGTTTTTTCATCATAGGGAGGTAATTCTTCATCGGCAGGATGACCAGATAGCAAACGTTCTGGATCCAGTTCCATACCTTTTTCTGTAAATTTTTTAGGTGAGTGGCAATCATGACAGCCATTAGAGTTAAGAAGGTATCCGCCTCGTTCTATCGGATCTTCAATAGCTGTTGTAGGTTCGTACAATTCTTTAGTTTTGTTATCTTTTTCTTTTGAATTGCAAGCAACTAAAAGTGCACAAGATAAGGTGCCCAAAATTAAAATGTTTGTTTTCATATGCTTGTTTGGTTTGAAGTGACAAAAGCATTAGAATGGGACTTTGTAAATGTAATTATTTTTTTAATTGAAAAGATGAAATTGCATAAAAATCAGAAAATCAAATCAATACATGTTTTGGTTGTGTTTTTAATAACGCAGTATAATCCATAATATTCGGAATGTTGTCCAATTTGCGCAGTAAGGTAATTACTTCGGTTAATCCAGTAAACAATATATCTTTATCAGTAGGATTCTTAGGTTTTTTGTTTTTATGGTGAAGTGGCAGTTGGTAACCGCAAGCTTTTAAAAAAGTGGCTTCAATTTGTAACAATTCTAAAGGGGTATAGCCATTAAATTTTCTGCCTAATGCTTGATGCACATTTCCAACATAATTTAATTGTGTAGCGCCATGGTGGTCTGATAGATGCTTCCAACTGTCTTTGTTATCTAATATGTTTCCAACCGCACATTGTTTGCAACATTCAGGGTGCAATGCGTTATTATGAAATGCATTATAAAGTTTTTTTATGGCTAAATCTAGCCTTTTAGAAGTTTTCATGGCCAAAGAATTTTACTTCTAAGTTATTGAAAAATTAAGACTTATCCTAAAAATTAGAACACCCAACCAATAACAAATTGAAACATAAGTATTAAAAGCGAAGCGGAAATTAAATTAATAACTATCCCAATACGGGCCATTTGGCTCACTTTTATATAACCACTAGCAAATACAATGGCGTTTGGGGGTGTTGCCATAGGTAACATGAAAGCACAACTACTGGCTATGGTAACCGGTATTAAAAGGTAAAGTACAGGAATGTTTAACCCCATGGCTATACCTGCCACAACGGGCGCTAAAACGGCTGTTAAAGCAACGTTGCTCATTAATTCGGTCATAAACAACATTAAGGTAATTAAAAGTGTAGCTGTTAGTAAAATACTAATATCGCTTGTTGAAATTTTTGCTGCAATAATATCTACAATACCACTGGTAGACATGCCGTTAGCCAATGCCAAACCACCTCCAAATAAAATTAAAATGCCCCAAGCTAACTTCTGAGTATCACTCCATTCTAAAATAAAATCACCCTTTTTTAAATTGAATGGAATTGTAAATAAAGCTAAGGCTCCAAAAATACTAATCATAGTGTCGGACAAATCAATATTAGGAATGAGCGAGTTGATAAGCGTTCTAAAAATCCAAAGAAAAACAACCGCACTAAATATGATTAAAACTTGTTTTTCTTTGGGTGAAATTTTTCCTAGTTTTTCTAATTCAGAATCAATGACATCCTTTGAAGCATTAAATTTCAAACCCTTATTTGGGAAAAACCATCGGGTCATTACAAAATAAATAATAGCTATTAAAAGTGTTGAAAAGGGCAATCCGATAACCATCCATTTAAAAAACGAAATTTCAATGTTGTATTCGTTTTCTAGCAAACCAATTAGAATGGAGTTTGGTGGTGTGCCTATAACGGTTGCAATACCGCCAGCATTGGCGGCAAACGCAATACCCAACATAACACTAATGGCAAAATTTTGGTCGTTTTTTGTAAAACCATCGGCATCATCAACAAGTAAATGTATTACCGATAAGGCTATGGGTAGCATAAAAACGGTACAGGCGGTATTGCTTATCCACATGCTCATAAACCCGGTAGCAATCATAAAACCTAATATGACTTTGTTGGGGGTGGTGCCTGTTTTTTTTATGATGTTTAAAGCAATTCGTTTATGAAGATTCACTTTTTCAATAGCTAAAGCCAACACAAAACCACCAAAGAACAGGAACACAATAGGGCTTCCATAGTTAGCGCCAACTGCGTCAATAGACATCACTTTAAATATAGGGAAGAGCAATAGCGGTAATAAAGCCGTTACTGAAATGGACACCGTTTCGGTAATCCACCAACAAACCATCCACAACGCTGTAGCAATAACAGTATCAGCATTGTTGGAAATAATATCAAAAGGTAAAAGTTGAACAATAATAAATAAAATAGGGCCAAGAAATAAACCTATTTTTTTTGAAACGGGATGGTTAGTCATTTTAATCTTAAAGTTGTTTAGAGTTTTTAAAGTTAAACAATTTTAATGTTCAAATATTAAATATAAATTTCAGGATTTTTTAATTGGCTACTGGGTGTGATAAAAGACTTTAAATGTTTTGAAAAAAACAGAATTAAATAACCAATAATGCACTAATTAGCACTATGATAGCTCAATATTACAACGCTATTGTTCTGCTTTCCAATTTTGCAATATAATTAGTTAGGTTTGCGCAATGCTTTTGTTAGTAAATTCTTCTGATATGTATTTATAAAACGACTCTATAATTTTTTTAATCTAAATTTTTCAATACTTCTTTACTAGTGTCGTTTTTGCTTAAAGTTAGGTACTTTTTTGCCAAGTTCAAATTACCATTTTTTATGTATGCCAATCCTAAGTAAAAGTAGGCGTTGCTTAAAAATGCAAAATCAGGATTTGTGGTTTCAATAGTTTTTTCTAAAAAGGGAATGGCCTCGTTTATGTTTTTGTTGGCTAAATGTGCCATACCTATAAAATAGTTTAAAGTATCCTTTTCAGGTTTGTTTTCTCCTAAAACTAACCATTTAGCAATGGCTGAACTGTAATTTCCAAGTTTGTAATCTGCCATAGCATCATAAAATTCAAAATTAATTGTTTTATTCTTAGTAGTTGCCAACCCTGGATCTGGTTTAAAGTATTTAGCATAAATTTTTTGATTGGGAGATTCACTGAAAAACCAAATACTACCAATGGCTATAAGTATGGCCGCTGCCGCTGCAACTTTGCTAAAAAAAAGATAACGGCCTTTTTTCGGAGCCTTTTGTGGAGCATCGGTTTTTGGAATTTCGTCATGAAAAGCCTCCAATTGCTCATTTGATGCTTGTGGCTCAATATCTTGAAACTTGCGCTTATATTCATTAACTTGCGCTTTAAATTCAGCATCAATTTTAAGATAATCATTAAAATCTTTTAATTCATCGGCTTCCATAGTGCCGTTAAGATAACGCTCTATGGCTTCAATAATTTCTTGTGATATGTTGCTATTATCTTTCAATTTTTTATTGTTTTGAGGCTAAAACTATGGTGCATAATTTTTTCATGCACTTATAATTTTTTTAACATTCAGTATCCATCCAATTTTTTGCAAAGGCATATAAATACCCATGTGTAGCAGTTTCGCTTATTGGAATAAACGAATTATTTTTAATATTATTCCATACCGCAATAAAAGACTCTTGATAAATGTTTCTGGTATCATCTATAACACCACTGTTATTTAATATTAACGCTTCTAATTTTTATAATTTGATGTATAAAACGATTTTAACGCCTCCGAATTATTAGTTTTTATAGCAGTAATAAGTTGAAACTGACTTTCTGTTTTGAGTGCATTCATAATAGGATTAATAACTGTATTAAATATACAAATTTTAAGGATAATCTCACATTTATGAAAATTAATTTACTGTTATTTTATCTGTTGTTTTAAAATTGAAACCTGTTTCTGGTCTGAAATGGAAGCGTTTCTTGACTCCATTCAAGCAATATTATTCATAGAATTTATTACAAGTATACTTTTAGATTATCATATTTTTTTTTGATTACCTTCAAATTACACATTGATTAAAGTCCCTTTAAAGACCAGATAACTTAAATAGGTTATAAAATTAAAGTTGATTGAGTAAAATATACCATTGGTGGTTTTATTGAAATTAGATTTACATTTGATAACCATGGTTTTAAGTAATATCGAAACAATTAAAAAATGTTATCATAATTTTTACTTTTTATTACTTTTGTAGTATGAGTAAAGCACTTACAGACCAAGAATTACATAATTTAGCGATGAACCATGTTGGGAAAGACTTAGAACAACGTGGTTTTGAGTTTATTGCCATTAACAGTAAGCTTAAAAAGCATCCGCAATTCGTTTGCATCGATAAAAACAAGCAATATTATTTTGTAATTGTGAGAGCTGTTATTTTACCCGATAACCCCAATAATTATGATGTTATTTGGATGGAAGCTTTCAAAAAACATGCTCGGGAAAAAGATGCCAAAGTACTTTATGCAGGTGTTGGTATAGGAAACATTGCTGGCGAAAAATTGCCGATTTATTTAAACCAGGATTACTTGTTGGAATATAATGGTATTCAAGTTCTAGAAACTAATTTGAATTGAAAATGAAACAGTTTACCTTTCTTTTAGCTGTGTTATTTTTCATTTCATGCAAACATAACCCAATAAATACGAAACTTTCTGGTCCTGTTTTTGGTACCAGTTATTCCATTATTTATAATTCTGAAATTAATTTTCAACATCAGTTTGATAGTTTGTTTTTTGTGATAAACAAATCGATGTCTACCTATCAAGCCGATTCTTATATTTCTAAATTGAATAGAAATGAAGATAGTCTTGTAGATACACATTTTATTAAAGTTTTCGAAGCTTCAAAAGAAATTTATAACTTAACCGAAGGTATTTTCGACCCCACTATTGGAGCTGTTGTAAATGCTTGGAATTTTGGTCCAGAAGGAAAAATTGTGAATCTAGATAGTTTAAAAATTGATAGTTTAATGCTATCGGTTGGGTTGAATAAGGTTAAACGAATAGGTAATAAAATTATAAAACCAAAAGGAACTTTTATGGATTTTAATGCCATTGCAAAAGGTTATGGTGTTGACGTAATTGGTGAATTTTTAGAAAGTAAAAACATAAAAAACTACCTAGTTGAAATAGGGGGTGAAATACGTGCAAGAGGAGAAAATGTTGAAAAAAAATCACCTTGGAAAATAGGTATTGAAATGCCCCATTTTGATGGTGAACAATCCATTTTAGAAGCTATTGAAGTACATGATGAAGCCATGGCAACTTCGGGTACTTACAGAAAGTTTAAAGTAGATAGTGATGGTAACAGGTATGCACACATCATAGATACACAAACAGGCTACCCCAGTAAAACCAATCTTTTAAGTATTTCTGTAATTGCCGAAAATTGTATGGTCGCAGATGCTTATGCCACAGCTTTTAAAGCTATGGGAATAGAAAAAGTGAAAGCCTTTTTAAAAACACATCCAGAACTTAAGGTGTTTCTTATTTTTGAAAATGATAAAAAGCAATTGGAAACCTTGTCATTAAACGGTTTTCCTAAGAGTTAAATAAAGTGTTATTTGTAAACTACTGGAATAATTTCGCCTTTAGCTAAACAGTATTTCGTTATGTCTACTTCTGATAGTTTAGAAGTGTAATCAACTTCTTCAACCTTAAAACCAACACTCCTTAACTTGTCAAAATAATCTCTTCCATAAACACGTACATGGTCGTATTGTCCAAATATTTTTGCACGTTCTTTTTTATCGGTTATGGTGTTATCTTCAAAAGTAATCGCTCTATTCAAATCTTGCGGAATTTGAAAAATACCCATACCACCAACTTTCATGACTCTATATAATTCTTGCATTGCTTTGGTATCGTCCGGAATATGTTCCAGCACATGGTTGCAAAGAATAACATCATAAGTGTTATCTGTAAATGGTAGGTTGCAAATATCGGCTTTCACATCGGCAATAGGCGAAAGTAAATCGGTTGTGGTGTAATCTAAATTCTTAAGCTTTTTAAAGCGTTTTAAAAAACATTGCTCAGGTGCAAAATGAAGCACTTTTAATGTTTCTTTTGAATTGAAAAACTTAGTTTCATTTTTTAAATACAACCAAAGTAACCGGTGGCGTTCTAAACTTAAAGTAGACGGCGAAAGTACATTGTTACGTTGTTTGCCATATCCGTAAGGTAAAAAACTTTTAAAGCTTTTTCCATCAATAGGATCGGTAAAAGTATTGCCTTTTAAAATAAATGCTAAAACTGGTCGAATAATATAGCTTAACCTAATGAGTAAAGGCCTTGGGATGCTATTTAATATAATTTTGAAGATTCTTTTCAAGTGTTTTAAGCTACAACTTCTATAGGTTTGTTTATTGAATTGGCAATGCTATCCCAAAGTAAAAGTCTATAACTTAAAGCTTGCTTAGCAATTTCTAGTGTTTCTTTCCATTTTGTAGCATCGTTTCCGCACAGGGCTTCAATCATTTTTAGTGAAAGGGGCCCGTGTTCATCACCATCTAATTCTATATGCCTATTCAAATAATAGGTTAATTTGCTATAGGAATTATCATTGGTTTTTGATTGATTGATAATTTGAAAGAACATATCCGGAATTACATCTTCTCTTCCAAAGGTAAATGCTGAAGCTATAAGGTGTGGTTTGTTGGTTTTTATAACATCAAAAGTAAACTGTATAAACTTTAGTGTTACCTGTTGCATGTTCACTTTTATAGCCGCCTCATCTATAGTGTAACCTTCTTTTAAGTAATATACAAAATGTTCAATTTGCTGTGTGTTTGCATGTATTTGCTGCATCGCATCTAAGTACATTTCGAAATGGCTTTTGGGTTCGCCCAATTCATTAACATCACTTTCTTCACCCAAAACAATTTCATTTATAAATCTTGCTGTTGAAGGGTTGGCAGCTGGCGTCCACGGAAGTGTTGTACTTGTTAAATGGTTTTGAAGTGCTTTTAAAAGCGACATAAAATCCCATACAGCAAAAACGTGTTGCTCCATGAATATTTTTACATCGTTAATCGATTTTAAAGCACTATAAAGTTTATGATTGTTGAGTTGAACTCTTAAGGTTTCGAGCTCTTTTTCAATAAATTCTATATGTTTCATTTGTATTAAAGCACTAAAACTTTTTGTCTAAACTCATCCTCTTCATTTGAAGTAATTCCAAGCGCTTCATAAATATAGGCAAAGGTTGAAAGTAATTCTGGTTTTCCATCTACAATGGCAACATCATGTTCAAAATGTGCAGAAGGTTTATTATCTAAAGTAGTTATAGTCCACCCGTCATTATGTTGTTTAATACGGTGTGTTCCCATATTGATCATGGGTTCAATGGCAACAACCATACCTTCTACGAATTTTTTGCCTCTACCACGTTTGCCGTAGTTTGGCATTTCAGGATCTTCGTGCATTTTTTTTCCTAAACCATGGCCAACCAATTCTCTCACAACACCATACCCATGCTCTTCGCAGTATTTTTGAATGGCATAACCAACATCACCAACACGATTGTTCACTTTAAATTCGCGAATACCAACGTATAAAGATTCTTTAGTAACCTGAAGTAGTTTTTCGGTTTCAGGGTCTATTTCTCCAACGGCGAATGTATAGGCATGATCGCCGTAAAAACCATTTTTTAAGGCGCCACAATCAATAGAAATAATATCGCCTTCCACTAAAGGTGTATTATTAGGAATACCGTGTACAACTTGTGTATTCGGACTCATGCAAAGCGTGTTTGGAAAATCATATAACCCTAAAAAACCAGGGATAGCTCCATGGTCTCTAATACAGGTTTCTGCAATTTTATCGAGTTGTAAAGTAGTTACACCAGGTTTAATGGCTTTGGCTACTTCACCTAAAGTTTTAGATACTATTAAGGCACTTTCGCGCATTAATTCAATTTCTTCTTTTGTTTTTACTACAATCATACTTGAAAAATAATGGCAAAGATACTTAAAATGCTAATAATGGCTTTTGGATATTTGGATTGATTTACTTGAAGAAGTCAAAAATACTTTTTTTCTTTTCTGGTATTGGTGGATTGGTATTGGTAAGCATCTGATAAATTTCTCCCCAGCCTAAAAAACCACCAATATTTCTATCGTCAATAAATAAATCAGCATGAATTTTTCTGCTCATGCTGTTATTAAAATCTTCTTCAGGGAAACTTTTGTTTACTGCATAGAAATGCACACCGTTTTCTTCGCAAAAATTAACAGCTTCGTCCAATCTAGCACCACTTCTGTAAGTCCATAAAATAAGACGGTGTCCTTTTTCCTGAAGTTTTTTAAGCGTTTCAAAAGCAAATATCATTGGTTTTCCTATTTGAGGATAGGCGTCTTCAACAATAGTTCCATCAAAATCGACAGCGATAATTAGGTGTTCGGTAAATTTCATTTAAAGTTGGAGCTTATTTTAAATGACAAAAATACAATAATTTATTTTCTTAATGTTTAAACTAAAGGATGTCGCGACATAGCTGCTGGTTGTTCAACCCCAATAAGTTTTAAAATAGTGGGGGCAACATCGCCTAATACACCATCTTTAATAGATTTTAAATCGTTGTCAATTAAAATTACAGGAACTGGGTTTGTGGTATGTGCTGTGTTTGGTGAACCATCTGGGTTAATCATAGTTTCGCAGTTACCATGGTCGGCTATAAGTATAGTGGTGTAGTTGTTTTCTAGTGCCGTTGTTACTACGTCTTTTACGCAAACATCAACCGCTTCGCAAGCTTTAATGGCGGCTTCCATAACGCCGGTATGCCCAACCATATCGCCATTAGCAAAATTTAAACACACAAAATCTACTTCTCCTTTTTGTAATTCAGGTATTAAGGCGTCACGCAATTCATAAGCGCTCATTTCTGGTTGTAAATCGTAAGTAGCTACTTTTGGTGAATTACGTAAAATACGGGTTTCGCCTTTAAATGGTTCTTCACGCCCACCAGAGAAAAAGAACGTAACGTGTGGGTATTTTTCAGTTTCAGCAATACGGATTTGTTTTTTGTTGTGCTTCTCTAAAACTTCGCCTAAGGTTTCCGTTAAGTTGTCTTTATTGAAAATAACGTTAACGTTTTTATAGGTGTCATCATAATTTGTAAGCGTTACATAATACAAATTCAATTTGTGCATGTTTTGTTCATGAAAATCGGTTTGCGACAAGGCTTCGGTTAATTCACGTCCACGATCTGTTCTAAAATTGAAAAAGATAACCACATCATCTTCCTTAATTTTTGCAACCGGATTTCCAGCGGCATCCACCATTATAATTGGTTTGATGAACTCATCTGTAATATCGTTTTCGTAATTATTTTGAATCGTTTTTGTTACATTAGTAGATTTCTCTCCAATACTGTTTACCATGGCATCGTAAGCCAATTTAACACGTTCCCAACGTTTATCTCTATCCATAGCGTAGTAACGACCAGTTACAGTGGCTATTTTGGTGTTGGTATTTTCTATATGGTTTTCTAAAGAAGTTAAAAAGCCAAACCCAGCTTTTGGGTCTACATCACGCCCATCGGTAAAAGCATGTATGTATGTGTTTTTAAGTCCAAAATCATTGGCGGCATCAATTAAACCAAATAAATGGTTGATGTGTGAGTGCACCCCACCATCGCTTAATAAACCTAAAAAATGAACATCTTTATTATTGGTTTTGGCATAATAAAAGGCATCAACCAATACTTTTTCGGTGTTTAAAGTTTTGTTTTCAACTGCTAAATTAACTTTTACCAAATCTTGATATACAATTCGGCCAGCACCTAAATTCATGTGGCCAACTTCACTGTTTCCCATTTGCCCTTCGGGTAAACCAACGTGTAAACCATCGGTTCTTAAAGTGGCATATGGGTATTTTTTATATAAAGAATCTATAAAAGGTGTGTTAGCATTATCGATTGCGGAAACTTTCGGGTCTGGAGAATTACCCCATCCGTCAAGTATCATTAAGATGACTTTTTTATTCATTGTTTTTAACATTTTTAACAGAAACCAAAGATACTGAAGTTTGATTTAATACTGTTGAAAAATGAATTGAAAACCTTTGAAGCTGCTGATTTTTATAAGAAGTTTAAAAAAAAATGAATCCGTTAAAAATATGTGAATTAAACGTTAAAAATATGTTATAAAATATTTTTTGTGTAACAGATATGGTTTTTCGTCGTCTCTTAAATAAATCATTAATCAAAACAAAATCATTCATCATGAAAAAAACAATCATTTTTTCCGCAATCGCGTTATGTTTCTCATTAGGAACTGTTAATGCAAAATCAGCTAATTTTAACGTTGAAAATCACAACGTAGTTAAAGCATTCAAAGTAAATTCTTTTTGTGTTTCTATTGCTAAAGGCGATATAGAAACTGTTAAAAAGCTTTTGTCGTTGGGCGAAGATGTAAATCAAAAATCCAACGGCATGACCCCAGTTATGTATGCTGCCAAGTATAACAGAACTGAAATTTTACAACTTTTGATTGCAAAAGGAGCCGATTTAAAAGCTAAATCTGACAAGGAAAAAACAGCTGCGGATTATGCAAAATTACACGGTGCTACCGATGCATATGCCATAATTGAAGAAGCATTGTCAAAAAAATAATTAGATTATACATATAATTATTTTGAGTTAGTCACTTTAAAAACCCTGAATTTCAGGGTTTTTTTGTTTTTAAAGTTTTGTGCATAACGTAATGCAAGCCTATGTCTTTAATGTTGAAAGCTTCTCCTGCAATTTTATAATCCATTTTTTTATAAAAATCTACAGCTATTTCTCGGGCATTGCACCAAATAATTTGAATGTTTTGTGCTGTTAACAGGACCTCCCCATGGTTTAAAATTAATTTACCCAAGCCGAGACTTTGGTATTCGCTCAAAACGGCCATTCCCCTAAGTTGATATTGTGAAGTTTCAGTTAATAACTCATGATTATTTTTTAAAAAGGAACAAACGCCAACCAAATGGTTTTTAGTAAATATTCCTAGATGAAATGTAGTTTCAAAATCATCGCCATCAAAAATGCAGGATTCTATAGGTTTGCCTGCTCTTAAAACGGGGTGTCTAACTGCATAGGCTTCAGTAGCGGATATGTGTTTTATTGTATAATTCAAAATTTGATAGATTCGAAATGAAATTCAAACTTAAACAAATTTACTTTTTGATAAGTTGAACATTTTGAAATTAATTATCTTCACTAAAAAAAACAGGAATGTCTTTTATGTTTAGAATTATTGAAAAAGATGAAATCAATACAATACTCCCTTTAGTAGAAAAATTAAACGATTATAAAGTGTCGTTAGATGTTTTAAAAGAACGATTTTCTGAAATAGTCAATCAAAATTATGAGTGTGCAGGTATTTATAACGATAAAAAACTAATTGGTATTTGTGGACTTTGGTTTTGCACCAGGCATTATGCAGGCAAAAGCGTGGAACTGGACCATGTATACATAGATGAAGATTTTAGGGGCAAAGGTTTAGGTAAAAAGTTTTTTGAATGGATTTATAATTATGCCGAGCTAAAAGGTTGCAAAACAGTTGAATTGAATTCCTACACAACCAACTATGCTTCGCATAAATTTTATTACAATGAAGGCTTTAATATATTGGGGTATCATTTTTTAAAAAAGTTATGATTTTTTCTTGCGGGGTAAGAAACCATTTTTATATATTTGCCCCGGAAATGCGAGAGTAGCTCAGTTGGTAGAGCGTCAGCCTTCCAAGCTGAATGTCGCCGGTTCGAACCCGGTCTCTCGCTCTAAAAAGCTTCATAGGAATATGGGGCTTTTTTTGTGCCGTAAAGTTTCATTGCAATTTGAGGATTAGGGTGAGAAGTTTATCCTGAGCGGAGACGAAGGGAACCCGGTCTCTCGCTCTAAAAGCTTCATAGAAATATGGGGCTTTTTTTATGCAAAACAGTTTGTTTTTTTTTTTTGGTTAGAACTGGTTATGGCTGGTAGTTGCGTGAGGGATTACTCATGGATATTATTTTAAAACAATGTATTCATGATTGCTAGGCATTTGAAATGGCACGCCCAAATTTTATTTTAAATGATTGAGTTGGGTTTCTGGCGCTACTTCGTAAGGTGCTTTGTTATATTCGAAAATTCGAGCATTTAATGTTCCTTTTAAAATGATGGAATTATCTTCTACCTGTAACCAACTGCCTTCGCGTAAGCCTATTACGGGAGGAGTATTGAAATTATGAAATTCTTTAATTCTGGTTTCGCGGGTTTCGCCCATGTGGGTGCTGTTGGTATCGGGGTCTAGATAATGCGGATTGATATTGAAGGGCACAAACGCCAAAGCATTGAAACTTGGTGGGTACACAATGGGCATATCGTTGGTGGTTTTTATGGTAAGGCCACAAATGTTGCTTCCTGCACTGGTACCTAAGTAGGGTGTGCCATTTTTTACCGCTGTTTGTAAAGTTTCAATTAAATTATTTTTATATAGGTGGTAAGTTAAAACAAAGGTGTTACCACCACCTACAAAAATGGCCTGTGCATGTTCTATGGCTTCTGTGGGGTTTTCGAATTCGTGAATGCCTTTTACGGTTTTATTTATTTTAGCGAATGCTTCTGCTACTATTTTTGTGTAATCATCATGTGAAATACCGCCTGGTCTTGCATATGGAATGAATAGGATGCTGTTTGAGTTTTTAAAAAAAACAGCTAGTTCTTCTAAAATATACTCTAAATAGCCACTTCCGTGAATGGTTGATGTGCTGGCGATAATTAAATTTTTCATTGAAACTTATTTATAAAGTAAAACTAACTAATTATTGTTTTAAACAAAATATTCTATGAATTTTCAAGTAAAATTGAAGGTAATGTGTTATTTTTAAGATATGAGATGAGCATATCAAAATTTGGTTAACTAATGGAATGACTCACAGCTCTCGGGTTATCCGTCCAAAGCAAATAAATATAAACGCATGAAAAAAATACTACTAATAGTTTTTTGTGTACTAAGTTTTACTGGTTTTTCCCAAGATTATAAACGTTTTGAGGTTAGAGGTAAAATTATAGTTGAAAGTAACGATGTTTATGGTATTACTATTTTCAATGCATCTTCTAATAAAGGCACCGTAACCGATGAAAACGGCGAGTTTGTATTGGCTGTAAGGTTAAAGGATGTTATAGAGGTGAGTGCTTTACAGTTTCAAAACTTAAAATTTGAAGTTAATGAAGCTATTGTTGCTTCCAAAAAAATGAAAATCTTTTTAATAGAGGAGATTAACAAGTTGGATGAAATTGTTATTTTACCAAGTAAACTATCAGGTAATTTGGATGTCGATTTAAAAAAGACCAAACAGTTTACTCCAAAATTGGATGCTTTGTATTTTGGAATTAAGCACAAAGATGAATTTGAGTTTCAACCAGATGAAAAAACAAAAGTAGAAAACATAGCGGTTGCATCACCCCGTATGACTATGATAAATGGTCTGAACGTTGTAAATGTAGTCGATCAATTGTTATTGCCATTATTTAGGTCCAAAGCTTCTGATAAAAAGGAAAAAGGAATTCCAGAAGTGCCCGTGGAAGCCATTAAGTATTATTTTGGTTCTGAGTTTTTAATTGATAATTTTAATATTCCTGAACACCGTGTTGAAGAATTTATTCATTTTGTGCAAGATGAAAAATTTGATTATTCCCTGCTTAATTATGGAAATGAAATGCGGTTTTTGGAATTTCTTCATAATAAAAGCACCGAATTTTTAAATTCAAAAAAGTAATATTTCTTATAGAATCTGTTTTTTAACAAAAGTTTAAATTCATTTTTCATTTTATTTAAGAGTTTGTAAGCGTTCTTTATGCGCCAAACCAAAAATATGTCAATTTTTAAAGGGAGTATTGCCGTTTTCTTTATTTGCTTTTGCCAATTGATGCTGTCACAAACAGTCGAGATTTCAGGAAAAGTAGATAGTAAAGCCGATATAGAAAATATTCATGTTATTAATAAAACAGCACAAGTTTTTACCATTACAAATAGTAAAGGTGAATTTAAAATTAAGGTAAGTTTACATGATACACTAAGTTTTTCATCGGTGCAATTTCAACCAAAACAGGTGGTTGTAGATAGAAATATGATATTGTTTAAAGCTGTTAGAGTTACTCTAGATGAACAAATTAACGAATTGGATGAGGTGATAATAGGGAAGGTGCTAACGGGAAATTTACTTTCAGATATAAAGAATGTTAAAGGCGATGCTCCCATTAATTTTTATGATGTTGGCATACCAGGTTATACAGGTAAACCAGCAACACAAAGTGAACGACGGTTAAGTGAAGCATCAAGTTTTAGTCCAAAAGCGGGAGGTTCGTTAAATGGTGCAGGCGGTTCTGTGTCGGCAACAGCAATTATAAATGCTATTTCAGGACGAACAAAAATGCTTAAGGCACGGGTAAGATTAGAAGAAGCTGAAACACTTATGCAGAGTATTAAAGGTAGGTTGGCTAACGATTTTTTTGTCTCCAATCCCTTGGATGAAGACTTTAGAATGGATTTCTTTTATTTCTGTGCCGATGATGAAAACTTTATAAAATACTGTAAAAATGAAACCGATTTCAAAATTTTAATCTTTTTAAGACACAAGTACAAACAGTATATGGAAAATTTGAAAGCAAGTGAACCTTGATTTAGGAATGCTTTTTGAATAAAACCCCGTAAAATAACTACTTTAGCATAAACAAATACTTAGATTGACCCACATGAAACGTCTATTAATACTGTTGGTAATTCCGCTTTTTGCATTCACCGCCTTTCATAAATACTATATAAGTGTCACTCAAATAGAGTTTGTACAAAACAAACAATCGGTACAAATAATTACTAGAATTTTTATTGATGATTTTGAAAAATTATTGAGAACACGTTACGATGAATCCATAACTTTGGGAGGTGAAAATGAACCAAGCAATGCCAATTTGTACATAGAACGTTATTTAAATGAAAAAATAAAAATAAAGATTAATAATAAAGAAGTAAATTTCACTTTTGTTGGTAAAGAATATGATTTAGACTTGGTTAAATGTTATTTAGAAATTGAAGGTGTTAAAAAAATTGAATCTTTCGAAATTAGCAATGAAGTCTTATTCGATTTGTTTAGTGACCAACAAAACATCATTAAAACAAAAATTAATTCCAAACAAAAAAGCGTTATTCTTATTACTCAAAATAGAAGTGCTTTGTTAAAATTCAACTAAATAAAAGTTAATTATTTTATTATTCTTCGTGATTTTTGGTTTTTTGTAACAATAAAATAATTATTATTGCAAAAATCTGTTATTTTTCTAAAGCCTAAAAATTTATAATGATAAAATTCAAGTATTATTTTTTGTCAATATTTTTAATATCGACATCGTTATTTTCACAAAATCAAGAAAAACAAGAACGCAAACCAGGGCATACCAACACTAATAAATTTAGGCAGTTGTACGATTTGTTTTCAACACCTAATATGTATCGATCTGCCTCAGGAGTTCCAGGGCCAGCATATTACCAACAACAGGCCGATTATAAAATGGATATTGTTTTAGATGATAAAAACACAAAACTTTCAGGTTTTGAAACCATTACGTATTCCAATAATTCACCAGACGATTTAAAATATTTATGGGTTCAGTTGGACCAAAACAAACGCGCTAAAGATTCTAAAAGCCCTTTGATTGAGGAGAGTGAAATTTCTCTAGTTACAAGACCTGAAGAGTTTGTAAAAGACCATTTAACAGTCCCTTTTGATGGTGGTTTTAATATTGAAGAAGTAAAAGATGCTAGTGGTGCTGCGCTTAAATACACCATTAATAGTACCATGATGCGTGTTGAATTGCCGAAAGTATTAAAAGCAGGTGAGAAGTTTTCTTTTTCAATAAAATGGTGGTATAATATAAATGATCATGTTCCATTAAGAGATCGTTCTGGTTATGAATTTTTTGAAAAAGATGGTAACAGAGCCTATGTAATAGCGCAGTTTTTCCCAAGAATGGCGGTGTATAATGATGTTGAAGGTTGGCAAAATTCGCAATTTTGGGGACGCGATGAGTTTGCGCTTCCTTTTGGTAATTACGAAGTGAACATAACAGTACCCGCAGATCATATTTTAGATGGTACGGGTGAATTGATAAACCGAAAAGAGGTGTTTACTAAAACCATGATGGATCGTTATGAATTAGCTAAAAAAACATACGATAAACCAGTTTTAATTGTAACACAAGCTGAAGCTGAAGCAGCAGAAAAAGGTTTTTCAGATAAAACTAAAACTTGGAAACTAAAAGCTGAAAACGTTCGCGATTTTGCTTTTGCCACTTCAAGAAAATTTATTTGGGACATGATGGCGGTTAAAGTAGGAGATAAAGATGTCATGGCAGTTTCCATGTATCCAAAAGAAGGAAATCCGCTTTGGGAAGATTGGTCAACAAAAGTAGTCGCACTTTCATTACAATCGTATTCAAAAATGACATTCGATTACCCATACCATAAGGCCGTTTCCGTTCACGCCAAAAATCAAGGTATGGAATACCCTATGATTTGTTGGAATTATGGACGTCCAAACGAAGATGGTACCTATAGCGACCGTGTAAAGTATGGTATGATGGGAGTTATTATTCACGAAGTGGGGCATAACTTTTTCCCTATGATTGTAAATAGCGATGAACGCCAATGGACGTGGATGGACGAAGGTCTAAATACTTTTTTAGAATATGTTACTCAGCAGGAACTTGGTAAGCGTTATCCAGAAGCGTTATCTCCTGGAGATAAAACGTATCCTTTCGATCGTGGTCCTGCCCATTTGATTGTGCCATACATGGGTGGCAATCAAGATTTCATAGCACCTATTATGAGCAAAGGTCTTAATGTGTACCAATTTGGTAACAATGCATACGGCAAACCTGCTACCGCATTAAATATCCTAAGAGAAACCGTTATGGGACGTGAGTTGTTCGATTATGCATTTAAAGAATATTCACAACGTTGGATGTTTAAACACCCAACACCTGAAGACTTTTTTAGAACTATGGAAGATGCTTCAGCAATGGATTTAGATTGGTTTTGGAGAGGTTGGTTTTATACCACCGACTGGGTTGATATAGGAATTAAAGAAGTTAAAAAATACTATGTATCGTCAGAACCTAATAAATATATAAAAGATTATTTGGCGAAGAATAATAGAACAGTAAAAGACTTACTTCCATTGGTTTATATGGTTGAAGAAGGAAGTGATGAATTTAAAGCAGAACTAAAAAAGGGAACGCTTTTAGATAACTCAAAATCGCTTAAAGAATATCTAATGGACAATTTTACCGAAGCCGAACGTAAAAATATCAAAACGCCAAAATACTTTTATAATATTACGTTCAATAAACCAGGAGGTCTGGTAATGCCTATTATTGTTAAGTATAGTTATGCCGATGGAACTTCAAAAGTGGAAACGTATCCCGCAGAAATATGGCGCTTAAATGATAATGAGGTAACTAAAGCCATAGCCTCCGAAAAAGAAATAACAGCCATTGAAATTGACCCTAATTTAGAAACTGCTGATATAGATATTACCAATAATTATTGGCCACAAAAAGAGTTGCCAACTGATTTTGATAATTTTAAAGCAAAAACAAAAAAATAGTATATTAAAAGAAAGCCAACTAAATAAGTTGGCTTTTTTATTTTTTTAACGCCCTAATTTTAAAAGTGAACAAACAACTTACTATATTTGTATCGTGATACTACAAACTACATTCTTATTTATTAGTGGTGCCGAAATAGCTTTCATCCTATTTATCGTCGTCATGGTTTTTGGTGCCGATAAAGTACCCGAGATTGCCCGTAATTTAGGTAAAGGTATGCGCACACTTAGAGATGCCACCAACGATATTAAGCACGAAATAACCAAAAGTGCTGATAAAAATGGTATTGATACTAGTATTGTTTCCGATGTTCAAAAAGAATTGGACAGTGTAAAAGACGATCTAGGAGACTTCACGGGCTCTATAAAGAGAAAGCTTTAGGTCCTTTTTTTCAGTAGTTTAACCGATTTTTTTACCACAACAATTAATTTATCGAGTAATAAAAGGATTATAACGTTTTTATTTAGTTTTATTCCTACAATGTTTTAATTTCGGACTTCCCTCCAAATCTTAAAACATTGAAATGATGAAAACTAACCTGCTAACCGGTTTTGTATTTATTGTTGTTCTTTCTTTGTCTTACGGTCAAGGTGAAAGAAAAGTAATAAATTACATTGACAGTATTAATTCACTTGCTTCAAGTCATTATAAAAGTAATGACATCACCAAATCCTTCAATTATCTTCTGGAAAACGCTAAGTTATCAGACTCTATCCATGATGATTATGGTAGTGCCCAAGCTAATGCTATACTGGGTAATATATATAGTTATATGGGCCTTCCCAAAGAAGCAGAAAAGTGTTATTTAATAATGCTTAAAAAAGCTATTAAAATAAACGACAATTACTTAATAGCCAATTCTTACTTAAGTTTAGGTGAAATTTATAGAAACACTAAACCGTTTGATGAGTTTATTTCATATTATAATAATGCCTTAAATTATGCTTTGAGCAGTAATGTTACAGATGAGCATAATATAGATAAAAAACAGAATCTTTTATTTGACATTAGGTTGAAGCTTAGCGAGATTTATATAGATAAAAATCTACCTGACCAGGCATATATGAATTTGTTGGAAGCTGAAAAAAATTTAATTAACAGTTCATATTCTAAGGCAAGTTTAAATTATACTTACGGATTGTATTATAAAAAAATAGAATCTTTTCATATAGCAAATAAAAAATTCAACCAAGCTATAAATCATTTAAACAATATAAGCAGCGATTTTAAAACCAATTTACTACATAGCGAAATCTATAAAGAGTTGTCAATTTCACTTGCTAGCTTGGGTAAAAATGATGAAGCTTATCAAGTTTTATTAAAGCATAATAGTTTTAAAGATAAACTTATTAATGACGAAAAAATTAGGGAAGAAAAAAATGCTAAATCTAAATTTTTTATAGCCGAATATGAAAATATTGCTCAAACAGCAAATAAAGAAAGAATTCTTCAGCAAAAAGTATCAAATAAAATTAAGATAGTAAGCATCATTATAAGTATAGCTACCATTATATTGCTAGTTTTGGTTTTTATTTTAGTGAAAAATTACCGCTCTAAGAAACGTTTGAGCATGATTTTAAAAGAACGAAACGATTTGTTGATAGTTGCAAAAAATCAAGCAGAAAAATCGGCGAAGTTAAAAACAGATTTCGTTTCAAATGTAACGCACGAATTAAGAACACCACTTTACGGAGTTGTAGGATTGACTTCATTAATGCTTGAGAACAATAATCTTTCTGAAACAGACCATAAAATGTTAGAGTCTTTAAAGTATTCTGGAGATTATTTATTAAATCTTGTTAATGATATTTTACAGATTGGTAAAATTGAATCTAAAAATGTTGCTTTAAAGAATGTTTCGGTAAATTTAAATGACATGATAAATGGGATTGTTGGTACTTTTGAATACCGTTTGAAAGAAGGCAATAATCAAATCCATATATTAATTGATGATAATATTCCGAATGCCTTATTATGCGACAATGTTAGGTTATCTCAAATCTTAATTAATTTAGTTGGAAATAGTGTAAAATTTACGAGTAACGGTAAAATTTGGATACGTGTTATATTGAATAATGTTGATGATAATATGGCAAGTATTAAATTTGAAGTAGAAGATAACGGTTCTGGAATTCCTGAAGACCAACAAGAAGCTATCTTTGATAATTTTTCGCAGATAACCGAAAATCAAAACGTTAATTATCAGGGAACAGGTTTAGGACTTTCCATAGTTAAAAGCTTATTAGGGTTGTTCAATAGTAAAATTGAACTAAAAAGTGAAGTTGGAAAAGGATCTACGTTTAGTTTTGTTCTTAATTTGGATATTGATAAAGATGTAGAAGTAGCACCAACAGTAAAGAAAACTGGAAAAATTGTTGCTTTAAACACAGGTTACAAAATTCTTATAGTTGAGGATAATAAAATCAATCAAATTGTAACAAAAAACTTACTGAAAAAGGCAGGTTTTGAATGTGATGTTGTAGAAAATGGACGCGAATGTCTGGAAGCGGTAAGTAAAAGCACATATGATCTGATATTAATGGATATTAATATGCCGGTAATGGATGGTAATGAAGCTACTAAAGAAATTAGAAAAACAAATATTGAAATTCCAATTATTGCTTTAACTGCTGCCGATATTGATGAAGTTAAAAAGAATTTAAGCGTTATTGGCTATAACGGAATCATTACAAAACCATTTGATAATTTTGAATTTTTCCAGGTTATTAATGCTCATATTCAAGGCAGTAAAAATAGGTTTAAACCAAGTAGTAATCTTGTGAAGGTTTCCTAAACTAGATGATGTGTTTCCTGCTAATAGTCAACCCATCTCTAATAGGCAATAAAACCGTTTCAATTCTAGGATCTTCTTTTAAAAGCGTGTTGTAATCTAAAACCGCTTTGGTAGAAGCATCTTTAGGGTCTAAAGGTTCTACCACCTTACCGTGCCAAAGCACATTGTCCGAAAGGATAATGCCGCCAGGGTTTAGTTTGTCAATAATTAAATGGAAATAATTAACGTAGTTAGGCTTATCAGCATCAATAAAAATTAAATCGAAGGTTTTATCCAACTTCGGAATAATGTCTAAAGCATCGCCCAAATGCTGGAAAATTTGATGACCATATTTCGATCTGTCAAAATATTTCCGTTGAAAATCTTCCAATTCCTCATTAATATCAATGGTGTGTATTTCTCCATTTTTTTGTAAACCTTCGGCTAAACACAAGGTAGCGTATCCTGTAAAAGTGCCTAATTCCAAAATGGTTTTAGGCTGTTTTAGTTTGGAAATCATGCTCAGTACACGTCCTTGGTAGGGACCACTTAGCATAATAGGTTGCAATATCTTTTGGTAAGTTTCTCGGGTAAGTTGTTGCAACAATTCTGGTTCTGCTTCAGAATGGGCCACTACATAATCGTCTAATTCTTCGGGTAAAAAGTGCATAATAAAAGTGCCTTAAAATTAAAACTCGAAAGTATTACATTTTATTTATTCATTGTAATATCTGTCTTCTTTTTAATGAAATTTAAGTTTTCATGTATTTTGGAATGTGTATTTGCAGTTCGTCAGAAATTTATTTTAAATACAAAATCTATAAAGTTTATTTGTGTTTTAAATACTTAAATTTACTGTTATGAAGAAAATTGTGTTGTTCTGTCTCATTCTTGCTGCAATTCCTATTATTGTAATATCTGGTTCAAGTAAAAGTCAAAATAGGTATAACTATTATCCAAACTTACCCAAAGATGATAAATGGGAATATGTTAAGGAGCGTGTTTTTGATGGAGAAACTGAAAAAGTTAATAAATATTCAGGTCCCATATTAGTTGAGTTAATTAATGCCAGTAAGTTGGACAGTGTAGCTTTAGAAAATAATTTTGATGAATTAAGAACATTAATTCCCAATAAGGAGATTAATTATTTTAGAAATTTCACAGGGATTCCGAAGGTAAATCCTAACCTTCATAGAAATGAAAAAATAAAAGGTTATGAATATTCTGATTTATGGGCTGTTTCTATTTCCATATATATAACAGAAGTTGATTCGTTACAAGATGCTTATAGTTTGGAAGATAAACGTTTTTTAAAAGCTGTTAAACCAAATGGAATATTTTTTAGCCCTATGAATAAAGATAGACCTTCTGGATTCAGTGGTTCTAAAATTACTTTCAAATTTCATAAATCTCAAACTGTAGAAGAAAGACAAGACATTATTAGATTCTATTTAGTTAGAATGATTTCATGTGCAAGCCTTTTTAAAGAAAGAATAAATGGCAAATTTGATATAAAAGGAGCCATGTTGAACCGCAACGAAGCTACATCTTGGCATTTAGATTTTACCGATTATGATAAATTTTTGTTACAAAAATTGTATTCTCCAACTTTGGTTAAAGAATATAAAGACTATATGTATAGTACATATCCATGGCGCTTTGCAGGTAATTTTATAAATAAAGAGAAGCAGAAAATATTAGCAAATTGGATAGCGTCTTTTTCTGTTTTTATTATGTTGTTTCTAGGTTTCAATATTCTATATAAAAGAACTTATAAATTCCTTTATTTGAGTTATTTTTTTCCAGTGGTTGTTGCGTTCATATGTTTTTATTATGCCTCATTTATTCATAGCTATTTAATTACAACAGGAAATCACTTTCAATTTAGGACTTATTATTTAACCTGTTTATCATATATTTTAATAGGTGCTGTTTTAGCGTTTTGTTTAATGTTTTATGATAGATATATTAATAAGTTTAATTGGAATTTCACTAAAGAATTTGTTTTTAAAATTTGTTTTACTCTAATAGCGGTTTTAGTGCCTATTTTTATCATTTTTATTGCAGAAAATAAATTTGTCGACTGGTTTTTTAGATTAAATACGTTCCTAGCTTTTGCTTTTCTATTTTCCATTGTAAGAGGTATATTTATATATTTAGATCATTTTTCAGAAAACCTTATAAAACAAAAAGACATCGAGTTAAGCCAATTAAAAGCCTTAAATGCTCAAGCAGAAGTTAAGTTGTTGCAATCTCAAATTAACCCTCATTTTTTATATAATGCTTTAAATTCTATTGCTAGTTTAGCACAAACCGATGCTTCTAAAACAGAAAAAATGGCACTATCACTTTCCGATTTGTTTAAATATACCATAAACCGAAAGGGAAAAAAGAAAAATGCCATAAGCGATGAGGTAGAGATGGTAAAAACCTATTTGGAGGTTGAACAGATTCGTTTTGGAGACCGTTTAAGTTATAAGGTTCAAGTAGATGAAAGTCTTAATGATATTGAAATCCCCATGTTTCTTATTCAACCATTAATAGAAAATGCTGTTAAGCATGGCATATCAAAAATAGAAGGCGCAGGAGAGATTCAATTAAAGATTAGTAAGAATAAAGAAGGGATTGATATAATTGTGACTGATAATGGTCCTCAATTTCCAGATGGTTTTGTTAGTGGGCATGGTTTGCAAACGGTTTACGATTTGCTTAAATTTAGTTATGCCGATAATGCATCAATAAACATAGTTAATGAACCAGTGAAACAAATAACGATTACCATTAAAACAAAATTTTAACATGCAAAAACGGTATTCAACTTTAATTATAGACGATGAACCTTTAGCAAGAACACGTTTAGAAAGCCTGCTTTTAAACTTTTCTGAATATATTAATATTATTGGCTTTTCTAAAAACGGAGCAGCAGCTTTACAGCAGATTAACGAATTAAACCCAGATCTTATTTTTTTAGACATTGAAATGCCTCTACTCAATGGTTTCGAATTAATTGAAGCTTTGGAAAACATCCCACTTATTGTGTTTTGTACAGCGCACGATGAATATGCTTTAAAAGCTTTTGAAACTAATAGTGTTGATTATTTAGTGAAACCTGTCCGTTTGGAGCGTTTGGAGAAAACCATTGCTAAAATGAAACTATTCAACAAAAAAGATACATCGCAAGATATTTTAAAAGTTGTTCAGGAATTATCGGCTCAAAAAAAACTAAAACCCATGACGTCGATTACCGTTAAAAAAGAAGACAAATTAATTTTTATAAAATTAGAAGACATCACTTGTTTGGAAGCCAATGATAAATACGTGAATATCGTTACAAATTCAGCTGTTTTTTTGACAGAAAAATCATTAACACAGTTGGAAATGCAATTGCCCAATTATTTTTTAAGAGTGCATCGGGCATTTATAGTTAATACAAATTACGTTGAAGAAGTTCAGAAATATTTTAACAGTCGATTTATTTTTAAGCTGAAGAATAAAGGATTGTCGAGTGTAACCTCTGGTCGAAGTTATTCGGATAAAATTAAAGAATGGATGCAGGTTTAACCTAAAATTCTATTAATCAACTTTTGTTTCGCCAATTCATCATCGCCACAAAGCCATTGTACCACATTGTCTTGCCAAATAGCATCGCGTTCTACTTCGGTAATAAGGTTTTGTTCCATGGCCAAATCTAATATTTTTCCTGGATATGACGATTGTTTGGTGCTTTCCATTTCACCTAATGGGTAAGGGTCGTCCAATCCCATCAACACTTGTTTAGAGCCATGGTTTTTAATTAATAATTGAAGTCCACCCGTATCGTGTACCAGCGTATCAAAGAAAATATTTTTATGCCCAACCGCTTTTCTGGGGTGGTGTTTGCCTTCAAATAAATCGGGTCTGCCATCAAAACCTTGAATACGTCTACCTAAATTTATTTGTGCCAACTGTCCGCCATGCGCAAAACAAGTTCGCATGTTTGGGTACTTTTCTTGGTAACCATTCAAAGTTAAAAAGTGATAGGCATCAGCACATTGCGCTAACATCCAAATTAAGTGAAAGCGCCACGAGGTATTTTCTAATTTTATAAACTTCTCACCATCATATGGGTGAATTTCAACAGCCAAATTATATTTGTTAGCCAATTCAAAAATAGGCTCGTTTTCTTCATCAAAAATGCAACGCCACGTTCCAATGGTGTCCATGTAATGTGTTGGTAAACAGAGTAGTTGCATGCCGTGAGTTTCAACACAGCGTTCAATTTCCCAACAGGCACCTTTTACAAAACCCGGATGCACCACAAAGCCACAGGTAAATTTACTCGGGTTATCATGTTGAATACGTGCATTAAAATCATTCTGAAAACGCAATGCTTGTTTCATTTCTTCCACACGCAGCCCATTGCCATAAAGTTGCGATAGGTTTAAAACCACTGCATGGTCTATATGGAAGCGTTCCATCCATTCCAATTTTTCATCTAGAAAGAAACTTGAATGGGTTACAGGTCGGCTCCAATCTTTTTGAAGCATGAATTTCCGGTCTTTATCAACCCAAAAAATCCCTTTTTCTCGCATATAGTCGGGTATTTCCTCAGGATAAGGAAGCAAATGCGAATGCCCGTTAATACGAAGTTTACGTGTCATAAAACAGATTTAAATTTTCTTAGGCTGATCCATCACATACGTGCATTTTGTGCAGGTACGTTTTTCTTCATCGCCATAAAATTTATCAAAAATTTTAGGCATATCGGTTTCAATATTCCCTAATTTAAACTTCTTTCTATACAGTAAATTATTGCATTTTTCGCAGTACCATTCCAAAGCATCTTTCATCTTTTTTGAGCGCGGATACTCAATAACCAAACCAACGGTATTGGCAACACGTTGTGGTGAATGTGGCACTTTTGCGGGCAACAAATAGATATCACCTTCGTTAATATGGATGTCCTTTGGCGTATTTCCATCCATAATTTTCAATATCATATTGCCTTCAACCTGATAGAAAAACTCGGGCGTTTCGTTATAATGGTAATCCTTTCTGTTATTGGGTCCGCCAACTACCATTACAATAAATTCACCATCTTCCCAAACCACTTTATTGCCAACAGGCGGTTTTAAAAGATGCCGGTTTTCTTCAATCCAAGCTTTAAAATTTAAAGGAGAAACTAATTTGCTCATACATGTAATTTTTAGGGCGTGCCCCTATCGGGTCGGGCTTTTATTCATGCTTTATTATTTTAAACTAATGAATTCATGAACGTAAATGTTTCGCTATATCTTTTTTGCTTTTAATGGCAAAAAAGGATACCGCTACAATCCCTCACGCAGAATTAGTATAAAGTTACAAACTTTTTGTGCGACCACCATCAACAGGAACGTTAATTCCGTTTACATAACTAGCGGCTTCACTAGCCAAAAATGTAATAACGTTGGCAGTTTCTTCTGGCTGAGCAAAACGTTTTGCAGGACTGTAATTTTTCATTATTTCAGTCATTTTTTCAATAGTTGTGCCCTCGTGGTTGGCTTTAATCTTAATAATTTCAGCCAAACGTTCGGTATCGGTAAAACCAGGTAGCACGTTGTTTACGGTAATACCAAAAGCCCCCAATTCCACCGATAAAGTTTTACTCCAATTGCCAACGGCGCCTCTAATGGTGTTGCTAACACCAAGCCCAGGAATAGGTTCTTTTACCGATGTAGAAATTACATTAATAATTCTGCCAAAACCAGCTTCTTTCATAAACGGAACGGTTGCTTGTGCCAATACGTGGTTGCACTTTAAGTGCATGGTAAACGCATGGTCAAATTCATCTAAACTAGCGTTTACAATATCGCCACTTCTGGGGCCGCCTGTATTGTTTACAAGAATATGAAATCCTTGGTTTTCATCTATAAACTTGATTATTTTTTCCCGTAAATCTTTTGGGTTTGTAAAATCGGCTACAATAAAATGGTGGTTTTCGCTGTTTGGTAATTCAGCTAAAACCTGCTTTAGTTTATCTCGGTTTCGGGCAACCAAAGTAACGTTCACACCTTCGTTAGCCAAGGCTATGGCGGTTGCTTTTCCAATGCCTTGTGTGCTTCCGCACACCAAGGCGTTTTTGTTTTTTAGGTTTAAGTTCATAATATGTTAATTAATCTTATGTCCATCCTCTATTAAAAGTGTTTACTCTTATTCTATCCTCTTTTAAAATGTTGGAATATATAAAACCAGGAATTAGCAAAAGACCACCAGCCCCTAGGCTTGTATATAAACCACCATATTTAAGTATGAAAATAGGGAGGTAATATATTAAAATTGGAGTGCCAATTAAAAATACTATTCCTGCAATAATAAATGCAAGTTTAGATTCTTTTGCAAAAATGTCATTTACCTTAAAACTATTTTTATTACCGCAAATATCACAAATTAAAGTTTTTATCTTTCCTTCGTACATGGCAAATTCAACCCTAGTTTTATGATTAGAACTGAAGCTTATTTCATGTTTACATTTTGAACATTTAGCAAATAGTTTCATAGCTTTATTTCAACCCAGCAATTCTATCATCTTCAAGAATAGCTTCAGTTTCTTTTTTTACTTTTTCTAGGATGATTTTTAAATCGTCTTTTAAATTTAAAGTACCATCGTTAAGCATGTTTAAAATGGCTTTGTCTTGAGCCCTGCCTCGTAACATGGCTTCTTGGTATCCAATAGCTTCATTAAAAGTTACTAAAGAATATTTTGATGAATAATCATTTGGAAATTGTTTTTCCAAAGCCATTTCTAAATTGCGTTTTTCCCTAAAAATAGCGTTGTTTACATGACCTTTCATTTCATGAAAATTATCTATGGCCAAATCTGCAATGGCATCGGTATCTTTTTTTCGTGATGCTTCGTAGGTTTTAAAAACGGTTTCCCAATCGCCTTTGTAAGTATCTAAAACTTTGTCAAATTCCACAACATCTTCAAAAGACGCATTCATACCTTGCCCATAAAACGGTACAATGGCATGGGCAGCATCACCCATTAAAAGCGTGTTTCCTTTATAATGCCAAGGCGAACATTTTACAGTGCCAAGTGGTGATGTTGGGTTTTTGAAAAAATCGTCTACCACATTTGGCATCAATTCCAAAGCATCTTTAAAATATTTTCTAAAGAATTCAATAACACGTTCTTTGGTAGTTAGGTTGTTGAAATTGTATGCACCATCATCATAACTTAAAAAAAGCGTGACCGTGAAACTGCCATCTAAATTTGGGAGTGCAATAAGCATAAATGAATCTCTTCCCCAAATATGTAATGCATTTTTGTAGGTTTTGTAATCGCCATTTTCGGTTGGAAAAATGCTTAGTTCTTTATAACCATGCGTTAAATAATCTTGCGAAAAACTGAATAAGAATTTTTTGCCTAAATAATAGCTTTGGCGCATGATGGAACCAGCGCCATCGGTAGCTATGATAACATCGGCATCTTCTATAAATTCGTTTTTGGTTTCATAATCTTGAAAAAGTGCTGTGGTTTTTTCAAAGTTGACCGACTTACATTTTTTGTTGAAATAAATAGAAACGTTTTGGTGTTTTTCAGCTTCATCTAAAAGTAAAGCGTTTAATGCCCCGCGTGAAATGGAATTGATATGCTCATGTTCACGACCACTATAAGGTGCAAAAACGGTATTGCCCTCTATATCGTGAAGCATTCTGCCATTCATAGGAATGCATAAAGCTTTTACTTTATCTTCTATGCCAACCAATTTAATGGCTTTATTGCCTCTATCTGAAAACGCTAAATTTATGGAACGCCCAGAATCTAGATTTACTTGGCGTAAATCGGGACGTTTTTCGTAAACAGATACCTTGTAACCACGTTGCCCCATGCGTAAGGCTAAGAGTGAACCGCAAAGTCCCGCGCCAATAATGAGTATGTTTTGTTGTTTATTCATTTAAAATGCTTTTCAACCGTTCTACCAAATAATACACATCTTGAAACGAATTGTATAAGGGCACAGGGGCACAACGAATAACATTGGGTTCGCGCCAATCGGAAATAACGCCTGCTTTGGTTAATTTATTATGCAATGATTTATCGGCGTTTTTTACTGCTATTGAAAGTTGGCAACCGCGTTCTTCAGGATTGCTAGGGGTGATGATTTTGATGGTGTCTTCACCTAAATCTTTCAAAAGAAACTCTAAATAGCCTGTTAGTTTTTTTGATTTTTCAATCAATGTATCCATGCCAACTTCATTAAAAATATCTAAAGAAGCTTTAATGGCAGCCATAGATAAAATAGGAGGATTGCTCAATTGCCAACCTTCGGCACCGGGTAATTGGTCGAATTCATCACGCATTTTAAATCGTGTTTCTTTGTTATGGCTCCACCAACCTGTAAATCGGTTGAGGTTTTTGTTGTAAGCATGACGCTCGTGAACAAAGCATCCAGCAATGCTGCCTGGACCTGAGTTGAGGTATTTATAGGTACACCATGCCGCAAAATCGGCTCGTGAATCGTGTAAATTTAGAGCAACATTTCCAGCACCGTGGGCACAATCAAACCCTACCGTGCATCCATGTTTATGTGCTAACTGGGTGATGCGCTTTAAATCGAAATACTGCCCAGTGTAGTAGTTAACGGCACCAATCATAACTAATGCTATTTCATCTCCTTGAGTTTTTAAAATCGCTTCTAAATCGTCGTAATTGGCTAATTCTTCACCTTTTCTAGCTTTCCAAAGAATTAATCCTGCTTTATCATCAAAACCATGATGGCGTAATTGCGATTCTACAGCATATTTATCTGAAGGAAACGCATCGGCCTCCATTAAAATTTTATAGCGTGTTTTGGTTGGTTGGTAAAACGATACCATTAAAAAATGTAGATTGGCCGTTAAGGTATTCATCACAACCACTTCAATAGGTTTTGCGCCCACCACTTTTGCCATGTGTTCTCCTAAAGATTCGTGGTAGTTCAACCACGGGTTTTTTGCATCAAAATGCCCTTCAACACCCAAATTTGCCCAATCTTCCAGTTCTTGATTTACATAGGACTTGGTTTGTTTTGGTTGGAGCCCGAGTGAATTTCCAGTCATATAAATACAATCGTTACCATCTTTGTCTTTTGGTATGTGAAATTGATTTCGGTAGGATGATAAAGTGTCTTTTTTATCTTGCTCTAAAGCAAATTCGAGACCTAATTTATGGTTGAGCAAGGCGATTATTTTTTCGGTTTCCAACAAAAATAAGAATTCTAAACTTAGAAATGAAGTTACGAATAAGACTTAATTTTTAGCTCTGAATTTTGTATATTTAGTAAAATAATTTAGCTATGGGCAAGATAAAAGAATATACAAACGGAGAAACAACTGTAGTTTGGGAAGCTGAAAAGTGCATTCATTCTGCTATTTGTGCCAAAGGTTTACCACAAGTGTTTCAGCCTAGGGAACGGCCTTGGATAAAAATAGATGCCGCAAAAACAGATGCTATTATAGAAACTGTAAAGAAATGCCCATCGGGTGCTTTGAGCTTTTATATGAATAATGAAAAAGACCAAACAGCTGAAGTGCTGGAAACCAAGGTTGAGGTATTGGAAAACGGCCCCTTATTGGTTTACGGAACGCTACATGTAACCCATAAAGATGGCAGAAAAGAAATTAAGAATAAAACAACGGCATTTTGTAGATGCGGTGCTTCGAGCAATAAACCTTATTGTGACGGTACACATACCAAAGAACAATTTATTGGGTAAAAAAAAGCGCTTCAACTAGTAGTGAAAGCGCTTTGAATATATAGAGACGCATAACGCGGAATATTCATTGTTTATATTATATACGTCTTTAGTGGTGATTTTGGATGTTGAAAGTATGAAAAAATTATAAAATTAATCCAACGTAACTTTTACATTGGTAAACTTAAGATTCCAATCGCCTTCTGCTTTTTTATGATCTAAAGCAATTTTTATACGGTTAAAATCTTGATGGTTTTCGAAGGTGTTTACAAGTCCAGCTTCGGGTTTGTTGCCTCTTCTAAAAGCCCATTCTTTAATTATGTAATCATCATTATAATAGATGTCATAAGCATCACCAGGGGTATAACCTCCTTCATTAGGATATGTTAATGTGATTTTATTTATTTCCATCTTACTTGTGGGAGCTTCAGCTTTAACAGGTGCAGAAATGCTAGTGCCTTTATCCCAAACCAATTGAAACGGAATTAATAGCCAAAACTTGTCATTTATAAATGCCTTATCTGCTTTCTCTGAAATGCTATCAAGAGATTTTCTATTATAATTTATGGTGTCGTTTTCAGTAATTAAAGTAATATCATTCGTTTTAGGATGCCATGTCCAGCTTCTTTTTTCGTTAAAATTAAAAGCTATTTCAGAAACATGTTTCCAGTTTTCAAAGCCATGGGCATTAGCTATTTTTTCGGCAATTGAAAGTTCTTTTTGAGCAACTTTGGTTTCTTGCTTTTGTTTACAAGCAATAACAATGGTTAAAATGAAAAGCAGAATGATTGGTTTTTTCATGATTTATATTTTAGTAAAGGTATAAAACAAGTAATCAACTTAATGTTTATCTTTTATTAATTCAGGAAACTTAGCTTTAAACCGGTTTAACCTTGGAACGGATACATTTTGAATATAGCTGTTGTTTGGGTGAAGGCGTTCGTAGTTTTGATGATAATCTTCGGCCACCCAAAACTTTTGGAATGGATATACTTCAGCAGCAATTTTGGCATTTAATTTTTTGGCAAGGGCTTCTTTCTTTTTAAGAATGATTTGCTTTTGCGCTTCATTTTGATAAAAAATAATGGAACGGTATTGCGAACCTCGGTCATTCCCTTGTCCGTTTACTTGTGTTGGGTCTTGCGAACCAAAATAGACTTCAACCAATGTTGAAAAACTTACCACTTTTGGGTCGTAAATAACTTCAACCGCTTCGGCATGTCCTGTTCTACCAGTGTTACTTGCATCGTAAGTTGGGTTCTTGGTATGTCCACCAGAATAACCACTAATTACTTCATCAACACCTTTTACGCTTTCATAAATGGCTTCAACGCACCAAAAACAGCCACTGGCAAAATAGGCCTTGGCTTTACTGTTTTTTATTGGGACTTCAATAGGTTTGGCATTAATAACCGCTTCTTGGTTTTTGTTTGCTTGTGCATTGTTTTGGCAACTGAATAATACGATTACAAATAAGGTAAGGGCAATATTTTTCATTTTTTAAAGTTTTTCTTGTTCTATTAGACGAATTAAAAATAAATACCTTAAAGCGAAAGTCTGAAAATTTTAAAATAAAAAAAGCCTTCAAATTTATGAAGGCTTCGTTTTATATATTAGGAAAATGCTTAGCTTAATTTAGCAAATAATTTTTCCATTTTTTCTTTTTGTTCTTCAGCTAATTGAGCATCAACTAAAATACGTCCACTATGCTCATCGGTAATTACTTTTTTACGAGCAGCAATTTCTACTTGAATTTGCGGTGGAATGGTGAAGAACGATCCTCCAGAAGCACCTCTTTCAATTGGCACAACCGCTAAACCATTTTTTACGTTTTTACGAATTCTGTTGTAAGCAGCAACCAAACGTTCTTCAATTTGCTCTTGGTAATCTTGAGATTTTTGAATTAAAGCTTGTTCTTCTTTTTCAGTTTCAGCTAAAATGGCGTCCAGTTCATTTTTTTTGTGCTTTAAATGATTTTCGCGCTCTTTTAAACGGTCTTTAGTTTCAGAAATAACAACTTTTTTCTGTTCTATTTGCGCTTTAAATTCTTTAATGTGTTTTTCAGCTAATTCAATTTCTAATTCTTGAAATTCAACTTCCTTAGTTAAAGAATTGAATTCTCTGTTATTTCGAACATTTTTTTGTTGCTCGCTATATTTTTTAATTAAAGATTTAGATTCTTCAATTTGATTCTTTTTAGAAACGATATCATTATCGATTACTTCTAAACTTGAAACTAATTTTTCTAATCTGATGTTTAGTCCAGCAACTTCATCTTCTAAATCGCGCACTTCTAATGGAAGTTCTCCACGAACATTTCTTATTTCGTCTATACGAGAATCTATAAGTTGTAAATCGTATAACGCTCTTAAACGTTCTTCAACAGTTAATTCTTTAGTTTTAGCCATACTTTAAAAATACTTAACAGGATTTGTATTTGTCTTTGATAAAATGATTGCAAAATTAGTGATTTTTTTTGTAAGATATGCTACTAAAAGATTTTTTGTGAACTGCTCACTTTCATAATGTCCAACATCGGCTAAAAGAATGCTGTTTTCGGCCGTAAAAAAGTCGTGATATTTCAAATCTGCAGTTATAAAAGCATCAGCATCAGCGTTTTTAGCGGCTTCAATGGCAAAACTTCCTGAGCCTCCTAAAACAGCAACTTTTTTAATTTTTTTATTCAAAAGTGAAGAATGCCTGATGCATTTAGTGTCCATTTTTGTTTTTAAATAGCTTAAAAAATCCAATTCGCTCATAGATTCTTCTAGTTCGCCAACCATTCCCATGCCAATTTGCTGATTTTTATTCTCTAAAGTAGTGACTTCATACGCTACTTCTTCATAGGAATGTGATTTGAATAATGTTTGTAGAATTTTATATTCTAAATGTTTTGGAAACGTGATGGTTATTTTAGTTTCAGCTTCGGTATGTGTGATCCCTTTTTTTCCTTTTGTTGGGTTGCTTGTGTCGTTTCCATTAAATGTACCATAGCCCTCTACATTAAAACTGCAATTGGAGTAATTGCCAATTGTGCCTGCACCAGAGCTGAATAGGGCAGTTCTAAGTTGTTCTGCTTCGTCTTTTGGTACGTAGGTGGTTAGTTTTTTTATGGTTTCGCTTTGCGGAATGAGGATGCGTTTATTGGTTAATCCTAAAGTATTGCAAATCATATCATTCACACCTTGTAAGGCATTATCTAAAGCGGTATGTATGCTGTAAATGGCAATATCGTGTTTTATGGCTTTCATAACCACACGTTCCACATAATTTTTACCTGTAAGTTTTTTTAAGCCCTTAAAAATAATAGGGTGGAAGCTAACTATAAGGTTGCATTTTTCGGCAATGGCTTCGTCTACAACAGCTTCAAGTGTATCTAGGGTAACTAGAATGCCTGTTACTTTGGCATTTTTATCACCTACTAAAAGCCCTACGTTATCAAAATCTTCAGCATAGGCTAAAGGCGCTAATTCTTCTAAATGGTTAATGACGTCTTGAACTATCATGAATTAATTTGTTTGAATCAAAGATAAAATATTATTTTCGTTACGATGAAATTAATTAGAAACATAGCTTTCCCTTTTGTACCTGTGTATTATGCAGTAACCAGTTTACGAAATAAGTTATACGATTTAGGTATAAAAAAATCTACTTCTTTCAATTTTCCTGTAATTTGTGTTGGAAACTTAAGTGTTGGTGGTACAGGAAAAACGCCCATGATTGAATATTTAATTCATTTGTTGAAGGATGATTATAAAGTAGCTACATTAAGCCGAGGATACAAACGAAAAACAAAAGGCTTTCAGTTGGCGAATGAACTTTCAAGTGCAGAATCTATTGGAGATGAACCATTTCAATTTTATAACAAATTTAAAAATGATATTCTTGTAGCTGTAGATAGCGATAGGATTAACGGTATAAATGAATTAATAAAGCTTGGAACTTCACCCGAAGTTATTTTATTGGACGATGCTTTTCAACATAGAAAAGTAAAAGCAGGGTTGAATATTTTACTTACTACATATAGTAATCCGTATTTTTCTGATTATGTTTTGCCTACAGGTAACTTGCGCGAACCTAGAAATGGGGCAAAACGAGCCCATATTATTATAGTTACTAAATGTCCTGAAAATTTAAATGAGATTGAAAAAAGCAAAATTTTGAAGCAAATTGAACCTAAAAACCATCAACAGGTTTTCTTTAGTTCAATAAATTATTCAAATACTGTTTTTTCTTCACAAAGTGAAATTAGTTTAGATACACTAACAAATTTTACTTTGGTAACGGGCATTGCGAATGCCAATCCTTTAATTGAGTTTTTAAAGGCCAAAAGCTTGCGGTTTGAGCATTTGAATTTTAAAGACCACCATGAGTTTACACAGCAAGATATTTTAGATTTAGAGAAAAAAGAACTTATTATAACTACCGAAAAGGACTTTATGCGCCTCAACCAATATGGTACTTTAAAAGACAAATTGTATTATTTACCTATTCAAACAACTATAAGTAATAGCGAGGTTATCAATAAGCTTGTTAAGGGTTTTGTAGCTTCTTAAGTTGTTGCCGGTTTATTTTTTTTTGAAGCTAGTGCATTATAAAGTTTTTTCTCAAACTCTTCTTGTTTAAATGGTTTTGGAATAATATCTGTAAAACCAGCTTCTTCAAACTCGTGCATTTTATCTTCAATGGTAACCGCTGTAAGTGCAAAAATAATTTGTTCTTTATCAAACGATCTCACAATTTTTGTAGCCTCGATACCGCTAATTCCTGGCATGTGGATATCCATCAAAACAATGTCGTAATTATTGGTTTTTATCATTTCAACAGCATCTTCACCGTTATCAACAATATCACATTTAAGATCCATTTTGGTTAAAATCTTTTTGGTGATCATTTGGTTGATTTTGTTGTCTTCAACAACCAAAGTTTTAACGTTTGTTAAATCTAAATCGCTAGCATTACCACTAAAATACGTTGTTTTAACTTCTTTAGCTTCTTCTAAGGAAGTGTATTCTAAAGGAATTTCAAAATAGAATGTGGTTCCTTTACCAAGCTCACTTTTCACATAAATTTTCCCTTTTAAAATATCTATCAAACCTTTTACTATGGAAAGCCCCAAACCGGTACCTCCATATTTTCGGTTAATTTGTATAGAGCCTTGAGAAAAACTTTCAAACATGTTATCTTGTTTTTCTTGGCTTATACCTATTCCGTTATCTTCAACTTCAAAACGTAAGGTGTAAATTTTTCCTTGTTCTTCAATTTTATAAATTCGAATCCATATGTCACCATCTTTTGTAAATTTGATGGAGTTACCAATTAAATTGATAAGGATTTGAGAAATTTTTAATTGATCTGCAATGAAATTTTCCGGTAAATTTTTATCGAACTCTAAATGAAGCTTTACATTATTGTCTTGTGCCGAATTATTTAAAGCTAAAATAATATTGTTTATTTTCTTTTTTAAATTGAACGGTTCGGGCTCTATGTCAACTTTATTAGCTTCAATTTTATTAATTTGAAGAATGTCGTTAATAAAAGTCAATAAATAATCGCCCGAAAATTTCAACGATTTTAAATGTTGAATCTGTTCAGGTTTTGGGTTTTCTTCCAGTAGCATGTTGCTCAATCCTGTTACTGCATATAGCGGTGTTCTTAACTCATGTGTAACTGTAGATAAGAAGTTGGCTTTTGTTTTTGAGGCTAATTCTGCTTTTTCTTTAGCTAAAATAAGTTCTCCGTTTTTTTTATGGAGCATATTATTTGTTTTTAGCCTAATGTTGTTGTTTTTGTAAAGCGATAATGTTAGTAAAGATAAGATGGTAATTAAGGCAACACTTAAAATAGAAATTAATGTGCTTAAACTGTTATCGTCTTCAGCTTTCTCTAATTTTTGAAACATTTCAGTGTTTTTTTGATTCGCTTCATTTAAAAGGTACTGCGTTTCTTGGTCTTTTGAAGAATTAGCACGTTTTAAGTTAGTTAGAGAATCTGAAAGTTTTACATACGAGTTTAAATAATCTCTTGACGATTTGTAGTCCTGTATGTTGTTGTAAATTTCGCTTAAAGTTAAATAACCATTATTAAGAATGTTTGAAAATTTATTGTCGCTTGCCAACTTAACACCTTCAAGAGCATAGGTAAGCGCTTTGTCATTATTGTTTAGTTTAGAATGCACTAAACCGTGAGCAATTAAAGCGTCGCTTTGGGTTTTTAATAATTCTTCTTTTTTTGCCAAGGCTATAGCTTGCTCTATAATATCTCTTGATTTCTTGTAGTTTATTAATTTAAAATATGTTTTGCCCTCACACAAAAGAACATCTGCTAATTCTGCATTTAAAGCTTCTTCTTCAAATTTTGATTTTGCAGATCGGTAATAATCCAGCGCTTGATTGTAATCTTTTTTAGCTACATAAACATCGCCTAATATTTTGTATGAACTTCCTATGTTTTTGTTATCGTTTATAAGACGTTGAACATCTATAGCTTTGGTAAGTGATTTTATAGCCTTGTCAGTGTCACCTATACTAAGTTGAAGCCTGCCTTTAATAGCATTTATAACACCGATACTTTTTTTGTTTTCTATTTGTTCGGCTAGAACTAAAGCTTCATCAAGATTTTTTTGCGCCTTAAAATAGTTGAAATTTTCCAACTCCGTTTGCGATTGTGAAATATGATAATTGATGCTATTTTGAAGCAATTCGGGATCATTACTAATTTTTTTTTGTGATGAAACCGTCATGCTTAAAAGCACCAATGCAATAAATATGAAGTTTTTAATTTGAGACATTTAAATAAATATTACAGGCAAATATAATTATTTCTTCGATAAAACACTCTTTTTCTTCGATAAATTGCATATTAAGTCAATTATTCTTTTAGAATAACCAGTTTCATTATCATACCAGCCTATAATTTTTACCATATTTCCTATTACCGAAGTCATATCGGAATCAAAAATACAAGAGTGGCTATTTCCAACAATATCAATAGAAACGATGGGGTCTTCGGTGTATTCTATAATACCTTTAAAATTATTTTTGGCAGCTTCTTTAAAGGCGTTATTTATATCTTCAATAGAAACTGTTTTTTTTACGTTAAAAGTAATATCGGTTAACGATCCATTAATAACAGGCACCCTTATACCGCAACCACCAATAACATCGGATAGTTCAGGAAAAATTTTAGTCAATGCCTTAGCTGCTCCAGTGGTAGTAGGTACTATAGATTGGCTTGCAGCACGCGACCTACGTAAATCTCTATGCGGTTGGTCGTGCAAACTTTGGTCGGTGGTGTAGGAGTGAACCGTTGTGATATATGCTTGGTTAATGCCACAAAGTTTGTTTATAACATCAATCATGGGGGCTGCATTGTTAGTGGTGCACGATGCGTTGGAAATGATGGTTTCCGTACCATTAATACTATCATCATTTACACCTATAACAATGGTTTTTATATCATCATCAAGTGCCGGAACACTTAATATAACAGAATTTGCACCATTATCTATGTGATTTTGTAACTCTGATTTGTTTTTGAATTTTCCTGTGGCTTCAATTACAAAATCAACTTGAAAAGGTTTCCAGTTAATATCTTTTGGATGCTTATCATTTAATAGTGCTACTTTTTTATCATTAACAATAATGTTTGAATCATCATGAGATACAACTCCGTTGAAACCGCCGTGGACACTATCGTATTTAAGTAGATGGCTTAACGTTTTAGCATCGGCTAAATCATTAATGGCAACTACTTGAATGTCTTTATAATCTTGAAGAAGTCTAAAAACACGTCTGCCAATTCTACCAAAGCCATTGATAGCTATATTAATCATAACTAATTAATGTGTTTTTGAGCTTTATATGAAGAACGTACCAGTGCGCTACTTTCAACATGGCGGAATCCTAATTCTAAACCAATTTCTTCGTATTCTTTAAACTGATCCGGATTAATAAACTGTTTTACAGGTAAATGTTTTTTACTAGGCTGAAGGTATTGCCCAATAGTAACTACATCCACATCGTTCGCTTTTAAATCGTGAAGTGTTTGAATAACTTCCTCGCGTGTTTCTCCTAAACCAAGCATAATGCCCGATTTTGTACGTCGTTGTCCTTGTTGTTTTAAGTATTTTAAAACACCCATACTTCGGTCGTATTGTGCTTGTATACGTACTTCTCGGGTTAAACGTCTAACAGTTTCAATATTATGGGATACCACTTCTGGCGCTACAGCAATAATTCTATCAATATGCTGTTCTACGCCTTGAAAATCTGGAATTAATGTTTCAAGCGTAGTTTCAGGATTCATTCTACGAACTGCTTTTATTGTTTCAGCCCACATAATGCTTCCCATGTCTTTTAAATCATCTCTATCAACACTTGTTAAAACAGCATGTTTAATGTTCATTATTTTTATGGATCGCGCTACTTTTTCAGGTTCATCCCAATCTACACTTTCGGGTCTGCCAGTTTTTACGCCACAAAAACCGCAAGAGCGGGTACAAACATTTCCTAAAATCATAAAGGTAGCAGTACCTTCTCCCCAACATTCACCCATATTAGGGCAACTTCCAGAAGTGCAAATGGTGTTTAATTTGTATTTATCAACTAAACCTCTTAATTCGGTATATTTTTTTCCTGTTGGAAGTTTTACACGAAGCCATTTTGGTTTTGCAACACGTTCTTCGGGTAAAATATTTGAAACAGTTTCTGAATCCATGTCTTTAAAATAAAGTACAAAGATACGAAGTATTCTTTTAAAATGAAGTTATAAAGTGGTTAGATACCAGATGCTGAATCCTATTAAAAACAAGATGCCTAACCAGCTAAAAATGTGTAGTTTTTTTGAAGGTTGCCATTCTTTTGGTGTGTGTTTGCTGGAAATTAAAATATAATTTATAATGGCATAAAAAGGAGCTGTGATGAACGATAAAATGGTAGCAACCTTTATAAGTAAGCCCATTTCTGATGCGAAAAACAAGAAAATAAAAACCGTTCCTAAGGTTAATAAAACAATCCAAAAGGTGTAATTCAATTTTGAGACATTTTTAAAAAGTAAGGTGGTAGTTTTTGCCATCACTCTTGGCGATGCATCTAATGTTGTTAAAGTAGTACTGAACATAGTTGTAAAAGCTGCAATACCAATAATTAGATATGCCCAATTCCCTAAGTTTTTGGTATACATGTTTATTAATTGTTGCGAAAATACACTTGCCGAATTACTAAATGTTTCACCACTATGATGCATAACTAAAACACCTAAAAGAAGAAACCCAATACCAATAACAATGGTGCTTAAATACCCAATATTAAAATCGAATAATGCCGATTGTGGCGTATACTGATTAGTGTTTTCATTTTTTTCAATAGCCCAAAGCGATTGCCAAACAGAAACATCTAAAGGTGCAGGCATCCAACCCATAAAAGCTATTAAAAAGCCAATTTCTAAGCTATTGCTTGGTATAATTTGTTTAAATGAAAGTGGTTCAGAGCTATTGTATAGTGCAACACTTACAGCAATTATGGTGCTTATGGTTAATGTAATAACAATTATTTTCATCAACCTATCTAAAAGCTTGTATTTTCCTAAAAGCAATAATAATATACATACAATTAATATAATAACAGTGTAAATTTCGGTGCTTGATATAATTTTATTTCCAATGTTATAAGTGCCAAAATCGCCAAAAAGAGTAGAAGCTAAACCAGCTGTTACTATGGTAACTGCGGTTTGAATGGTAAACATGGTGGCTAAATTTAAAATATAATAGGTAGCCAAAACGCCTTTGCTTAATTTGTTGTAACCGTCTAGTAAGCTTTCGCCAGTGGCGGTTGCATAACGTGGTCCAAACTGAAAAAAAGGATATTTACATAAGTTTACTAAAAGTAATGCCCAAAGTAAGCCCAAACCAAAATCGGCACCAGCTCGTGTTGATTGTACTAAATGTGAAACGCCAATTGCTGCACCAGCAAACAATAATCCCGGACCTAGGTTTTTAAGTTTAACAAACATTATTTTTCTTGAATAATTTCTGCTAGTAATTTTTTTGCCCTTAACAACTTCACTTTTACATTATTAATAGGTTCTTTAAGCTCTATAGAGATTTCTTTATAGCTCAATTCCTGAAAATAACGCAAATTGATTATTTCTTGATAATGTGGTTTTAGCTTTTTTATATCGCGAAGCAATTTTGCTAAATGTTGTTCGGTAATTAATTCATCTTCAGGTGAAGGCGACTCGTCTAAAATTTGATACACCGATTTATCATCATTTGAAATAACTTGGGAAATAGAGTTTTTTGACTTCCGAAGTAAATCAATATGGATGTTTTTCGAAATGGTAATCAACCACGTTTTGAACTTGTAATTTTCATCAAAAGTTTCAATGCGGTCAAAAGCTCTTGAAAATGTTTGAATGGTTATATCTTCAGCATCATTTTCATTTTCAATACGTTTTAACTGAAATCCATACACATCATCCCAATAGGTGTCTAATAGAAAATTAAACGCTTTTTGGTCGTTTTCCTTGGCACGCTTAATGGCTTCAATTACTTCCAATGATTGGGTTTTGAGATAAGATTATTTATAAAGATAGTTAATTGGATAATAATTAAAAATACTTCTAATAAAGGAAGTGTTAAAACAAGGTCCTTTTCATCCAATTTTTTTGATGAAGCTCCAAAAATGGTGTAGTAAAGTATGATTCTTAGTAGAAATAACGCCACAACAATTTGCCATTTAAAAGTTGTTACAAGAAGGATGGTGGCAAATACCCAATATAGTAATTGTGTTGAATAAAGTAATGCCAATAAAATTTTATGACTTAGCTTGTAATGTTTTGCTGTTGATATATGACGTCTTTTTTGCTTAATCCAATCGTTGAACGTCGTTTTTGGTGTAGACTGTGTAAAGCTGTCTTCAGTGATGCAGATGGCTGTATTGCTTTTTGTTGCTACTTGGTTTACAAACAAATCATCATCACCAGAACGCACTTTTATGTGATTGATAAATCCGTTGGCTTTAAAAAAGGCCTCTTTGGTATATGCTAAATTTCTGCCTACTCCCATGTAAGGTATTCCTGTTTTTGCAAACGATAAATATTGAACGGCAGTCACTACAGTTTCATAGCGGATTAGTTTGTTTAAAAATGAGTTTTTAATTTTTGAATAGCCACTATAACCTAATACAATGCTTTTTTCATTAACAAAGCAATTGCTCATTTCTTGTATCCAGTATTTTGAAAGGGGTTTGCAATCAGCGTCCGTAAATAAAAGGTAATCGTATTTTGAAGCTTTGATACCTAATGTTAAAGGGTATTTTTTATTGCCCCAAAAGGCTTCAATATTTTTAACATCTACAATTTTTATGTTGCTATGTTCTGCAGCAAATGTTTCAATTACTTCAAGAGTATCATCGGTAGAAGCATCGTTAATTAAAACAACTTCAAAATTAGGATACTTTTGAGATAAAACAGAGGGTAAGAATTTTTTAAGATTTTCAGCTTCATTTTTTGCACAGATAATAACTGAAATATCCATGCTTTTAGGTACAGTTCTTTCCGGTTTTAAAAATGTAAATTTCCAAAAGAAACCAATAAAATAGATAACTTGAATAACTACCACGGCAATAAAACCGTAGAACACAAAATCAAGTAAACTCATAAAGGCTAAGAGTGTTGAGGTTCGTTACAATTTTCAAATTGGTCGGGAGATTTTCCGCAGAAACCACAATTTTCACCAGTTTTGTTTAACATTGGGTTTTGGCTAGCGCAAGTTCCAGAAAATTTCCCGTCTTTTTTGGCCCAAATTTTTATTGCAATTCCTGCAATTCCTAATCCTAATAAAGCGATTGTTATTAAAAGAAGTTTCATCGGTTATCTTAATTTTTGGCAAAGATAAAGTATTTAAGTATTAATATCTAAAAGTTTATTTAATGAAAACTAGTTTGTGACTATTTAACATTTATAGTGTTTAAGCTATAAATGTTTTTCTGCTTTTTAATAAATACTCTTTAAAATATTAATTCATAAAATATTGTTTATAACACAACTTTGGTTGTTTTGGGTAGCTCTAATTGCAGGTTTAATTCACAAAACATATTTAACAAAGGATACGTGTAATTTATTTATATTTAGAATTAATTTATAGCAATAAAAAAGCCTCATTTGAGTTTGCAAATGAGGCTTTTCGTTTTGAGGGATTTTAACTATTAATCTTATTGTAAATCAATTTCGGCTACCATATTATTTAAAGATGCTCTGGTATTACCGCCTTTTGGTTCAATGGTAATATTTAGTGCCAATGCGTTTTCTGTATAAGGAATGGCTCTAAGTTGTCTGTCAGCTTGATCTAAAATTCCTAGGCTTACCATTTTTCCTTGTAATTCTGCCCAAATTTGGTAACATTGTTCTTCAGGTAGTTCTGGTAAAGACACGACATCAATCATTGATGTTTTTTCTTTAGGGTTTATATAAGCTACTGTTTTTAAAGTTTTAGCACGACTATTGCCCTGCATGATGTATTTATAAGTGTCAGGGTCGTTAAGTTCCATAAACTGGTTCATAACTTCATCTAGCTTTTTATTGTTTGCTTTAATATCATTTCGCAAATCAAATATTTCATCAACCACCACCTGATTTTCATCATTTAACCTTTGGTTTTGATGATAAAATAAATAAGAAGTACCGGCAAACATAAAGGCAATAATACTAGCTGCAACACTAAACTTATGCCAATATTTGTATTTTTTAGTGGCATTTAATTCTACAACGGGTGCTTCATCAAGTTCATCTAAAATGTTATTTAAGATGCCTTTAGGGGCTTCAACAGCATTACTTTTAGCAACTATTTCTAAGTTGTGCTGTAATGTGTTATAATAATTCTGTACTGCTGGATATTTTGAAATATGAGACTCAACTATTTCTGTTTCGGCAGAAGTAGTTTCACCTAATAGATATTTTTCTAGTAGGCCAGAATTTAAAAAAGTAGTTATTTTCGCATTCATGACGTTTTAAAATTAGGGATTATAAATTTTTTTCAATTCACGTAATCCAATCTTTAATCTCGATTTTATAGTGCCTAGCGGGATATCGAGTTCTTCGCTGGCTTCTTGTTGGGTCATGCCCTCAAAAAAGAGTGCATTTATTACTATTTGATATTTTTCGTCCAAACTGGTCAGGTGTTTTTGCATGTCCATAACATCCTGATTCAATTCTTCCGCTGATATTTTATATACGGTAGATTTATCCATCTGGATTTCCTTACCATCTTTATTTTTTTGCGATCTAACTTTGTCTATAGCGGTATTATAGGCAATTCTATAAAGCCAAGTAAATAGTTTTGCTTTAGTAGAATCGTATTTTTTTGCATAGCGCCATATTTTTATAAAGCTTTCTTGAAGTACATCTTGTGCCATATCCTCATCTGCTATAATTTTTTTTATAACACCATAAAGGGCATCTGAATAGTTATCATACAGTAAGGTAATGGCCTTTTTATCGCCAAGTTCCAATAGGGTAACTATTTCTTTTTCTAGAGATGAAATCAAGATGGATAAGTTTAAAGTTGGTTAACTAACTGTTTAATAACTTCAAAGTTATAAATTTCTTTGGTATTATAAGATGTTTACTTCGGCTTCTATTGAAATTTCGAATAAGCGTGCAATAGTGCTTTGTATTAATTCTGAAAGTTTTAAGATATCTGCACCCTTCGCGTTGCCATAATTGACTAGTACCAACGCTTGATTTTTATGAACGCCATAATCGCCAAAACGTTTGCCTTTAAAACCAGCTTTTTCAATGAGCCAACCCGCAGGGATTTTTACTTCGGTATCCGATACAGGATAACTTGGCATATCTTCGAAATTTTGAAGTAATTTATTGTAATGTGCTTTTGAAACCAACGGATTTTTAAAGAAACTGCCGCTGTTTCCAATAATTTTTGGGTTTGGTAATTTGCTTTCGCGAATATAAATAACAGCTTTTGAAATATCCTGAATGGTTGGGTTTTCAATTTGCATGGCTTCCAATTGAGAAGAAATAGTGCCGTAATTAATATGCAGTTGATGGTTGCGCTTAGTTAGTTTGAAGGTAACGCTTGTAATTGTAAATTGTCCTTTAGCTTCTTGTTTAAAAATGGAGTTTCTATAATCAAAACGGCATTCTTGTTTGTTGAAAGTTTTTATAGAAGTTGTTTCTAGTGACATGGCTTCACACGATTCGAAAACATCTTTAAGCTCTACCCCGTAAGCCCCAATATTTTGAATAGGTGCTGTACCAACATTGCCAGGAATTAATGATAAATTTTCAATACCTCCAAAATTGTTATGGATGCACCACATTACAAAGTCATGCCAAACTTCACCTGCAAAAGCTTTTACGTAAACAAAATCATCATCTTCTGAAACTATTTCAATACCTTTTAAGTTCACATGAATTACAAGGCCATCATAATCTTTGGTAAGCAGCATATTACTGCCACCACCTAAAATAAGTTTGTTAGGGTAGTTTTTTAATGTTAAAACCTCTTTTAATTCTTCAATAGAAGAAACGCAAACAAAATTTGTTGCTAGCGCATCAATACCAAAAGTATTAAAAGGTTTTAAAGATATGTTTTTTTTAAGTTTCAAAGTAGCAAAGTTTCAAAGCTAAATGAAATAAACACTACGAAATAGGAATTGGGTAGTATCGGTTTTTTAACTTTGTTAATTGTTAATTGTTAATTGTTAATTGTTAATTGTTAATTGTTAATTGTTAATTGTTTAGTCTTTATAAACTTTTAAGGCTTCTTTTAAAATATGTACAGCCTTAATTAAGTTTTCTTTTTTAAGCACATAAGCAATGCGTACCTGGTTTAAACCAAGCCCTGGTGTGGAGTAAAACCCGCCAGCAGGGGCAACCATAACGGTTTCGCCATTTATATCAAATTCCTCTAAAAGCCATTGTGCAAAATGGTCTGAGTTCTTTATTGGTAATTCTACAACGCAATAAAAAGCACCTTTGGGGTTGCTTACCTTAATACCATCAATTTTTTGAAGTTCGCTTATTAAAGTATCTCTTCGTTCAATATATTCGGCAATCACATCATCAAAATAACTTCTTGGGGTATCTAGTGCTGCTTCGCTTGCAATTTGTGCATAGGTTGGCGGACTTAAACGCGCTTGCGCAAATTTTATAACAGTTTGTATAACGCTTTTGTTTTTTGAAACCAAACAGCCAACTCTTGCACCGCACATGCTGTAACGTTTGGAAACGGAGTCTATCATAATGGCGTGCTCTTCAATTTCTTTTTCTTGCATGATGGAATAATGGGTTTCGCCATCATAAACAAATTCGCGGTAAACTTCATCTGCAATTAAAAACAAATCATGCTTTTTAACTATAGCTGTTAATTTCTGGATTTCCTCTTTAGAATATAGGTTTCCCGTAGGGTTTCCTGGGTTGCAAATTAAAATAGCTTTTGTTTTTGGGGTAATCAGTTTTTCAAATGCCTCAATGGAAGGTAGGGCAAAATTATCTTCAATTTTAGATACTATTGGTACCACTTTTACGCCAGAGGCCGTAGAAAATGCAATGTAATTTGCATAAAATGGTTCGGAAATGATTACTTCATCGTCAGGGTCCATGATGCTACCAAAAACAAAAAGTAATGCTTCACTAGCGCCAGTTGTTACCACAATGTCTTTAGAAGATACATGGATGTCATGTGTTTTAAAATAGTTTGCAAGTTTTTTTCTGTACGTTTCAGACCCTTCAGATTTAGAATACGAAAGAATTTCAATATCATTTTCCTTAACAGCTTTTAAAGCCCCTTCTGGAGTTTTAATATCGGGTTGCCCAATATTTAGATAGTATATAAATTTTCCATCCTTAACAGCTTGTTCTGCGTAAGGAACTAGTTTTCGAATAGGAGATTCAGGCATTAAAAGCCCTTTGCTAGATATAGTTGGCATTTATTTATTAAATTATAAGGCGCAAAGTTGAGAAAATTATCTTAAAGTTTATTTAAATTAGATGCTAAATTAAGAATGGCATTATAAAGATTTATAAATTATATGCACCTAAAGCATAGTTGTTTGCTATGAAAAGATTCGTGTTTTTTGTTAAAGTTATTTTTTTGATAGGTAACCTCGGTTTTTCTCAGGATAATTTTATCATTCAAAACAAGCACAAATCGGACAAAATCAAGTTTCAGCTTATTAATAACCTCATTATTGTTCCTGTTGAAATCAATGGTGTTACTTTGTCTTTTTTGTTGGATACAGGTGTAAGTAAACCTATTATATTTAATTATTTAAATGTTTCCGATACCCTAAAAATCAAAAATACCGAATCTATATTTTTAAGAGGTTTGGGTGAAGGTGAGTCGGTTGAAGCTTTAAAATCCAGTAACAACATTCTTAAAATAGGCGATGCCATAAAACTAAATCAAGAGCTTTATGCCATTTATGATGCCAATTTAAATTTAGCTCCAAAATTAGGCTTTCCTGTTCATGGCATTATTGGTAACGATATTTTCAAAGACTTAATTGTTGAAATAAACTATTCAAAAAAATATTTAAAATTAACAGAGCCCGAGGCATATCGTTATAAAAAATGCAATTCGTGTGAAACATTTAATCTGGAGTTTCATAATAGTAAACCTTATATTGATACTGAAATCACAATTAAAAACAAGCAAATACCCGTAAAACTATTGATAGATTCTGGAGGTAGTGATGCCTTGTGGTTGTTTGTAAACGATTCGTTAGGAATTAAATCTAGCAACAAATTTTTTAATGACTTTTTAGGTCATGGTTTAAGTGGCAGTATTTATGGGAAACGTTCTAAAATAGATGCACTTCATTTAAAAAGCTTGGTTTTAGAAAACGCCAATGTTGCCTATCCTGATAGTACCTCTGTTTTATATGCAAGAATGGTTAAAGACCGCAATGGTAGTTTGGCTGGTAATGTTTTAAGACGATTTAATTGGGTGTTCGATTATAAAAACGCTATAGCAACGCTTAAAAAGAATGCTTATTTTAAAGAACCCTTTAGTTATAATAAAAGTGGTATAGAACTAGCGCATGATGGTTTTAGGTTTGTTAAGGAAGTTGATGATAGGATTTTAAGAGAAAAAGTAGGAATATCAAATAATGATGCTGCTATGAATAACATAAAGGTTGTTAGTGATATGCATTATAAAATGTCCTTGAAACCAGCATACCTAATTGTGGAATTAAGAAAAAATTCGCCCGCTGAAAGAGCAGGTTTGCTTATTAATGATGTTTTAATTAGTATAAACAATAAACCATCGCATCAATTTTCTTTACAACAAATTACTGAAGAGTTTTATGAGGATTCTGGTAAACGAATACGATTAAAAGTAGATAGAAACGGAAAAGAGTTAACCTTTAGTTTTAATTTGGAAGACCCGTATTAAACGACAAAATCCCTAAGCAGGCTTAAGGATTTTGTTGAAATTATACATTGTTTCTTATTGTTGAACAATACTTTTATTGGTCTTTTCAAGGACGCTAGCACTTTTACTGTCAATAACCTCACCTTTAATTTTTAAGGCTACAGTAGGAGTTTCAGCATTAGAGATAACCGTAATTGTTTTTCTAATAGGGTTTACTCTATTGGTATCATATTTAACCTCAATTTCACCGGTTTTTCCAGGTAAAATAGGGCCTTCTGGTTTTTTAGGAATTGTACAACCACAGCTAGAAGTCACATTCGAAATAATTAATGGCGCATTCCCTGTGTTAGTAAATTCAAAAACACGCACGCCGTTAGAACCTTTTTCAATAGTTCCATAATCAACGGTGTCAGTTTTAAACTCTATTTTAGCTACCTTATCTTGAGCGTTAATGGCTAAACTTACTAATCCGATAAATAAAATTGTAAATAATTTTTTCATTGTTAATGTATTTGTTTTGTTGTTTTTGTTCTTTAGACGTTAAAGGTTGAGACGTTTAAGTCTTTTTTAATGATTTAATGCATTAAAATTCTGTTCGAAAATACTTATTTTTCCTTTAAACAGCAAAAATAATGGATGAAATACATGTTTATTGTCGTTTTGATAGGCTAAATGTACATATTACTTTTCTATTATAATTATTAAATTTTGTTAAAATATCTTATAAATCCTTTTATCAATCTGTACAATGCCTTTCACAGAAAAAGAAATATAAGTACTTTTGCAAATTATTATTCAAAAACTATTCCAAAGTATGCAAATGCCTTCAAAATACGATGCTAGTCAGGTAGAAACCAAATGGTACAATTACTGGATGAAACATAATTATTTTCATTCCACACCAGATGAAAGAGAGCCTTACACCATTGTAATACCGCCACCAAACGTTACGGGTGTATTGCACATGGGGCATATGTTGAACAATACCATTCAAGATGTATTGATTCGTCGTGCGCGTTTGCAAGGTAAAAATGCCTGTTGGGTACCTGGTACAGACCATGCATCTATTGCTACCGAAGCTAAAGTGGTTGCTAAATTAAAGGAACAAGGCATTGATAAAAATAATTTGTCACGTGAAGAATTTTTAAAACACGCATGGGATTGGACGCACGAATACGGTGGGGTTATTTTAGAACAACTTAAAAAATTAGGCTGTTCTTGCGATTGGGATAGAACCAAATTCACCATGGATGATGATATGAGCGAAGCGGTGATAAAAGTGTTTGTCGATTTACACAAAAAAGGGCTTATTTATCGTGGTTACCGCATGGTAAATTGGGATCCAGAAGCGAAAACCACACTTTCTGATGAAGAAGTTATTTATGAGGAAAAACAAGGGAATTTATACTATTTAAAATATAAAATCCTCACCCCAACCCTCTCCAAAGGAGAGGGGGCTATGAGTGAGAGTTCCCCTCCTTTGGAGGGGTTAGGGGAGGAATATTTAACTATTGCCACTACGCGCCCAGAAACCATTTTTGGAGATACAGCTATTTGTATCAACCCAAATGACGAACGTTTTGCACACTTGCGTGGAAAAAAAGCCATTGTGCCAATTTGCAACCGTGTGATTCCTATTATTGAAGATGAGTATGTAGATGTTGAGTTTGGTACAGGTTGCCTTAAAGTAACACCGGCACACGATGAAAATGATAAAGTTTTAGGTGATAAGCATAAGCTAGAGGTTATTGATATCTTTAATGACGATGCCAGTTTAAACAGTTTTGGTCTGCATTACCAAGGGAAAGACCGATTTGTTGTTAGAAAGGAAATTGTTAAAGAACTTGAAGATAAAGGTGTTTTAGTAAAAACCGAAACCCACATCAATAAAGTGGGCACTTCCGAAAGAACCAAAGCTGTTATTGAACCAAGATTATCAGACCAATGGTTTTTGAAAATGGAAGAACTTGTAAAGCCTGCCATTGAAGCGGTTTTAGGCGACCATTCCGAAATTAAATTATTCCCAAAGAAGTTTGAAAATACCTATCGCCATTGGATGGAAAACATTCGCGATTGGAATATTTCGCGTCAATTGTTGTGGGGGCAACAAATTCCAGCCTACTATTACGGCGATGGAAAAGAGGATTTTGTAGTTGCTGAAACTATGAATGAAGCCTTAGAATTAGCAAAACAAAAAACCAACAACCAAAACCTAACAGCCAAAGACCTAAAACAAGATACCGATGCTTTAGATACATGGTTCAGCTCCTGGCTATGGCCCATGAGCGTGTTTGACGGCATTAGAAATCCAGAAAACGAAGACATAAAATATTATTACCCAACCAACGATTTGGTTACAGGACCGGATATTCTCTTCTTTTGGGTAGCCCGTATGATAATTGCTGGCTACGAATATAAAGGTGAAAAACCATTTAATAACGTGTATTTAACGGGGTTGGTTCGCGATAAGCAACGCCGAAAAATGAGTAAATCCTTAGGGAACTCGCCCGATGCTTTAAAACTAATTGATGAATACAGTGCCGATGGTGTCCGTGTGGGCTTGCTTTTAAGTAGCGCCGCAGGAAACGATTTAATGTTTGATGAAGCGCTTTGCCAACAAGGAAAGGGTTTTGGAAACAAAATTTGGAACGCTTACCGTTTGGTTGATGGTTGGGAAATTAGCAACACCATTCCGCAACCAAATTCCAGTAAAATGGCTATCGCTTGGTACGAATCTAAATTTCAAAAAGCTTTATTGGAAATTGAAGATCACTTTAGCAAATACCGTTTAAGTGATGCTTTAATGGCGATTTATAAATTAATTTATGATGATTTTTGTGGTTGGTTACTAGAAATGGTAAAACCAGCTTACCAACAACCTATAGATTCAGAAACTTATAAATCCGTGATTTCAATTTTTGAAGAAAATTTAAAAATTGTACATCCGTTTATGCCATTTTTAACCGAAGATATTTGGCATTATATAGCTGAAAGAACCCCAGAGGAAGCATTGATTGTTTCTAAATGGCCAGAGGCAAAACCTATAAATGAAACATTAATTACAGAGTTTGAATTTGCTTCGGAAGTTATTTCTGGTATTAGAAACATTAGAAAAGAAAAGAACATTGCGTTTAAAGATGCCATTGGTTTTTCGGTGATCAATAATGAAAAATCAAGCACAGCGTTTGATGATATAATTTCTAAGTTAGGAAATCTCGAAGCTGTAAATTATGTGAATGAAACGGTTGAAGGCGCTTTAACGTTTAGAGTAAAATCCAACGAGTATTTTATTCCTATGGAAGGCAGTATTGATGTAGATGCTGAAATTAAAAAACTAACTGAAGAATTAAATTATACGGAAGGCTTTTTAAAATCGGTGCAAAAGAAACTGTCCAACGAGCGTTTTGTTGCTGGAGCTCCTGAACAAGTTATTGCCAACGAACGTAACAAAGAAGCAGATGCCTTGGCTAAAATAGAAACTTTGAAGGCTAGTTTAGCTAGTTTGGGTTAGTTGGTTTAACGGTCTCGGCTCGTATGTTTACGTCACGGTGGTTAAGCGATTAACTTTGTAAGTACACACCAAGTTGGAAATCCTCATGGATTTTCAGAAGTAGGTAAAAGCAAGCAATTATTTATAGCCATTATTGGACAGTGTTATTTTTTGCTTTCCAATATTTTCAATAGTTTTTTTGGATTTTGTCGGTTATCCCAAAAGGCTGTAATTATTAATTCTTTGTCATTAAATTTATAGAAAATGCTGAAATTTCCTAAGGAAGCGACTCTCGTGTCTTTAACGTTAGTCGCTTTGAAAATTGATGGTTGTTCGGCTATTTGTTTTGTTCTTTCCGAAACTAATTTCATGAGTTTTTTTGAGTAGGTTTTTGACTTGTTTCTATTTACCCAATATTCTAAAATCCCCACAAACTGAATGTCGGCTGTACGAGTCCAAATTACATTGCGTTTAGCCATTCCAGATTTCTTTTGTCCATTGCTTCTTGAGAAATCAGTTTTCCATTTTTAATATCCTGTTCGCTCATTTCCAGCATAATTTTTTGCTCGTCAGTCAATTCAATAATGTCGGATTCTGAAGAGCTTGATGTAATTAATTTATCAAGAGCGACTAAAAAATCTTTATTTCTAATAGATAGTATTTTCTCTATCAATCCATTTCGTATGTCATCTACTGTTGTCATTTTATGAAAATTTAAGTTTTAAATATCCGAAAAATTGCTCATTTTTCCTAATGTTGCCCAACGACTTGATGTGAAATAATTTTTAAGGAAATGAGAGTGTTGAATTAAGAATAAAACTCTATTCCTGACTATAAGGCGCTATCGCTGTTATCCAGCCATCAAAAGGTGTTGGTTGGCTTGAGATAAGTAAACCGGTTCGTATATTATTATGGTTAATTTCATTTAAAGCAGACATGGTAATGATTTCATTGTTAAAAATAGTCATGCAGTAAGTTCCTGAAGTTTCAATAGCTGGAATGATGGTTTCTGTTTTTTTGGATAAACTCAATTTTACAACGGGTCCGGTTTCCGAATAGCGCAAGTAGTATAAATTGTCGTTATATATGGCTAAATCTGGAATATTGTATGATGAATTTACCGTTGGTATTTCTTCAACAAGTGTTCCGTTTTTTTCTATTTTATTTATAATGTTGTAGTTTGAATAATATAAATAACCATCCAACAAAGCAATACCTTCGGTTTCAATATTCCTAATTTGAGATATAATAGCACCTGTTTCTGGATTTAGTTGGTAGATGGATTCATTTTCTCCGTTGCCTCCAACCCATAAAGATTCCCCATCAAAGGCTAGGGCATGGGGCGATTTTAAATTTTCAGGTAAACTTAGTTCTAATTCTATGGTCGAGGTTGTTTCGTTGTATAGATAAATGCCAGGACTTGCATAGTTTTTATGTGTTAATATCCACCATTTGTATTCAATATCAATAGGTTCTATAGCAATAAAATCTTCTGTTAAATCTCGGTTGCAGGAGGCTATTATAAGGGTGAATATTAGAAGTGTAAAATAGGTTTTTGTGGCTTTCATGAAATTGTTTGTTATCTATTTCTTTTGAAACTGAATTCGTAAACTTTAATTGTGAAATCTATATTTTAATAACTTTATGCACTTCCTTTTTGCTACCTGATAGAATTTGAAAAAAGTAAATACCATCACTATAAAGACCTAAATTAATAGTTGCTTTGCCATTAATTATTTCGTCCGTTCTATCTATTAATAAAATGCCAGAAGCATTATAAACTTTATAAGAAACAGTTTCTGCAATGTTTATTCCAGATATGTAAACGGTATCATGGCATGGGTTTGGGTACACCAACCAATTTTTGTTGTCACTTGAAACGTCGTTGGTTGAGGCTGTGCAACCTGTTGATACATCGTAAGAGCCTTTTATTAGATTCACAACCTTTAAATTGTTAAAGCTATCATTTAGAGTATGATTAAAAAACGTAGCATCAATAATGGCATTATCTGCACCTAGAAAATTTTGCAATAAGGTTGCAAATGTTTGCCTATAATCGTACTGAACGGTTTTTAATTGGTAGTTATTTGTGCTAACGGCTTCTTTTAAATCTGGATTAGTACCCGAAACACCCCCAGATACAGGCTTGCCAAACACGAACATAGGTGCTATTTCACCATGATCTGTACCTAAATTACCGTTTTCGGCTGCTTTTCTTCCAAATTCTGAAAACGTAACCCCTACAACATCATCAGCTAAATTTTGACTGTTTAAATCATTTATAAAAGCTTCGATACTTCCCGATAAATTTGATAATAATGTATGATGCGTTCCTAAAATATCGCCGGCAGTTTCCACTTGTTTGTTATGTGTATCAAAACCAGAAATACGCACCATGTAAACTTTGGTGCCTAAATCGCCACTTATTAATCGTGCGACGGTTTTTAACTGATTTGATAAATCGCTGTCTGGGTAAGTAATACTGTTTTTACCTGTGTTAAATGCATTTGAAATAGATTGTGCATAGGTGTCCGTTATTTCATCTGTATTGGTTAAAAAACGTAATTGATCCCCATAATCGGAGTCTGGAATGTTTAATGGCGGCAAACCTCCCAATCCAGTTAAAACTGAATAATATCCCGCAGGGTCTTGTCCTGAAATATTAATCGATAGCCCATGCGCTTCTTTAGCATGAAAGCCTAGCGATGTGTTATTAGAACCAATTTCAACTGCTAACGGGTAGGTTTCAACAATTAAATCTTCATAAAACAATTCCATAAAACGTCCCATCCAGCCGGTGTCATTACCATTTAAAAGACTATTTCCGTCATTTCCTGTTAAATATATATCGGCCGATTTAAAATGACTTTTATTTTGTGAAGGATATCCAACCGACTGCAGAATGCGTAACCAACCTTTGTCATAAAGGGATTTTAAACCTGTAAGCGCAGGGTTTAAACCTATTTGTTGGTTATCTGGCAACGTAGTATCTAAATTTATATATTTATTAGCTCCAGAAATAGGTACTTTTATAGTAGGCCGTAAATTACTGTACATATCGTATTGATCCAATGGAATGACGGTATTTAAGCCATCATTAGCCCCCGATAAATTGATAATAACTAGCTTTCTGTTTGAAATATCTGGACATTCCACATAAGGCATAAACGATTTAAGGGCCGCTTGTAGTTGAAAAGGAGTTAATCCAATAGCGGTAGCTGATGCTGAAAGTTTTATAAAATTTCTTCTTTTCATGTGTTAGTATTTATCGCTTATTTATGGATGTTTTATAAATTACATTAGTTGAAATTCTGGAGCATTAATCATGGCAATAATTAAGGCATTTAAACGTGTTTTTACAGTGATGCTATCATTGGAACTTAAGTATTGATTCCATGCACTCGTCCAATAATAATCAGGGAAACCTACATCAACTATAATGGTTTTAAAATAATTTATTCTGTCAGAATCAATAGCTTCGGGATATAATAAATCTGCAATTTCAGAAATAAGCAAATTGGGGTCTGATGCATTGGAGATTTTGTTTTTCACAAATAAAACGGTATCCAAAGATGTGTAAATATTGCCAGAACCTATCGTGTTTTTCCCTTCAATGAGGCATTCAATTAGTTTATATCTGCCAATAATGGTGTTTGAAGAAAACCAATGCCTGTCAAAATCTGGTATTTGGTGGTAAGCGGGGTAACCAGCTACTAAGTCTGGGTTGAAAAAATCCATTCCAGCTGCATTCAAATAACTATTGTGTATAAATCTAAAGAAAAAATTATAGTAATAATTTAAAGGATCGGTTGCTGGGTTTGGTATGGGCACGCTAAACATAGAGCACAATTCGGATATTAATTGTAGAGGACTTTTAATGATGCTTCCTATAATTTCATCGGTAGCATCACTGTCATCAGCATCATAAAAATGTTCGCTTGAAAGCAGCGTGGTTACTACGGGTAAAATTTCATAATCATTATCAAGTAATAATTGCGCAAGTGGCGTGATAATATCGGTTTCTACTTCATCGGTCCAATGGCTTTTTACAAAATAGCGGTACAGTTTTCTGCAATAGGCTTTGGCGGTTTCGGGTTGTGCAAATACCATTTCAACAAAATCGCTTAATTCTTCAAATATTCCCGACTCTGTGCTTCTTCCAGTTATTGTTTGATTATTGAAAGCGGCGCTAAATGTTTTGTCTTTGGTATCGTGCTGGTCGATGTTTATATAACCCATTGGTAAATTGGTGTCTGGATCTATATCACTTCTATTGGCTCTACTTTTAAATCCAGAAAGCACTTTTGCAGCTTGTTGAATGTCAATTTCTGTATAATTTGTGTAGTTGCCTTCTCCTATTTGTGGACCTGCTAAAATGGTAAAAAGCTCTAAATATTCTCTGGCATAATTTTCATTTGGATTGTTTTTATTGTTTTGTGAATTATCCAAATAATTCAGCATGCCATTATCTAAAGTAATTTTTTTTGCAAAGGTTTTAATGTTTCCTAAAGCATAAAAATCCAACAAACGGATATGGTCATAAATATACGTAGCACTCCCAACCCCTGTGTCTTTACCAACTACAAAACAGGTGTGTAAAAAAAATGACAATTTGTGTTTTAAGCTTATGGTACTCATGGCATTATACCACCACCAACCAGTGGTAATGGCACTTTTTCTCCCTTGTCCTTCAAATGAATTTGGCAGCTGTAATGAAGACGTCCAAAAACCATCGGGAGCACCTGTAGGTAGTGGATCAAAAGGCTCTGATAAAGTGTTTGGTGAAACCGTTGTTAAACTAGAAACAGCATTGGTAGCAGACATCCCAACAAAACTATCCAGTTGCTCTTTGGTATAATTAAATGTAGCACGTCTAAGAAGGTGTTTTGCTTTTCTTAAATCTAGATTGGTACCAAGCGGATTAAGTGATGCCATAAATTATTTTTTTTAAAAGGTTTTAAAGTAAGAAAAAAACCAATTTACGCTACAAAAAGCTTGTTTTTTCGTTGAAATTCATTTTTTTGTAAGTAAAATAATATTTTTTATTCAAATATGTAGTCTAAAAAGACAAGGGTTAATTTAGTAAATTGCTGATTGTTAACTTTTAAGGAAATGTTTTAGCGGGTTGTGCAACGAAACAGGTTTAATGAATGAATGTGGAAAATAAGCTGATGGTTTGGCTGAAATTGAGACTTTGAATGCTGATTTATTAGTTTTAGTTGGAGGCTTTTTTGTGGGGATTGCTTACGGTTATGTGTTTGGGGTGTTGTTTGTTTTTTGGCAAGGATTTTCATAAGTAAAATCAGATTTTCCAAACACGTAACTACTTTTTTTTATAAGGTGTTCCAAAATATTTTTTAATCAATTTCTATTCAATTTACTACTTAAAATCAAAGAATCTATTTTGGTTTGGGAGTAACCTAAGCTAAAATTCAAAACTATTATGATGTGTAGCAGGGTTTTCATTCAAATGTTTTACAACGAATTAGCATAAAAAAGTTTTAAAGTTTATAACGAATTTAGTTGAGATTGATTACAAAATAAAATTTCACTTAGTATAAAATTTTTACTTTTTTCTAAACACACTCGCAATGGTTTTTCCAATTTCATCCAGTTTTTCTAATGGTTCTAACAAGGAAGGGTTGTTAAACTCGATGGTGTCGTTAATGGAAGTGGGTTTCATAATTGGGCAAACCAAAATAAAGCTATTTGAAGTTAAATATCTGTTTAGATAAATTGAGATATTCTTGATGTTTTTTTGGTAGGATGGTTCGTCTTTTCTAGTTAAAATAAAAATTAAATTATCATCCAATTTAATATTGTTTGAAAGTTCTTTGGCACTGCTCCAACTGTTGAAGATTACAAAATCGGCTTCAATAGGGTGTTCAGAATGGATGTTTTTAATCACTTTAATGGTTTGTTCCGTACCGTAAAAAACCAATTTGGTACCGGTGTTGTAGGCAATGTTCCAGATTTTTAATAACCAGAACGGAAACCCTATTTCATTTTCAACATTATTGGGCATGATAATGATGTGTCTTTTTATGGTTGAAATAGGCTGTAATGATTTATAAATAAACGTAGTGGCATTGCATTTAGATAAAATACCTTCGGTTAAATCTCCTAAAAATGATTCTGAAATATTGGTTTTAACATGAAGGCCCGATATTAAATCTGTTATCTTTTTTTCTTTGGCAACATTTAAAACTCCATTCAGGACATTCATATCGTAGCGCAATAATTTTTTTAAATGGATGTCTGTTGCCCAAGCAATCTTTATGGCCTTGTCAAGAATTTTAATGGCATTATTTTCTGCTTTTACATCGGAATTCTCATTATTGATAACATGTAAAGCGAAAATGGATTCTTTGTTTTCTTTAGATTTTATTATGGTGCTTAAATTGATTAGTTCCTCAACGGTATCGGCGTTATTAACGGTAACCAATATTTTCTCTTCGTTTTCAGTATCGCTTTTGTCTCTTGCAGTAGATTGAAATATGGACAGGTTTCTAGATCCTTTTTGAACTACGAAGGTGGAAATGGTACACGTAACCAAAATCATTATAATGGTGCCATTCAAAATACTTTCTCCCAACAATCTTATAGGTTCTCCAGTTTCGGTTTCGCCAATAATGATGTTATATCCCACCGAAACGGTTGCTAATGTAACGGCTGCATGTGCAATGCTCAAGCCAAAAATGATGCGTCGTTCATCTACCGAAAATTTAAACGATTTTTGTGTTGCCCAAGCGGCGAAAAACTTAGCTAATGTTACCGCAATCGTCATAACAACAGCTACCAAAATGGTTTCGAAATCGGTGAAAAAGGCACGGTAATCAATCAACATTCCTACACCAATTAAGAAAAACGGAATAAAAATAGCGTTACCAACAAACTCAATACGGTTCATTAAAGCCGATGTGGATGGGATTAATCTGTTAAGCGCAAAACCCGAAAGGAGCGCGCCAATAATGGCTTCAATGCCTGCAGCTTCAGCTAAAAACGAACCTAGAAACAAAATAACCAAAACAAAAATATACTGTGAAATATGATCTTGATAACGCTTTAAAAACCATCTCCCAATAATTGGAAAAATATGTAATACGATAAACCCAAAAACCATAACCGAAATAAAAAGCCGAATCCAAAATTCTAAACTGGTCGTGCCTTTGGTCATACCTACAATTATGGCAAGTACTAAAAGTGCCAGGGTATCGGTTATCATGGTGCCACCTACAACTAGATTTACAGCACGGTTTTTGGTAATGCCGAATTTACCTAAAATGGGGTAGGCAATAAGGGTGTGTGATGCAAACATACTGGCGAGTAAAACTGATGTAAGCACAGAAAATTTCAGAATAAAAATACCTACTAAAATTCCAAATGTCATGGGAATACTAAAGGTGTACAAACCAAACAACAGACTTTTGAATTTGTTCTTTTTAAATTCGTTCATATCTATTTCTAAACCTGCTAGAAACATAATATAAAGCAAACCTGCCGTACCGGATAAAATGATGCTACTATCGCGTAATAGTAAATTAAATCCGTTAGGCCCAATAACAGCGCCTGCTAAAATGAGGCCTAAAATATGGGGAATTCTTAGTTTATTAAGAATAATAGGGGCTAGTAGAATAATGATTAAAATAATAAGAAATTTTAATACCGGATTGGTAAATGGCAGCGAGGTATCTAAAATGTTTAATAGTAACATAACCCTTGTTATTTTCAGCCAAATATATGAAATGGTTTGTTCCCTTTATAAAAATAATATAAGGTCGCTTTTTATTTTTAATTTGTATTAAAAGTCAATCCTAAAACTCACATTAGGAGTGATTCCTAGGGATTGGTTTTCAACTTTTGCAATTTGATTTTCATCATCTAAAGTATGGTAAGAATTTATAATATTCTTTTTGTTGAAGATGTTCCAGACTGAAACCCCCACCGTTGCTTTGGAAGTGTTGGAAATATCAAATTGGTAGGTAGATGAACAATCGGTGCGCAAGTAGTCTTTTAAGTTGGCACTGTTTGGACTTGAATAAGTTATTTCGGTGTTGTTAGGATCGTCGCTTCTGTTTGGTGGGGTGGTTGGTTTTCCTGAATGCCAATTTAAACCTATTGCCAATTTAAAATCATTCTTGGTGTAAGTTCCGGCAAATGTTACGGCGTGTTTTATATCGGCATTGTTAGGGAAGGGTTTTCCATCATTCAAATCTTTAAAAGTGCAATTGTTGGTATTGAACGAATAGGATATCCAACTACTAACTACATTGGAAAATTGTTTGTTCAGCAAAAAATCGACCCCTTTAATTTCATAACTTCCTGCACTATTTTCAAATTGATATTGGTTTTGAAATCCTTGGCTTCTTGTGGTAATGCCATTTACTTTTTTAATATAAGTTTCAGCACTAATTAAAAGTTTGTTTTTATTGTAATGAATACCCACAGAGGCTTGTTTGCTTTTTAAAACAGGAATGTCTTTGTTGTTTGATAAAACCCATCTTCGTTTTTCAATGCCTAAGAAATCGTTTTGTAAATCGATAATTTGGGAGGTGGTTTGACTTTTGAATTCGCCCAAAACTTCCAATCTGAAATCGTTTAAAAACCGCTGACTAAAACTTAAACGTGGTTCAGCAAATAGCATGTCGAATTTTTGAATGTAGTTTAAACGCGCACCTACTTTTAAATTTGTTTTAACGTTGTTTGATAGAAGTCCCGTCTCTGCATAAACAGCATGACTGCGAATGACTTCTTTTATATAACTTCTGAATGCAGGATTGTTAACGTCCTCCAAATTGCTAATGCCAACCTCAATAAATTGGTAGCCGCCATGTATTTTAAGTTGATGGTTTGGGCAGTAGTTAATATCCAATTTTGCAGCACCGTCATACACTTCGTTTTCCTGAATTAAGCGTTGGTTGTTGGTGATGTCGTGATTGGTGGCATCTAAATCGTAATTTGAAACATAAATTTGAGAGGTTGTTGAAAGCGATTCATTCCAATCTTTGGTATATGTAATTCCGGTGGCTAAATTTCGTTGCGATAGTTTGCTATTAAAAGCTTCATTTCTATCGTTTATAGTAGATTGTTCGTCGTAATTTAAAAAGTTGTTTACGTTTAAAAAATGAATACGAACTCTGTCTTTTTTAGTGATGTCGTATAAGAATTTTAAATTCACATCATAAAAATAGAACTGTTCGTTTTTAGAAATGGAGTTTCTGTTCCCTTTAGTTAAGTCGGAATCTTGAAAAATACGTTTAAAATACTGGTCGTAAGTAGGCGTTAAAATTAAATCGGTTACAGATCTCCGTGTTGAAAGTTGTAATTCTGTTTTGTTTGACAATGGAATTTTAGCAAACCCATCCGCATTAATTAAATTAAAACCCAATCCTGCTTTAAACGCGTGGTCAATATCATTAGGTAATTGCATATCGATAACGCTCGAAATGCCATCGCCATATTTAGCACTGGTGCCATTTTTGTAAACATGTATTTTTTTTGTGGTGTAGGGGTTGAAAGCTGAAATCAACCCAAAAAAATGACCCGATTGGTACATTTTAATGCCATCCCAAAGCAGGAGGTTTTGGTCGTGAGTGCCACCACGAACGTTAATATTGGAAACCGTTTCATCGGTACTTAAAACACCCGGTAATGCTTGAATGGTTTGTAAAACATCGGGTTCAATAAGTCCTGGAAGAATGCCGAAAGTTTCGGGTTTTATGGATAGGGAACCGTCGTTAAGCTTTGATATACCTGTTGTTAGGTAGTTGTTAATGGTAACTTCTTCCAAGCGTTGCAGTTTGAAGGTGCTTGGTTGCCGTTCGGTTTTGTTTTTGATGACAATAAAGCGGTTGTCCAACAATTCAAAATCTAATGAAGTTTCGGTTTTTAGTGTTTCCAAAACGTCTTCCAGTGATGCTTCTAAGTCTGGTAAAGTGGCCTCTTTTTTATTTACGGTTTCATCAATAAAAGAAAAACGAATGCTGAACTTTTCTTCAAGAACTTTTAAAATAGAAATAAGGGGTTGCTTTTCTTTTTGAATGTTTTGCGCCTTTATAGATGCAACATTCAAAAAAAATAGTGATAAAAAAATAGAAAGGAGTCCTTTTCTACTCACGTTTTAATGTTATAGTACCGTTGGTTTTACTATAAGTTACGTGTAAAGGTAATGTAATTGCCTTTAAAGCAACTTCCAAATTGTTGTGTGCAAAACTACCTGTAAACAATTGGTTCGCATCAATGTTTTGAAGTTTGAACGTTACATGGTACTGTCTTTCAAATTCAGCAATAACTTCTTTATAAGGTAGGCTTTTAAAAGTACTTTCGTTATTTAACCACGAAGGTGTTGCGCTGTTTTCTTTTTCTTTAGCAATTTGTTTCCCATCTATAATTAAAAAACTGTCGCCAGGTTTTAATTTAGTTTCTTGAGAATTGAACGTAACGCCAACCAAACCTTCGTAGCAAATAACCTCAAAATAAGTATCGCGTTGTTTTACATTAAATTGGGTACCATAAACCTTTATGGTTCCAGATTTTGTAATAACTTGGAACGATGAACCTTTGGCAACTTTAAAAAAAGCTTCGCCTTCTAGCGTTACTTCGCGTTCATTTTTCCAAGAATTTTTATTGAATGCTAAGAGGGATTTCGCATTTAGATTAACACTAGAATTATCCGGTAGCTCTATAGTTGTTTTTTGAGCAAACTCTGTGGTTACTTTAGTGTCTATAGTAGTTGTATAAAAGTATATACTGAAACAAATGGCAAGAATTGCCGCAACGCGCATCCATGGTTTTACCCAATTTGAAGGTTGCTTTTTGGTAGTTTTAATGGTTTTTAAAACACGCTCCAATTCAGCAGAAGTGTTGTAATCATCTGCCTTAAAGGCTTGCACGCCATCAGATAACTTTACCAAATCATCATAGTCTTCAAGCATTTTAAACGCTTCAAGTTCCTGATCATTCAGTTCATTATTTAACCATTTCGATATTAACGTTTCTCTGTCCATCATTTCTGTATTCAATTATATAACAGTTAACTTTTATTTTTTCCTACCCTTGTTTTTGAAAAAGTTTCAAAGCAACAAAGTTTAGCTTTCTAACCATCTAACCATCTAACCATCTAACCATCTAACCATCTAACCATCTAACCATCTAACTTTACAATTCCTTAATGTCCTTCCGCAGTTTTTCCAATGCTCCATAAATACGTTTTTCAACCGCTTTGGTAGAAATATCTAAAATTTCAGCAATTTCCTTAAAACGTTTACCTTCTACACGGTTCATCATAAAAGCTTCGCGTTGCGCATCGGTTAAGTTTGATAATGCTTTTTGCAATTTATCCATATACTCGGTTTCCTGCATTATAAATTCAGGATTCTCGTTAGTATGCATTTTAGGTTTGGTTTGTTGGTGCTTTAAAACAACCTTTTGGTGGGCAGCTTCATTCAACATCAAATTATTGGCGGTTGTAAAAACAAAACTTTTAGCCTTTTCGGGGCTAACTTTAGCACAATTCTCCCAAAGTTTAATAAAGGCTTCTTGTACTTTATCTTTTGGGTTTAGTAAATCGCCATACTTATAATATAAAAAGTTGTGTAAATCTTTAGCGTATTTATTGAATATTGAAGAAAACAAGCGCTCTTCACAAATATTTTCATGTAGTTGTTTTTCCATTACTATAGGTAGTTGGTCGCACTAAAATAGGGTTTTTAAAACTTTGAAACTTTGAAACTTTGAAACTTTTTTTAAAAATTAGGGTAGGAGTTTTTAGGGGTATCCTGTTTTATATACAAAAAGCTATGTTAAATCCAAAAAATCAACAATCATGAAAACTAAAATGAGAACATTACTACTAATACCTTTTTTTGCCCTTTTATTGTTTTCTTCATGTCAAGAAGAAAAAATTGAGATAACCGAACCTACACAAGAGGAAGCTTTAGTGCCCCAAGCGCAATTAACCAGTTTAATTAGCGCTACCTCTAAGATGGATGGTTCTAAAGACAATATTATTGACGGCGCAACTTGTATTTCTGTTAAACTACCTGTTATTGTAAAAGTTCGTGGCATCGAGATTAGGATTGACTCTGAGGCAGACTATGAAAAAATAAAGCATCTTTATGACGAACTGGAAGACGATATAGATCGTTTAGATATCATATTCCCTATTACTATAACCACTTCGGAACACGAAGAGATTACGATAGAAAGTGGCGAACAATTATCAGAATTTATTGCTGAATGTAAAGATGATGAGGAAGTAGAGGAAAGAGAAATAAGATGCATTGATTTTAAATTTCCAATAGCCTTTTCTGTATACAACAGAGATTTCTCGGTAATCAATGTTGTAAATATTGAAAACAAAAAGCAACTTTACCTTTTTATGAAGCGCGTTAAAAACGCCGAAGTTTTGGCAAGTTTAAACTTTCCTGTAACCATGGTGCTTAAAAATGGCACGACCTTAACAGCCGAAAATAACGAACAACTAAGACGTATTATTGAAACAGCCAAAGATAGTTGCGATATAGAAGATTTTTCAAAAGAACGTTTAGAAAACTATCTAAAAAAATGCCCTTGGATTGTTTACGAATTCAAAAGAAATAATCAAGACAATACAGCGCAATTCGAACAGTATGCCATTAATTTTAAAGAAGATGGTGTTGTTGTAATGCGCTCAAGAAATGGCGATATGTTGACCGGAACTTGGGGGCTAAGATCAACAAGGCGTGGTGTACTTTTAAAAATGGCGTTTGAGAATTTAGCTGACTTTACTTTAGAATGGTTATTGTATGATTTTGAAGACGGAAAATTTAAAATCTACGAAGAAGGAGGTAACAGAATTATAATTAAGAGAAACTGCGATATTGTTATAGACATTACCAAAGAACGCATTGAAAATTATTTACAAGAATGTTATTGGAGAATTGCACGATTAAGTATAAACGGTACCGATAAAGAAAAAGAATATATAGGAACACCGCTTAAATTCTTACCGAACAACGAAGTTAAATTAAGAATAAATGGTGAATTTGTTACTGGTACATACGAAATAGGCGTTAGAAACATAGGTTTTATACTTCAAATTACACTAGATGGACGTCCAGATTTAAAACTGGAATGGCTAATTACCTTCCTAGAATCAGGTTTAATAAAACTTGAAAACGCCAACAGTAAAATGGTGTTGGAAAGACATTGTTTTGATAGTGATGATGATTTAAAATACATCGATGCGGTAATAGCAGCAGGAACCTGGGAAGTAGCTAAATACGATGATGGCTTGGTGCATGTAGTAGACCCAACAATAAACTTTTTTGGCTACACAGTAGACTTTCTAATAACAGGAAGAATAAAAGTTACCGATCCCAACAACGGTGTTACAGCCGGTTCTTGGTTAGCGTACCGAAACGAAGGTCTCTATTTAGGCATGTTATTCGCCAACCAAGCACCGTTTAACGAGCTAACATTCAGATGGAAAATAAAAGCCATTACAGCAAACAGAATCGAATTGGTTGATTTAAGCGCTAACGGCGAAATAGAACGCACATTAATCCTTGAAAAGAAAAATTAATTATGTTTTTGGTTAAAAGGGAGCCCATATATTTGGTTGGTTAGGTTAATTATTAAATAAAGCTCCCTTTATAAAGGTTGTCAAACACAAATTTTGGCAACCTTTTTTTATGCCAATTCTTTAGGGCGCTACCACAAGGGTCGGGCTATCCACTACAAGTCCTCGCTCCTGCGTCGCTGTGGGCTTTCCGCTGCTATCCCTAGCGCAAATGGCAACATATTAAAAAAAGCCAAAGTGTAAAAATCAAATCTCATTTTTATAAAAATCACGTCAATAATTACGGCTCAAATCATTAACTTTGCATTTTTAAAATTAAAACTGAACTATGTTCAATAATTTAAGCGATAAATTAGATAAAGCCTTACACGTTTTAAAAGGTCATGGAAGCATCACCGAAGTAAACGTAGCCGAAACATTAAAAGAAGTACGTCGTGCATTACTAGATGCCGATGTTAACTTTAAAATAGCAAAAGACTTTACCGTAAGAGTAAAAGATAAAGCCATTGGTCAAAACGTATTAACCACGTTACAACCAGGGCAATTAATGGTTAAAATCGTAAAAGACGAATTAACCGAGCTTATGGGTGGCGATGCCGAAGGCATCAACCTTTCGGGCAACCCAAGCGTTATTTTAATGTCTGGTTTACAAGGTTCTGGTAAAACAACCTTTTCTGGTAAACTGGCTAATTATCTTAAAAACAAAAAATCTAAAAAACCTTTATTGGTAGCCTGTGATGTTTACAGACCAGCGGCAATAGACCAATTGCACGTAGTTGGAGACCAAATAGGCGTTGAGGTTTTTAGCGATAGAGGAAATACCGATCCTGTGGCCATTTCAAAAGCGGGTATTGCACACGCTAAGGCAAACGGATACAATGTAGTTATTATTGATACCGCAGGTCGTTTAGCTGTTGATGAAGTGATGATGACTGAAATATCAAACATTCACAAAGCCATTCAACCACAAGAAACCTTGTTTGTAGTAGATTCTATGACGGGGCAAGATGCTGTAAATACTGCAAAAGCCTTCAACGATGTGTTGAATTTTGATGGGGTTATCCTTACCAAATTAGATGGTGATACCCGTGGTGGAGCAGCAATTTCCATTAAATCGGTAGTAAATAAACCCATCAAGTTTATTGGTACGGGCGAGAAAATGGAAGCGATAGACGTGTTCTATCCAGCACGTATGGCAGACCGTATTTTAGGGATGGGAGACGTTGTTTCGTTAGTAGAACGGGCTCAAGAACAGTTTGATGAAGAGGAAGCACGTAAACTTCAAAAGAAAATTGCCAAAAACCAATTTGGGTTTGATGATTTCTTAAAACAAATTCAGCAGATTAAGAAAATGGGAAACATGAAAGACCTTATGGGTATGATTCCTGGCGCTGGCAAAATGTTAAAAGATGTTGATATTGATGATGATGCTTTTAAAGGTATTGAAGCCATCATTCATTCCATGACACCAAAAGAAAGAACAAATCCAAGCATTATAAACGCAAGTAGAAAACAACGTATAGGCAAGGGGTCTGGAACTTCGGTTCAACAAGTAAATCAACTTTTAAAGCAATTCGACCAAATGAGCAAAATGATGAAGATGATGCAAGGTGGTGGCGGCAAAAAGATGATGCAGATGATGAAAGGAATGAGATAAAGTTTAAAAGTTAAAAGTTAAAAGTTAAAAGTTAAAAGTTACTTCAACTAAACAACTAAACATCCAATACCTAAAACCCAACACCTAAAACTCAAGAACCCAACACCCAAACAATGATAATTTTAGACGGTAAAAAAGTAAGCAACGATATAAAGGAAGAAATAGCAGAACACGTAAGTGCGCTAGTTTCTAAAGGAGAAAAAGTACCACATTTGGCAGCCATTCTTGTTGGAACCGATGGAGCTAGTATGACCTATGTTAATGCAAAAGTAAAAGCTTGCGAAAAGATAGGTTTCAATTCTACCTTAATAGATTTACCCGATTATACTTCAGAAGAAGAATTATTAGCTAAAATTAACGAACTGAACACCAATGATGATATTGATGGGTTTATAGTTCAGTTGCCATTGCCTAAACATATTGATGAACAAAAGGTTTTAATGGCAGTGCATCCAGATAAAGACGTGGATGGTTTCCATCCTGTTAACGTAGGTAAAATGGCATTGGATTTGCCAACGTTTTTACCGGCAACACCTTACGGAATTTTGGAATTGTTGGAACGCTACCAAGTAGAAACTTCAGGAAAAAATGTGGTAGTTATGGGAAGAAGCCATATTGTGGGGCGCCCAATGAGTATTCTTATGAGCCAAAAACGTAAAGCAGGCGATGCTACGGTAACGGTTGTTCATAGTCGTTCTAAAGATTTAGCTGAAATAACAAAGGCTGCTGATATTATTGTAGCTGCCATTGGTATTTCAGAGTTTTTAACAGGCGATATGGTTAAAGAAGATGTGGTAATTATTGACGTTGGAATTACACGTGTTCCAGATGCCACCAAAGCTAGCGGTTACAGACTCGCAGGCGATGTGCATTTTGAAAGTGTAAGCAAAAAGGCAAGTTATATTACGCCAGTTCCTGGCGGTGTAGGTCCTATGACGATTGCTATGTTGCTTAAAAACACATTGTTGGCAAGAGAAAGACGCGCTAAGTAAACTGTAGATTGTATGGTATTGTTTATATTTATAAAAATACCAGCGTACTATGGACGAAAACAAAAATCAGACAACTAATAAAGTCAACCAAACTCTGAATTTAACGTTTACTGATGATAACGCCATTTGGTTAACAAGCAGCAAAACTTTAAGGAAATTGGTTGGCGTTTTAGGAATGCTGTTGCCTATATTGTTATGCGCTTTCCTAGGTTTAATAAGTCAACATTATGAAGTGTTGGACTCCATTAGCCATTATTATTTTACAAGATCCAATGTCATTTTTATAATAATTGTTAGTCTTATGGCAGTTTTTTTAATGATCTATAAAGGGAAAGAACCAATCGATTTTTATTTATCAAGCATTGCAGGTATTGCCGCTTTTTTATTGTTGTTATTCCCAACAGAGAGTATACTTAGCGAATGTGGTGGTTTATGCGATTCTTTTAGTATTTCATTTGTTGTAGAAAATTCTGTTCGAACGGTTTTTCATTACGTATGCGCAGGTGTTTTTCTAGGTAGTTTGGCGTATATGAGTTTATTTTTATTCACTAAATTTAATAAAGCGGAAGGAAAAACGAAGGAAAAGAAACAAAGGAATGTTGTTTTCATCATATGTGGAATACTTATGATAATTGCACTTCTTGTTGTTTTTTTAGGGGATGGCTTAAACCTGATACCAGAAGATGTTTATAACGGATATCATATCACATTTTGGATGGAGACTTTAGCTGTTGAGGCTTTTGGTTTTTCTTGGTTGGTGAAGGGTGAAACAATTTTAAAGGATAGCTGAATTTCCAAAACAGCGTATTATTTTCGTCTATTTGGTCTTGGTGTTTTTGGTTTATATTCTTTAGAAGAATCGGCAATTAAATGATTCAATTCCTTAAATTCTTCTTTGGTAAGTTCTCTGTATTCACCAAGTGGCATATCGAGTTTTATGTTCATAATACGAACACGTTTCAGTGTCTGTACTTCATAATTTAAGTATTCGCACATACGACGTATTTGTCGGTTTAAACCTTGGGTTAAAACAATTCTAAACTCGTAAGTCCCTAATTTTTCAACTTTACATTTTCGGGTTACTTTTTTAAGTTCTACTAACGGAACACCACCAGACATGCGCTCGATAAAAGTTTGCGAAATAGGCTTATCAACCGTAACAATATATTCTTTTTCGTGGTTGTTACTGGCACGAAGAATTTTGTTTACAATATCGCCATCATCGGTTAAAAGAATTAAGCCTTCACTGGGTTTATCCAATCTTCCAATAGGGAAAATTCGTTTTGGGTAATTAATAAAATCGATAATATTGTCTTTTTCAACACTCGTATCGGTGGTGCAAACAATACCAACAGGTTTGTTAAACGCCAAATAAACAAATGCTTCTTTAGTATTGGTTATGTCTTTGCCATCCACTTGAACCACATCGCTTGGAGCAATTTTGGTGCCCATTTCTGGGATTACGCCGTTAATGGTTACCCTGCCAGCTTCAATAAGTTTATCAGCTTCTCTGCGTGAGCAATAGCCAACTTCACTTAAAAATTTATTGATGCGTTTTAATTCTACTTCCATTTAAATAAAAAATCAAAAACCATTTATAATCCGTCAAGGACTATATTAATAATAATGGTTTAGTTCCAAAAAGCCCATTGTGGGCTCCATGGTTCAAAAGTACAACAAATCTAATCGTTTAAAAACTCTAAAATATGATTGTAAACTTGGTCGTTTTTTAAGCCATGACCCAAACCAACTGTTTTTATAAGTTTTGAGTCTTTATAGTGTTTTGAAATATCTAAAGCATCTCTGTAAGATATAATTCGGTCCTTTTTATCATGAATGATGAGTCCTTTTGCTTGAATATCCTTAAGGAAATTTTTAGCCGAAAAATAATCGGGTTCATGACCAAAATGATTTAAATAATATGCGTTCATAGCATTTATAACCCTTTTGTTGTAACCCATCATTAAAATATAATTATTAATTATGCCCGCAAAATTTGAAGGCGCACCAAGAGATACTAACTTTTTTATAGAAGAATTGTAGTTGTGAAGTGCTATAGCCGAAGCGGTGGCACCCACCGAGTGCCCAATAATGATATCAATATTAAATTTGTTTGTAATAGCGTGGATGCATTCAGAATATAAAAAGACATTGAATATCTTACTTCCCGACTTGCCATGTGCCGGTGCATCAATAGCAATGATGTTGTAATTTTGAGATTGTAAAATTTCAATAAGGTCTTTCCATCTAAAGGCATTGCTTTCCCAACCATGAATTAATAAAACGGTTTCTTTGGTGCCGCTCCAATGGTAAGTAGCAATGGACATGTTTTGATATTGGACGGTTTCTTTTTTAGCTGTATTTAAAAAAGGCAATTCAACCTCTTTAGTTTTTCCTTTTTTTGGTTTTGAAAACAAGAATACAGCTATTTGTGCTGCATAATTGGGGGAAAAGTAGCTTATAAGGTTTATAAAACCTCCAATAGCTTTAAGAAAGTATTTGTTCATTTATGCTTCTCTGTTTACTAAATCCATAGAAAAAGCAGGTAGGCAAATGGCAATGTATTCGCAGACTTCTGTAAACGGATTGGAATATTGAACGCGTGTGTTTTTGTTGATTTTGATAGATTGACCAGCTTCTAAAACCACAATGTCATCTTCTATTATAAATTGTTTTTTGCCACGAATTATAAAGGTGTATTCGTCAAATTCTGGAGTTTGAAAAGGTTCGCTCCATCCCGCGGGTGCTTTCATGTGGGCTATACTGATTTGTGAGTTTTTATCAGTAGCAACTCCAAAATGCTCTTTAATTATTTTTCCATCGGTTGTTGGAACTACAAATGGATTGTTTTGTATAATGTATTTTTTTTGAGACATAATTTTTTGTGAAATTCTAATGGTCTTTCATAGGTTTCTTCTTAATCATTCCACCTTTTAAATCTTTAACAATACCCATAATGATGAAGGCATTTTTATCAATTTTATCAATTTCCATTTGTAGTTTGGCAAGTTCTAAACGGGTTACAATAGTGTAAATAATATCTTTGTCGTAGCTTTCTCCACTTTTTCCAAAGCCTCCTTTACCTGCGTAAATGGTACAAGCTCTACGTAATTCTTTGGTAAGCATGTGTCTTAGGTCTTCATGTTTTGTAGAAATTATGGTTACACCCACATATTCTTCAACACCATCAACCACAAAATCTACCGTTTTAGCAGCCGACAAGTAGGTTAATATAGCATAAAGTGCCGTTTCAATAGAAAGAATATAAGCACCAACCGAAAATATTAAAATGTTTATTAACAATAAAACATCACCAATGGTGAGTGATAATTTTCTGCTTAGAAATATAGCTAATACCTCGGTACCGTCAATAACGCTACCACCTCGCATAGACATACCAATACCTAAGCCTAAAAAGAAACCACCAAATACGGAGATGAGCAGTTTGTCTTCAGTTACAGTTGGGTAGTCTATGAAGTGTACCACAAAGGCTAAAAGGGCAATAGCAGCAATACTTCTAATAGCAAATTTTACGCCTATGGTTCTGGATGCTAAAATTAAGAAGGGTAGGTTTACAAGAATTAAAAAATAACTTAAATCTAAAGAAGTAACGTTTTGAAGCAAGAGCGAAATACCTGTGGCTCCACCATCAATAAACCGGTTGGGGAGTAAAAAACCTTTTAAACCAAAACCAGCCGAAAACACACCAATTAGTATAAAGATGTATTCTTTAATGGCGTGTGCTACTTCAACCTGAAACCTTCTAACTAATGGAACTATTTCCTTTTTACTTACTTTTTGGTTTTTCTTTTTAGATTGAAGTCGCTTTCTAGCAATGTCAACTAGTAATTTTGATAAAAATGGGTTCATTAGCTATTTCTAATTTTTTGAATGTTTATTAAGTAACCTATTTCTTCATTACTTTAGTTAGAATGCCAAATACACTGCGAATAAATGTTGCACTTGTAAGCACTTTTACAATAGGATTCATGGCAGTACTTTTTCTTCTAGAAGACGTTGTAGTACGTTCTTTAGAAGCTGCTTTTTCAAGTGCTTCCTTTTCCTGTTTGGCTTTTTCTTTGGCTTCTTCGGCTTCAGCTAATTCTATTTTTTTGTTTAGAAGTTCGTAAGCGCTTTCTCTGTCTATAGTTTCGTTGTATTTTTTAACAAGTTTCGATTTTGAATTTAAAGCTTTTAATTCTTCTTCGGTTAAAATATCCATTCTACTCATAGGGGCGCGCATCATGGTGGCAGCCAATGGGGTAGGGCGTCCTTTTTCATCTAAAGCAGATACCAAGGCTTCACCCGTACCAAGCGAGGTTAAAACTTCAACCGTGTTGTAGTATTCTGAATCTGGATAATTTTGTGCCGTTAGTTTAATGGCTTTTCTATCGTTAGCCGTAAAAGCTCTAAGTGCATGTTGGATTTTTAAACCTAACTGACTTAATACGGCTTCGGGCACATCGGTAGGGTTTTGGGTTACAAAATACAAACCAACCCCTTTACTACGTATTAATTTAACGATACTTTCAATTTGATTTAGTAATGCTTTTGAAGCTTCATTAAAAATTAAATGGGCTTCATCTATAAAGATAACCAATTCTGGTCTGTCGCTATCACCTTGTTCTGGGAAGGTGGAGTATATTTCGGCCAATAAACTCAACATAAAGGTGGAGAATAATTTAGGGCGGTCTTGAATATCGGTTAAGCGGATGATGTTGATATACCCTTTTCCGCTGTTATCTACACGTAATAAATCGTCCACATCAAAGGATGTTTCTCCAAAAAATAAATCGGCACCTTGTTGTTCCAGTTCTACTACTTTACGTAAAATAGCACCGGTTGATGCGGTAGAAATACGCCCATAGGCTTCATCAAATTCTGCTTTTCCTTCTTGGGTAGCATACTGCAGTATCTTTTTAAAATCTTTTAAATCGAGAATAGGGAGTTTATTATCATCGCAATATTGAAAAATAACAGCTACCACACCCGATTGCGCATCAGAAAGGTCTAAAATTCTAGATAATAAAACAGGACCAAATTCACTAACAGTAGCTCTTAATCGTACCCCATCTTGTTCAGAAAGGGTTAAAACTTCTACGGGAAAACTTTTAGCTTCAAACGGAATACCAATTTGTGCGTGGCGTTCGTCAATTTTTGGATGTCCTGGACTTGGTTGGGCAATACCACTCAAATCTCCTTTAATATCCATTAATAACACAGGAATCCCTTTATCACTTAAATTTTCGGCTAAAACCTGTAACGATTTTGTTTTTCCGGTACCTGTAGCTCCCGCTATTAAACCGTGTCTGTTAAGGGTTTTTAGGGGGATGTTTACCAAAGCGTCGGTAATGGTTTTACCGTCTAGCATGGCTGCACCTACAGATATAAAGTCGCCTTTACAAATATTGCCTTCCGTTATGTATTTAAAAAAAGTTTCCTTCTTGTCCATGAATATTAATTTTGCATAAAAATAGTTATTTATAAATAAATTTAAATGAACATGAGTTATAAAACTTCCAACAATTAGTAAGCAAACCGTTATCTTTGCAAACGATTATGAATAAAGATATACAAAAATTAGTGGATAAAGGCGAGATGTTGCCGTTAATGGAAGAGTTCTATACCATACAGGGTGAAGGCTACCATAAAGGCACTGCTGCATATTTTGTTAGAATAGGTGGATGTGATGTAGGTTGCCATTGGTGTGATGTGAAAGAAAGCTGGAATGCCAATTTACACCCGCCAACAGAAATTTCAAAAATTGTTGAAAACGCCAAAAAATACAGTAATACCATAGTAATTACTGGAGGTGAGCCATTAACTTGGAATATGGCACCCCTTACTTCGCAATTAAAAGCTGAAGGGTTGCAAATACATATTGAAACTTCTGGCGCTTATAAATTAACAGGTATTTGGGATTGGATTTGCTTGTCGCCCAAAAAAATGAAACTCCCTACCAAAGAAGTGTATGCGAAAGCGCACGAGCTTAAAGTTATTGTGTATAATAAAGACGATTTTCGCTTTGCTGAGGAACAAGCAGCCCAAGTGAATAAAAACTGTATTTTGTATTTGCAACCCGAATGGAGCAAGCGCGATAAAGTAATTCCTGAAATTGTAGATTATGTTATGGCAAACCCAAAGTGGAAAGTGTCTTTACAAACGCATAAGTATTTAAATATTCCTTAAATTAGAGCCTAATTAATTTACTATGAAAAATCTATTAAGAGTTATTGGAGCTGCCTGGGGCGCAAAAAAAATAGGAGGAGGCAAATGCGGGTGCTTCGGTACCATCTTCGTATTCCTAATTTTGTATTGGCTTTTAGGGTACGTTTTTAAAGTTCTTTAGAAAACAAAAGTTCCAGTTTATTAAAAAAAACTGAAACTTTTATTTTTGCCTATTGCCTATTGCCTATTGCCTTATTTAGTGAAAGGCACAGCAACTCTAACGGTTCCCCAGCCTAAATGCATGGTACCATCATCGGTAAAAGCAATCGAGAAAGCTTCTAAGGAATCACCAGAGCTTACAGGTGCTTTAACTCTAATCACATCATTTGCTTCGTTATACGAATATGCGCCCCAAACATTAATATCTTTATTTAAAATAATAGTCCATTCTTTTTCTCCAGGAATTGTGAATAATGAATATTCGCCAGCTTTAACTGCTTTTCCGCCAACCTTCATGTCTTTATATAAAGTAACATTGGTAGCTTCATTTGCACCCGTACGCCATACTTTGCCATTAGGTACTAAAGTGCCTAAGTCTCTTTCTTTAAGTTGCGGTCTACTATAAACTACTTTTACAAGTTTATTGGTTTCCTTGTTGCTGTTAGGGTAAGCGGTTACGTCCAATGGGCTTTTGTCCAAAGAACTAAATTTTTGTGCCTCCATGTTAACAGATAAAAGCATGATAAAAAAGCAAGCAATGCTTGTAATAAAGGTTGATTTTTTCATATTCAAATTTTTAAAAGTTTAGTAAAGTTTTAAAGGTAAGCCTAAAAAATCTTAAAGTTTTTGTAAAACTGGGTTGCTAATGTTAAAGTTTTCATTTTAATATGAATAGTGTTTGCCATTAACTATCCCAAATTATTATGTGTTGTTTTTTCGTTTCAACACGCGTCCTCTTGGTTCATCACCTTCATGAAGTACCACGTCAGAATGCAAAAACTGTGCTGCATCAGCTGAATCTTTAACTTTGGAAGCACTTCGTTTGATCATTTCTGCTTCAAACTTGGTTAATAAACGGCTTCTTAATCCGGTGTCTTTCCATTTTGAAAAAGAACCACATGTTTTTGATATCATTCGCGCTAAAGTCAACGCATCCAACAAGGCTTGGTTGGCACCTTGCCCTTTAAACGGACTCATAGGATGTGCCGCATCCCCAATTAAAGTAATGGCTTCGGCGTTTTCTAAAAATTCAGGTTTTAGCAATTCACGGTCGTACACCGGATATCCAGAGATTTGCGTTTCCAAAGTCGCTTCTAAAATTTGCGGAATGGGAGCGTGCCATGGTGTTCTTTTCATAGCTTCCTCTTTTAAGGCTTTAGCGCCTAACACACTTAAGGCTTTAGCTTCTTCTTCTGGCATAGGGAAACTCAATTGCCACATCACAGAATCGTTAGTAAAAGGCATCATGTAAATGCGTTCATTACCATTGGCAGTTTGAAATACGGTTGCCGAATCCAGCAAATCACTACCAACCCCTTCAAGATTTTTTAAAGGGCAGATACCTAAAATTACAATACAATCTAGGTAACGCAATGGTGTTTTTTTATCACCAATTAACAATCTACGTACCGAACTCCGAATACCATCTGCACCAACTACCAAATCTGCTTTGGTGGTTTTTGTCGTTCCATTTACCTCAAAACGAAGGGTTATACTTTTGTCTTCACATGTTTTAAAATCCAATAATTGATGATTCCATTGTATGGCAGTATCTCCACCAAGTTGCTCCATCAATGCTAAGCGCAACGATTGCCGTGCAATATGGATATTACTACGTTTTGCTGATGTTTTATCATCGTGCTGCATCCATTTTCGCATGCCCCATTCTCCAACCACATTGCCATCGGTGGTATGCACCACATGCCTTGTTGAAACCACACCTTCAACCAACTCGAAAATACCAAAACCGGCAATAGCTTTACTGGCTTGCTGCAATGTGAGTCCGTAACCTTGGGACCGCACATTAAAACCAGTGTCGCGTTCGTAAAGTGTAAACGGAATACTACGGTGTAAACACGCCACTGCCAATGCAATACCACCAATTCCTCCACCAATAATTGCAACGTGTGGGTAGTTTTCTGTGTCGGGTATTGGCGGACTCTCAGCAGAAATCAATCCAGAACCTGAACAGTTTAAACACGTGTCCAAGTGTCCTTTTGGGCGCACAGGTGCTATGCCCTCACCGTTCGATTTTTCAAAATGTTCCAATGCCTTTTGGTACGCTAAGCGTACTTTCTTCCGAAGCCTACGTCTTTTTTTGCCCCGTCCATGGCATTCTTTGCAAATGGTCCAGTTTGTTTTTTCGTTTTCCGTTTTTTTCATTTATTCTCTATACATTGTTCTGAGAAATTATTCACCTGACGCTTCGAGACTATCCCAAAGTGAGCAATTACTTAAAAAATTATTTCAATTATAAATCTAAAGTAGTTGTTAAAGATAATTCTTCAAGCTCATCGTTCTTTTTGCCCGTTGTTTTCTCCTGTTCAACAAGTATGGAAATCGACTTTTTTAATAAGTTTGAAACCTCATCCGATTTGGTATGGTTAGCAAACCGCGCAAGTGGAGCAATTAAATCGGATATATCAACCCCATTTATTTCGGTATATTGCCATGTCGCACCGTTTATTACAGGAGCCAGATAATTGAAAGCGAGCATCAAGCTTTTACCGTCTTTCGATTGATAGTTCCACATATCCATACCAACTTTATCGCCAATACTGGCTATGTGGGTGAGGGCCTCCAAATTGTAGCAGCTGTAAAAAAAGGATCGGGTGCGTTCCAATTCGTGAATTTGTTTGCCTTCAAAATCCAATTGTTTGTCAAGGCTTTCCTGCCCCGCTTCAACCGTTGCTTTGGCCAAAGAATGGTTACCTAAATGTAAAGCCAAAGCCGCCACCTGATATTTATACCAAGAGGCATGATTATTATCTTGGTTATTCTCAGTGATGCCTAATTCGCTATCGGTTAACCAAGTTAAATATTCAGTTAACCATTTGTTTATGTTGGTGGTGTCGTTTTTAGTCCAATGGGGTGATTTTGAAAGTATTGCTATGGCATCTGGAACTACAGAAGAAATAGACCGACCATCCAAAATGCCTGAAGACCTCCCTTTTGAATTCCCAGGTACACTTTGCGCAAACGCCAAATGCGGATTCATGCGTGTTGCTTCATCAAGAAACCAGGTTTTTAGCATACTGGCTGCTTTTTTAGCATAGCGCTCATCACCCGAAAAATAGTAGGCAAAGCATAAGTTTTTTACGCCTTGGCTCATAACGCTTAACCGTTTTCTGTCCACCGCATCGGTTTGGGTTTCTGGGTTGGTTTCCCCATCTTTTCGCATCCAAGGCAAGCCGTTTGGTTTTTCAGGATCTGGCCACCAATAACGGCTAATACTTAAATAATCATGTTTGTTTCCCGATGGTGGCACCAGGGTTTTATCCATGACCGTAGGGTTTTTTATGTCGAGTAATTTGTTGGCGGTTGCAATGAGTGATTTGTAAGCACTGCGTGTACGTTCTGAAGAGCTGCCATCATGTATTTTTTGTTTTACTTTTATGAGAACCGTGGTGTCTATTTCAATGGCAGAAAAAGAGAACCCGTTGATGCTCCATAATATACATATTGCTAGTATCCAATTTAATTTTCTAAGGTGTATCATGGTGGTGGTTTTTATTAAAAGCACTTTTTTTATATTTCGAAAGGTGTCTTTTTTATTTAAAAACAATGGTAAATGTTCAAAAATGAAACCTGCTTCAGCCTTGTAAAAATAGATTGAAATTTTTAATTTGAAAAATTAGATCTTGTTTTTTGGTTTGGTTGATGGTAGCATAGTCATTTATGATTTGTTATGTTTTCTAAAACTTTCAGCTAGTTGAGGTAGTAATGAAAGGGTAAGCTAAATTAATTGAAGTATTTTATTTATAAATTAAGGCTAGAATGCACTATTGGAATTTAATAAAAGTTTTTAATTATATTTTTTATTAGTTATGTACGTATGTTGGCAATAGTATTTATTAATTCCGCAATTTGAAATTATTAATTTTTATACTATCTAAAATTTGTTGTTCAATAATTATTCTATTCTTTGTTGGGTTATTTTTTGAAATTATTACTTTGTAGTAATTACCTAAGTATAAGCTGTCCTTACCGAAGTCAACACGATGAATCCCTGTATATGATTTTCCTTTGTGGTAATATTTAAATTTTACATTCCGGACAGATTTCGTATAAGTTATATCATAAACTTGTCCAATGGTAAAAAATGGGTTTTTGTCAATTTCATTAGTATAGTAAATTCTATAGGAGATTAGGGCTATAAATGAAATGGCTACAAATATTACAACATATTCTTGTTCTATTAATTTAAATTTCATAAATCCTTGTTAGTTTTTAATTCTTTTGTTTTATTTTGAATTAATAACTTTCCGTTGTCTTTGTCATATTAATGCCAACGTGCTTGTGTATGGTTAGTTGGGTGGTTAAGCAACTAAATTAGTTAACAAAAACGTGCCAGAGAAAATTCCGCAGAAATTTTCCAAATAAGCACTTACCAAAGCAATTAATTATACACGGTGTTGACAAATCGTTTTTATTCGTTTTTAATTTGTTTTATTGCAGATTGGATTAAATTCAAATTTTTATAATCAGGAAATAATTCCTTTAAACTTTCATTCTCACTTGTTGGCAATATTTTTACACCTCTGTCTATTAAGTCGGCTGTTGTATTTATTGAAAGTTCTAGTCTTCTCAATGTTTCTGGGTCATCGTGCTGATATTGTTCGGAAATTATTGCTTTAGCCTCCGATTCTAAAATATTTTTTAATTGTGTCTTTTGTGCGTCTATAATAGAGCTTAATGCATCGTTTTTTAATTCTAATGTTTTAGCGTGTTCTTCAAAAATTTTTGCTTCAGCTTTTTTCTTTCTTAAATAAGTAGCTGCCCAAGTTATGCTTGCAACTAATTTAACAGCAGCAATTGTTCCTAAACCAATATTGAGCCAAATAGAACCTCTTTCTGCTGAAACTATTTCAGTTTTCGCATTTTCAATTCCAGAGTCATTAATAGGCAATTCTATTGCTTTTTTAAGTTCATTAGATATTTTTGATAATTCATCGAAGCTATTTAACTCAGGAAGCTTAATTGAAACTCCATCGATATCCTTTTCATTAACCGTTTGTTTGTCAAAATAATTTAATAAAAATTGAATTCCCGTTTTAAGGTAATTAATGTTATTTTTTATTACAGTATCTTGGGATGAATTAAAATTATCTTTGTCTTTGAATGTATTAAATAATCCAGAATTTTCTTTTAAATCTTTGATATAATATTCTAGAAAATCTATGTCGGAAAGTAATTCTATTCCTTTTTTTAAATTATGTATATCATCAACTAAATATGGTTTGCCACCGCTCTCGCCAGATATGTATTCACTTTTATAATTAAGATACTTTAAAGCGTCTTTTAAAATTCGGTGGTTTTCTCTTATTCCCATATTTTATTTTAAATGTTTGCCAACATTTTATATAGAAACCTTTATTAATAATATCCCGTAAATATTTCAGGATATAGTAAGTTTCTTGTTACTGCTATCATGTAAATATAAATAATATTTCCTACAATAAAACAAAAAAATCCCGATAGGAAACCATCGGGATTTTTTAATTTATTTTAATCGTAAAAAACCTATTCTGGTTTATCTACCGAAGCTTCACGGGCTAAAGGAACTTCGTCTGGAGCTTCTCCTAAATATTTGTCAAGGTTGAATAAGGATTCATCGCTTGCTTTAGGGCCACCAGCAATTTTTAATTTATCCAATAAATCCATAACCAATTTCTCTTCTTCAATTTGTTCTTTTACAAACCACTGGGCGAAATTATAGGTTGCCCAATCTTTTTCATCATGTGCCAAATTTACAATCTCATAAATAGCCGTGGTATTATCTACCTCATGTTGAAATGTTTTTTCAAAACAATCCTGTAAATTTTTTGGACTTTTTGGTGGTGCTTTTATAGCCGAAATTTTTACCTCGCCACCACGTTCCATAATGTATTGCATCACTTTCATCATGTGGTTGCGTTCTTCACCAGAATGTCTAAAGAAATAATTGGCAATACCTCCGTAGCCTTTGCTATCTGCCCAACAGCCATAAGATAAATATATTTGTGCTGCTTCTGCCTCTTTAGTAACCTGAGCATTTAAAATGTCTTCTATTTTTTTTGATAATCTGTTTGTGTCCATGTTCCATATATTTTTTATTAAAATTAAATATTATGGACATGGACCTTTGCTTTAAAAGCAATAAAGATTAACTCAAATACACCTTATTTCTTCATAACACGTACATTCATTTCTTCAATTTTCTTGTCAGAAAGTAGGGAAGGGGCGCCAAATAATAAATCTTCGCTGGTTCCTGTTTTTGGGAATGCCATTACTTCACGTATGGATGCTTTTTTCTCTAAAATCATCATCAAACGGTCTACACCCCATGCAATACCACCGTGTGGTGGCGCGCCATAATGGAAGGCTTTATACATCGTGCCAACACTTTTTAGCATTTCTTCTTTGTTGTAGCCCATGTTTTTGTAGGTAGCTTCTAAAATTTCGGGTTTGTGTGCACGCACCGAGCCACCTCCAATTTCGTAACCGTTTAAAATTAAATCATATTGTTGGGCAATGATGCTTCCTATTTCTTCCTCTTTACCGTTCATGTGTTTTTCAATATCATACACCGCAGGCATTGAGAATGGGTTGTGGGTAAAGGTCCAGCGTCCTTCATCGGTTTTTTCAAACATCGGGAAATCAATTACCCACGCAGGGCGTAATTCCTTCGGATTGATTAAATGCAACATTTTACCAAGTTCTTGACGTACTGCATCCAATGCTTTATTGGCAGTGGTATAATCGGCCGCCGAGAAAAACACAATATCGCCTACTTGCGCATTGGTGGCTTTAATAATGCCCGCAGCGATATCTTCACCTAAAAACTTAATGATAGGCGATTGTAAATCGTTTTCATTTACAATAATATAAGCCAAACCACCTAAACCATGTTGTTGGGCAATACCTGTAAGTTTTTCAATTTGCCCTTTAGATAAACGTTTGTTGCCTTGTTCTTCAGCCGAAACCTTAATACATTTTACAATACCACCTTCTTCAATAGGTTTACTAAACACTTGGAACGTGGTATCTTTTACAATGTTGGTAATGTCTTGAAGTTTTAAACCGAAACGTAAATCGGGTCTATCACAACCGTAAAAATCCATGGCATCTTGGTAAGTAATCACTTCAAACGGACGTAATATCCATTTGTTACCATATATTTTTGTTACCACCTCATTAAACATTTTGGTGTTCAAATCGATGATTTGTTGCATGCTGGCATAAGCCATTTCGATATCCAACTGCGTAAATTCCGGTTGGCGATCACCACGAGAATCTTCATCTCTAAAACAACGTGCAATTTGGAAATACTTTTCATAACCACTTACCATCAACATTTGTTTGAATTGTTGAGGTGCTTGCGGCAAGGTGTAAAATGCACCCGGTTGTTTACGGGTAGGTACTATAAATTCGCGTGCACCTTCATCAGTTCCCGCACTTAAAATAGGTGTTTCAATTTCCAAGAAATGTTCTTCATCTAAAATATCGCGCAGAAGTTTGATCACTTTATGACGGTTAACAATCACACGACGTACATCGTCATTTCTATGGTCTAAATACTTGTATTGAAAACGGGTGTTTTCGTTGGTTTTGGTCGCACGTTTTATTTCAAAAGGTAAGGTTCTAGATAGGTTTAAAATATCCAGTTCGTTCGCTTCCAATTCTATTTTTCCAGTACGTAACGCCGTGTTATAATCGTCTTCTTTACGTTGTACGATGGTGCCTGAAACTGTTATTACAGACTCTGGTTTTAACTTCACCAATTCGTCCAAATTAGGGAACGATTCTCTACTTAAACGCACTTGGAATACTTCAGTACTCGAATCGCGTAAATCTATAAAAATCAATTCACCATGGTCGCGTACACTAGATACCCAACCTGCAAAGGTTACTTTTTCTGAAATGTTAGCTTCAGAAATACCCGAAATTAAATGCGTTCTGTATTCTTCTTTTACAATGATGGGAATTTGAGGTAATACTTCTTCATCTTTAGCTTCTTGCTTTTGACTTTTGGCTTTTGGCTTTTCATCGCTTCCGTCTTCAGTCTTCGTACTTCCGTCATTTCCCCCCGCTAACTGACTCAAAATTCCCTCACGAATTACTTTCCCCGACGCACCTTTTCCAATAATCGCAATAATTTTTCCAACTAAAATACCTGCTTTTCCTTGGTTTCCAGCTTTAATGTCGTTGGCAATCGCTTCATTTTCTGAAATAACTTTGGCGATGGCATCGTAGATTTTTTCTTCGGAAATGGTGTTGGCTTCAAAATAGCTTTTATAATCAAACGTAGCATCGGCCAACAATGATTTAATGGCATTTTGAACCAATACAACCGTTACTTTTTCTTCTTTGAAACTTTTGAAAATCTCAATAAAATCTTGAATATTTTGAATTTGGGCGTATTCCTCTGGTTTTATATTGTTTGATAAAGTTTTTGCAACAAACGAGGCATCGTTCAATTCATTATGAATCGCAACGAAGGTTTCCGAGCGTAACGAATCGGCGGTAAAGAATTTGGCATCTTGTGGTAATACGCCACCGTTTATCAAAATAGATTCTACCGCAAAAGGAAGTGTTCTGGTATCTACTTTAATGGCTTCAACAGCTTCTTTAATGTTTACAAAGGGTAAATCGGGTTCCGAAATAAAACGGTAATCGGCCTCAAATTCCTTTTTACGCATGGTTTTGGTTTGCTTTAAATCGGCATCCCATAAAACCGTGGTTTGGTCGGGTCTAAATTCTTTATGCTCTAAGAAATAGTTAAGTTGTTTTTCAACTTCTTCCTTTAAAGCGTCCACCATAAACTTAAACGAGTTTAAGTTTTTGATCTCCGTACGTGGGTTTAACGTGTAACTGTGTTTTTTACGAAGCGATACCGAAACATCCGATTTAAACTCACCTTTTTCAAGATTAGCCTCCGATATTTTTAAATTTTGAACAATACGTTGAATGTATTGTGCGTAAATAGAAGCATCTTCAATATGGCGAATGCATGGTTCGGTTACAATTTCAATTAATGGTACACCGGCTTTGTTGAAATCGACCAACGAAACCGTTTTTTCGTGCATCAATTTAGCGGCATCTTCTTCAATATGAACTTGGGTTAAATTTACCGTAAACTGACTTCCATCGTTACGGAAACAAGACACTTGACCATCAGGAATCACAGGGTTGTGAAACTGCGTAATTTGAATATTTTTCGGGTTATCGGGGTATTCGTAATGCTTTCTGTCCCAAGAAATTACTTCATTTTCAAACGATGATTTTACCGCTTTCCCAAAATAAATAGCCTTGGTAATGGCTTCTTTATTAATGGCAGGTAAAACGCCCATTTGCCCGGTACAAACCGAACAAATGTTTTGGTTTGGGGTTTCAATCTCTTGGTTTGGGCAAGAACAAAATAATTTGGTTTTGGTATTTAATCGAACGTGTGTTTCCAGTCCGATTACTAACTCTAAATCGTGTGCTTTAAGTGCTGCGTCTAATTGCTCTAATTCCATTATATCGTGTCTTTTAAGAAGTTAGCAAACTTCAAAACAAGTTCGTCGTTATTTTTAGCGGCTGTAATTTGTACGCCTGTTTCGGTGCCTTGTGGAGCGGTAAGCGTTGGCAGTTGCCCTAAGCTAAACCCAACCGTATAAGCATCGCTTAAATACATAGCGTGTGGGTCTTTTAAACTATCTCCAATTTTTGGAGGTGTACTTGGTGTAACCGGAGATAAAATTATATCAACCTCTTTAAAATCGTTTTCAAAATTTTCTGAAATAGCATCACGAAGCGCTAAACCTTTTAAATAAATTTCATCTGAAAACCCTTGAGATAATACTTGGTTACCACCCACAATACGTCGTTTGGTTTCTTCTGAAAAATTCTCTGAACGCGTTACAGCGTAAGATTCTTTAAGGTTTTTATCTTCAATGCGGTTTCCGTAGTTGCTACCATCCAATCGTGATAGGTTAGAAGCCGTTTCAGCCATTGCCAAGGTGTAATAGGTTGAAACTAAAATATCCGATTTAAAGAAATCCAACTCTTTTACTTCAATGCCTTTGGCTTTTATTTTTTCAATAGTTGCTAAAAAATCAGCTTTAATTTTTGGGTCGATCGCATCGCTTTCAACGAAATTTTTAAAATATCCGATGGTTTTAATACCGTTTGAATTTGAGATACTTGCTTCTTTAATTTCGGCGGAAGCGTATGTAGTTTGATCTTTCGCGTCTTTACCGCTCATCACATTCAACACAATACGAATATCTTCAATGGATTTAGCGATAGGTCCCACACAATCGGTAGAAGATGCGTAGGCCATCAATCCGTAGCGGGAAATACGCCCGTAAGTTGGTTTTAATCCATATACATGGTTGTAACCCGCAGGTTGGCGCACGGAACCACCGGTATCGCCTCCAATAGAAAAAACGGTGTAATCTTTGGCCACATTGACCGCGGAACCACCACTGGAACCACCACCCACTAAATCGGGGTTAATGGCGTTTTTAACAGCGCCAAAAATGGTGTTTTCACTAGAAGAACCATGACCAAAACTATCACAATTTTCTTTTACTAACGGAATAGCACCTGCATCCAATAATTTTTGAATGGCCGTGGCGGTGTAGGCCGATTTATAATTTTTAAGCAAATCTGAACTCGCCGTAGTGTAAGTACCCTGTACCATGTACACATCTTTAATACCAAACGGGATGCCTTCTAATAAACCAATGGTTTCGCCATTTGCAATTTTAGCATCTACTTTGGCGGCTAAATCTAACGCCAAGGTATCTAATAAAGTGTTTACGGTGTTGTTGGTATTGGCTTTTAATAAGTTCAGTTTTTCTTGTACCAAGCTTGTACAAGTAATTTCTTTGTTCACCAGTTGTTGGTGTATTTTGTGTATCTGAGATTCCATAATTATTCTTCTATAACTTTAGAAACCACTAAATAGCCTTTTTTCTCTTTCGGAAAATTTTCAATAATGATTTGCTTTTCCAATGCAGAACTTTCAATCACTACGTCGTCTCTTAAATCGTTTAAAGACACGTTATTATTATGATTAATATTAAAAGAATTATTATTTGTAGGTTGTGCATTTTTAATAACCTCAAATAACTTGTTCACCGCCTCACTGGGTTGTGCTCCTTTAATACTCGACAATACGTCGACTGTCATAATTTTACTCATTTCTAATAGTTTTAAATTAAAAAAAGCCTTCCACAATCGGAAGGCTTTATATATTTTTAAACAATAACCTTCCGAACCCTAAAAATTAGGATTATTGAAATTATTATTGTTGTTATTTAACATGGTTGTTTTTTTACATGCCAAATATATACAGAAATAACATATCAAGCACTATTTTTTCTTATATCCTACGCGGTATTATCAAATTAATAGAAAATTTAGATATAATTGGTTGGTTTTTATAAAATACGGGAGAGTATTGAAAATTTAGGTTTGTGTGTTTTGGGAAATTCATTAAATCAATCCTTTTTCAATAGCAACTCTAACCAATCCTGCAACATTTTTTACTTCTAATTTTTGAATAAGATTGCTACGGTGCGCTTCTACGGTTTTTGAAGTGATGAATAATAGGGTTGCAATTTCTTCGGTAGTGTGTTCTTTAATGATTAATTCTAAAACTTCTTTTTCACGTCTGGTTAATGTTGGAATGAAAAACGAGCTGTTGGTTGGTTTTCCTAATGAATCGTTAAGAAGCATGCGTTGAAGTTTTTCCGGTAGAAATAATTGGTTATTTTTTACGGCTTTTATAGCGTTGATCAACTCTGTTTTATTGGTGTTTTTTAGCAAATATCCAGAGGCGCCATTTTTAATAATTTGTTTGATGAATGAAATGTCTTCGTAATTGGACAAGGCAATAATTTTTAGCTCCTTATACGTGTCTTTAAGTTGTTTGCATAAATGAATGCCGTTGCCATCGGGTAGGTTTATATCTAATAACAAAACTTCTGGTAGTGTGGTTTGTAGGCCATCAACGGTATCATTTACACAATGGTACGTGTTGATAATTTGAATGTCTTCAACTTGTTTTAACATGGTTTTTAAACCCTCAACTACCATAATATGGTCGTCTGTTATAGCTGCAGTTATCATGTTTTTGGAATGTTGTTTAAATCTATGTTAATGGTAAAGGTAGTGCCATTTGCGTTGTGTTCTTCTTCAAGTGTTGCGTTTAAAAAAGCAATACGTGATGCAATGTTTTTCAATCCAATACCAGCGTTTTTTTGAGAACTTTCAAATCCCTTTCCGTTATCTTCAACAGTGATAAATAGGTTGTCATCATATGAATTTATTTGAACGACAGCTTCAGAAGCATCGGCGTGTTTTATGATGTTGTTAACCAGTTCTTGTATAATCCTATAAATAACAGTTTCTATGTTTTTTGATAGTTTGATGTCATTTCCAAAGTGTTGAAAATTTATTTTTATAGGATGAAAGCCCTCAAGTTTATTGCAGTAATTTTTCAGGGAAGTTATAAGTCCAAAATCATTAATGGTGGTTGGTGAAAGGTTGTGTGATATGTTTCGAACTTGGTCACATGAATAGTCAATCATATCAATCGACTTGTCGAAAAGGGTTTTGTTTTCATTTGATAATGATTCGTATTCAATGCTTGATAGATGGTATTTTATGTATGATAAATCGCCATTGATGCCATCGTGCAAATCCTGCGCTAAACGCATGCGTTCTTTTTCTTCGCCATCCATTAAGGCTTCTAATTTGGCAATTTCTTTTTGTTGTTGTAGTGTAATGATTTCTTTGTTCTTGATTTTTTGTTTCTGTATAAAGAAAAACCAAATGCCCAAAGAAAATATAATTAAACCAACACTGGCAATGAAGTAAATCTGTTTTTCCCTTTGGTTTTTAATTAAATCCAATTCTTGCTTAAGCAGTTTGTTTTCATTTTCAAAATATTTCTTGGTGATATTTTGAATGTAGCTATTGTTTATTAAGGAAATATCTTCGTTGATTCTAATTAATTTGTCTTGTGCAAAGGTTAAGTTTTTTACTTGGTTGCTTTTTTTGAAGGCTTTTATAGCTATTTCATAAAAATACGTTTGATAGGTTATATTTATCTTCTTTTCGTTTATTAAATCAAGTGCTTTTTGAAACCATAAATTTGTTTTTTCCTCATTATTAAGGTAACAATGCAGCATAAGACCGTAGTTGACCAACACAACATCAAAATAGTTACTTTTTTGGGCAGAAAGTATGCTTTTGTTTAAGTAGAGCAATGCATTTTCGGTGTCGTTTTGCTCCAAATATATCTGAGCAAACGTTTGTTCAGTATTAGGAATGCCTCTTTTGCTATGGCTTTTTTTGGCATACCAATACGCTTTTGTGTTGTAAAAAATTGCAGAGTCGGTTTGCTTAAGGTGTTGTTTTAATTGTGCTATGTTGTTGTAAATGTGTTCGTTTAAAATGGAACTTCTTAAATATGTTTTTTGAACGTTTTTTGGTTGAAAGTTTCTAGATTTCCACAAGAACTTTTCAGCTTCATTTAGCTTGTTCAATTCCATTAAATTGATTCCTTTAAAAAAATAGCCATTAGAAATGAGTAAGCTGTCCTTTAATTTATGGGCGGTTATAAGTGCTTTGTCAGCTTCATTTATAGCAAATTGATGCAACCCGTTGTAATAGAAAAGTTCAGATTGTAAGCTGTGAACAAATACCGTTGTTGTATCAACTTCTTTTAAAGAAATCAAGTTTTTGGTTTTATCTAGCCAGTTTTGAGAAGAAAAAATATCATCCTCTTCTAAAAAATATTCCGCATTCAGAAATGATTCTTTTATCTGGCATGCTTTGTTTGTGCAATTTTCAAAGCGTTTTTCATTTTCATAGACTTTATTTGAAAGCAAGGTGGCGTTTATGCTGTCATGTTGCGAAATGCTTATTTGATAGCATAACAAAAAGCCTATGAATGTAAAATATTTCATTCTAAATAATATGAATGGTTATTTAAATGTAATTAATTTATTTACTTCTTTATTATTTTTTTTGAAATGCTGCCGCCATGTGTTTTAATTTGAAGTAAGTATAGTCCTGTTGGTAATTTAGAAAGGTTGAGTTGCTCCATATTTTTTGAAGTTTCTAGAATTACCCGACCACTCATATCAACCAATTGTATGTGTTCAATCGTGTTGTTTTGAATTGATAGATGCAAAATATTTTCAACGGGGTTTGGATATATTTTAAAGTCTTTAAATGCCGTTTCCTCGTTTGAAAGCGTAGTGCTAAATTCTGGTTTTCCATATAAACTCCACGTGCCATTACTATTTTGAACACGAATGTGTAAAATATGGTCGCCCTCTGATAAATTATTAGGAATAGGGATGTTTAACGTTTCATCAACCGTGGCACCTTCAGTTAAGGCTATGGCAGTTGCGTTTCCAACACCTGGGTCGGTATCAATAAAAAACTCAGCGGCAACAATAGTATTATTGCTAATTTGGGCCGATTTATAAAACACTTGTCTTCCGTATAAGCTCCATTGGTTAAAATTGTTTTTAACCCGAATGTGCAAGATATGAATACCAGTGCTTACCGAATTCAAAGGAATTGTAAATGTGTTGTTTAAGCTTATACCGTTGGAGATGCTTAAAGGTTCTGCGTTGCCAACTCCAGGGTCTGTGTCAAAAAAATATTCAGCTTCTGTGATGGTATTGTTTAAAACCGATGAAAAGTTGGCGATGTAAAACGTTTGGCGTGCATACAAACTCCATTGGTTTGCATTGTTTTTAGTTCTGATATGTAATAAATGAATGCCAGAACTAACAGAATTTAAAGGAATTGCAAACGTGTTGTTTAAACTTGTACCGTTGGAGATGCTTAAAGGTTCTGCATTGCCAATTCCCGGGTCGGTATCAAAAAAATATTCGACTGCGGTTACGGTATTATCTAAAACAGATGAAAAATTTGCAATATAAAAAGTTTGGCGTGCATAAAAACTCCATTTGTTTAAATTGTTTTTGGTTCGCATGTGTAAAATGTGAATGCCAGAAGGTAAACTATTGATTGGCATTGAAACAGTCTCATTTAAATTAGCTGAATTTGAAACATCAACCACTGTGGCATTTCCAATACCTGGGTCGGTATCAAAAAAGTATTCTATATCGGTAATTGTATTTTGCGAATTAACAATGAAGCTAATAAAAAGCAAAACACAGCCTATAAGTTTAGATTTCATATCCGTATGTTTTTAATTTTCAACATTGGCATTCGCTTTAAAAACAACTTCTAGGTTTCCACCGGCTTCAACAACGGCATTGTTGATGTTTATGCTGGTTGGGTAAGGCAAATCAAAAGGGTAGCCTTTCATTTGAAATAAAAATCCTTGTCCGTAAATACCCAAATCAGACCCGTCACTTCCTGAGGCAATGGCTGGAGAACCTACCTGTAATTTATAACTTTTGGTGTATGCAAAATCAGGATTGGTAGGAGTGCCAATATTAACAAACTGCGGATTGGTATTGTTTAAATTAGTGGTGCCGTTTAAAGCTGAAATGGATTGTCCGCCATAATCAAAAGTTAAGCAATTTTGAAAGTTAATAGTGCTGTTGTTCGTGTTGATGGATGATATCACAGCAGCAGCTCCTAAAACAAACATATTGTTGTTAACCGTTGGGTTGTTGCAGTTGTTGAAGAAAGTATTGGTGGCACCATTAAAATTCATAATAAACAAATTGTTCGAAACAGTGTCAGAGGCTACTAAGCTATTCAAAACAGCGAGTGTTGGACTTGTATTGGATATAGTGTTGAAAATGTTGTGGGAAATAATGTTATTGGCATGTGATGGCGTGTTGAAAATGATGGAATACGCAGAAGTCGTATTGAAAACATTTCCCTGTATAATAAAGTTATAGACTTGGTAAAAATTTAAATTATTGATTCTATTATTCTGTATAAGTATGTTGCTAAAGGCTGCTTCATTGCCATCTTGAATGACACCAATTTCCAAACCTGAAATGGTTGAATTTGAAGAGCTGGTGGCTTCTGTGGTATTTCTAGATAGGGTTATAGACTGCATAGATGCATGATCACCATTGGCAAGTTCAGGACTGTGCCCAATACCTCTCAAGTGTATTGTTTTTTTAATTGATAATACTCCGTACGAATTTGGTGAAGGGTGAACATAGATGAAATCTCCAGATTGAGCCGCATCATGCGCTGCTTGCACAGAACTGAATTGTGCGGTGGTTCCTGGGCGGTTATCAACAGTCCAAGTGGTTTGTGCAATTAAAGTTGCACTACATAGTAAAAAAGTAAAGTTTAAAATAATTGTTTTCATGATTAATAGCGTTTAAAAGTTATAATGCTAAATTACTTTTCGAGAATACGTTTTTTTTAAGGGAAAAACATAGAAATTAAAGCTTAGGGAAAACCCTAATAAATTTACTTTTAAAGTGTTTTGTAGGTGAAATATTCTATTTATCAAATCATTAAAAACCCAAAAATTTAAGTTTTAAGGCACTTTGTGTTTTTGTGGATTTTAAAAGCGAAAAAACCAATCCAAAATCAATTTTAAGGCGCTTTTTAGGCAATTTAAGACACTTTTGAGTAATTAACAAATGTTGATAATTATATAAATGAGTCGATGAAATGCTTTTTAAAAGGCTGATATTTTTGTATATTTGTTTGTATTCAGAAGGATGCAAAAAGGCATCTTTTTTTATGCGGTAAAACTTAGAAATTAAACAATATTAAATTATAATATGAGCGAAGCAAAAGAAGAATTTAATAAGCACAATTATTCTGCCGATAGTATTCAGGCATTAGAAGGTATGGAACACGTGCGTATGCGTCCATCCATGTATATTGGTGATGTTGGCGTACGTGGTTTGCACCATTTGGTATATGAGGTTGTAGATAACTCCATTGATGAGGCACTTGCAGGACATTGTAATAACATTACAGTAATTATTAATGAAGACAACTCGATTACTACCGAAGATGATGGACGTGGTATTCCTGTAGATTTACATAAAAAAGAAGGCGTTTCTGCTCTCGAGGTTGTAATGACTAAAATTGGAGCAGGAGGTAAGTTTGATAAAGATTCGTATAAAGTATCTGGTGGTTTGCACGGTGTTGGTGTAAGCTGTGTGAACGCTTTATCTGAGCATTTACGCGCTACCGTTTATAGAGATGGAAAAATTTACGAGCAAGAATACGAGCGCGGAAAAGCTTTGTATCCTGTAAAACAAATTGGAGAAACCGATAAAAGAGGTACTACTGTTACTTTTAAGCCAGATGCTACTATTTTTACTCAAACACTGGAATATAGTTACGATACTTTAGCAAGCAGATTGCGTGAGTTGGCTTATTTAAATAAAGGAATTACCATTCATTTAGTTGATAAAAGAACCAAAAAAGATGATGGTACTTTTGAAGGTGAAACGTTTCATTCAGAAGAAGGTTTAAAAGAATTTATCAAGTTTTTAGATGGAAACAGAGAACCTTTAATGAAAGATGTTATTGCGTTTGAAGGTGAGAAAAACGGCGTGCCTGTTGAGGTGGCCATGGTTTACAACACATCATATGCCGAAAATTTACATTCGTATGTAAACAATATTAATACACACGAAGGAGGAACGCATTTGTCTGGTTTCCGTAGAGGTTTAACTATGACTTTAAAAAAGTATGCGGATGATTCAGGCTTATTGAAAAACCTAAAATTCGAAATTGCTGGTGATGATTTTCGTGAAGGTTTAACAGCCATTATTTCGGTAAAAGTACAAGAGCCACAGTTTGAAGGACAGACGAAAACCAAACTAGGAAACCGTGAGGTATCTGCCTCGGTAAGTCAGGCAGTATCTGAAATGTTGACCGATTATTTAGAAGAACATCCAGACGATGCTAAAATAATAGTTCAAAAAGTAATTTTAGCAGCACAAGCACGTCATGCAGCTCAAAAAGCGCGTGATATGGTACAGCGTAAAAGCGTAATGAGCCTTGGTGGTTTACCAGGTAAATTAAGTGATTGCTCAGAACAAGACCCTACAAAATGTGAAGTGTTTCTTGTAGAGGGAGATTCGGCAGGTGGAACAGCAAAACAAGGTCGCGACAGAAATTTTCAAGCTATTTTACCACTAAGAGGTAAAATTTTGAATGTTGAAAAAGCAATGACCCACAAGGTTTTTGAAAACGAAGAGATAAAAAATATTTTTACGGCTTTAGGTGTTACTATTGGAACTGAAGAAGATAGTAAAGCTTTAAACCTTTCAAAATTACGTTACCACAAAATTGTGATTATGTGTGATGCTGATATTGATGGTAGCCACATTGCCACTTTAATATTAACCTTCTTCTTTAGGTACATGAAAGAATTGATTGAGGCAGGACATATCTACATAGCAACACCGCCTTTATATCTTGTTAAAAAAGGAAACAAAAAAGAGTACGCTTGGAGTGATAAAGAGCGCGACCGTATTGCTGAGGAATTTGGAGGTAGTGTAAACATCCAACGTTATAAAGGTCTTGGAGAAATGAACGCAGAACAACTATGGGATACTACCATGAATCCGGAGTTTAGAACCATGCGTTTGGTACAAATAGATAATGGTACGGAAGCTGATAGAATCTTCTCGATGTTAATGGGCGATGAAGTACCACCTCGTAGAGAGTTTATTGAAAAGAATGCCGTTTATGCTAAAATTGATGCATAAAAAAGTTTCGGTTAACAAAAATAGGCTGTCTAAATTTTAGACAGCCTATTTTTTTTGGGAAATAATTGGGGCAAAAAAGGTATAATTTAAGATGAGGTAATTAGAACAACCCTAATCTTACACTTGGTGTGCTAACTCTAACATTTGTACTCATAGAGCTTCTGTTTCTAGGGTATCTTTCATAATGGTATCCATCATATCTGTAATAATAAAATGATGCATGATGATAGTAATAATCACTATGGTGGCAATGGTGGTTGCAGTCTTCATAATGATTGGCGTAGGCGTCTTTTTTACCTTTCATGTAGGCTTTGTAGGCTTTTTTATCATTTTTTTTCAAGTTCTCTTCGTAGCTTTTTTGATCTTCCCAAAAACTTTCTTCTTCAGCCTTGGTTTTTGCACTAAATTGTTGTTCAAATTTAGCATCTTCTTCAGCTCTTTTTTGATAATATGATTCTTTATCAATGGAGGTCTTATTTGATATTTCAGTATCCTGTGCGTTCGCTAAATATGAAATATTTAATACTATAAGAAATACTATTGGTTTTATCGATTTCATAATTTTTATTTTAATGTTTTATTAACTCGTTTTCATTAATAAGACAACTCAAATACTTTTTACCCTACTTAATTTTAAATCTTCTGTAAAAAATTCTTGAATACTGTCAGTTTTAGCGCATACGAAAACGTTCATAATTTGATTTTCTATGCATTTCGACTGCGCTCAATGCGACAAAATAATTCATTATTGACTTTTAAGACAATCAATAGGAATTGTTAAAGATGATTTTCTTTTTAACAACTAAAAATCAAACCCAATATAAAATTGCCAAACACGGTTTTTAGGATTTCCTTCATCATAAATGCTTCCTTTTCCTAAATGGTATCGAGCACCTAATGTAATACCAGATTCGGTTTTAAAACCAGCACCAAAGTTTATACCCCAATCAAAACTTTCAGGATCGAATTCTTGTGAGGTGTCAAATAAACCAAAATTACTATCAAACTCTTCCTTGTGAGAGACTGCTAAACCAACTTGTGGGCCTGCTTCTAAAAAGAAGGCTTCATCTGGATATATTTTTAGCATCAAAGGAAGGTTGATGTAATCTAGCTTTTGGGTGAATGTTCCGCTGTTATCCTTTAACTCATACCCTTGTTGCGAGTAAAGCAATTCTACTTGTAGTACCACACTTTCTGATAAAAATGATTCGCCATAAAAACCAATATGAAAGGAATGTCTTTGTCCGGTTTCGGTTTCACCATCAAAACTTACAGCAGCCAAATTGTAACCGCCTTTAAGTCCTGTATTCGATTTAAGGGTTTGCGCATTGGAAGAGAATGCAATAGTTGCAATGAATAAGATTTTAAAAATTGTTTTCATTTTTGATAATTTGTTTTGGTTATACATTAGTTATTTGCCGCCATTTGCCTGTAAATCGGCAATACATTGGGCGTCTAGTTGAGGTGCTGAATTCGATCCCATTAAGTTGCTTAATCCAGAGCCACTTTCGGCAGCCCAATACATAAGGCAACTTTCAACATTACAATGTTTAGCATGTTCGGTATCTTCATGATTATCAACCATAGCTGCCCCTAAATTTGTAAGCCCTAAAATATGCCCAAATTCATGGGTTATTACCGTAGTTTCTAAAACATTTCGGTTTGGTTCAAATGGGCTGTTACTTAAATCTTGAATGGTAGCTTCGTAAATTACAAACGATGTATTTCTATATGCTGTTCCTAATACAATATTGGTATCGGTATTGCTGGCAGATTCACCATCGGCAAAAAATGCCCACACAGCTATTTGATTGTTTGTGTTGTATTTAGTTCTGTTTGCGTCTTCTATGTCAATTATTTCTTGGTTGGAATAAGGGGCGTTTCCCGGAGAAGCAATGGCTCTTTTTTCAACGGTAATACCGTTTGGTTTAAAAGTTCTGGCATTTAAAAAATTTAAAAAATTATTGATGCTATTTTGACTAGGCTCAAAACCTTCAACGTAAACCAATTCAATTATCATACTTTTAAAGATGTTGTCTGAAAGTAAATCGTTTGAAGAACTTCCAGTCCCTTTTTGGTTTGCTGATTTTGTGTTTTCATTTTTGGTTTCGGTAGGATCTTCTTTTGAACAAGAAACTAAAAAACCAAGAACCAATAGCATTGTTATTATTTTTTTCATCTTTTATTTTTTTTAAAAACGACTGTTGGACAAACCAACAGCCGTTTCACCATAAACATAATTGGTAACCAACCAACAATTATGTAGATACTAAATTTGGGTCAAAACTAATGTTATTGCAGCGTTTGCAGTACTTTTTAATGAAATGGATGTGTTACTAAAGCTAGTTACTTCCCATTTGTTATTTAATAAGTTAAAAGTAGCGTTCCCTGCAAAAGTTAGGTTTAAATATACTTCTGTTTCTGAGGTAACATTGTATGTTCCTTGTACGGCACTTAAAGTTGAATGTATTGCGGTACAAGTTTTATCGTTTGCAAAATCTATAGTATAATTAGCATAATCTGAAGCTTTGTTTACTCCTGCATTTATAAAAGTTTGTACTTTGAAAGCACCATTCACTAAAATAGTTTCCAGATTTTTAGCTTCTTCTTCAGCTTCTTCTTCAGCATCTTCAGTATCTAAACAATCTTCAATACTTGCTTGTAAATCCAAATCGCTAGTAAGCGTTACTGTTGAGTTGTTTGATAATGTAGCTGTTATAGGGTATTTTACAGAGAATAATTCTGTATTGCCCATATTGTTCATATACGCATACAATTGTTGCTCTGATTGAATAACTAAACTACCTGTTTGTTCTAAGTTTAGACTGTAGGTTAAAATTGTAATTGGGAAATCTATATCTAAACAAGAAATAGCATCTTTTCCAGTATTTTCAGCAGTTTCGCAGGCGTCAATAATAGCGTCATATTCTCCTTGGTTTGCAACTATAACTTCGGTGTAATTACTTAATCTAACACTTAATGGGAATTGTAGTGTAACAGTATCGTTATCATTTGTAAACTGACCCAAAATGTTTAAAACAAGTTGGTAGTCCGATTGCGATATAATGCTTACTTGTTGTCCATTTACTGTTGCTACAACAGGTAATAATATAGAGGAACAAGAAGTGCCGTCTAAAAAGTCGTCAAAACTTCCATCGTACATAGAAGTGCGCTCTAAGTTACTTGCGGTTTGAGATTCGGAGTTATTTGTATTTGGGTTTTGCCCATTTTCTGAATCTATTTCATCCTGACAAGATGTTAATGTTAACAATGCTGTTAAAAATAAACTTGTAATAAATTTTAAATTTTTCATGATAATAATTTTTTGTTTAAATTTTCTTTTTCATAGCGATTCTTTTCGCCTTTGTGTAAGTAAGACAACCCTATTTATTTTTACCCTACCTAATTTTTAAAAATTATTTCTATGTTTAACAAAACAACGGCTAAAATAGATGAAGTTAAAAGTATTATAGTAATATTTTTAACAATTTTATAAATAGAGTTGTTCATGTTTAACTACTAAAGTTATCTTATGGTTAAGACAACTTAAAATATTTTTACCCTACTTTTGTGAAAGTCTTTTTATATTACAGCCTCAAAAAAAACCATATAAATGAATGAGAATAAACTTTGCGAAGAAACCTACTTCAATAATTTTTACCTAGAGCACGTACAATCCGCAAGTAATTTTGCTTTTTATAAATGTGGTGACAAAGATGGTGCTTTGGATTTTGTACAGGATGCCTTTTCTAAAATCTGGGTGAACTGCTCCAAAATAGATTTTACAAAAGCCAAAACTTATTTGTTTACTACAATAAATAATTTGTTTCTTAATACTATTAAACATAATAAGGTTGTTATGGAGTATGCGAAGGCAACTCCTTATTTGGATAAAACAAATGAAAGCCCTGATTATATTTTAGAAGAAGAAGAATTTAAAAAGAAACTTCAACAAGCCATTTCTCTATTGTCTGATGCACAACGGGAAGTATTTTTATTAAATAGAATAGAAGGTAAGAAGTATAGAGAAATAGCCGAATTATTGGATATTTCTCAAAAGGCTGTAGAAAAAAGAATGTCTGGAGCATTACAAATTTTACGGGAACATATAGAAAATATTTAATTTTTTTTGGTTTAATTCCAAAGCCTATGCTTGTTTTTTATTGGAATTTGGAATTTTGTTTATTGGAATTTTTTAATAAAGGGTAGGGTAAAAATATTTGAAGTTGTCTTAAAGTTGAAAAGGTTAATAAAATGAAAAACGAAAACAACATATTAAAGTGGTTTGATAACGAGCTTTCGGAGCAAGATATTAAAGAATTAAAACAATCTGAAGATAATAATACTCTAGAGAAAATAGCTTTTTATGCCAAACAAATGCAAGCGCCTCAAGTAGATGCGCAAAAAGCATTAGCAGCTTTTAAAGAAAGAAAGCTTACTAAAAACGAACCTAAAGTGATTCCGCTTAATTTTAAAACTTTTATGAAAGTAGCTGCTGTTTTGGTAGTGATGCTTACCTCTTCATATTTCTTGTTTTTTAATAACAACATGGCTTTTGAAACCCAAATAGCACAGAACGAAACCTTGACCTTGCCGGATAATTCTGAAGTTATTTTAAACGCTTCATCAAAATTGAATTACAACAAAAAAACGTGGAAAAATAAGCGAAACCTAGAATTAGATGGTGAAGCCTTTTTTAAGGTGAGCAAAGGTAAAAAGTTTACTGTTACAACAACTGCGGGAACCGTTCAGGTTTTAGGGACTCAATTTAATGTAAAAGAACGCGATAATTATTTTGAAGTACAATGTTATGAAGGTTTGGTAAGCGTTACTTTTAATAACGAAACGGTTAAACTTCCTAAGGGAAAAACATTTAGAGTGGTAAATGGTACTATTGAAACTGTTGCCGATTTTAATGCCCAAAATCCATCGTGGTTACAGGATGAAACAAGTTTTGATAAAATTCCTTTAAGCCAAGTCGTAAACGAACTTGAAAGACAGTATGATTTAAAAGTGTCTTTTGATTCCGTTGATACATCACAACTATTCACAGGAACTTTTACACATAAAGATAAAAACATAGCTTTGCAATCAATCACTATACCTTTAAAATTAAGTTATAGAATAGAAGGGAATCAAGTTACGTTGTATAAATATGAAAATTAAGAAACACATTATTTACATACTTTTATTTGTTGTTAATGTTTGTTTTGCTCAAAATAGCGTCACTAAAAAGCCTCTTACGGAAATAATAACAGCTGTAGAGCAAAAGTTTGATGTCAAGTTTTCGTATGCGTTTGATGATGTTTCCAATGTTTTTTTAGAGCAGCCAAACCCCGAGTTTAACCTACAACAAACCATTGCCTATCTTAATTCTAAAACGTTACTGAATTTTAAAATTTTGGATGATAGGTATATTACGGTATCTGTTATAGAAAAAACAATTTCAATTTGCGGATTTGTATATGCTTTGGAAAATAAAGATCCCTTATTTGGAGCTTCGGTAGTTGTAAATGATACAAAAAAAGGAATCATTACAAGCGAAACAGGAAGGTTTCAGTTACATGATGTTTCTTTAAATGCCGTAATTTCTATTTCGTATCTAGGGTATAAAAGTCAGCAATTCATAGCAAAACAATTCTTTTCAGAAACAGCCCATTGCAACCAAATTGTTTTAATTGAAAATAAGGAAGTTTTGAACCAAGTATTAATAACGAAGTTTTTAACCACAGGTTTTCAAAAGTTAATGGATGGTAGTACGGTTTTAAACACAAAAAATTTCGGGATATTACCAGGTTTAACTGAACCGGACATTTTACAATCCATACAAATACTCCCGGGGGTTGAAAGTACCAATGAAAGTATTGCAAATATTAATGTGCGCGGTGGTACTAACGATCAAAACCTCATGCTTTGGGATGGCATCAAAATGTATCATTCCGGTCATTTTTTTGGGTTGATTTCAGCTTATAATCCTAACCTGACCAATAAGGTTGTTGTAACTAAAAACGGTACAAGCAGTGAGTTTAGTAATGGGGTTTCCAGCACCATAAACATGTTTACTAAAAATGAATTGTCAGGCAAATTTGCGGGTGCCGCAGGTATGAATTTGATAAGTGCCGATGCTTTTTTTGAAATTCCCATAAGCAAAAAATTAGAGTTACATATTTCTGGTAGAAGATCAATAACAGATGCTTTTAATACACCCACATACGACAATTATTTTAATAGAAGTTTTCAGGATAGTGATATAAAAACCAATAGCGAAAATATAGAAAACCAATCCACAACATCCGATTTTGTTTTTTATGATTACACGGCAAAAGTGTTGTTCGATTTAAATGAACATCATAAATTTAGAGCTAATGTTATTGGTATCAATAATAATTTAGACTATCAAGAAAGTATCACTCAAAATGATGAAACGGAATCTAAATCAAGCAATTTGGCTCAAAAAAATCTGGGTTTTGGAGGGCATTGGATGGCTGATTGGAATTCAAAATTAAGTTCTCATTTTACTGCTTACTATTCAAAATATACTGTAGATGCCAATGATTATAGAATAGAAACCGACCAGCTATTAACCCAAACCAATGAAGTGCTGGAAACGGGTTTCAAGTTTAATACCTATTATAAACTCAATGATTTTTTAACACTTTTAAATGGCTATCAGTTCAACGAATCGGGTATTTTAAATGAAACTGCTGTAACAAAACCTGAATATGATAGAACCAAAAAAGACGTGTTGCTTAACCATGCTTTTTACACACAAGCAGAATATAATAAAGATAAAACCTTTTTTAGAATTGGGGTTCGAGCTAATTATTTTCAAAAATTTCAAAAGCTCATAGTGGAGCCTAGATTGAATATTAGGCAAAAATTATCAAACCAATTTGCGGCGAAATTAGAAGGTGAGTTTAAAAACCAATCTGCAACCCAAATTGTAGATTTTCAAGATGATTTTTTAGGGGTTGAAAACCGCCGTTGGATATTAGCAAACGAGCAAACAATTCCTATTTCAACAAGTAAACAAGCTTCTTTTGGAATTGCTTATAATCAAAATAATTTGAATATTGATGTCACTGGATTTTATAAAATAGTTGAAGGCATTACGGCAAGCAATCAAGGGTTTTATAATAATTTTCAATACATAAACGCTATTGGAGATTATTCGGTAAAAGGTCTTGAGTTTTTAGCTAACAAAACGAGCCATAAATACAGTACTTGGGTAAGCTACACATATTCTATTAACGATTATAAGTTTGAAACCTTTACACCATCAGTATTTCCAAATAATGTAGATATTAGACATTCTATTTCTGTTGGTTTTAATTATGATATTTTAGAAAATTTAAAAATATCAGTGGGTGGAATGTGGCGTTCTGGTCAGCCTTATACATCACCTGTAGAAGGTAATGAGACTGTGCAATCAGGAAATGTAACCTATGTAAACTATGGGGCACCTAATAGTAAAAACCTAGATGAATTTAAACGATTGGATGCCTCGTTAAGTTATAAGTTTAATGTTTATCAATCCATTAACGCCTCTTTGAAGGTTGGTGTGTTAAACCTCATGAATACTAAAAATATAATAAATCGTTATTATGAAGTAAACCCAAACGATTCAGAATCTACTATCCAAATTAACAATACGTCCCTTAGCCTAACTCCAAATATGAGTTTTAGAGTAGATTTTTAAGTGATTTTGAAAATAAACATCGTTTAAAAGCAATTTTTTTCGACAAAATGTTTTTATATGTAGTTTTTTATATATATTTGTTTAACCCAAAATTAAAAGAATGAAAAAATTTAGCCTACTTATGTTGTTCTGTTTAGCAACAATTTCCTCAAACGCTCAAGATATTGACGCACTTTTAACTGCAGGCGTAAAAAATGCTGAACGTTTTGCAAACGATTATTTAGCGCCCGGTACCAATGGTTTAATGTACAGTATGAATGCCAATTGGTTTAATACGGCCGATGCAAAACCTTTAGGAGGTTTTGAAATTTCTATCATTGCCAATGCCGCATCCATAAAGGATGAACATAAAACATTTTTAATGAATATAGCCGATTATAACAGCGATCCGGAACAAGATTTTACCGTGGAATTTGCGGATGGCGCAGCTTCAAAAAAGGTAGCTTCAGCATTGGGTGAAAATGATCCAGATATCAATATACTTGTGAGGTATGAAGATCCTATTTTAGGCGAACAAGAAGAAACAATAACCTTGCCTAGTGGTATAGGGTCGCAAACGGCTAATTTATTGCCAACAGCTTTTATACAAGGTGCTTTAGGATTAAGCAAAGGTATAGAATTAAAGGCGCGTTTTGTCCCAAAAATTGATACAGATGAAATCGATTTTAGTATGTATGGAGCTGGTTTACAGGTTGAATTTACAAAATGGTTGCCCGCTGATAAAATATTACCGGTTGCCGTTTCTGGTTTGGTTGCTTACACCCATTTGGATGGAAGTTATGATTTAACCGACTCTTCGGGTATAAATGGCGATAACCAAAGACTTGAAAATGATACGAATACATGGTTGTTTCAACTTATAGCATCAACAAAATTACCTGTTATTAATTTTTATGGCGGTATTGGTTATATCAAAGGAAAATCGGAATCCAATTTATTGGGAACCTATATAGTATCAGATGGCCCGTTCTTTTCTCAAACCATTGAAGATCCGTTCTCTGTTTCAAGTGAAGTAGCTTCCGTTAGAGGTACCATAGGAACCAAGTTGAAATTAGGCTTTTTCAGATTAAATGCTGAATATCATTTGTCCGAATTTGATGCCTTTTCAGTTGGTTTGAATTTTGGTTTTAGATAATTCTTAGCTATTTGAAAAATATTTAATGAATTCTGAAAATATAATTGTTTAGTTTTAGTTAGTTTTAATAATGATTAGTTAGTTTTAAAGTGCAAGATTAAATCTTGCACTTTTTTTATTTAGTGTATTTTAATTTGTAATTTAGCGTGCTTAAAAGCATATAAATTAACCTTTTGAAGTTTGTGAAAGCAAATTTGTATCTTTAAAAGGAAAATATATCAAACAACTAAAATTATTAAAAACTAAAAAATGAAAGTAACAGTAGTAGGTGCAGGAGCAGTAGGCGCAAGTTGTGCGGAGTATATTGCCATTAAAAATTTCGCTTCAGAAGTTGTTTTATTAGACATTAAAGAAGGCTATGCCGAAGGTAAAGCTATGGATTTGATGCAAACAGCTTCATTAAATGGTTTTGATACCAAAATAACAGGTATCACAAATGATTATAGCAAAACGGCTAATAGCGATGTATGTGTAATTACTTCAGGAATTCCACGTAAACCAGGAATGACTCGCGAAGAACTAATTGGAATTAACGCAGGAATTGTAAAGGCTGTTTCATCTAGCTTAATTGAATTTTCTCCAAAAACAATCATCATTGTGGTAAGTAACCCAATGGACACCATGGCATATTTAGTACACAAATCGACATCATTACCTAAAAACAAAATTATAGGTATGGGTGGTGCTTTAGATTCTGCACGTTTTAAATATAGATTAGCAGAAGCTTTGCAAGGCCCTATTAGCGATGTAGATGGTATGGTAATTGGCGGACATAGCGATACAGGTATGATTCCTTTAACGCGTTTAGCTACTAGAAACGGGGTGCCGGTTTCAGAATTTTTAAGTGAAGAAAAATTAAGTGAAGTTTTAGAAGCTACTAAAGTAGGTGGTGCTACACTTACTAAATTGTTAGGAACTTCGGCTTGGTATGCTCCAGGAGCTGCGGTATCTGCTATGGTTCAAGCTATTGCTTGCGATACTAAAAAAGTATTCCCTTGTTCAGTTTTATTAGAAGGTGAATATGGTTTTAATGATATTTGCCTTGGTGTGCCTGTAGTTTTAGGTAAAAACGGTATTGAAGAGATTGTAAAAATCAATTTAAATGATGCTGAAAAAGCAACTATGGTAGAAAGTGCCAAAGGTGTTAAAGCTGTTAACGATTTACTATAGTTTATAAAGTTAAAAAGTTATAAAGTTTTTAAAGTTATAAACACTTAAAGTGCCTAGAGTTGTATGCAAACTACAATCTTAGGCACTTTTTAACTTTTAACTTTCAACTTTCAACTTTTAAATGATATATTTGGCGCATGAAGGCAAAATGGTACATTGGTACATTCATTTTTATTTTTACCTTATTAGGTGTTGTTAACCACAATCAAATTCCAGAGCCAAATCAGGAAATTGTATTGCAGTTCACGCATCTTAAAGTATCTGCTAACGAAGCTGAAACTGCCATTGCGATTGTAAAAAACCAATTGCAAGCCATTGGTGTTGATAATATTAAAGTTGTAAAAAAATCAACAGGTGGTTTAAAAATCACTTATTATAGCGATACAGACGCTGTTAGTGTAAAAAAACTACTATTAGAGGATACTGTTTTAGCTTTAGAAAATTCATCTTCCAATACAGATGAAAACCCTTCAGAATTACCTTCAAATAAAAAGACATCTGCTTATAATTTAGATGTTTTTGAAATTCATAAACAAGATGCAGGAACTGGTTTTGGTGGTTCATGTGCTTTAGAACTAAAATCTGATTACAACCGGTTTTTTATTCCTGTAGCATCCGTTCCAACCAATGATGTTGTTGTTAAAAATATTGAACAACTTCAAAAAGAAGCATACAAATTCCATAAAAATTGTGCGCTTGCCATAGATAATACATCTCATAAAATACCCGAAGTTAGGGCAGGACCTAACTGTTAGGGATAATACTTTCCATAAAATAATAAGACCTTAAAGGTTTTTAAAACCTCTCAGGTCTCAAAAGAAATTATAGTATTTAGAGCTATAATCATTCACATATATAATCATAAAAAATAATTGTCAAATCGGTGGTAAATTCTATATTTGCCCGTTTTAAAAAAAATTTGACCAAAATAATTTAATAATGCAAAACAAAGGACTTGTAAAGTTATTTGCTATTTTGTTTGGTTTGGTAAGTATTTACCAATTATCATTCACATTCAAAGCAAATCAAATTGAAAAAGCTGCAGAAGAAGTAGCTATTAACAAAATTCCGGAATCGGATCCAGATTATCGTGCAAAACGAAGCGCTGAAGAAGCAAACTATTTACAATCTGTAGCTACAGATACGGTATTTAACTTATTGGGTATTGCAAAATTCACATATAACGATGTGAAAGAAAAAGCAATGAACTTAGGTTTGGACCTAAAAGGTGGTATCAACGTTATTCTTCAAGTGTCTGTAAAAGACATTTTAAAAGGATTAGCTAATAACACTAAAAACCCAGTGTTCAATAAGGCGTTAAATGATGCTGAAGAGCTTCAAAAAAACAGTCAAAACACTTATTTAGAAGATTTTTTCATCGCATTTGATAAAATTAAAGGCGATACAAAATTAGCTTCTCCAGATATATTCTATACAAAAGCTTTAGATGGTGAAATTGAAGGAAACATGTCTGATGATGAAGTTAAAGCCATCATCAGAACAAAAATTGATGAGTCTATCGTTTCTGCTTTCGAAGTGTTGCGTAAGCGTATTGACGAGTTTGGTGTAACGTCTCCAAACATCCAACGTTTAGGAACTTCTGGTCGTATTTTAGTAGAATTACCAGGTGTTAAAGATGTGGAACGTGCTACAAGTTTACTGCAAAGTACAGCGCAATTAGAATTTTGGGATGCTTATAAAGGCGAACAATTCTTTAACTTTTTAGCACAAGCCAACGAAGTTTTAAAAGAAACTGCTGAAGTTAAAAAAGACACCCTTCAAGTAGCAGAAAATCAGGATGAAGAAAATGCAACAGATTCAACTATTGATGATCTTTTGGGTGAAGCAGCTACCGATTCTACAGCTGTAAAAACTGTAAACCCTATTTTCGATTTAATTCGCGGACAAGGTTACCAAGGTGGACCAGTTATTGCACAATTCGAAATTAAAGACAAAGAGAAAGTTCTTAACTATTTGAATTCGCCAAGAGTTAGAGCATTGCTTCCTGCGGAGATGCGTTATACAAAGTTTGCTTTTGGTAAACCAGAGAAAGATAGCGAAATAGTAGATTTATATGGTTTAGTTGGTAATAGAGATAATATTCCACAATTAAGCGGTGCTGTTGTAACGGATGCACGTAACGATTTTGGTCAAACCAACAAGCCAACTGTTTCTATGCAAATGAATGCTAAAGGAGCTAAAATTTGGGAAGAAATGACTGGTAAAGCATATACCCAAGGCACTCAAATAGCCATTGTTTTAGATAACGTGGTGTATTCGGCTCCTGGTGTAACTACTGGTGCTATTTCTGGTGGAAATTCTCAAATTTCAGGAAACTTTACATTAAACGAAGCAGTCGATTTAGCAAACGTATTGCGTGCAGGTAAATTACCAGCATCGGCAGATATTATTCAAAGTGAAGTTGTAGGGCCATCATTAGGTCAAGAAGCTATTGATAGTGGTACCATGTCTTTCATGATTGCTTTAGCATTGGTGTTAGTTTGGATGGTTCTTTACTACGGAAAAGCTGGTGGTTTTGCCGATGTTGCCATGGCATTGAACATCTTATTGATTTTCGGTATTTTATCTGGCTTAGGTGCCGTATTAACATTGCCTGGTATTGCGGGTATCGTATTAACAATCGGTATGTCGGTTGATGCGAACGTAATTATTTTCGAGCGTATTCGCGAGGAAATCGCAAAAGGTAAGGGTAAAAAAGAAGCTATTCAAGACGGTTTCAGTAATGCATTATCATCAATTTTAGATGCCAACATTACTACAGGTTTAACCGCTTTAATATTATTTATTTTCGGTACAGGTCCTATTAAAGGATTTGCTACTACCTTATTAATTGGTATTGGTACATCTTTATTTACGGCTATTTTTATTACCAGATTGTTAGTAGATTGGTATATAAACAAAGGAGGTAAATTGGAGTTCTCTACACCACTTACAAAAAACTTATTCAGAAACTTAAGCATCGAATTCTTAAAGAAACGCAAAATTGCCTATATCATTTCTGGTGTATTCATTTTAATAAGTTTAGGCTCTTTATTTACGAATAGTTTAGATCAAGGGGTCGATTTCGTAGGAGGTAGAACCTACCAAGTACGTTTTCCACAAGACGTTAATGCTTCAGAAATTACTGCTACGTTAGTAGGTGCTTTTGGTAGTGCAGACGCTAAAACATTTGGTGATGCCAATCAATTAAAAATCACTACAAAGTACAAAGTAAATGAGTCTGGTACTGAGGTAGATGAAGCTATTAGAGAAACACTTTACAAAACATTGCAACCACATTTAGGCGGTCTTTCTTATGAAGACTTCATCAACGAATCAGATGCAAAATCTGTTGGTTTAATGAAATATTATAAGGTAAGTCCAACCATTGCTGATGATATCAAACAAGCATCATTCTGGTCTATCTTAGGTTCGTTAATCGTCGTGTTCCTTTATATCTTGTTCCGTTTCAAAAAATGGCAATATTCATTAGGTGCCGTTGGTGCAGTATTCCACGATGTGTTAATTGTATTGGGTGTATTCTCATTAACATACAGGTTCATGCCATTCAGTATGGAAATAGACCAAGCATTTATAGCCGCTATTTTAACGGTAATTGGTTACTCGTTAAACGACACCGTAATTGTATTCGATAGAGTTAGGGAGTATGTAAACGAACATACTAACTGGGCATTCGATAAGGTAGTAGACGTTTCGTTAAGCAGTACATTAGGTAGAACCTTAAATACATCGTCAACCACATTGGTAGTATTATTATCAATCTTCATTTTTGGAGGAGAATCTATTAGAGGCTTTATGTTTGCCTTAATAGTAGGTATCGTAGTTGGTACATATTCTTCATTGTTTATTGCAACACCAATCATGTACGATACTATCGATAAACAAGAAAAAAAGAAAAAGAAATTAGAAGCTTAAAATAACTCAAATTCAATTTCTTAAAAAGCCTATTAACAGTTTGTTGATAGGCTTTTAGCTTTTTCTAAAATAATCTTTTGGGCGTTACCACAAGGGTCGGGCTTTTCGCTATATCTTTTTAAAACGTCATTGCGCGGAGGCACGACAAAGCAATCTGCCTAATTTTAGTTCTTACCAAAGTTTGTTTTGCCAAAGTTTTAAAAAGGATGCCGCTGCAAATGCCTAGCATTCACGATTTCCTTGATTTAAAATAATATGCATAAGTAATCCCTAACGCAAAACAGTTAATAAATAACCATGAATTTACTTTTGAACGTATATACAACAAGCTAATTATTTATATACTTTTGATGTACATTTTAGCCTTTCAAATCAACCATTTAAAACCCTAGTCATTATCAGTGAAAACACAACAACCCATTAGCAAAAAGTTTCTTTTTGTATCCCGCTGGGGCGAAACTTTAGATGTTATAAATGCCATTAAGCAAGAAGGACATGAGGTGAAAATGTATATTGAAGACAAAGCCTCCAAAGAAATTGGCTATGGCTTTGTTAGCAAAGTAACCCAGTGGGAAAAGCATATAGATTGGGCAGATATTATAGTGTTTGATTATACCGGTTATGGTAAAGTAGCAAGCGAATTAAGAGCCGCTGGAAAATTGGTCATTGGTGGCGCCGAATACACCGATAGATTAGAATTAGATCGAAATTTTGGACAATCAGAACTGCAAAAACATAAAATAAAGGTCATTCCATCTAAAGAATTTATATCATTTGGCGAGGCTATCAAGTATATTGAAGCCTATCCCAATACCTATGTTATTAAGCCATGTGGTGAAACCCAAGAGCTTAAACAACTCCTTTTTGTGGGAAGCGATGATGAAGGTTTGGATGCCATCCGCGTTTTAAAAGCCTATGAGAAATCCTGGGGAAACGATTTCGGGAATTTTCAACTGCAACGAAAAGTAAAAGGCGTAGAGGTTTCTATTGCTGCTTTTTTTAATGGCAACGAATTTATTTACCCCATCAACATCACCTTCGAACATAAAAAACTATTCCCAAAAGAATTAGGTGTTTCCACTGGCGAAATGGGTACCAGCATGTTCTGGACCAAAGATTCACCCATTTTTGAAGCAACTTTGTTGAAATTTCAAAACACATTGGCAAAACACAATTTTATAGGGCATATTGATATTAACTGTATTGTAAATGGTCATGGTATATATCCGTTGGAGTTTACATCGCGTTTTGGGTATCCACAAATCCATATCCAACGTGCTGGTATTAATGAGCCTATGGGCGAATTGTTTTTAAAACTGGCACAGAAAAAACAATTCAAAATCAATGTAAAAAAAGGGTTTCAAGTAGGTGCTTTTATTGTGGTACCTCCATTTCCGTATGAAGACAAAAAAACGTTCAACCTGTTTTCAAAAGATGCCGTGGTAGTTTTCAAAAAAAATGGAAAAGAAGGCGTGCACCCCATGCATTTAAAAAAAGTAAGTGATGAATGGTTAATAACAGGCAATACAGGTATTGCCGTTTTGGTTACTGGTGTTGGAAATACCATGAAAGATGCCCAAAAAATGATGTATAATAGGATTAGCAATGTTATTATTAACAATGGCTATTACAGAACCGATATTGGCGACCGATGGACAGAAGATTCCGATAAACTTTGGTCTTGGGGTTTATTGTAAAAAATTCAAAGTTAATTCTTTGTCACCTTGAGCGCAGTCGAAAAGGTTTTTGATTTTTATCCAATCCATTTATAAATGACTTTTAAACTTTTTACAGAGGTTCCAGATTTTTTTAAAATCCTGCCCAAAGATTGGCAAGAAAGCATCATGCCTTTTTGGGGAACATACAAAACAACAACAAAGTGCTATGTGCTTTTAGAAAACAATCAAATTATGGCGGGCGGTTTAGTGTTTTCAACATGCCCTCCAGATATGCTATATGCTGAAGAAGAAGCAAACTCATGGCTCCAAAAAGGCTATCTGTATCTAGGTTTTATATATGTTTTAGAAGAAAAAAGAGGGCGAAATTTAGGCTCGCTTTGGTTGAATGAATTAAAAACAATGCATCCCAAACAAAACTTTTGGCTAACCATTGAAGATTTAAACTTAAACGCTTTTTATGTTAAAAACGGGTTTAATTACATAAAGTCTTTATATCATGACGGGGTAGAAGAAGGTCTTTATGTTTACAAAAATATAGGAGGTTAAATTGTGAATTATAACTTGTTATTTTTTAAATGAACTTTTCTTAACTTTTAGAGCTTCAAGAATAAATTTAAAAACTGTGATGAAAAATAATTTTCCAATTTTAGAATCAGAAAGATTAATTTTAAGACAATTTATTGAATCCGATTTAGAAAATGTTTTTAAAGGACTTTCACATCCAGAGGTTATTAAATATTATGGCATAAGTTTTAAGACTTTAGAAGAATCCAAGCAACAAATGGCATGGTTTTTCAACCTTGAAAAAAGTGAAAAAGGAATTTGGTGGGCTGTTTGTTCTAAAACTACTGGAGAATTTTTAGGAGCTGGTGGATTAAACGACTTGTGCAAAATAAACAAAAAAGCTGAAATCGGTTTTTGGTTATTACCAGAAAATTGGGGAAAAGGATTTATAACAGAAATAATCCCACTTATATGTAATTACGCATTCAATAGTATTGGTTTGAATAGATTAGAGGCGTTTGTAGAAAGTGAAAACACCAATTGCAAAAAGGTATTGGCAAAATTAAACTTCACTTTAGAAGACACTATGAAAGATTGTGAAATTAAGAATGATCAACGTATCAGTTTGGATATATATTCAAAGTTAAATAACCAATAACAAAAGCATGATTAATTTATCTTATTCCTATATTAATAAATACTTAGCGTCTTAGTTTCAAATAATACTTAGGAGTTGTAACTTTGAGTTCGTAAAAAAAAAGATAATGAAATTAGTATTGTCACCTGCAAAGTCGCTCGATTTTGAAACGAAACTACCAACAACTCAATATTCAGAACCACGGTTTTTAGACCAATCGGAGCGTTTAAATAAATTACTTAAAAAGAAATCCGCCAAAAGTTTATCAAAACTTATGAGCATTTCCGATGCGTTGGGGCAGTTAAATTATGAACGTAATCAAGAGTGGCAATTACCATTCACTCAAGATAATGCAAGACCTGCTATGTATGCCTTTAGTGGCGAAGTGTACAGAGGATTAGACGCATACACAATTCCGCCAGAAAAAATAGAAACGGTACAAAATACGGTACGTATTCTTTCTGGGTTATATGGGCTATTAAAACCATTGGATTTAATGCAGCCCTATCGTTTGGAAATGGGAACCAAATTTCCTGTTGGAAAAAACAAAAACTTATACGCATTCTGGCAAAAAACTATAGCTAAAACTTTAAATGAAGAATTGGAAGACGGTGAACTGTTTTTAAACTTAGCCAGTAAAGAATATTTTAAGGCCATAGATGTAAAAGCCTTAAAAGTGCCTGTTATTACCGCAAATTTTAAAGATTTTAAAAATGGCGAATATAAAATGATTATGACCTTTGCTAAACAAGCCAGAGGTTTAATGGCACGCTATGTTATAGATACCAATGCAAAAACCATAGACGATGTTAAAGCTTTTAATTACGAAGGATATAATTATAGTGAACCAATGTCTACCGAAACCGAATTGACTTTTATCAGGTAGTTTATGCCATATTATTTTATTCTTATACTTCAGGGTTACTGTATTTATCACGCTTACAAACACGGAAGTGCCTATTATTGGTACTTTTTAATCATGTTTTTACCTGTTATAGGCTGTGTTATTTACTTAATTACCCAAGTTTATAACAAACAAGATGCAGAAAAAATTCAAGAAGACATCGTATCTGTAATCCATCCAACTAAAAAAATTAAAGATTTAGAAAAACGGCTTCAGTTTTCTGAAACCTATCAAAATAGGGTTGATTTAGCCGATGCGTTATTGGAAATTAAGGATTATAAAAATGCCATACCACATTATTTAGAAGCTTTAAAAGATGGCTCTCAAAACGATTTTTATGTTACTGAAAAATTAGTAACAGCATATTTCGGAATTGAAGATTATGATAAGGTGGTTTTTTATGCAGAAAAAATTCAAGACCAATTAGAGTTTAAAAAATCGAGAGCACAGTTTTTATATGGATTAGCTTTAGAAAAGTTAGACAATTTTGAAGAAGCAGAGTTAAATTTAAGAAAAATTGATATTAGGTATTCCTTTTATAGTGAACGTTTAGCGCTCGCAAAATTTTTAGTTACCAGAAATAAAGTAACTGATGCCATAGAGATATTGGAAGAAATTAAAAGCGAATCTCATAACATGACTAGTACCAATAGACGTAAGTACAGAAATACCATTCAAGAAGTTGGAAAACTTTTGGCTGAACTAAAATAAAAACTATTGTGTTACAATGTTTTTTTTATCAATATTAATTTTAGTCTCAACTGAAGGTTTCTTTTTTATTCTAGGGCGTCTAGTGCCGAAAGTACCTCTGTTTATTTTGCCTCTTTTTGTTTTTTTATCTCCTTTTCCCATAATTTTACTTAATTTTAATAAGCATAAAATACAAAATTTCATTTTAAAAACAAAAGAAAGCTGTTTATACATAGTCATCCATATCAACCCTTCATTCAAACAGATACTACCAAATTAATTGTGGGTACGCTGCCACCACCACGTTTTTCAACCAGTGAACTTTTAGAGAAAGACGTCGATTTTTGCTACGGTAGTTATTACAATTCTTTATGGTTGTATATAGATAAAATCCATAATCTAAATTTACGGTTTGATAACTCTCAAGATGCAATTGATGAACGTAAAGCCTTTTTGATAGCAAATAAAATTGGGGTTTGCGATATTGTTGAAAGTTGCGAACGCGATAAAATGGATGCTTCCGATTTAGGAATGAAAAACATTAAACTTAGAAACTTAATAGGCTATTTAAAAACCTACCCAAACATAAATACACTGTTGTTTACGGGTGGTAATAGCAAAAACGGACCAGAATATTTCTTTAGAAAACACCTTAAAGACTTTGGTTTAAAGTTGGAAGTCATTTCTTCAGAAGTACCTAGAATACATCAATTTGAATTACCTCACATTCCGAATGAGACGAAGCAATCTGCCCAATCAAACCGAATTATAAAAACGGTTTCCTTAACATCAGGATCGGGTGCTGCCAATATTTCTATAAGTAAATTGCCTTTATATAAACATTTAAAAGCTAAAAATCCTGCTTTTAACACCTTCGATTTTAGGGTGATGCAGTATAGCGAATTTTTTTAATTTATTTTATTTTCAGTGTAACTAATACTATCTCCAACAGCAAGCGACCACGCATCAACCAAGCCTGCATTTACTTCTAAAACATATTTCGCAGGTACGTTTGATGGTAGCGACGTTTCATCCATAGGTTTGGCATTTTTTTGAAAGCTTACTATGTTTTTTGCTTCGTCTATATAAATGATATCTAACGGTATTTTAGTGTTCTTCATATAGAAATAGCGCTCGGTAACATCATCAAAAACAAATAACATGGCTTGGTTATCCTTCATGGAATTGCGATACATTAAGCCTGTTTGTATATCAAAATCGGTATCTGCTATTTCAATATCTAAATTTATTTTAGTGGAATCCTTCAGTTTAAAAACGGAAAGGGTGCCTTCTTTTTTAAATGAAATTTCTGTTTGCTTAATTGTTTTTTTATCTTCTTTACAAGCAAACACGCTTAAAGATATAATGGAAATACATATAATGCGCTTAATAAACATCTTATTTTGTTGCCGTTTTTGGTTTGTAAACAAACATAAAATAAAGTCCAATAAGAATAAAAGGAACACTCAACCATTGTCCGGTATTTAAACCAAACCAATTAATGTACTCTTCACCTTGTGGTTCTTTTACAAATTCAACAAAGAAACGTACCGTCCATAATAGAATTAAAAATAGGCCAAAAAGAAATCCTTCTTGATCTCTTTTTGTTGTTTTAGAGTAGAAATACCATAAAATTAAAAACACAAAAATATAGCAAAACGATTCATATAATTGTGCTGGATGGCGGTAAGGAACGGCATTTAGTAGTTCAGCAAACTGAGGGTTATCAGTCACTGCATTGTAGGCTTTTTGAACATCATTGATGCCTGTTAATTGTACAATTTGACTCTTATAATATTCATCTTGAATAAAACGAACTCCAAACGATGAATCGGTTATTTTTCCAATAATTTCAGAATTTATAAAGTTTCCTATTCTAATAAAAATAGCACCTGAAGCTACTGAAATTACCACGCGGTCTAAAATCCAAAGCAGGGATTTGTAATTGTATTTTTTTCGGTATAAATACATTCCAATAATAATACCAATGGCAGCACCATGGCTTGCAAGCCCTTGAAAACCTGTAAACTCAAAACCTCCTTTAAATTTAAAAGGGAGAAAGATGCTGAAAAAATCTTCAGAAATTAATTCTGATTGATAGAAAAGGACATGTCCCAAACGCGCACCTATCATAGTCGCTAAAACGGTGTATATAAATAAGGGGTCTAAATACTCTAACGATACTTTTTCTTTTGTGAAAATTCGTTTCATAATGTACCAGCCCAAAACAAAGGCAACCACCCACATAAGGCTGTAAAAGTGCAGTTTGAAATTTCCAATAATGTCGATACCTGTTAGGGGGTTCCAGTCGAATTTTAATAGGTACATAGCGTTATAATTTTTTCAGCGTTTTTATGGATTTGCTTTATGTTTTTAAATTATTTCTGAAGTTCTAAAACTTCAACTTCAAAAATTAAGTTTGCTTTTGGAGGAATGCCTCTGTTTCCTGTTTCACCATATGCTAAATGGTATGGTATAAATAAAGTAGCTTTATCGCCAATGCGCAGTTGCTGCAAGCCTTCTTTAAATCCTGCTATCATTTGTGCATTTGGGCTTAAATCGGCAACAATGGGTTGGTATTGGTTTGCTTGTTTTCTGTATTCATTTACTATCAGATACGTTTCGGCGACATCTAATTTGTTGGTGTCTAGAATTTTTCCGTCTTCAAAAAACAAACTGTAGTTGGTTAAAACCTTGCTACTTTCTTTCAAATTTTCACCAGTGCCTTTTTCTGTGATGGTGTATTCTAAACCAGAAGCTAACTTGGTTGCTTGTTCTTTCTGTTTGATGAATTTTTCTTTTGTTGCTTTTAAAAGAGCCTCGGCTTTAGCTATTTTTTCTTTTTCTAGTTTTTCAGCTTTTGCAAAATGATTAATGAAAATTTTAGGAGCATCAAAATCTTTAGCGGCTTTTCCTTTTCTTATGATGTTCAATTCTTTAATTATCACATCTTCAAGTGGTTTGTTGCCAGAATCGGTTTTTACATTCGAAATGCTATCTTGTACATCCAACCCCAATACCAGTTCACCAAAAACGGAATGTTTATTATCTAAATTAGGTTTAGGGACTTCGGTAATGAAAAATTGACTGCCATTTGTTTTAGGGCCTGAATTTGCCATGGATAAAATACCAGGCTTATCGTGCTTTAAATCGGGGCTAAATTCATCTAAAAACTTATAACCAGGGTTGCCAGTGCCATTGCCTAATGGGTCGCCACCTTGGATCATAAATCTATCAATCACACGATGGAAAATAGTACCATTGTAAAACTTTTTCCCTTTGTACGCACTGTCTACCATGGTGTTGGTGCCTTCTGCAAGTGATACAAAATTGGCGACAGTAATAGGGGTTTTGTCAAACGTTAATTTAGCGAGCATGGTGCCTTTTGTGGTTACAAATTCGGCATACATACCATCCTCTAGGTCAGGATATTGTGCTTTGCAGGATGTAGCTACTATTAATAATGCAATTAATATGGCTTTAAAAGGAAATTGTACAGGGGTCATTATTAATTGGTTTGATTTTGGGTAATTGAGTTTACGGTAACTTCACAAATTATAGGCGTATTGCTTCCTATTTTATGCTCGTCGCCATAATAACCATAAGCTTTTTGTGAGGGGAACAAAAAAGTTGCTGTTTCACCGGTTTTTAAAAGTTTTAAACCTTCACGAAGTCCGGTAAATAGCTCTTCTCTATCCATGGCGTAGTTTTGCGTTTTAAGTGCTTCCTTAGAGTAAATTAATTTACCATTAAGTGTTTTTACATTATAATTGAAGTTTACAATGTCTCCAAATTTTGGAGTTTCTAAAGAATCAACTTCAACTTTTGTATTGTAGTAATACCAAAAACCACTTTCTGAGGCTATAAAGTTGGTAGAATCTTTATTTTTTTTCATGATTTTCTCTATTTGAGATTGTTCATGAGCATATAATTTTTTATTTCGCTCAACCGAAGCATTTATAAATGAACCGGAACTCACCGAAACCGGACGTCTGGCCTCTGGTTGTTTGCAGCTAATAACTGCTAAAAAAATTAAGATAAGTAGAACTAATTTATTCATTGTTTAGGGCTTTATTATAACTAGGCAATATACTAATAAATTTTTCAACCGTATCTTTTAGTGATAAATAGCTTTTTCCACCTGCTGCATTTATATGTCCGCCACCTTCAAAATGAGAGCGAGACATCTCATTTACAGAAAAATTGCCTTTAGATCGTAATGAAATTTTAACAATACCTTCTTGCTTATCCTCAATAAAAATTGCAGCTAAAACTATATTTTCAATAGATAAGCCATAATTTACAATACCTTCAGTATCACCTTTTTTGTAATCGTATCGGTTTAATTCTTCTTGAGAAAGTGTTATATATGCGGTTTTATATTCTGGAATAACTTTTAAATTGGTTAACGCACAGCCCAATAATTGTAAACTTTCATAACTGTTGGCATCATAAACATTGTTGTGGATATGCGAGTTATTAGCCCCTTTGTCTATAAGATGCGCAATAATTTGATGCGTTTTACTACTGGTTGAAGAAAACCTGAACGAACCGGTATCAGTCATAATACCTACATATAAACAGGTTGCAATATTGGCATCTATTATATCCAAATCCCCCAACATGTCAATAAAATGATATACCATTTCACAAGTAGAACTCATACTTACATCGCTAAATACATATTTGGCATAATCGTCTGGAGCCTGGTGGTGATCAATCATTATTTTAATGGCTTTGCTTTTAGTAAGAATGGTTTCCATGTTACCGGTTCTGTGCAAAGCATTAAAATCGAGGGTAAAAATAATATCAGCATCATTAATTAAGGTATCGCAAATTTTTGTTTGCGAGTCGTGTTTTAAAATGCTTTCTTCACCTGGAATCCATTTTAAAAAACCTGGGTAATCGTTAGGCGTAATAACTTGTACGTTGTGATTGCTTTTAATAAGGAAATGATACAGTCCTAACGTAGAACCAATGGCATCGCCATCTGGGTTTTTATGGGGTACAATTACTATCTTTTTTGGGGTTGATAATAACAGTTTTATATTGGAAATATCTTGTTTGTTCATAGAGGGCGAAGATACAATTTAATAATATATGCTTTAATATGGATTGTGTTACTTTTATAGAAAAATTAACGTGAAATTTTAAAAATTTAACTTTAAAACCAATACTTTATTAATGGAAATGCGAGGAAAGGGAAATGTTTTGCAATAGAAATTATTACAGCAGTATTAATGCTGCCTAATAAATATAAAATAGTATTTTTGCACAAAATTTAATATAACAAAATGGCAAAAAACAGAACATTTACAATGCTTAAGCCGGATGCAGTAGAAAAAGGGCATATTGGCGCAATATTAGAAAAAATTTCAGCTTCAGGATTTAGAATTGTAGCAATGAAATTAACACAAATGACCACCAAAGATGCTCAAAATTTTTATGCTGTACATAGTGAGCGTCCATTTTTTGCAGATTTGGTTGAATATATGACCCGCGGACCTATTGTGGCTGCAATTTTAGAAAAAGATAACGCTGTTGAAGATTTTAGAACCTTAATTGGTGCTACAAACCCTGCCGATGCTGCTGAAGGTACTATTAGAAAAATGTTTGCAGATTCTATAAGTGAAAATGCAGTACACGGAAGCGATAGTGATGAAAATGCTTTTATTGAAAGTGCTTTTCATTTTTCAGGAAGAGAAATGTTTTAAAACTTAATAAAGTTTATAAATTAAAAATCCCGCTATTGCGGGATTTTTTGTGTCTTAAAAAAATTAAATAGTATATATTAAATTACTTTTACATTTACTGCGTTTAATCCTTTTTTACCTTCTTTAAGTTCAAATTCAACTTCGTCGCCCTCACGAACTTCGTCAATTAAACCTGAAATGTGAACAAAATGTTCTTTTTTTGAACCTTCTTCTACTATAAAACCAAATCCTTTGGCATCATTGAAGAATTTAACTGTCCCTTTACTCATACTTTAAATTATTAAATTAATATTATAAATGTACTATAAAAAAACATGAAAAAAAAAATGTTTTTTTAAGAAAGTTTAAAAAACAAAAAAGTCTATCAAATTGATTGATAGACTTTTAATTGTAATTGTTAAAGTGTATGTGTTAGATTACTTTCACGTTTACTGCGTTTAAACCCTTTTTACCTTCTTGTAAATCGAATTCAACGGCATCACCTTCGCGAATTTCATCAACAAGTCCTGAAATGTGTACGAAATGTTCTTTGTTGTTGTCATCTTCAGTGATGAATCCAAAACCTTTAGAATCATTGAAGAATTTTACGGTACCTTTATTCATGTTATAAATATTAAATATTAATTATTGTTTCAAAAGTACCGCTAAATATCATAGCAAGTCATGTATTTTACAGTTAATTTGATTTTGAAGTTAAATTCAACAAAAAAGTCTATCAAATTGATTGATAGACTTTTAATGTAATTGTTAAAGTATATGTATTAGATTACTTTTACGTTTACGGCGTTTAATCCTTTTCTACCTTCTTGTAGATCGAATTCAACTGCATCACCTTCACGAATTTCATCGATAAGTCCTGAAATGTGTACGAAATGTTCTTTGTTGTTGTCATCTTCAGTGATGAATCCAAAACCTTTTGAATCATTGAAGAATTTTACGGTACCTTTACTCATTGTAATTTATTTATAAAAATTTAAGGGACAAAGGTAGTATAATTTTTCAGACATCGGTGCTTTTTATTGTTTTTTTTATTTCAAATAGTTTTACCTAATTATCTTAGGATCAATTTTTTAATAATTTCTTTTCCTAATTCTTCATTAAGCATCTTTATTATTTTTTCCTTTCCGTAACTTAATTCTTCTCGTAAAACACTCGAATTAAGTTGTATATAAAGTGTGTCGCGCTCTAAATTTACAGCAGTGGTGTAATTATTAACACCATTGCCCATTAAATTTGCCCAAGCATCGGCTACGTTTACTTTATTTAGGCCTTTTTCCAGTTTATTGGTCTCCACAAATTCCTTTAATGCGTCCGATATGCTTATATGTTCGTTGTTGCGTTTTGCCATTTTTGGTTTGGTTAATGGGTTTTAGGTGCTAGATGCTAGGTGTTGGTGTTCGGTCTTCCCGTTATAATTTAAAAATCTCATAACTTTGGTGTACTTGCTTTACGGCATTTTCAGTACGTTCAGCATGGGTGTCACTTATAAATAGTTGCCCGAAATTTTCATTATCAACTAATTTAATAATTTGTGCCACACGATTTTCATCTAATTTATCAAAAATATCGTCAAGTAATAAAATAGGGTTTACGTTGCTTTGTGCTTTTATAAAATCGAATTGCGCCAACTTTAAAGCTATTAAAAACGATTTTTGCTGCCCTTGACTTCCAAATTTTTTAATAGGATGATTTTCAATATTAAAATGTAAATCGTCTTTATGGATGCCTACACTGGTATATTGTAAGGTTTTGTCTTTATTGATGTTTTTTTGAAGCAACGTGTTCAAATTGTCTTCATACAAATCGCTGTGGTAGTTTAGCTCAACAACTTCGTTGCCATTGCTTATGGCTTCATAACGTGCTTTAAAAATGGGGATGAATGTTTGTAAAAAAGCATGGCGTTTTTCAAAAATAACTGTGCCAAATTCGTTTAACTGGTTATTGTAAACCTCTAATGTGTCTTTATTAAAGGTATGGTTTAAAGCGAAATATTTTAAAAGTGCATTGCGTTGCGCCAATATTTTGTTGTAATTTATTAAGTTGCTTAAATAGTTTTTATCGCTTTGCGAAATGACACTGTCAATAAATTTCCGTCGGGTATCGCTGCCTTCAATAATTAAATCCCTATCGGCTGGCGAAATAATAACAAGCGGTAAAAAGCCAATGTGTTCACTAAATTTTTCATAAGCCTTTCCATTGCGCTTAATCACTTTGGTTTGTCCGCGTTTTAAACTTATCACCACTTTTTCAAGTTTATTTTCCTTTTCATAATCACCATGAATCACAAAAAAGTCTTCGTCGTGCTTAATATTTTGGGTTGCAACGGGATTAAAATAACTTTTTCCAAAGGATAAATGGTAAATGGCATCCAAAACATTGGTTTTTCCAATACCGTTGTAGCCAACAATACAATTTATTTTATCGTTGAAAGCGAAGGTTTTACTATCGAAATTCTTGTAATTTAATAATGAAAGTGATTTTAAAATCATAAAAAAGCTAACTTAAACGGTATAAAGAATATGGAACTCTTTAAAAGGATGTGCAAATTATTGAAAAATATCAAATAAATAGGCTTTTAGTTATGAAGAAAAATTATATTTTTGCGGCGCATTAATTTTAGACTAAATACATGGCAACTTATAATAAAAGAGGATACAAACCAAAAACAAAAGAAGAAAAGGTAGAAGAGGTAGAACAACATTCTGCTACCGCCGAGGTTTTTAATACACTTGATGAAACTGCATCAAAAACTGAAGACTTCGTTGCAAAAAACCAAAAATACATTTTTATTATTATTGGTGTGGTTGCTGCCGTTGTATTAGGTTATTTAGGTTATAAAGAGTTTGTTGCAAAACCTAAAGAGGTTACAGCTATGAACGATATGTTTCAAGCTCAAAAATACTTTAACGATGCTGTAAACGGTACTGCTAAAGATTCACTTTACACGTTGGCCTTAAAAGGTGGTGAAGGTAAATTTGGTATGTTGGACATTATTAAAGAACATAGCGGAACCCCATCTGCAAACTTAGCTAATTACTATGCGGGTACTGCTTATTTACATTTAAAAGATTATAAAAATGCGATTGAACATTTGAGTAATTTTAAAAGTGATGATGAAATATTAGCACCTTTAGCAAAGGGTAATATTGGTGATGCGTTTGCACAATTGAACCAGCCTGAAGACGCTTTAGACTATTATGAGCAAGCTGCTGAATTGCGCAACAATGAATACACAACCCCAATGTATTTATATAAAGCAGGTATTACGGCATTAGATTTAGGGAAGGCAGACAAAGCGCTTACCTATTTTAACAGAATTAAAGAAGAATATCCAAATTCATCTGAAGCAGGAACCATAGAAGTATTTATTGGTAAGGCTCAGGTATTGGCAAACAAATAATATGGCTACGGCAAACAAAAATTTATCCGATTACGATAAAACAACAATCCCAAATGCGAGCAAGTTTCGGTTTGGGATTGTTGTTTCAGAATGGAACGATACCATAACCGAAGGTTTATACCAAGGTGCTTATGATGCGCTTATAGAAAATGGGGCATTGCCTAACAACATCATCCGTTGGAATGTTCCTGGAAGTTTTGAGCTTATCTACGGAAGTAAAAAAATGCAACAGCAAATGTTAAACGCTGTTATTGCCATTGGTTGCGTTATTCAGGGAGAAACCAAACATTTCGATTTTGTGTGTGAAGGTGTCACACAAGGGATAAAAGACCTTAATGTATTACATGAAACACCTGTAATCTTTTGTGTGCTTACCGACAATACCATGCAGCAATCCATCGATCGTTCTGGTGGAAAACATGGTAACAAAGGAACAGAAGCTGCCATTGCTGCTATCAAAATGGCTGAATTGCGGAAAAATAGTTGAAAAATAAACAATTTTAAAATTCCAAATTCCAGAGCTATACGATTATATGCTTATGGGATTTGGAATTTATTTTTTGGAATTTTTTAGCATTTCAATCTTCGGTTTCTGCCTATTTTTAAGTATTTTTGAGGGATTAAGAATGCATTCACTTTGTTAAAACAACAAAAAAATAAAACCTTTAATTATCAATCTGCTTTTTCAAAAGAAAAAGGATCGGATAATAACTTAGAAGACTCTAAGAACAAAGACTTTGTTTCTCAGTGGAAGCGTCGTAGCGAAAGAAGCCGAAAAGTAAAAGGTGCTATGCCAATACGAACACTCATTATAGTTTTGGTATTATTATTGATTTGCATGTATTTGTTAGATAAGAAATTCATGTAAACAAAAACTTAGAAATTATGGCAATTTTAAAACAACGAAAAAATAAAAAATTCAGCTATACACCACGTTATTTTGACGATAAAGGTGAAGGTAACCCTTTTGAAATTAAACATAAATTTGACGAATATAGAAAAACCGTAGGAGGCAATACAGGTTTAAAAACTAAAATTGTAAATGCTTTCAACGAGCTAAAAAGTAACCCTGATAAACAAGCAGACAGACGTATTCTAATCATTATAGCAGTGCTAGTTTTTATTTTTTTAGCCATTATTGAATTCGATTTGTCTATTTTCTTTTCTAAATAATACATGGCAGACATTATACAGCTATTACCAGATCATGTAGCAAACCAAATAGCTGCTGGAGAAGTTGTACAACGTCCTGCTTCTGTAGTTAAAGAATTATTAGAAAATGCTATTGATGCCAATGCAACAGTTATAAAGCTCATTATAAAAGACGCTGGCAAAACACTCGTTCAAGTTATTGATAATGGTAAGGGAATGAGTACCACAGATGCCCGATTAAGTTTTGAACGCCATGCTACATCTAAGATTCGTACTGCCGATGATTTATTTCATTTAAACACTAAAGGATTTCGTGGTGAAGCCTTAGCAAGTATTGCGGCAATTGCTCATGTGGAGTTAAAAACGAAACAAGAAAATGATGAGGTTGGCAATAGTATTGTGATAGAAGGTAGCACCATTGTGTCTCAAGAAGTGGTGGTAACACCAAAAGGAACGTCTGTTTCTGTAAAAAATCTATTTTTTAATATCCCTGCGCGTCGTAATTTTTTAAAATCGAATACGGTAGAACTGCGCCATGTTTTTGATGAATTCCACCGTGTAGCGCTGGCACATCCCACCATTAGTTTTGCCATGTATAATAATGGAAGTGAGTCATTCAATCTTCCAATAAGCAATTACAGGCAACGCATCGTTAATATCTTCGGAAACAAAACAAACGAAAAGTTAGTGCCTGTTGAAGAGGATACGGAGGTTTTAAAAATAGCAGGATTTGTCGGAAAACCGGAGTATGCAAAAAAAACCAGAGGAGAACAATACTTTTTTGTGAACAATCGGTTTATTAAAAGCCCTTATTTAAATCATGCTATATCTTCAGCGTTTGAAGGCTTGCTTAAAAGCGGAAACCATCCAAGTTATTTTTTAAATTTAACGGTAAACCCCGAAACCATAGATATTAATATCCATCCTACTAAAACGGAGATTAAGTTTGATGATGAGCATACCATTTATGCCTTACTGCGTTCGGCAGTAAAGCACAGTTTGGGGCAATTTAATATAGCACCTGTATTAGATTTTGAACGTGATGCTAGTTTGGATACGCCTTATAATTTCAACAATAAAGAAACGAGTTCGCCAGTTATAGAGGTAGACAGGAGTTTCAATCCATTTAAAGAAAGTTATACGTCCGGAAAGCAAACAACGGCATTTAAAAAACAAACCCCAACTAATTGGGATAGTTTGTATGTAGGTTTAGAATCAAAAGGAACCAAAACCGAACACGATTTTAGCGAAGTTCATTTTGAAACTGAAGAAACTACCATTTCTGCTTTTAGTGATGCTAATAAAATTGAACAATCTAAAACCACCTATCAACTTCATAATAAATACATTGTAAGTACTATAAAATCGGGTATGTTGGTTATAGACCAGCATCGGGCGCACCAACGTATTTTGTATGAAGATTTTCTTAAGAGTTTAACCATTAAGGAAGGGGTGAGCCAACAATTGTTGTTTCCTTTGGAACTGCATTTTTCTTCACAGGAAATTCAAATTATCCATCAATTAAAAGAAGATTTAGAGCATACCGGTTTTGTATTTTCAAACGTTAATAGCGAAACTATTGAAATCACTGGTGTTCCTATATCGGTTCCAGAAAGTGAAGTATCCATTATTTTAGAACAATTAATTAGTGATGTTGAGAATGAAGTGCCCGATACACATTTTAGCGCTACCGATTTGTTGGCAAAATCGATGGCTAAAAGTTTAGCCATTAAAAAAGGACAATCACTATTAAAAGATGAACAAGAGCATTTGGTAAATAAACTATTTGCATGTAAAGAACCCAATGTTTCACCTACTAATCGAACAACATTTATAACCATGAGTGTTGATGAATTAGATAAAAAATTTATATAGATTATGATGCGAATTTCTGATACCGTTAAGCATTTAATTATTATTAACGTTTTGATGTTTATCGGAACGTTATTTATTGCAAATGGTGCTTTTTATGAATGGTTTGCTATGTATTTTCCAAAAAACGACTTGTTTAAACCTTGGCAAATTATAACGCATATGTTCATGCATGGTGGAGGTGATTTAAATAATTTAAGCATTACACATTTATTGTTTAATATGTTCGCATTATGGATGTTTGGAACACCTGTAGAACAAGTATTAGGTTCTAAACGTTTTCTGTTTATTTATTTTTCTGCGGGTTTAGGAGCAGCTGCGTTGCAATTAGGGTATTACTATTTTCAATACATCCCTAATTTTAATTCGTTATTAGCTTCGGGGTTAAGTCCAAACGATATCCATTTAATGTTGTCAACCAATAAAGTATTATCAGGAGTTACTCAATCGCAACTTTTAGAATTACAAAATATTTTTCCAGTGTATAATGCATCAATGGTTGGAGCTTCCGGTTGTATAATGGGTGTTTTGGCTGCATTTGGTATGATGAACCCCAATGCGGAACTGATGCTTATATTTTTACCTATTCCTATTAAGGCCAAATATTTTATACCGGGTATTATTATATTAGATTTAATTTCAGGTATCACTGGTCAGTCTTTCTTTAGCCCTAGTAATACCGCTTATATGGCACACGTTGGTGGAGCACTTACCGGATTTTTTATAATGTGGTATTGGAAAAAAAATCAGTTTAATAGTAACCGTTGGAATTAATGAGTTTAACAAACGACATAAAATTCAAATTAGCTAACCTAAATGTTTTAGAAAAACTTATAGCTGTTAATCTAGTAGTTTATATACTGGGGTTATTTTTAAATTTGAATTGGTTTGAATTACCAAGCAACTTAAGCAATTTTATAACAAAACCATGGGCCATAATTACCTATGCTTTTGTGCATTATGATTTTTTACATATCCTATTTAATATGCTTTGGTTGTATGTTATCGGGCGTATGTTTTTAAATTTATTCAGTGCTAAAATGGCTTTGAACATTTACTTTCTCGGGGCCATGTCTGGAGGGTTATTATTTATGTTATGCTACACCTTGTTTCCAAGTATATTTGGTGCCAATTCCAATTTGGTAGGAGCTTCAGCAGCAGTAAGAGCGTTATTAATTTTTCTTTGTGCTTATATGCCAAACCAAGAAGTGCGTTTCTTTATGTTTAACATAAAACTTTGGTACATTGGTTTAGCAATTGTAGTGTTGGATGCTTTTGGTGTTTTTGCAGGAATAAGTAATCCAGCAACAGGTAATGCCGGTGGAAATTTAGCACACTTGGGCGGAGCGTTATTAGGATATTTTTACGCAAAGCAACTATTGAAAGGTGATGATATTGGTAAAGGTTTTGAACGTTTTATGGATTTATTTGCCAATATGTTTAAACCATCAAAAAAAGGACCTTTAAAAACCGTTCATAAAAATAAAAGTAAGGTTGGTGGTTATACTAAAGCCGATTTTAACGAGTTTAATAATCAAAAGAAAATAGACGTCATTTTAGATAAAATAAGCAAAAGCGGTTACGATAGTTTAACGGCAGAAGAAAAAGAATTTTTATTCAGGGCAGGGAAGTAGCATGAAACAATTAAGCACCATAAATAAAATCATCTACGTCATCAATATTTTGGTTGCTATTGTTCTATTGCTAGCTTATGCGTTGCCATTTTTGTCGCCACGCGCATTTTCCGTGTTATCGGTTCTTAGTTTGGGCGTGCCTTTTTTAATTTTATTGAATGTATTGTTTTTCTTGTATTGGTTAATTGGCATAAGAAAGCAACTCTTCATATCGTTGATAGTGCTTCTTATAGGGCAAATGGTTTTTGGCTCTCTTTACAAGTTTTCAGAATCAAAAAAAGTTGACAATCCGAATAATATAAAGGTGATGAATTTCAATGTACGATTGTTTAATCTGTACGATTGGATTCCCGAAAAAAATATAGAAACCAAAATAGTCGATTTCGTTAAAACCGAGGCCCCAGATATCTTGTGTATTCAAGATTACCGCCCGAATCCAGATACTGATTTTTCTTTTTACAAGTACAAGTTTGAAAAAGTATCAGGAAAAAAAATACTCACGGGTCAAGCCATTTTTTCTAAATTTCCTATTATCAATTCTGGTTCTTTGGAATTTCCAAATACATACAACAATGCCATTTTTGCCGATGTTGTAAAAGGAAAAGACACGATTAGGGTTTACAACCTGCATCTGCAATCGTTGAAAATTGATACCGATGTAGAAAAGCTTAAACAGGAAAGTACCTCGCGTATTTTTAAAAAAATTGAAAATACTTTTAAAAGACAGCAGTTCCAATCTGAAATATTTTTACAGCATAAAAAACAGTGTCATTATAAGATGATTGTTTGCGGCGACTTCAACAATACCGCTTATTCGTATGTGTATAGAAAAATTAAAGGCGATTTAAATGACACATTTAAAGAAGCAGGCAATGGTTTTGGACGCACGTATGAGTTTAAATTTTTCCCTGTAAGGATTGACTATATTTTTTCCGATAAGGCTTTTGCAGTAAATGGTTTCAAGTCTTACAATCAACATTTCTCCGATCATTATCCGCTTATGGCAACTTTAAGTTTGGATAAGGAATAGTTTACAGTCTCAGTATTCAGTCTCAGTTTTTTTATTCTGAAATCAAAAATCCTTCCCCGTTAAACTTTTTAACGAAAGCACTTTGATTCTTTGCAACTTTGAAGCTTTGAAACTTTGCAACTTTGCCACTTGAAATTACATCAAAGCACAATCTACCATATCAGCAATAATATGGATTACCAAACCCAAACCCACCAAGCGTGATTTCTTGGGGAAGCATAAAAATATATAAAACAAAATCGCAAAACTAGAGTGTAAAGGATGAAACCCAATACTACACCGGTTTGGGTCGAAAATAGGGTTTGCCAATAGGTGGTCCAAATCAATCAGCATACCTAAAACCATGATGAGGTAGGCGTATTTCCAATTCTGTTTATAAAAAACCAAAGCAACCGCTAGCGGTAATAAAAAATGGCAACCGTAATGTGCTACAGTTTGTAACATTATTGAAGGGTTATGGTTTGAGATTCTAAGTAATTAAGTGCGTTTGGACCTTCGTTAAATAGCAAGTCTAAAATACTTAAATTAGGGATAAATCCGTGTTTATCACTAAAAACTTGGGTGTAGGCATCAAATTGTTGCGGTTGCTCTTTCTTAGCGTTCACTAAGGGTCTAAAATCTGTTGTATTAGAAATCTCCTTTTGATAAATTTCAGATTTTGAAGTCTGTATATCCAATTGCAAGCATTCGCAAATAACCTCGTAACACTTTAAATTATAGTTTAAAATATAATCGGCTTTTACGTTGAATAACGGTTGAAGCTCATCTTCATAATATTCAAAAAAGGGCGAAGTTCTGTAGGCTGAAAGTAACGATTTCCAATGATTGCTTTGCCAGTTTTCTTCATTAAAAATTTTAACATCCCGATACTTTTGCCTGTTCTTTTGTGTATGAACAACAGGAATGTTTAAAGCGAGTTTACCATTGGCACCGTAAATATAGCTACGGTTTCGGTAGGTTTGCTTTAAAAAATTATCATCAACCTCAAACACTACATGGTCGGCATTTGCTATGGCAACAAAATGCGCTATGTTTGGGAAGTATGTGGGGTGGAGTATGATGTTCATTTGTTGATGCGTTTATTTGTTTATTTGATAGTTTCGTAACGCATTCAACTTATTAGTTATACTTTCAATTTGTTCTCTCAAAGCAGTATATGCATCTAAATCAATAAAATCTAGTTCATAAGAAATTATAATTTGATTTAATACTTCAACAGCAGAACTGAAAGCCATTATTGTGAAATGTGCTTTGTCTTTATTGGTTTTTCTTGCAGACCCTTCAGCAATATTTGAACAAATAGAAATAGAAGCTCTTCTCAATTGAGAAGTTAACCCAAATTTTTCGTCGGGTGAAAATTTACTGGTAATTGTGTAAATATCTTTGGATAGCTTTTTCGCTTCAATCCAAACTTCCAATTTTTCAAAACTATAAGTATACATTTCAACAAATCAACAAATCAACAAATCAACGAATAAACGTATCAACTATTCATCCTCCTAGCTCTCCATTTGTTAAAACCAATCCATCCTAACAATAATACAAGAAAAGGAATAAGGTATGAAGTTGCTTTGCCTTCACCACTAACGGTTGTAAAGAAACGATCCCAACGTGGTTTTTTTCCATCCCAACTCATCCAAATAAATACAGGTTTCCCCACTACGTGGTCGAAAGGTACAAAGCCCCAAGCTCTGGCATCTATGGAATTGTGGCGGTTATCACCCATCATCCAATAGTAATTTTGTTTAAAGGTATAGGTAGTGGCTACTTCACCATTGATTAAAATTTGATTGCCTTTTACCTGTAATGTATTGCCTTCGTATTCGGTAATAACACGTTTGTAAAGTGGTAAAACTTTTAAATCAATATCGATGGTTTTTCCTTTTTCTGGTATATATAACGGACCAAAAAAGTCTACGTTCCAATTATAATTTGGGTCGTGAGGAAAAATATTAGCATCCCTAACACCTTTTTCTTGAATATTTGGTGTGATGCTTACTACGTTAGGATTGTCCTTAAATTTAGCTAAAGCTTCATCTGAAATCGCAGAGAAATAATAGGTGTTTTGGTCGTTTATAATGCCGAAACCATCTGTAATATCATAACGTTCCTTTAGGAAAAGCGGATTGAATTGCGATGTTTTTGGCTGTACAAAGTAGCTAAATTGCAAATGTGCTCTATCTGGTAATTCGTTTTTCTTTCCGTTGATGTAAACAAAACCTTCACGGACTTCTAAAGAATCACCAGCAATACCCACACAACGTTTTACTAAATTTGTTTTTTTGTCAATAGGCTTGTAATAGTTTCTGTCTGGATGAAAATCATTCATATCCAACAGTGTATCGGCTGGTTGGTTGAAAACTACAATATCGTTTCTTTCTATGTCTTCAAACCCTGGAATTCTAAGGTAAGGTAGTTGTAATTTATTTTTCCAAGAACTACTTTCTTTATGGTCATCAAACAAATAGGATTTCTTTTTTAACCCCGGAATGGTATCGTGTACCATAGGAGCAGCAACGGTTGTCATAGGTACTCTGGCACCATAATGAAACTTGCTAACAAATAGAAAATCGCCAACCAACAACGATTTTTCTAAAGATGATGATGGAATGGTAAACGGTTGAATGAAATAGGTGTGAACTATAGTGGCGGCTACAATAGCAAAAAGAATAGAGCTTACCCAGTCTCCCACATCAGACTTTGGTTGTAAGCTTCTGTTTTCAATGTATGTAACATCGGTGACATAGTTTAAGTAGTAATTATAAAATCCTAAAGTTATAACAGCTAAAAACGTGTCTAAAGTTGCGTTTTTGCCAAAACTTCTAGCGGTTTCTACCCAAACAACAGCTAACATAATGAGGTTAACTATGGGTAAAAATAAAAGAATGACCCACCACCACGGACGATTAATGATTTTCATTAAAACAACACCATTATACACAGGTACAAAGGCTTCCCATGCTTGTCTTCCTGCTTTAATGTATAATTTCCAAGTGCCTAAACCATGTATTACTTGAATAATTAAGATGAAAATAAACCATTGCATCAAAGTCATAATCGTATTTTTTTATTTTTAGTAGTTAAACTTAATCAAGCTGTTACTTGTTTTGTAAGGATTAACCAATATTTAACACATCGTTCATAGTGAAAACACCTGTTTTTCCTGCAATCCATTCAGCAGCTATAACAGCACCTAAAGCAAAACCTTGGCGTGTATGAGCTACGTGTTCTATAGTAATAGTATCTACTTCGCTTTCATAATTAACGGTGTGTGTTCCTGGAACATCTTCAATACGTTTTGCTACAATAGGAATGGTTTTTTCAGCGGCTTCGTCCAATTTCCAAGCATCGTAGTTGGCATTATTTGCAATAATATCATTCGCTAAAGAAATAGCGGTTCCACTTGGAGCGTCCAGTTTTTGTGTATGATGGATTTCTTCCATAGAAACGTTGTACTGTTTTAAAGTGGTCATCATTTTTGCCAAGGTTTTATTAAGCTCGAAAAAAATGTTAACACCTAAACTGTAATTTGAAGCGTAAATAAACGCCCCTTTCTTTTCTTTGCACAAAGCAACCGCATTATCGTAATTTTCTAACCAACCCGTAGTTCCAGAAATTACGGGAACATTATGGTTGATGCAGTTTGAAATATTATCAAAAGCCACCGTTGGAATACTGAAATCGATAGCAACATCAGCTTTGGTAATATCATACTCTTCATCATCTTTATCAACGGTCAAAACAATGGTATGCCCGCGTTTAATAGCTATTTGCTCAATGGTTTTTCCCATTTTTCCGTATCCAAGTAGCGCTATTTTCATTTATTTATAGTTTTAATTTGCAAAATGCCCATAATGGGCTAAAATTTAAAATTTAAAGTTAACCCGAGATTGCTTGTTGCATCAATCTCATTGATTCTATAATGTGGTGCCAAAGATAGGTTTTCATCCACATTAAATTGCATTAAATGCGCATCAACATTGGCGTCTATAATATTAAGGGCATAAATGCCAAGTGTTACCAAAAGCGAAATTTCTTTGTTTTTTTTATAGAATTTTTGTCCGCGTTGTAAACCATCTGTAGACACACGAGGTGTCGTTAGTTGGACACCTTCGGCATCATAGTAAAATTCATCGGTAGTTAAACCTGCAAGTCTACTTTTATAAGCATCTCTATAGCGGTTGTATTCTTTGTTGTTGGTTGAGTAGAAATAGATACCTGTAGCCAATCCACCATAAACTAAAGGAATTTTCCAATATCTTTTGTTGTAAGCTTGCCCCAAACCAGGTAACACAGCCGAGTAAAAAGCGGCTTTTGCAGGCGAAAGCGGATTGTAGGAGTTTTTAATTTCTATAATGGAATCGGCAACAATAGCATTGGTAATCTCTTCTTCTTTGTTGTTTTTTTCTTGTGCTGTTACTAAGCAGCAAATTAATAGTGAAAATAGAGTAGCTATAAAGAGTTTATTTGGCACCTTCAACTAATTTTTTAATACGATTAAAATCTTCTTCAGAATGAAACGGAATGGTAATTTTTCCTTTTCCATTCTTAGAGACTTTAACGTCTATTTTATGCCCAAAGTATTCCGAAAAAGCTTTAATGCCCTCTTTTATGTGGTTTGGAGTAATTTCTCCCTCCTCTTTTTTAGGAGCAACTTTTACTTCTTGCGTTGTATTGTAGTTGCGAACTAGGTTTTCAGTATCTCTAACCGATAATTCGTTTGAAAGCACTTTTTCGTAAATATCCAATTGAATACTAGTATCTTCAACGGTAATTAAAGCACGGCCATGCCCCATGGAAATAAATCCATCACGCATTCCTGTTTGAATGATAGGGTCTAATTTTAATAAACGCAAATAGTTGGTAATGGTTGAACGTTTTTTACCAACACGTTCGCTCATTTGTTCTTGTGTTAAATTGATTTCGTCAATTAAACGTTGGTATGATAAGGCAATTTCAATAGGGTCTAAATCTTGACGTTGAATGTTTTCAACCAAAGCCATTTCCAACGATTCTTGATCGTTTGCTATACGAATGTATGCAGGAATGGTTTCTAACCCAATTAATTTTGAAGCTCTAAAACGACGTTCACCCGATACCAATTGGTACTGGTTAAAGCCTAATTTTCTAACAGTTATAGGCTGAATAATGCCCAATTCTTTTATAGATGAAGCTAATTCGCGTAGTGATTCTTCACTGAAATTGGTACGCGGTTGAAATGGGTTAACTTCAATAAATTCAATATCTAATTCAATAATATTCCCAACAACTTTATCTGCATTTTTATCTTGTGCAGTTTGTATGTCGTTGCTTGGGTCTTTTAAAAGTGCCGATAAACCTCTTCCTAAAGCTTGTTTTTTAATTGCCTTAGCCATAATTAAGCGTTTTTGTTTATAATTTCTTTTGCCAAACTTAAGTAGTTTGAAGCGCCTTTACTGGCCGCATCGTAATTGATGATGCTTTCTCCAAAACTTGGTGCTTCACTTAATTTTACATTTCGTTGTATAATGGTTTGGAATACCATATCGTTAAAATGTTTTTGAACTTCTTCAACTACTTGGTTAGACAATCTTAAGCGAGAATCGTACATGGTTAGCAATAAACCTTCTATGTCCAATTCTGGATTGTGTATTTTTTGAACACTTTTGATGGTGTTTAAAAGTTTTCCTAACCCTTCAAGCGCAAAATATTCGCACTGTATAGGTATTATAACGGCATCGGCAGCTGTTAGGGCATTTAGTGTTAATAAGCCTAAAGACGGTGCACAATCAATTAAAATATAATCGTAATCGTCTTTAATTTCTGCCAAAGCTTTTTTCAGCATATACTCTCTAGACTCTTTGTCAACTAATTCTATTTCAATAGCTACTAAGTCTATATGCGCTGGAATAATATCTAGATTTGGCGTTTCTGTTTTTAAAATAGCATCCTTTACAGAACTTGAATGTTCTAAAAGTTGGTACGTACCTATTTCTATTGAGTCTACGTCAATTCCTATTCCGGAAGTTGCATTTGCTTGAGGGTCAGCATCGATAAGTAAGACTTTTTTTTCTAGAACACCTAGTGAAGCAGCTAGATTTATGGATGTTGTTGTTTTTCCAACGCCTCCTTTTTGATTTGCAATTGCAATGATTTTACCCATTAATTGATTTGGTTTTATGAACGGTAAAAATACAATTATTTATGAGGAATAAAAACCCAAATTGTTAACAGATTAATAAAGCCATAATTAAACTCAATTTATTTTAAATTTGTAGGTGTTTCAACGAGATTTCGATAGTTTGTTGTCGGTTTTTAAGGCATAATTTGAAAAATAATAAATTATTCTATTTATAATTTATGAAAAAGCCAATCTCCTAAATTTAGAAGATTGGCTTTTTTTATCAATTTAGATGTTTTACCACCCATTTTAATTGGCATAAGCCCCAGATGAATATGTTAATTCATAACTGTGTGTGTAAACTTCAAAAACAATTCCGAAGGGATCTTCAACATAGCACATTCTGTATGGCTTATCGCCAGGATAATAAGCCCTAATAGGCATTCTTTGTTTACCGCCATGAGCCACAATTTTTTCAATTAATCCTTCAATATTTGGATCTTGAACGCAAAAATGAAATAAACCGGTATTGAAAGGGTTAAAATCGGGAGCTTTTTTTACACCGTTTGGAAAGGAAAATAATTCGATTCCAATGCCATCGGATGTTGCTAAATGCGCAATTTCGAAATATTCCCAATCTTCACCAAAAACGTCTATACACATCTGTCCAATGGCGGTGTCGTTTTCTTTTTTTACTTTGGAAGGTTCCATAATTACATACCATCCCATAACTTCAGAATAGAATGTAACGGCTTCATTGATATTTGGAACGGTAATGCCAATGTGTGAAAATGATTTCGGATAATCTTTATTTAATTTCATAATTTTGAATTTATTATGCAAAATACGTATATATTTGCTTTATAAGCAATAACTTACTTAAAAGTAATATACTTACTAAAAAGGGTAAAATGTGGATTATCAATTAATTATAATGTTTAAATGAATGAAAATAATGAGTGCACACTTCATTATACCATGAATTTAATTGGGACAAAATGGAAACCTTTAATATTGTTTCATTTACTTGAAGGCTCTTTACGTTCGGGAGTGTTGCAAAAAAAAGTACCAGGAATTTCAAACAAAATGTTTACACAAAGTGTGAGGGAGTTAGAGCAAGATGGTCTTATTGTTAGAAAAATTTTCCCAGTTGTACCTCCTAGAGTTGAATACAAACTAAGTGATAAAGGACAATCTCTTGAAACTATTTTAAGAAGTTTAGATACATGGGGTTCTGAAAATTTCCAGAAATAGGAAAGTTGTAATCCTTTGCTTATTAACCAATCAAAATTTCTAAAATCTGTATGGCAGCATCACTAATTTTTGTGCCAGGGCCAAAAACTGCTGTAGCGCCAGCTTCTAATAAAAACGGATAATCTTGTTTTGGAATAACGCCACCAACAATAACCATAATATCATGGCGACCGTAGTTTTTAAGTTCAGCAATAACTTGCGGAACCAAGGTTTTATGACCAGCTGCTTGCGATGAAATACCTAAAATATGTACATCATTTTCAATGGCTTGTTTCGCTACTTCTTTTGGTGTTTGAAATAGTGGGCCAATATCAACATCAAAACCAACATCGGCATAACCTGTCGCTACTATTTTAGCACCTCGGTCATGACCATCTTGTCCCATTTTTGCAATCATGATACGAGGTCTTCTGCCTTCTTGTTTTGCAAACGTATCTGCTAATTCTTGAGCTTTTTTAAAGGAAGCATCATTTTTTATTTCTTTACTATACACACCAGAAAACGATTTTATTTCAGCTTTATAACGTCCAAAAACTTCTTCAAGGGCATCACTAATTTCTCCCAGTGTTGCACGTTGGCGAGCTGCTTCAATAGCTAAAGCTAGTAAATTTTCTTGGCCTGTACGTGCTGCTTCGGTTAATTTTGATAAAGCTTCTTTAACTTTTTCAGCATTTCTTTCAGCTTTAATGGCGTTTAAACGTTCCATTTGTTGTTTACGAACGGTTTCGTTATCAACTTCAAGCGTAACGATGGTATCTTCTTTTGTAAGTTTGAATTTATTAACGCCTACAATAATATCTTGATTGGAATCGATTCGGGCTTGTTTTTTTGCGGCTGCCTGTTCAATACGCATTTTTGGTATGCCAGCTTCAATAGCTTTGGTCATGCCACCAAGTGCTTCAATTTCTTCAATTAATCCCCATGCCTTTTCAGCTAGGTCGTGCGTTAGTTTTTCTACATAAAAACTACCCGCCCATGGATCTACTGTTTTCGTTATTTGAGTTTCTTTCTGTAAAAAAAGTTGTGTATTTCGGGCAATTCGAGCCGAAAAATCGGTTGGTAACGCCATAGCTTCATCTAAAGCATTGGTGTGTAAGCTTTGGGTGCCTCCAAAAACGGCAGCAGCAGCTTCAATGGTAGTTCGTGCAATGTTGTTAAAAGGATCTTGTTCTGTTAAACTCCATCCAGAGGTTTGGCAATGTGTTCTTAAAATAAGAGATTTTTCATTTTTTGGGTGGAATTGTTTCACCAATTTAGCCCAAAGCATGCGTGCAGCGCGCATTTTTGCAATTTCCATAAAATGGTTCATGCCAATGGCCCAAAAGAAGGATAGGCGAGGAGCAAAGGTGTCAATATCCATGCCTGCATCCAGTCCTTTTCTAATATACTCTAAACCGTTAGCTAGGGTGTAAGCAAGTTCAATATCGCAAGTAGCGCCAGCTTCCTGCATGTGATATCCCGAAATGCTGATGCTGTTGAACTTTGGCATATGTTTGCTGGTATATTCAAAAATATCAGCAATGATTTTCATGGAAGCCGTAGGTGGGTAAATGTACGTATTGCGTACCATGAATTCCTTTAAAATATCATTTTGGATAGTTCCTGAAAGCTGTTCTAATTTTACACCTTGTTCTTCAGCCGCAACAATGTAGAATGCCATAATGGGCAAAACAGCACCATTCATGGTCATGGAAACACTCATTTTATCGAGCGGAATTTGGTTGAAAAGAATTTTCATGTCTTCCACCGAATCGATGGCTACACCCGCTTTTCCAACATCACCCTGTACACGTTCGTGGTCGCTATCGTACCCGCGGTGCGTTGCTAAATCGAAGGCAACAGAGAGTCCTTTTTGTCCAGCTTCCAAATTACGTTTGTAAAAAGCATTACTTTCTTTTGCGGTAGAAAAACCAGCATATTGCCTAATAGTCCATGGTTTTTGAAGGTACATGGTACTGTAGGGTCCACGTAGGTACGGCGATATACCAGCGGCAAAATTGAGGTGTTCTAAACCTTCAATGTCTTGTTTTGAATAGGTTGATTTTACATCAATGCCTTCAGAGGTTGTAAAAGTTTCAAAAGTAGGTTTCTTTTGTCTTCCGTCTTCCGTCTTTAAAATAATATGTTGAAGATTTTTTCTGGACATTATAAAATCATTTTTTGTAAAAAAGGGTCGAAATTCACATCAAAACCAGTAAGCAATTGGATATAAATGGTTTTCTTATTGGCAGAGAGGATGTATGAAGCATTGTAGTTAGTAAGCTGTTTCTTTTTGTGGTCTATTTTGTGAATAGCTTTAAACAGTTGCATCTTGTCGGTAGCACTATATTTTGCAGTTATTTTAGTTATTTCTAGGTTCGATTCTTTAGCTATTTTCTTGTTGTTTAAACTAATCATCCCTAAAATAAATTGTGCATCACCTTTATGTATGGGCATGTAAGTCATGGTGTTTATGGTAAAAGTAGAACGTGTTTCTTCATCAAAAAAGATGTAAAAATTACCTTCCATTTCACGTAAAGACTCCAAACGTTTTAGTTCTAGTTCAAAATCTTTTTTGTTGGCTAAAGAATCTAAAAGTTTTTCATATCCAGCTCTTGAATATTTTTTAAAGGTATCTGGTAAATAAATTTTTATTTGGTCTTGGGTTAAAAAATGATATTTACCTTGAACGTCTTCAATATCGTTGATTTCAATCCAATTTTTAACATCTTTCGCAATCGTTAAGCATGATGTACTGCTTAGCATTAAAAAGCTAAAAAGGATAACTAATATGAAGGGGTTTTTATTCATTTTTTAAACGTTTTTGTTCTAAAGTTTCTGCTAAACGTTTTTCAATAATAGGTTCAATTAACGTCTTCCTTTGATGCGTTTTTACAAAAGGATAAATTTCTAATTCGTTTTTCATTGCATCATTAGGGTTTGGAAGTTTGTTTGTTCCTAATAAAATAATTTCAGTATCATTAAACTGTTGTTGTTCTTTCGCGGCACTTTCTTTTATTTTTCGCTGAATGGTGCCTTCTTTAAGTTGCACTAAAAAACCGCCATTCGATTCTATATCTTTAAATAGTGTTAAGGACTTTTCAGCAAGTTGCTGCGTTAAAGATTCGATATAATATGTGCCGTCCGATGGGTTGTTTACCTTATCAAAATAACTTTCATGTTTCAAGATTAAAAGCTGATTTCGAGCCATTCGTTCGCTAAACGCATTGGCTTTTTTGTACATAACATCGTATGGTAAATTGCAAATGGTATTGGCACCACCAAGTACAGCACTCATGCATTCGGTGGTAGTGCGAAGCATATTGGTGTTATAATCGTAAATGGTTTTATTGCGTTTTGTAGGAATGGCAAAAATGTTGCAATTGGGGTTTACTTCATATTCCAAAGCTAATGTGTTCCAAAGTAGCCTTAAAGCACGTAATTTGGCGATTTCAAAAAAGTAATTGGAACCAACAGAAACCTCAAAGGTTATTTTTAAATTTTGTTTGGTTTCAGTATTAAGACTATTGTCAAAAGTATTTAGGTATTCATTGGCATGGGCTAGGGCATAAGCCAATTGTTGCACCATATTGGCACCAGCATTTTGGTATAACGTGGTGTCTACATTAAAAGATTTGGTTTTTTGTACTATTGATTTGAATTTTGAGAAATCATCATTCAAATTTTGGAACCAATTGCCCGTTCTAGCTAGGTTTCCTATAATGTCGGTTTGAATACTTATTTTGTTTTCAGAAGCGATTTTTTTACTGAGTTCAAGGTGACATTCGTTTAGTTTGTTTATGAATGCTTCTGAAAGAAATTGAAGTTCAAAAAAAACAGGAATGTTATCAAGGTTTTTGAGTAAATCTAAAACCGAAATATCTGGATTTGGAATGATGAATTTGATGCTTTCTGCACCTCGTTCAATAGACTTTATGGCTTTTTTATTGGATTTTTCAACATTGGCAACAAAAATGGTTTGGCAAATGCTCCATTGGGTTGCTTTGGTGTTTGAAACTTCAGGGAGTTCTTTAAAATCTTCAGCATTGTAAAAAGGTTTTACTGAAATATCTTCGTTGCTTTTCCAAACAAGTGTTTCATTATAATCAGCCCCTTTTAAATCGAACTGAATTTTTTGTTTCCACTGTTTTGCTGAAACCCCATTGAATTCATCAAACAAACCATTAGTCATCATCTTTAGTTTTTAAGCTGTCTTCATATTCAATAATATAAATTTCCTCATTTTCTCGTTTCATATAATATTCTTCACGAGCAAACTTCTCTAAACCGTCTTTTGTATTTAAGGTTTTAACAGCTTTGTTATCTTTTTCAATTTCTTTTTTATAGTATTCTTTTTCATTTTCCAAGGCATCAATTTCAGTATTTAATTCATGATGGATTAACCATGAATTGGCATCGAAAAAAAGCATCCAAACAATAAATACGGCCAATATAAGTATGAATATATTTTTAAACGGTTTGAATATTTTGTGCTTAAAAAACGTCATTTTACAACTTGTTGTTTATAATAGTTCTAACAATATCTACGGCTACTGTGTTGTGTTTGTTGTTTGGTATAATGATGTCTGCGTACTCTTTCATAGGTTCTATAAACTGGTCGTGCATGGGTTTTAATGTGGTTTGGTAACGGGTTAACACTTCATCTAAATCTCTGCCACGTTCTGAAATATCGCGTTTTAATCTTCTTATTAAACGTTCATCGGTATCGGCATGCACAAAAATTTTAATATCGAACATATCGCGTAATTCGGGATGTGTTAAAATTAAAATACCTTCCACAATCATTACTTTTCTAGGGTGCGTTAAAATAGTGTCGCTGGTTCTATTATGTTTAACGAAAGAATAGACAGGTTGGTGTACAGGAAGGCCGTTTTTTAAATCTTTAAGATGACTTTCCAAAAGTTCAAAATCTATAGACCTTGGGTGATCAAAATTTATTTTTATGCGTTCATCGTAACTTAAGTGTGTGGTGTCTTTATAATAAGAATCTTGCGAAATAACGCCAACTTCACCTTCTGGAAGTTCGTTAAGTATTTGATTTACAACAGTTGTTTTGCCGCAACCTGTTCCTCCAGCAATTCCTATAATAAGCATGTGTAATTTTGTTTAATTAACCCGTTACAAAGTTAGTTAAAATGAAAGTCAATTAATGAGGCTCTTATTTTATTTTTTGACTTTTGAAACTTCGGCTTCGGTTACCATTTTGTCGTTTTTATTGCCCCAACTATTGTTAATGTAGTTCATAACATCGGCTACTTCATCATCACTTAAACCCAAAGGCGCCATAACCGTGTTGTATTTTTTTCCGTTTACGGTAATTTCACCTTGCATTCCAAATTTAATGGCTTTAATGCTTGCTTCTCTGTTTTTTAGAAGATAATCTGAATTTGCCAACGGCGGATACACCTTTTCTACACCCTTTCCGTTAGGTAAATGGCAGGTTACACAAAAATCGGTATAGATTTCTTCGCCACGTTCCATGCTCGATTTTAAAGCGCTGTTTTGAGAATTACTTGTAAATATGATTGAAAGCGTAACAAATAAGGTTAATAGGGTTGATTTCATAGTTTTATAATTAATTTTTAGGGACAATTTTAAAGATGCCTTTGCCTTCCACGGCTATGTAAATGTAACCGTCAGGCGCTTGAATAACATCTCTAACGCGACCAATTTTTTCAAATAACTTTTCACGCTTTATAACCTTGCCATTTTCTAAAACCAAACGTTCTAAATATTCGAATTTAAGTGAACCGACTAAGATATTTCCTTTCCAATCGGGGTATTTGTTTGATGTAGCAAACGCCATACCACTTGGTGCTATGGATGGAACCCAATAAAAAACAGGTTGTTCCATGCCTTCTTTTTCGGTAAGATCGGTAAAAGAAGTGCCACTATAATTAATGCCATAGGAAATAACAGGCCAACCAAAGTTTTTCCCTTTTTGGATGATGTTAATTTCATCGCCGCCTTGTGGACCATGTTCGTGCTCCCAAATGTCTCCTATTTCAGGATGTTTTATAAGGCCCTGTGGATTTCTGTGCCCGTAGCTATAAATAGCTTTTTTAGCATTAGGTACGTTTACAAAAGGATTGTCTTCAGGGATGCGTCCATCATCATGCAATCTGTAAATTTTACCACAATCTAAAGTAAGGTCTTGCGGATTTATATCACGTTCTCCACGTTCACCAATAGAGAAATATAAGTAGCCATCATTGTCAAATTCAATTCGCGAACCAAAATGCTGCCCCTTTTTTGTGTTAGGTTCTGCTTTATAGAGCACTTCTTTTTCAACTAAAGTGTTGTTGTTGATTTTTGCTCGCATAATGGCCGTATTGCCCCCATCGCCTTCACCTTCCGCGGAAGCGTAAGAGAAATAAATCCAACCATTTGTTTCGTAGTTTGGGTGTAATTTGATACCCATAAAACCACCTTGACCACGCACATAAATATCGGGAACACCAGCTATCAATTGCTTTTGTCCGTTTTTAAAATGGATAAGTTCACCGGCTTTTTCGGTAATTAGCATACTGCCATCGGGTAAAAAAGCCATACCCCAAGGGATGTTTATATCTCCAACCACCAATTCTGTTGTATAGTTTAGGGATTCAGGGTCTTGCGCTTTTACTGAAGATTCCGTTTGTTGCGCGCATGCCATTAAGGATATTAGGGCTATAGTGAGTATTAATTGAAACTGTTTCATGTTCTTTTTTTGCTATAAATTTAGTTAAAACATATAACTTATGTTTATTCCGGTGTAATAATTAACAGGATTCCCTGGATAATAATATCTAGGGGCGGCACCACCAAAACCTGTGGCATTAATTAGTATTTGCGATGCATAATGGGTGTCAAAAATATTATCCAGCCCAAAATAAGCATTCCATTTAAGGTTTTTGTTTATTTGGTGTTTGTAGCCTAATTTGATGTTGGTTAAATTGTAACTATTTGTAAAAAGCGTGTTACTATCTGTAATAGGAATACGTCCAACATATTGATAATTAATGCTTATGTACACGCCTAATTTAGTGTCAAAGTCTATACCAGTATTTAAAACTTCTGACGGCACGCCTGTAAGTTTGTTTCCAGAGAAATTATTTCCATCATCAATAAATTCTTCAAATTTAAAATCATTAAGAGTATACGAAAGATAATGGTTCAATGAAATTGCTTCAGATCGAATCCATTGATATTTCAAAACGGTTTCCAACCCATTGTGCATGGTTCTTCCAGCATTTACGCCAATAAATTGATCGTCTCCCGTTCTTCTAGCTACTAAAAGATTGCGAACATCTAATCTATACAAAGCTATATTAAATTGTAAACGATTGTTGATGAACGCCGAACGTGTACCAACTTCAAAATTCCAACCCGTTTCCGGCTTTATGGAGGTGTTTATTAATCCGTCTGGAAGTAAAGTTTCTTCGGTTGAAGGAGGTGAAAAACCATGACTTACGTTTGAATATACATTGATGTTATCATTGAAAACATGTGAAATTCCATATTTTGGAGATACCATACCTTTGAAACTATAGGTGCCAGATAGGTCTGGGGATTCATTTGTTGTAAATTTATCTAATAAATCATAAGAAGTTTTGTTGAAATTCAATCCAACGGAAAGTGTGGTTTTTTCCGAAAGACTGTAATTGGTTTCAAAAAAGAGGTTGTAATAGGTGCGTTTTTCTTTAAAATCTGAAAACTTATCGCCTTCTACACTGCCGGTGCCTGCGGGAAAATCTTGATATAGATTTTCGTAGTTTCTCGATTTGTATGTGTCTTTAAATAGCTCGCCTCCAAGGGTCCAATTTAGTTTTTTAAAAGTGCCTAAAACATGACTTCTAATGCCAATAGCAGCCATGTTTTCAGTAAGAATATCAAAAGGCCTGGGTTCATAAGCATCTTTAAAAGAAGTGAAAATACTGGTTACTTGCTTTGTGTTGCTGTTGTATTGATGGTTCCAAGAAAGCCCTAATATAGCACGTTTAGAATCTCCATAACCCTTTGCTTGTGCCCAAGTGAAAGCGGCTTTTTTAGGATTGTTAAGGTAATCGTTTTCATTTATGGAACTGGGTATGAACCCTTTTAAATCTACGTAGCTACCTAGAAGCGTAATATCATCTTTGTCACTTAAAAAATGGTTGGTGTTTATGGTGAGAGTTTGTCGGTCATAATTATTGTTATCTCTATAGCCGTCGCTATGGGTGTTACTGTGTATCACTCGAAAACTATGTTTTTTAGAACCATGATTTACGTTAAAAACACTTTTCATAAGTCCGAAAGATCCAAAAGACACATCGCTTTGCGCTGTAGTTTGGTTTAAGTAAGCGCTTTGAGGTATTAAGTGTATGGTGCCACCAAGTCCCGCACCATAAATACTAGAACCAGCACCTTTAATGATTTCCAAACGCGAAATAGAACCTAGTTCAAAATCTTCAATGGTTGTTTCTCCGTTTCCGGAAGTCAAAGGAATATCTTGAAAGTAAGCTCTGATTTTTGAAGTGCCATATAGATTTCTCGATCCAATACCTCTAATAGAAATTTTATTGGTGTTTAATGCCCCCGATTGCATAAAAACACTGGGAACCCTGTTTAAAATATCAAGAACATTTGTTGTGTTGCCACGTTCTATATCTTTTGAAGTGATAATGTCTATGGTTGTATTGGCTCTTTGTAGGTTTTGGGGGATATGACTTGCGTTTACAATAACTTCATTTAGATTTGAAGGATTTATTTCCAATTGAATAATAGTATAACCAGAATTTAAATGTTCGTTTTTTGTTTGATAACTTGTTTTTGAAAATTGATAATTACCGGCTTCTTTCAATTCAAATTCACCTAAATTGTTTGAAATTACTATGTTATTGTTTTGCGTGTTTTTAATTGTTGCGTTGGCAATAGGAGTCTTGGTTTCGCTATCAATAATTTTACCTGTTAGAAGTGCTTGTGAATAGGCATCCATTAGACAAATAAAAAAAACACCCAAAAAGAACATCTTTTTTAAGATAAGGAAATTTGGCTGCGTCATTTTTTGATAAAAATAGGTTAGGTTGCTTTGTGTTTAATAGGTAAAAATATATTTTTTAAAATTAAATTAAATAATTGGTTTCTATATTATATAAAAAAGTATATTTGCATCCCGTTAGAATAAAACTAACTTCGGGGTGTAGCGTAGCCCGGTTATCGCGCCTGCTTTGGGAGCAGGAGGTCGCAGGTTCGAATCCTGCCACCCCGACAAATTAGTATATCAATCAATATCAAAAACCTGTTAATCGTATGATTTACAGGTTTTTGTATTTTTAACAGTATCATAGTAAAGTAAAAAATACTGTTAAAAAAGTCAACAAATCGGATAACAAATATAGTTTAAGAAAAGTGTTGACCGAATTGTTAAAATTCAGTAATTAGTTGGTAGAATAAATGTATCTTTAAAGTGATTTGACTTTCGTCTGGTAATAAAATTAATATTAACAAAAAGACGAAATCATGAAAACAACAGCAACTTTCAGTATTCTATTCTGGGCAGATTTTTCCAGAGCAAAAAACAATCAAGCCTCCATTTACGCAAGAATTACCGTCAATGGCAAACGGGCTACCATCAGTTTAAAGCGAAAAGTACCGATATCCGATTGGGATGCCCATAAAGGCAGGTCTCGAGGTACCAACAAAAACACAAGAACCCTCAACAATTATTTAGAGGAAGTCAACAGTAGCCTTTTTAAATGCTACCAAGATTTAAAACTGGAACAAAGGCTCATTACCTCCCAAGCGGTTAAGGCAAGATACCTTGGAGAAGATGAGCAAAACCATTCCGTTGAGGAT
>NZ_JAGJCB010000001.1:258813-436655 GCF_017814435.1 Mariniflexile gromovii | reverse complement strand
TTTATCGATTAAAAGACTTCTTTTTTGATGATAATGATAACTACTCCTTGCCATGTTTGTATGATGTAGTAATACATTTAAATCATACTTATGCCTTAATTCTGTTATGGCTTGTGCTTTTTGTTTTGCTCTTGTTGAATTAAGGCCTCTAACTTTTTTAGCAAGTCCAGTTCTGCTCGTAAAGATTCATTTTCTAATAAAAGTTCTTCTTCCCGAGTTAATGGTTTATTAGACTTCTTTTTTGCTCTTTTAAATTGCATAGATTTAGGTTTACCTCTTGGTTTATGGTTTAAGCCTATAACACCATCTTTTTTATAATTACGATGCCAATTCATAACTACAGATTTAGTAGGGATATTAAACTTTATACAAGCTTGACTGAAAGATAATAAATCTTTTTCAATGGCTTTTATCACTTTAAGCTTGAAGAGTAAACTGTAGACCTTATTCTTCCTGGGTAGTAATCCCTTTTCACCATATTTTTCATAAAACCGAATCCAATCATGAAGCGTTGTATGATGACAACCATATAATTTTGAAACAGCGTCTACTGTTTGATGATTTTTCAACACTTCCTTTACGCAACGAAGTTTAAAATCGTAATTGTACTTGACTTTTCTTTCCATAAAAATACCCTCAAATAGTGTCTAACTTTTTGGGGGCAGTTCAAAATAAAGTAGGACTTTTTTAATTGAAATACTTATTTTCTATAAATTTGATAATATATTAACTTCAAAATTTAAGTATATCAAAAGAATACTCATTTTCGTAGGATTATTGTTAGCTATCTTATTAGTTACTTATTTTGTTATAAAAAACGAACCTACTCCAGAATATACTCCAGAGCGTCATTATGTTGAAGGAAAGGAAAATGAAATCCTTTCAAAATTTCTATTGGCAAAAGATAGTACGGTAATTGAGTTGGGTGCAGGCCATTTTACAATATCACAGTCGCTTTCTTTAGAAGGGTTAAATCATGTTATTATAAAGGGAAAGGGAATAGACCAAACCGTGTTGAACTTTAAGGGGCAAAGTAGAGGCGCTGAAGGAATTAGAGTTTCCAACTGCACATCAATTACCATACAAGATTTAACGGTTGAAAACGCAAAAGGCGATAACATTAAAGTGATGGATACCGATGGTATTACCATTAAAAATGTTGAAAGCAGTTGGACTGGAGAAGTAAGTGAAAAAAATGGCGCATATGCGTTTTACCCTGTGCTTTGTAAAAATGTGGTTATTGATGGTTGCAGATCGATAGGGTCTTCAGATGCTGGTATTTATGTGGGGCAGTCAATTAATGTAACAATCAGTAATAATCTGGCTTTTTACAACGTAGCTGGTATAGAAAGTGAAAATTCTAAAAACGTAAAAATATTTGGCAATAAAGCTTATGAAAACGCAGGTGGCATATTGGTGTTTGATTTACCGGGTTTAACGCAGTATGGTTCAAACATTGAGGTTTACAATAATGAAGTTTATGATAATAATACCAAAAATTTCGCGTCTAAAGGCGCTATTGTAGGACAAGTACCTTCGGGCACGGGTAGTTTGGTGTTGGGAACCGAAGATGTTTATATTCATGATAATGTTTTTACCAATAATAAAACAAGCTCCATAGCTATAGCCAGTTATATTTTAATTTATGAAATGGGTAAGCGGAATAAGAAATCTGATGAAACAACATCAAATACAGGCAAAAGAGTGGTTGGAAATGTTCGTATGATAGATAGTAAATTCGATCAGGATAAAAATTACAATCCGTATCCAAGGCAAATAAGAATTGGAAAAAACGCCTATTCAAATTCGCATATTTTCCCAACAATCAATAACGATTTTGGTAAAATATTATTATTAAAAAAACCAATTAGAACTATAGATGTTTTGTGGGATGGTATAGAAGCTCCGGAAGCACCGTACACCATATGTTTTGAAAAAGAGAATAAAGACATTTCGTTTTACGCCTTAGATGTGATAAATGATTTTAAAAACCCTACCACCGATGTGTCGAAATATTTTTGCAATTAGTATTATTGGTTTCTTATTAATAACTGGTTGCAAGAAAAAAGAAGAATATCAGGCGCAACAAAATTCCAACTCCCAAAGCATTTCAGGACTTTTAACCAGCAACGATACATTGCTAAGTTATGAGGATTTGGGGTTGAAAAAACTATCCGATTATGGCTTCTTTAATCAACCATTAAATAAGTTAATTCCAGCAAATAATCAGGTTGTCCCTTATGAGTTGAATTCGCCATTATTTACAGATTATGCTTCAAAAAAGCGTTTTATATGGTTGCCTGAAGGTTCTCAACTTAGTTATGTAAAAGATGAGAGCGTTTTTAATTTTCCAAATGGCGCTGTTATTATTAAAAACTTTTATTATAAAAACGAGGAGTTGAAAACTGAAGAAGATATTATCATTGAAACCCGTTTGCTTATAAAAGATGAAAAGACCAAACAATGGAAAACATTGCCTTATATATGGAATGAAGAACAAACCGAGGCTTATTTATATATTTTAGGAAAGGATATTGATTTGATAATAGAGAGAAACGATGCTGATAATAAGCAAATTGCATTTAAATATTCGGTGCCCAATATCAATATGTGTAAAAATTGCCATGTTAAAGACCAAACTATTGTGCCTTTAGGGCCAACTCCGAGGCAATTAAATATGAAGCATGTTTTTCAGGATTCTATCGTAAAAAATCAATTGGCATATTTAAAAGATAATAAAATGCTAAAAGATTTAGATAACTTGGATGCCGTACATAAATTTCCAAATTATTTAGACCCTAATTCTGGCTCATTAAACGAAAGAGCGAGAGCTTATTTAGATGTTAACTGCGCCCATTGCCACCAAGATGGAGGTTCTGCTAAAACATCCGGCCTACATTTGGTTTATAGCGAAACGGATCAATACAAATTAGGAATAAACAAACCGCCTGTTGCCGCAGGAAAGGGTTCTGGAAATTTATCTTATGATATAGTTGAAGGAAAACCGAATGAATCTATTTTATTATTTAGAATGAAGCATTTAGAGCCAGATATTGTAATGCCGGAAATAGGCAAAAATTTGGTACATACCGAAGGTGTTAAATTAATTGATGCGTGGATAGCTTCCTTGGGTAATTAAACTTGGTTTATATAAGTTAGCTGATATAATTCCAAATATTTTTAAACTTACTTAAAGCTTTATAGGTGTCTAGTACAACTTTGTTCTCTGGGTTGGATAGTTTAGGGTCGTCTTTAAGTAGTTTTTTAGCGTAAAAGCGTGCGCTTTGCAAAATATCTTTATCCTTTATAATATCGGCAATTTTAAGGTTTAAAACACCGCTTTGTTGTGTTCCCATAATATCTCCTGGCCCCCGTAAACGTAAATCCACCTCGGCTATTTCAAAGCCATCACTGGTTTTTACCATGGTTTCCAATCGGGTTTTACTGTCGTTGCTTAGTTTGTGTCCCGTCATTAAAATGCAATAACTCTGTTCGGCGCCACGACCAACCCTACCACGCAACTGATGGAGTTGTGAAAGTCCAAAACGTTCTGCGCTTTCAATAATCATTACGGATGCGTTAGGCACATTTACGCCCACTTCAATAACTGTGGTGGCAACCATAATTTGTGTTTCACCTTTAATGAAGCGTTGCATTTCAAAATCTTTGTCGGCAGGTTTCATTTTACCATGTACAATGGAAATTTGATATTCGGGCATAGGGAAGTCTCTAGAAATACTTTCATAGCCATCCATCAAATCTTTATAATCCAAAGCCTCGCTTTCTTGAATGAGCGGATATACGATATAAATTTGGCGTCCTTTCTTGATTTCATCTCTAATGAACTTAAAAACATTCAAACGGTTTTTGTCGTATCTATGAACCGTTTTTATAGGCTTTCTTCCAGCAGGTAATTCGTCAATAACTGAGATGTCCAAATCCCCGTAAACCGACATGGCTAAGGTACGCGGAATAGGGGTGGCTGTCATTACCAAAACATGTGGGGGCGACGAGTTTTTATGCCATAATTTGCTTCTTTGTGCCACTCCAAAACGGTGCTGTTCATCAATGATGGCGAGCCCTAAATTTTTAAATTTTACCTTATCTTCAAGTAATGCATGGGTGCCAATGAGTATCTGCAATTCACCATTTTCTAAAGCTTTATGAATTTTTTTTCTTTCTGAAGTAGTACTTGAACCTGTGAGTATTTTTATTCTGATATTCAATAATTTACAATGCTCTAGTAAACCGTTATAGTGCTGGACTGACAAAATTTCAGTCGGCGCCATTAAACACGCTTGAAAACCGTTGTCAAGTGCCATTAACATTGACATAAACGCTACTATGGTCTTTCCAGAACCCACATCGCCTTGCAATAACCGATTCATTTGGGCATTGCTACCTAAATCGGCTCTAATTTCTTTTATAACCCGCTTCTGTGCATTAGTTAATTCAAATGGTAAATGGTTGTTGAAAAAGGTTGTAAAATAATCGCCAACATGTTCAAAAGGGAACCCTTTAATTTTTGATTTATGAATTAAATTTTTGATGATAAGTTGCAGTTGGATATAGAAAAGCTCTTCAAGTTTCAACCGGAATTGTGCACGTGCCAACAACTCCTGGCTTTTGGGAAAATGCACATTAAAAAGGGCGTCACCTTTACTGATCAATTTTAATTCTGAACGTAGCGGTTCAGATAAAGTTTCAGCAAACCGTCCGCCAGTTTCAATAAATAATTGTTGCATCATTTGAATTACAACACGGTTGCTAATGCCTTTATTTGATAATTTTTCGGTAGAAGGGTATACCGGTTGCATGGCAGAACGTAAGTTTTTCTCGTGTTCTTCCAATAGTTCCATTTCTGGATGCGGCATGCTAAACCTACCATTAAACCAATTGGCCTTACCAAAAATAACATAAGGCTTGTTTAATTTTATGCTATCACGAATCCATTTGTGCCCACGGAACCAAACTAATTCCATCACACCCGTTTCATCTTGAAAGGTGCCAACCAAACGCTTCCCTTGTTTTTGCGCTACCTCTTTAAATTCAACAAGCTTCCCAATCACCTGTATATCAGCATTACTTTGTTGGAGTTGGCTGATTTTGTAATAACGGGTCCGGTCTATGTATCTATTTGGAAATAAGTTTATTAAATCTTGATAGGTGTGAATGCCCAACTCCTTCCGTAGCAAATCGGCCCTATTGGGGCCAACGCCTTTTAAATAATCGATAGGAGTTTGAAGATTGGTAGTCATAGAAGACGAATTTACTGCTTTTCATGCAATTCATAAAATAGAAAATTTGCGTATTTTGGCTTAATCGTTGATACGTTATTCTTATGATTCGAATTCTTTTAGTCTTCTTTTTTTTTGTAAATTTTATTGCTGAAGGGCAACAAGCTGATTATGTTGATTTTAAAAAAGCAAAAGCAGCTATTGCTTTTGGAGATTTGAGCAAAAAAGAAGTGGGGGGTACTATTACTTATGAGTTTGAAATTTTACAAAACACAGATTCCGTTTATGTTGATGCTGTTGCTTTTTCGGAAATAAAATATGTTTTAGATGAAACCATTGCAGGAAGTTTATATAACGGAAAACATCTAATCATCAAACATCCTTTTAAAGCAAACACAAACCATAAAGTAACCATTGCGTGGAAAACGAGCCCCAAAAAAGCCATGTATTTTATTGATTGGGGTTTTGAGGAAGGAAATAAACAGATCTGGACCCAAGGTCAGGGCAAATACACCAGTAACTGGTTGCCAAGTTTTGATGATATGAGTGAGAAAGTAGAATTCGATTTAAGTATTGAATTTGACAAGAATTACCAAGTAATCGCTAATGGCAAATTAACGAATCAACAAATTAACGAATCAACAATTACATGGCATTACGATATGCAAAAACCCATGAGCAGCTATTTAGTGGCCTTGGCTATTGGGAAATATAAGAAAAAGGTTGAAAAATCAAAAAGCGGGGTTCCTTTAGAAATGTATTATTACCCAGAAGATTCTTTAAAATTGGAGCCCACATATCGCTATACCAAGCCTATGTTCAATTTTTTAGAAGAAGAAATAGGTGTGAAGTACCCCTGGCAAAATTACAAGCAAGTACCTGTTAAAGATTTTCTGTATGCCGGTATGGAAAACACCAGTACCACTATTTTTGCCGATAGTTATGTAATTGATTCTATTGCTTTTGTGGATAAAAATTATGTAAATGTAAATGCCCACGAATTGGCGCATCAATGGTTTGGTAATTTGGTTACTGAAACTTCCGGAACACACCATTGGCTTCAAGAAGGTTTTGCTACGTATTATGCCTTATTAGCGGAAAAAGAAGTTTTTGGAGAAGATTATTACTACTGGCAGCTATATGAATATGCCCAAGAATTGTTAGAGCAGGATACATTAGGACAAAACACATCGTTATTAGACCCCAAATCGAGTAGTACCACGTTTTACAAAAAAGGCGCTTGGGTTTTACATATGCTACGCGAGCAAGTAGGCGATAAAGCTTTTAAAACGGCCATTAAAAATTATTTAATCAACTATCAGTTTAAAAATGTAGAGACTGATGATTTTATTAGGGAAGTTGAGAAGGCTAGTGGGAAGAATTTGGCGGGTTTTGTTGATGATTGGCTTAACGACAAAAGTTTCAATTACTCAAAATGTTATGACATATTGAAGAATAGTTCACAAATTATTTCAAAATTAGATGTCTTAGAAAGTGAATTGTTATTTTCCTCACATTCTCCAAATTTTAGCTTAAATAGATTTATTGATAAGGCTACATATTCTGAAATCAAAAAACTCATTTTTTCTAAAGAGTTAATAACACTTGTTGAAGATTACGATATTTATATAAAAGCTTTCAGCACAAAAGATTTAAAAGTCCGTCAAGCCATTGCTATAAACCTAACAGAAATACCTTCAGAATTAAGAGAAGATTATGAAACCCTATTAAACGACAAATCGTACATTACCATTGAAAAAGCACTATTCAACTTATGGTTGAATTTTCCGCAAGAGCGAAGTAAGTATCTAAATAAAACAAAAGGAATTGAAGGGTTTAATGACAAAAACATTCGTATTTTATGGTTAGCTTTAGCATTGGTGACAGAAGCGTTTGAACCAGAAAACAAAAAACAATATTTTGATGAATTAAACAACTATACAAATCCTAATTATAATTTTGAAATTCGTCAGAATGCTTTTTTATATTTACAACAAATAAATGCTTGTAACTCCGTTTGTATTGAAAATTTAAAACAAGCCACAACACACCATAGTTGGCAGTTTTCAAAATTCGCAAAAGTTATGTTAGAGCAAATAAACACCTATAAAAAATGAAAGCATTGGTAATTTCTGGTGGTGGCAGTAAAGGTGCATTTGCAGGCGGTGTTGCACAATACCTAATTGAAGAGCTTAAACGTGATTACCAATTGTATATTGGCACCTCCACAGGCAGTTTATTGGCGTCTCATTTGGCTTTAAAAAAAATTGAGAAAATTAAAGATGTTTATACCAGCGTAACTAACGAAAGTATTTTTGATGTGTGTCCATTTGTGGTTAAGCAAAAACATGGTAGTCAAAATATAGCAATAAACCATGTAAGCGTTCTGTTTAATCTATTAAGAGGCAGCAAAACATTTGGAGAAAGCTATAACCTAAGAAATTTAATTAAAAAAACTTTAACTGAAGAGGAGTTTCTAGTTTTGAAATATGATACTAAAGATGTTGTTGTAACTGTTTCTAATTTATCGCTAAATCAGGTCGAGTACAAATGTTTAAAGGAGTTTGATTACGATGAGTTTATAGATTGGGTTTGGATATCATGCAACTACACACCTTTCATGACTTTAGTTAAAAAAAACGGTTGCGAATATGCTGATGGAGGCTTGGGCAATATGGTGCCTATCGAGGAAGCCATAAATAGAGGTGCTACCGAGGTTGATGCTATTATTTTGCAAACCGAAACGAATCAATTTAACCGTTTGCCTTCTAAAAATCCATTTTCATTATTAACAAATATGTTTGCTTTTATGTTGGATAGAATTGAATCCCAAAACATAAGAATAGGAAAGTTTACTGCAAGCCATAATAATGCGATTATCAATTTTTATTATGCACCGACTGTTTTAACCACGAATTCCCTTATTTTTAACAAAGAAAAAATGACACAATGGTGGCAAAGTGGTTATGATTTTGCAAGATTCAAAAACCAAAAAACAAGTCAGTTAGAAAATTAATTATGAGAGCATTAGTAATATCAGGTGGCGGAAGTAAAGGGGCTTATGCGGGAGGCGTTGCAGAATTTTTAATTAAAGAAAAAGGGTATCAATACGATTTGTTTGTGGGTACGTCCACCGGAAGTTTGTTAGTGCCGCACATTGCTGCTGGCAAAATTGACAAAATTTACGATGTGTTTACCGATGTGAAGCAAAGTAATATTTTTAGTGTGAACCCGTTCAGGACCCGAAGAAAAGGTGATAGAGAATATGTGTCCATAAACTTTTTAAACTCGCTTTGGCAATTTATAAAAATGAAGCGCACTTTTGGAGAGAGCAAAGCACTTAAAAGATATTTAAAAAAGCATTTTACTGAAGAAGAATATCATTTAATCAGAACCACTAAAGAAGATGTAGTTGTTACGGTTTCAAATTTATCACAAAACAGGGTCGAATATAAGTCCATTAAAGATTTTTCATATGAAGAGTTTTGTGAATGGATTTGGATTTCATGTAACTACATTCCATTTATGTCTTTAGCAAAAGTGGATGGTTTTGAGTATGCCGATGGTGCTTTTGGTTGTGTTGTGCCCATACGAGAAGCTATACAGCGTGGTGCCACCGAAATTGATGCGGTTGTTTTGGAATCTGAAAATATGGAGTACATGAAAGTGCTGGGTAAAAATCCCTTTTCATTAATGCTTAATTTGTTTGGACATTTGTTGGACCAAGTAGAACGAAGCGATATCCTTATAGGCAAGTTAGCGGCAAAAAACAGAGATGTAAAGCTTAATTTGTATTATACGCCTTCTAAACTGACTGAAAACTCGTTGATATTCAATAAAAAATTAATGGTTGATTGGTGGCAACAAGGGTTTGATTACGCCAAAGACAAAGATAAACAAGCCATGTCGAATGAATTGAGAATGGAGTAATTTACCATAATTCAGAAACCTCTTCCTTTATAAAGGATAAAGCAGCATCACTAGGTGAACGGCGTTCCATCATTTCCATTAAAATAACCTCTCTAAGTTTGTTGGCACTATCTGTTTTTTCAAGTAAACTGGCTTTTCGTATAAGTTGAATGGTTGCGTTTTTTGCAGCATTGATGATACTCCAGCATTTTTCACTCACATAAATTTGCTGCGTTAAATTATGTTCAAACTCCTGTTCAATACTTTGTATAATTAAAGCTTCATAAGCTTCTTTATTTGAGGACATTGGAGATATTCTTATTAATAAGCTAGAAGGTGTGATGCGTTCTAAAAATAACACCATGCGTTCATAGGCTTGTAAGCGCATAGGCAGGGCGTTTACCTGTAAATCTTTTTTTAACAAAAAGCGTCTTCTGCCATCTTCATTTTTGGTGTGTTCCTTAAAAAAGTAATAGGCAATTAGGCCTGTAAGCAATGAAGGTATGGCGAATAATAATAGGTCAATAAATCTGTTGGCATCCATAAAAAATATTGTTTGGTTAAGTAGGTGTTTTTTTAACTAGTTTTCCCGCCCAAATATAAACAATCTTTTAAATCTTGCATGGAAGTAAATGGCACAGGTGTTTTTTCATACATATAGGTTTTATTTAGCTCTTTTGAAAGGTTGTGGTCATCTACATTAATTTCAACATCACTCATTGTAAACTGGCAAGGATGCTCGTACCCAGTGGCATGCGTAATTTCAATCAATTCTTTTCTAAAGGTTTTAAAATATTGTGCTAATCGCTGCGATTTTAAAGTAGGATCAATCCCATTTTGTAACCATTTATTTTGAGTAGCTACACCACTAGGGCAACGGTTTGTATGGCATATTTGCGCTTGAATACAGCCAATACTCATCATGGCTTCACGAGCCACATTAATACAATCTGCTCCCATGGCAAATGCCATAGCCGCTTTAGCTGGAAACCCCAGTTTGCCACTGCCTATAAATACAATACGTTCACTCAAACCTTTATTTTGAAACAATCTATACAAATCACTGAAACCGTATACCCAAGGTAACGAAACATGGTCTGCAAAACTAGGCGGTGCTGCACCAGTGCCACCTTCACCACCATCAACGGTAATAAAATCAGGGCCTTTGCCGGTTTCAGCCATTATATCTGCCAGTTCTTCCCATTGATCTAATTTTCCAATGGCAGCTTTAATTCCAACGGGAAGTCCGGTTGCTTCCGCAATTTTTTCAATAAAATCTACCATTTCAGTAACATTTGAAAACGCTTTATGGTTTGGAGGCGATAACACATCTTTACCAATTTCCACGCCTCTAATAAAGGCAAGTTCTTCGGTTATTTTTGCACCAGGAAGCACACCTCCTTTACCAGGTTTTGCGCCTTGTGATAGTTTTATTTCGATAGCTTTTATAAATGGATTCGTTTCAACCAGTGTTACCAATTTTTCCATTGAAAAACCACCATCAGCAGCACGAACTCCAAAATAACCCGTTCCAAAATGAAAAATAACATCGCCACCATGAGAATGATATGGCGATAATCCTCCTTCACCTGTGTTATGATACGCACCAGCAATTTTTACTCCTTTATTTAAAGATTCTATCGCTTTCGCGGAAAGTGAGCCAAAACTCATAGCCGATACATTTATAATTGAAGCTGGCCTATAAGGTTTTCTTCGTTTATGAAAAGCGCCCATAACTTTAGCACATGGTAAAAATGTTTTATCAATAGAATTGGGGTGGTTTTCACTAATTTGATAAGGCATCATCGCATTATTTATAAAAATATGATGGTGTGCATAAATATCCCTATCTGTGCCAAAGCCTTCGTAATTGTTTTCTTTCTTTGCAGAAGCGTAAATCCAACCGCGTTCTATTCGGTTAAAAGGGAGTTCTTCTCTGTTGTTTGCAACAAAATATTGTCTTAATTCAGGCCCAAATTTTTCCAGAATATATCGCAAGTGGCCTACAATAGGGAAGTTATGACTTATTGTATGCGCTTTTTGGATAAAAACATCTCGTATGGCAACCAATACCAAAGCAATTAATATCCAGCCCCACCAGGCAATACTTGATAAAAATGAAAACATAGTATTATAAAAAAATTATTAAAGTATAAATATATCTAAAAATTAACTAGAGTGAAATTATATATGAATTGTTTATAATTATTAATAAATCGGTTTAATTAAAAGCGTAACAATGGTTAATTTCACGTCGTAAAACTTTTATGCAATTTTGGAAAAATATTTAAGTCAATTAAACGAAGCGCAATTAGAGCCTACCATACAAAAAGATGGGCCCATGATTATAATTGCCGGTGCAGGATCGGGTAAAACACGTGTGCTTACCTATAGAATTGCTTATTTAATGAGCGAGGGTATCGACCCATTTAATATTTTATCACTAACCTTTACCAATAAGGCGGCACGTGAAATGAAAGAGCGTATTGCCACTATTGTAGGAACAAGTGAAGCGAAAAATTTATGGATGGGAACCTTTCATTCGGTTTTTGCTAAAATTTTACGTATTGAAGCCGATAAGTTAGGGTACCCAAGTAATTTCACCATTTACGACACACAGGATTCTGATAGATTAATTTCGTCTATCATCAAAGAAATGAATCTTGATAAAGATATTTATAAATATAAGCAAGTTCGTTCCAGAATTTCATCGTATAAAAACAGCTTGATTACGGTGCGTGCTTATTTCCAAAATCCAGAACTTATTGAAGCCGATACCATGGCGAGACGTCCGCGTTTGGGCGATATCTACAAAGAGTATGTTGAGCGTTGTTTTAAAGCAGGGGCTATGGATTTTGATGATCTACTATTGAAAACCAATGAGTTACTAACGCGTTTTCCGGAGGTGTTAATGAAATACCAAAACCGCTTTAAATACATTTTGGTTGATGAGTATCAGGATACCAACCATTCGCAGTATTTAATTGTAAGGGCTTTAGCTGATAAATTTCAAAATATTTGTGTGGTGGGTGATGATGCGCAAAGTATATATGCCTTCCGTGGTGCGAATATTAGTAATATTTTGAATTTTCAGAAAGATTATGATGATGTAAAAGAGTTTCGATTGGAGCAAAATTACCGTTCTACCAAAAATATTGTAAATGCTGCCAATTCCATCATAGAAAAAAATCAAACCAAATTAGATAAGGTAGTTTGGACAGCGAATGATGAAGGTGAAAAAATAGTGGTAAACCGTTCATTAACCGATGGTGATGAAGGACGTTTTGTAGCAAGTACCATTTGGGAAAACAAAATACAACATCATGTGCCCAATAGCGATTTTGCTGTTTTATATAGAACCAATGCCCAGTCGCGTGCTATTGAAGATGCGTTGAGAAAACGTGATATTCCATACCGAATTTATGGAGGCCTGTCATTCTACCAACGAAAAGAAATTAAAGACGTTTTATCGTACTTACGATTGATTATAAATCCTGCCGACGAAGAAGCCTTAAAGCGTGTGATTAATTTTCCACCTAGGGGTATTGGCGGAACAACCATAGATAAACTAGTGGTAGCGGCAAACGGTTACAAACGGTCTATTTTTGAGGTAATGAAAAACATCGATAAGACCGATATAAAAGTGAATTCTGGTACTAAAGGAAAGCTTCTAGATTTTGTTACCATGATTGAAAGTTACCAGGTAATGAATCAAACGGCAGATGTTTTTGAATTAGCCGAACACGTTACCCGAACCAGTGGTTTAATAAGCGAGTTTAAAAAAGATGGTACGCCAGAAGGTGTCACCAGAATGGAAAACATAGAGGAGCTTTTAAACGGTATGAAAGATTTTGTGGAAGGACAAAAAGAATTGGCCGATACCACAGGGAATTTAGCTGAGTTTTTAGAAGATGTCGCTTTAGCTACCGATTTAGATGCTGATAAAGGCGATACAGACCACGTAGCATTAATGACCATACATTTGGCCAAAGGTTTGGAGTTTCCATATGTGTTTATAGTGGGCTTGGAAGAAGATTTATTCCCAAGTGCCATGAGTATGGGCACACGCAGTGAATTGGAAGAAGAACGCCGTTTATTTTATGTAGCCTTAACACGTGCCGAAAAACAAGCGTATTTAACCTATGCACTCTCGCGCTACCGTTGGGGTAAATTGGTAGATTCTGAACCAAGCCGTTTTATTGAAGAAATAGATGAACAATATTTGGATATTACCACACCCATTGAAGAGCGTCGTTTTAACCCCATGCTTGATGCTGATATTTTTGGAGATGTTGAACCAAACAAAATAAGGTTTAAACCTGCAAAACAAGCCGTATTGAAAAAAGGCAGTTCAACAAAACAAGAGCCTGTAAGAAACCAAGTAACCACACCAAAAAATTTAAAACCCGTTGCAGCTACTGATAGTAATACCAATTTATTTGACAGTAAATTAGCAGTTGGAAACCTTGTTAAGCACATGCGTTTTGGTGCTGGTGAAGTTATGAAAATAGAAGGCGCTGGAGCCGATGTTAAAGCTGAAATTAAGTTTCAGCACGGAGGTGTTAAAAAATTATTATTGAGGTTTGCCAAGTTGGAGGTTATAGGTTAATCGTGAAATCACCTCTTTTTTATCAGGTCGAGTGCAGTTGAGACCTAGCTTTGAAGTTATTAAGTTTAAAAAACCTCTCAATTCGCTTTGCTAGCAACCTTCAACCTAAACACGTTTTGGTTTTGGCAATGCTCGAAGAGACAGTAGTATAAGATTGATTTCGGTCAAGCCTATTTATTAGAAAAAAAAAGTCATATTCACACCACAAGTTTTTTCGTGTTTTGGTATCTATATATAAAGTAGAGATACAATTCAATTTAAAAAACTTAAAAATTACATGAAAAAGATTTTGTTATTAGTATTCGTATTGAGTATGAGTTTAGCTTATGCCCAACGAGGTGGAGGCGGTATGGGTGGGCCACAACAAGGTGGCGGTATGGGTCAAAGAGGTGGCGGTATGCAGCAGCAAGAAGAAATGCCAGAATTTAATGCTACACAAGTAGCTGGTATTTTTAAGTATGATGCTGAAGAGGCCATGAAAAAGAGTAAAATTAAAAAGGATAAAAATTTGATTCAAAATGTAAGTCGTGCTATTGGAACTTACAATATTAAAATGGATGAAATTGCATTGCTTAATAAAGATAATTTTGACACATTAAATGTATATGTGAATACGACTCTAAAATCTAAACGAGGGCAGAGGGGTAACCAACAGATGGGAGGAGATAATAATAGCAGAGAACGATATACAGATACAAAGGATGACCCGAAAGCATTAATAAATGCTAAAATTCAACCTGCCAAAGATGCCGTAAAAAAAGCTGAACAAAATTTGAATAAAACTTTAGAAGCCTTGCTTAGTGAAAAACAATATGGCAAATGGTTGAAATATCAAGAAAAAACAAAAGAAGAAAAGCAACCTAAAACTGCATCTAACTCTGGTCAAGGTGAACAAGGTCGTAGTATGGGAGGACCTCCAGGTGGCGGTATGAGATAATTTTATACTATTTAAAGAAGGTTAATAGCGAAAAAGAGCAACTTAGATTTCAATTTAAGTTGCTTTTTTTGTGTTTAAAAACACAATGAATATCATATTGTTAATCAATTAAAGGTGTGTTTGGGTAAATGCTTTTAGTTTTATCCATGTATCCAATAAATCCAATCCAATCCATCCATGCCCTCCATAGGGGTATAAAGTAAATTGATGCGTCACGTTTAAATTTTCCAATTTGTCCCGTAAATTGGTGCCTTGGGTAGTTGGTATTAAAGGATCCTGGGCGCCATAAAATAAAATGGTTGGAGGTGCAGTTGCTGTTACCCGGTGCAACGGACTTACTTCCTCTAAAAAAGAAATTTCGGCATTTACACCGTATAAATCCAACATGGCTTGCAACTCCGCATTGGTATTGTTTAAATAAAGGGGGTCGGTTAAATTTGTAGGTCCTACAATACTGCAAACCATATCTATATTGTTTTGGGTGTCAAAAGCATAACTCCAAAGTAATGCCAAATGGCCACCAGCACTAGTACCTATAAAGCCAAAATTATCTGAAATGGTATACTTGATTTTATTGGTTTTCAGATAGTTTATAATGGTAGTAATATCATCAATTTGCATAGGGTATGGGTTGTTATTGGCATCGGCCAATCGGTAGTTAATATTTACTATAGCTAGGTTTGGTAAATCTTGACGAATTAAATCTTTGATGGGATCCATATCAACTTTATCACCCGAAGACCATCCACCTCCATGAACTAGAATAAGTGTTTTTGTGTTTGCAGTTCTATTTGCCGGTAAGTATAAATCGAAAATTTGATCGGTGTCATTTCCATAGGAAATGTTTAATTCTTGATATGTTTTTGAAGGGTTTAAATCGTTATTTGAGTTGTTTATTGTTTCGTTTTCACAGTTAAAAAAAGAAATTGAAAGAACAAAGCAGAAGAAAAATAGATTAAGATACTTCATAACAAAAATTATATTTACTTTTAACGGTATTACAAGATAATTATTATGGCTGAGTTTGTTAGAATTTATGAAGAAAATCCTAATTCTAAAGAGATTGATAAGGTAGTAGCTGTTTTAAAACGAGGAGGTTTAATTATTTATCCTACCGATACGGTTTATGGTTTGGGCTGCGATATTAATAACTTAAGAGCTTTAGAACGCGTGGCTCAAATAAAAGGTGTGAAGTTGGAAAAAGCTAATTTTTCGTTTGTTTGTCACGATTTGAGCCATTTAAGCGATTATGTAAAACAAATTGATACTTCTACCTTTAAAATATTGAAACGGGCACTTCCTGGGCCCTATACCTTTATTCTTCCGGGTTCCAGCACTTTGCCAAATCCGTTTAAAAAGAAAAAAACGGTTGGTATTCGTATTCCTGCAAACAATATAGCGTTAGAAATTGTAAAGAAACTTGGAAACCCTATTATTTCTACTTCCATACGTGATGAAGATGAGGTTATTGAATATACTACCGACCCCGAACTTATTTTAGAAAAATGGGATAATTTGGTGGATTTGGTTATTGATGGTGGCTATGGTGATAACCATGCTTCTACGGTTATTGATTTATCAGGACATGAACCCGAAGTAGTGAGAGAAGGCAAAGGGGGTTTAGAAATTTTTTAGAGTTATATTTATGGTGATTCCCTGTCACTTCGGATGGGGGCGAAGGTCGCATAATTTTTTAGATTTAACTTCAACATTTTTTATTTGTGTGATGTCTCACTTTGGTTCGGCATGACTTAAAATCGCTTTGTTACTCAACTACATAGGTAGGCTGGGTTAAGGATTGAGGCGGCATCCTTTTTTGAGGCACGAAAAAAAGATATAGCCGAAAGCCTGACCCGATAGGGAAACGCCATTATAACTTTTTAAATAATGAGTATAAAAAAAGCCCAACTTTACAGTTGAGCTTTCTTATTTATTCTAAATTCTAATTATTTTTGAACAGAAAGGTTTTTCATTTCTTTTTCAACCATATCATAGAATTGATCGATTTTAGGAAGTACTACAATTCTAGTACGTCTGTTTTTTGCTCTGTTTTCTGCAGAATTGTTTTCTACTAATGGCACATAATCAGCACGTCCAGCAGCAATTAATTGTGCAGGGTTTACACCAAGTGTTTGTAATACTCTAATGATAGAAGTAGAACGCTTCACACTTAAATCCCAGTTATCAATTAATACACCACCATTGTAAGGTACGTTATCAGTATGACCTTCAACCATACATTCGAAATCTGGTTTGCTGTTTACTACTTTTGCAACTTTAGCAAGTACTTCTTTAGCTTTTGAAGTTACATTGTAGCTACCGCTTTGGAATAATAATTTATCGGCAATAGAAATAAATACTACACCTTTTTCAACATTGATTTCGATGTCTGGATCGTTGATACCTACTTCACGTTTTAAGCTAGTTACTACAGCAAGTGTAATACTGTCTTTTTTAGTTAATGCATCTTGAAGACGTGTAATTTTCATGTCTTTTTCTTTGATGCTTTCCAAAGTTTTCTCGATGTTACTAGCTCCTTTTGAAGATAGTATTTGTAAGTTGTCGTTACTTTTTCTTAAATCGGAAACTTGCTCTTCTAATGCTTTTGCTCTTGCAGTAGCAGAAGCTCTATCTTCTAAACATGTGTTTAATTTAACGGTTGCAGAGTTTAATAAATCTTGAGATTCTTTGTATTTAGTTTCAAGATCTGTAAATTGCTTTTTAGAAACACATGAGCTTAATACAAGCATTGCAGATACACTTAATAAAAAAATTTTCTTCATAATTATTTAAGGGATTAATATTTCTTGTTTGTTTGTGCAAAAATATGTAAAAAACGATTGTTTGCAGGATTTTAACAAAATTTTTGCAAACAACTTGTTAACTTTTATAAAACACATTGTTTTTAATGAAATAATCGACAACAATGGATGCTTTTTTGTAGTACTTTATTTTGTTTTTTGTTGATTTTCGCTGTGTTAAAAGTTGCTTTAAATGGCCATAAAAACTAATATGTGCTTTCAAAATGGCTAAAATATGTTTTGGCTTCATTTCTAGCAAAAATTTAATTCCTGCAACACCATCTAAAATTAGCCGTATTAGGATAATAAAAAAGATGTTTCCTTGGGCGTTTTTTGTTACTGCAAACAAACTATTCCTAAAATTAAGGAAGGTTTTTTTAGGGTTTGTATTGCTTAATGTGGCGCCTCCCACATGGTAAATGGTAGATTGACCAACATATTTAACAGCGTAACCTTTGTTTTTTGCGCGCCAACATAAATCTATTTCTTCCATATGGGCAAAAAAAGCTTCGTCCAACCCATTCAGTTCGTTAAACACATGTTTTCTAATAAATAAACAAGCACCCGATGCCCAAAAAATTTCTGAGGTATCGTTGTACTGTCCGTTATCTTTTTCAATGGTGTTAAAAATACGTCCTCTACAATATGGGTAACCGTATTTATCTATAAAACCACCTGCAGCTCCAGCATATTCAAAATAATCTCGTTTATTAAAATCTAATAATTTTGGTTGAATAATGGCGCTGTTAAATTCGTTATTAAAGGTTTCAATAATAGGAGTTAACCAGTTTTTGGTAACTTCAACATCGCTATTAAGAAGGCAGAAAACATCGGCTTCAACCTGTTTTAAAGCATCGTTGTAACCTTTTGCATAACCACCGTTTTCTGTGTTTTGAATAATTTTTACTAAGGGAAATGCTGTTTTTACAAAATTTACGGAATCATCGGTTGAAGCATTATCGGCTACGTAAACCGTAGCTTCTTTTGAATGTTCTATAACCGATGGTAAAAATTGTTCTAATAATTTTTTGCCATTCCAGTTAAGGACAACAATTGCAATTTTTAATTTTTGTTCAATTTCATTCCCCATTGTTAATTTTTAATTGTCCATTTTTAATTGTAATTCGGGATATCTTTTAAAAAAGAATAACGCTCGTTTTCAAAATCCATTTGGCAATAATAATGGTTTATGCCGTTAGTAACCATTAAAAAAGTAGCTTGTAAAGATAAATTGTAGCGTGCAATTTGGTCAAAAGTATCTTGGTTAATGGTGATGTTTGGCGCTTTGCATTCTACTATTAGGTGTATGCTGCCATTGGGATTAAAAACTACAATGTCGTACCGCTTTTTTAAATTGTTGATAGAGAGTTCTTTTTCAACATTAATCAATGATTTCGGATATTTTTTTTCAATCATCAAATACTGAACACAATGTTGGCGCACCCATTCTTCGGGTTGTAAAATCACAAATTTTTTACGGATGTCATCAAAAATAGAAATTTTATTTTCGCTATTTTTGAATCGAAATGAAAACTTAGGAAAATTGAGTTTTTGCAATGCGTTGTAATTAATTTTTCAAAGTTAAGATTCAAAAATTAAAACTCACAATATTCAAATGCCAAATACCAATTATTTTTAAGATTGGAATTTGGTGCTTGTCTTTTTGAAAATTTGAAGAATTTGGACGAAGTAAAACAATTAGTAACCGATATAAAAAACGGAAAGTTGAAACCCATTTATTTTTTAATGGGCGAAGAACCTTATTATATAGATAAAATATCCGATTTTATTGAGGATACTGTTTTAAGTGAAGAAGAACGTGGTTTTAACCAAATGGTACTTTATGGGCGTGATGTAACGGTTGAAGACGTGGTAAGTAATGCCAAACGCTACCCGATGATGGCAGAATACCAAGTTATTATTGTGAAGGAAGCCCAAGATTTATCGCGTACCATAGAAAAGTTGGTAGATTATGCAAAACAACCGCAACTATCTACCATACTGGTTTTAAACTATAAATATAAAACCATTGATAAACGTAAAGCGCTTTATAAAACGCTACAAAAAAGTGCTGTGGTTTACGAAAGTAAAAAGTTATATGAAAACCAAGTAGCGGATTGGATTCGACGGGTTTTATCCACAAAAAATTATACGATTGCCCCAAAAGCAGCGCAAATGTTGGTGGAGTTTTTAGGAACCGATTTAAGTAAAATAAGTAATGAATTAGATAAGCTTCAAATTATCCTGCCTAAAGGAACTCAAATTACGCCAGAACATATTGAGGAAAATATAGGCATTAGTAAAGACTTCAATAATTTTGAGTTACGCCATGCCATTGGCGAACGGAATGCGCTTAAAGCCTATAGAATTGTAAATTATTTTGCCGAAAACCCCAAAGATAACCCCATGGTGGTTACGGTTTCTTTACTGTTCAGCTTTTTTTCACAGTTACTGCATTTTCATGGGTTGAATGATAAATCACCTCGAAATGTGGCTTCGGCATTAAAAGTGAATCCTTATTTTGTTAACGATTATGTAACGGCTGCAAGAAATTATCCGATGCGAAAAGTAAGTGAAGTGGTTTCAACCCTTCGGGAATTTGATGTAAAGAGCAAAGGTGTAGGTTCCAATGCAGTTCCACAAGGTGATTTACTAAAAGAGTTACTGGTAAAAATATTATCTTAGTCATTAAAATTATATATTATGAAGGCATCTCCATTTTTATTCCTATTAAGTATTACGGTTTTAGTTTCTTGTAAACAATATAAAAAAGAAACAGCATCACAAAAACCCATAAAAACTGAGGTGGTTTTAACCAAACTATGGGAAAGCGATACGTTGTTAAAAACTTGCGAAGCGGTTAGATACGATTTAAAGAGGGATGTTATTTATGTGTCAAACATGGGTAATGTGCCTACCGATGCCAAGGATGGAGACGGAACCATTTCCGTTATTAGCTCAGAAGGAAAAACACTTACCCAATATTGGGTTACAAATATGCATGCGCCAAAAGGAGCTAATTATTATAATGATAAACTTTATGTGGCAGATATTGATGCCATGATTAAAATTGATATGACATCGGGCGCTGTAGAGAAAACCATTGCAGTTGAAAATGCTGTTTTTTTAAATGATGTAGATATAGATTCGAATGGCGATGTGTATATTACAGATTCTAGAGATAGTAAAATTTACAAACTAGTTAATGATGAAGTGTCTATATGGTTAGACTTGGAAGGGTTTAATCCTAATGGCATATTGGTTGAAAAAGACCGTATACTTATTGTCTCGTTTAGTAAGGGTGATTTTGTAGCTATTGATAAGAAAACAAAGGCGCAAACACTTGTAGCTACCGGTATCTTAAAAGGAGATGGTATTGTGCCTATAAAACAGGGCTATTTAATTTCTTCATGGACAGGAGAAGTGTTTTTTGTGGATAAAAATTTCCCTGGTGATGCCGCCACCAAAATATTGGATACTCAAGAAGAAAAACTTAATGCTGCCGATATTGGGATCATTCCAAATAAAAACATCCTATTGATACCTACTTTTTTTGGAAATAAAGTGGTGGCTTATAAAATTAATTAAAAACGGCTTCGGCAATAAGTAGTTACGTGGTTTAGCGGTTAACTTTGCATGTATTAGATAAACTAAAAATTCTCGTAGATTTTCAGAAGTATGCTAGAACAAGCCGTTACTTACAGCTATTTAATGTCTTTTTTTAGCTTTTCAGGATTTTGTCTACTATCAAAAATTGTAATGATTTCAATTTCCTCCTTATCAAAGTTTATTCTATAATAAAGCGTTGTTTGTTTTGTTACTACGCATTTATAAAGGTTTTTAAATCCAGATGATTTTGGACAACTTTCTGGTTGGATTGATATTTACTCAATCTTTTCAGTAAGTTTAGAAATAAATTTATCTCTTGTTTTTGAATTCCATTTTTCTAATATGTAATCAGAGAGTTTTAGAAGTTTTGTTTCTGCGAGTTCTGATAAGAATACTTTCATTTACTATGAAATTTTCTTTAAAAAAGATTCATAAGAAACTCTTTTGCCATTATCAAGGTCTTGAATTCCTTTTTTAATTTCTTCTTGTTCAGACAAACTTAATTCATTCCAAAAGTCTTTTTTCTCTTTTTTTACGAAATCAGCTACACGTTGGATAAATTCAGTGTTTTCATTTTCCAATATGATTTTTAGTAATTCCAGTTTTGTAGCTTGAATGTCCATCTTATAATCTTTTAAACAAATTTACGAAAAAAATATTTCAAAATTTTATGTCAGATTAAGTATAAAGCCCAACTTATAAGTAAACCGTAATTGTTAGCACCAGCATCGTAAAAACGGTTAAGATAATAACCAACGGCATCACGAATTTCAACCATTTATCATAGCCCACTTTCACAATAGCTAACGACGCTAAGATAAGTCCCGTTGGGTTTATAAATGCAAATAATCCCATGCCGTATTGATAGGTGTTCACAATCAGTTCCCTTCCAATGCCAACACCATCGGCCAAAGGTGACATGATGGGCATGGTTAAAACCGCCATACCAGAAGATGATGGTATAAAAAACGACAAGCCACCATAAATGTAAAGCATGGCGTTAATGAAAACACCTTTATGCATACCGTTGGTTGCGTTGCTTGCATAATATAATAAGGTATCGCTTATTTGACCATCTTCCATTAATACGGTAATACCTCTTGCAATACCTATAATAAGGGCAACACCAAGTAAATCACTGGCGCCTTTTACAAAAGTATCAACAAAAGTATACTCGTCAATTTTGGCTAAAAACCCAATAATAATGGCCCCAACAAAGAAAACAACAGTCATTTCCAAAAACCACCATTCACGTTGCGATACGCCATAAATCATCACAATAAAACACATGGCGAATATAAAAAGGATGAGTTTTAAGCGAATAGATAATTTAATTGTTGAGTTTGTTGTGTTTCCAAACATGGTTTCAATGGCTTCTTTTTGACTGTAAATAACAGATTTAGAAGGGTCATTTTTTACGCGTTTTGCATACCTTAGTGTGTAAAGGGTGCAAATAAGCGTTCCTAAAATAAGCATGATAAAGCGTCCTGTTAAACCAGTAGTCCAATTAATACCAGCGGCATCCGAAGCTATAATGGCACTAAACGGATTGGTTGTTGAACACATAGTGCCAATAGACGAGCCTAAATAAATACAGGCCAATGCCACCATGGCATCATATTTTGCAGCTAAAAAAATAGGGATTAAAATAGGGTAAAAGGCAATGGTTTCTTCTGCAAGTCCAAAAGTAGTGCCGCCAATGGCTATAAGTAAGGTTACCAATATAATTAACAAAAATTCTTTTCCCTTTAAGGTATGTGCTAACCAAGATATGCCTGCATCAAAAGCACCTGTATGGTTCATTATTCCAATTAAACCACCAATGAATAAAACCAGAAAAATAATGTCGGCAGCCTCAATAATGCCCTTTATGGGCGATTGAATGAAAGCCACGAAACCCTGTGGTTTTGCTTCAACTTTTTGGTAGGTATTCGGTATTCCTATGGGTTTCCAAATATCACCATTCGTGAATTTTTCTATAGGGATATTGATATTTAACGCATCTAATGTTTCTTGGGATGCCGCTAAGGTTTCGGTTTTATTTAAACTTGTTTTAGTAAATGTATTTTCGGCTTTGTTATATGTTAAAGAATCAAATTTTCCAGAAGGAATCATCCAAGTTAAAATAGCAACGATGCCAGCAATAATAATAAGTATGGTTTGAGCGGTTGGGAATTTTATTTTTTTCAATCGTAAATTGTTTTAATAAGACTAAAGATAGTATTATTTTAGTTCGATTTTAGATATATGCTTATGAATGTTGATATACACGAAAGTTGGAAACCTTATTTAGAAACAGAATTTGAAAAACTCTATTTTAAGGATTTAGTAGGCTTTGTTAAAGCTGAATATAGAAATCATACCTGTTTCCCTCCAGGAAATCAAATTTTTAATGCATTCAACCATTGCCATTTTGATGATGTAAAAGTTGTTATTATAGGTCAAGACCCTTATCACGATGTTGGTCAAGCCAATGGCTTATGCTTTTCGGTAAATGAAGGTTTAAAACACCCCCCTTCATTAATCAATATTTTTAAAGAAATTGAAACAGACTTAGGAATACCATACCCAAAAAGCGGAAATTTAATGCGTTGGGCAGATCAAGGCGTCCTTTTATTAAATGCCACACTTACAGTTAGGGCGCACCAAGCGGGAAGCCACCAAAATAAAGGGTGGGAGCTGTTTACGGACTCGGTAATAAAAACGATTAGTGAGAAAAAAGAAAGTGTAGTTTTTTTACTTTGGGGAGGTTATGCAAAGAAAAAGCAAAAACTAATTGATACTAAAAAGCACCAAGTATTAACGTCAGGACACCCATCTCCATTAAGTGCTAATAGAGGTTATTGGTTTGGAAACAAACACTTTAGTAAAGCTAACTTCCTGTTGGAGCAAGCGTTACAGATTCCTGTTCGGTGGTAGTCTCCTTTTGAAGGACTACTGGCATTTTTTTAACTTTTGTTTGTTTTTCAATTTTATTGCTACTTAATTTTAACAATAAAAAATTAAAAGCTACTAAGGCAAAAATTAGAATAGTAATCTTAACTAACATAGGCTCTGGGGTTATTTCATCGACAATATACATAAAAATAAGCTGAATCGTATTTTTTAATTGGATGAAAATTAATTTAACACAAAAATATTAAAAAAAAGACTACAAACAAATATGTGTTTCTACTTATTGGAATATCTCAAAAAAACTAGTGAAGTTTTGTGTATTTAATTATTATTTAAGGCTTTTTTTGGTTTAAATTTAACTGTTGCCAACAATAAATAATTTTTAATTTAAATATATATAGATGGAGTATTTAATAACGAAAAGAATAATTGTATGTACATATTAAATAACAGATAAAAAACAATAAATATAAGCACACGAAACAGGTATTTTAATGAAATAAAAATTATTTTTGAGCAAAATAATAAGAAATGGAGCAAATTAATTGGGAAACTGTTAAGGAGTATGAAGACATTACCTATAAAAAATGTAATGGAGTAGCTCGAATCGCTTTTAACAGGCCAAATGTGCGTAATGCTTTTAGACCAAAAACAACTAGTGAATTATATGATGCATTTTATAATGCGAATGAAGACGTAAATATAGGAGTAGTATTGTTATCGGCCGAAGGACCATCAACTAAAGATGGTATTTGGAGTTTTTGTTCTGGTGGCGACCAAAAAGCTAGGGGAAAACAAGGTTATGTGGGTGAAGATGGTTATCACCGTTTGAATATACTAGAAGTACAACGCTTAATTCGTTTTATGCCTAAAGCAGTTATTGCTGTTGTTCCTGGATGGGCAGTTGGTGGTGGACATAGCTTACATGTGGTTTGCGATTTAACACTAGCCAGTAAGGAACACGCTATTTTTAAACAAACGGACGCCGATGTTACCAGTTTTGATGGTGGGTATGGGTCAGCCTATTTAGCTAAAATGGTAGGGCAGAAAAAGGCACGTGAAATATTTTTCTTAGGAAGAAATTATTCAGCCCAAGAAGCGTTTGAAATGGGCATGGTAAATGCAGTTATTCCGCATAATGAATTGGAATCCACGGCCTATGAATGGGCACAGGAAATACTGGCAAAATCGCCAACTTCAATAAAAATGTTGAAATTCGCCATGAATTTAACAGATGATGGTATGGTAGGGCAACAAGTATTTGCAGGTGAAGCTACCCGTTTAGCTTATATGACTGAAGAAGCGGTTGAAGGTAGAAATGCTTTCTTAGAAAAACGCAAGCCTAATTTTGTAAAAAAATGGATTCCATAGTATGAATAAAATTTCTATTTGGATTTCAACCATGCGTTTACGAACGCTCCCTTTATCTATTTCAGGTATTATTTTAGCGTCTTGTTTTGCTGCATATAATGGCTGTTTCGATGGGTTAATTTTTGCTTTGGCTATTTTAACAACTCTAAGTTTTCAAATTTTATCAAACTTAGCGAACGATTATGGCGATGGCATAAAAGGCACCGATAATATTGATCGTGTAGGTCCAGACCGTGCCATTCAAACAGGAAAAATTTCTCCCGAAGACATGTTTAATGCCATAAAAATAAATGTGTTAATCTCCATTGGTTTAGCGTTTTTTCTAATTTTTACGGCGTTTGGAGTTAAAAATTTTTTACTAACGCTTATTTTCTTTTTACTTGGCATTGCATCGGTTGCCGCAGCCATTCGATATACCGTAGGTAATGATGCTTATGGTTATAAAGGCTTAGGCGATGTGTATGTGTTTGTGTTTTTTGGACTAGTAAGCGTTATAGGTTGCTATGTATTATATGCAAAAAAGATAGATCATGTTGTGTTTTTACCCGCAATTACTATTGGTTTATTAAGCGCAGCAGTTTTAAACCTGAATAATATGCGTGATATAGAATCGGATAAAAAATCGAATAAATTAACTTTAGCTGTTAAAATAGGTATAGAAAATGCTAAAAAATATCACGTAACAATTATTGTTTTAGCCATTGTCTTATCTGGTTTGTTTGGGTTGTTGTATTTCACATCCATCCTTAATTTAGTCTATTTTGTGGCTTATATTCCTTTAATCATTCATATTAAAAAAGTTTTAAAAAATAAGGATTCAAAATTATTGGATCCTGAATTAAAAAAAGTAGCCTTAACAACAGTGCTTTTATCGGTATTAATGGGGATAGGGCATTTGTTGTGAAATTTTTGTATTTTACTTACTTGATAAAATAAATTTAAAAACGGATGAAAATTACATTTTACGGTCACGCTAGTTTAGGGATACAAGTTAATGATGTAAATATTCTTGTAGACCCATTTATTTCGGCAAACCCAAAGGCAGCGCATATAAATATCGATACGCTTAAAGCCGATTATATTTTACTTACCCACGCGCATCAAGACCATATTGTAGATGTGGAAGCCATTGCAAAACGCACCAATGCCATTGTGGTGTCTAATTTTGAAATTGTATCGCATTTTGAAGCCTTGGGTATTGAAGGCCACCCTATGAACCATGGAGGTAGTTGGGATTTTGAATTTGGAACTGTTAAGTACGTGAACGCTATTCATACTTCGTCGTTTCCCGATGGAACATATGGCGGACAACCAGGTGGTTTTGTAATTGAAGGTGAACACAAAAACATTTACATAGCAGGAGATACTGCCTTGACCTTCGATATGAAGCTCATCCCTATGAAAACCAAGTTAGATTTAGCCATTTTACCAATTGGTGATAATTTTACCATGGGCATTGATGATGCTATTATAGCGAGTGATTTTGTACAATGCGATAAAGTATTAGGCTATCATTTTGATACCTTTGGTTACATTGAAATAGACCACGAAGAAGCCAAACGTAAATTCTTTGATAAAGGGAAAGATTTAATGTTGTTGGAAATTGGTGAAAGTATTGAATTGTAATTATCAATTTTCAATTACGAATTACGAATTACGAATTATCAATTACGAATTACGAGGTAACATTGTAGATGAAAGAAAATATTATTCAAGTCAAAACATATGCTTTTGCTTTACAAATTGTTAAAATTTATAAGCACTTATGTGAAGATAAAAAAGAGTTTGTTCTATCTAAACAATTACTTCGAAGTGGTACATCCATTGGCGCTAATATAGAAGAAGCCATAGGAGGTCAATCGGAAAAAGATTTTTATGCTAAACTTACAATTTCATATAAAGAAGCAAGAGAAACTAAATATTGGCTTCGATTATTACAAGATTCGGGCTATTTAGACGAAGAAAAAGCGATTAAAGTACTCATAGATGTTGAAGAAATACTTAGAGTTATAGGAAGTATTCAAAAAACGATGCAAAGCAAAAATTCTAATCCGTAATTCGTAATTGACAATTCGTAATTTAATGAAAGCTTTTTACAAAAAATACATTTTAAATTTTAAACAAGCCAGCGGTACATCTAGAGGTGTTCTAAAAACCAAAGAAACTTATTTTCTTATTTTAAATTCTGAAGGAAAACAAGGCGTTGGTGAATGCGGGTTGTTTAGAGGTTTGTCTATTGACGATAGACCCGATTATGAAGAAAAACTACAATGGGTTTGCGATAATATTCAATTAGATTTAGATTTTTTACTGAATGAATTATTGGAATTTCCTAGCATTCAATTTGGTTTGGAAATGGCTTTTAAATCTTTAGAAAGCCATAATCCGTTTGAATTATTTCCTTCAAAATTTACACAAAGTGAAGATTCCATTGCTATAAACGGACTGATTTGGATGGGGTCTGAAGCCTTCATGAAACAACAAATTCAAGATAAAATTGAAGCAGGTTTCCATTGTATCAAAATGAAAATTGGAGCCATCGATTTTCAAAGCGAAATAAATCTCTTAAAATCCATTCGAAAAGAATTTACTTCAAAAGATATCGAACTACGTGTGGACGCCAATGGCGCTTTTTCACCTTCCGAAGCTTTAGAAAAACTAAAAATTTTATCAGATTTAGACCTCCATTCTATAGAACAACCTATAAAACAAGGTCAAGTAGATGTTATGGCTAAACTTTGTGCAGAAACACCACTTCCTATTGCCTTAGATGAAGAATTAATCGGAGTGTTTTCTGTAACAGAAAAGCAAAAGTTACTACAAACCATAAAACCTCAATACATTATTTTAAAACCGAGTTTAGTAGGTGGCTTTAAAGGAAGTGATGCATGGATTGAAATAGCGCAACAAAACCAAGTAGGATGGTGGATTACCAGTGCCTTGGAAAGTAACATTGGGTTGAACGGCATTGCACAATACACCTACACAAAACAAAGTAAGTTGCCACAAGGTTTGGGCACAGGTGCTTTATTTACCAATAATTTTGATTGCCCATTAGAAGTAAAAAACGGTACTTTGCAGTATAATAATAAAACAGATTGGAAATTTAATTTATAGATATGTATATAGCCCAAGTATTTAATGTATTACACGAATGGTGGCGGTATTTGGTAGGACTGGTAATTATTGTTGTTGCTGTGGTAATCGGGCAAATTCCTTTTACGGCAGCAGTTATGTTTAAGGCTATTAAAGATGGCGATAATATAATGGGCATGGATGAAACAAAAATGATGTCACTTTTAGAGCCAAATCTAAATTTGTTTTTAATGTTATTGTCTTTTGCAGTAGGTTTATTGGGCTTATTGTTAGTGTCAAGATATTTACACAATCAATCTTTTACACATTTAACTACTTCTAGAAAAAAGATAGATTGGAAACGCTTTTGGCTTATCTTTTTTGTTTGGGGCATTATTTCAAGCGGCTTAGTTGTAGTAGATTATTTTATGTCTCCAGAAGATTATGAAATAAACTTTAAACTCGTGCCTTTTTTAATACTCTGCGTTATTGCTATTCTTTTAATACCTCTACAAACTAGTTTTGAAGAGTATTTGTTTAGAGGTTATTTAATGCAAGGGATTGGGGTTATTGTAAAGAACAAGTGGATGCCATTGATTATTACTTCAGTAGTTTTTGGTTTACTGCACATAGCAAATCCAGAAGTTGATAAATTAGGACCCATCATCATGGTTTATTATATAGGAACAGGTTTGTTTTTGGGAATCATGACTTTAATGGATGAAGGTATGGAACTATCGCTTGGGTTTCATGCGGCCAACAATCTTTTTACTGCACTTTTAGTAACTGCAGATTGGACGGCATTTCAAACACATTCCATTTTAAAAGATATGTCCGATCCTTCAGAAATGACTATTGGCGAAATTTTTGTTCCCGTATTTGTGGTTTTCCCTATATTGCTATTTATTTTATCACGAATTTATAAATGGACCGATTGGAAAGAAAAACTATTTGGAAAGGTAGTTGAACCTGTAAAAGAAGATACTTTCGTTATAGAAAACACTAATTCTAATGGAAACGAATTTTAAAAATATTCACGATAAATTCAAAATTAGAGGCGTTCATTATTCAAAAGAACACCTATTGCAGCTTGCGTATAATTTTGTAAAAGAAGGCGCAACCTATGAGCAGGAAATCGGCAAGTTTTTACATCAATGGTTGGATGATAACGATTTTGTTGAAGTAAATACATCTGGCTCAACAGGAACACCCAAGTCCATAAAAATAAGTAAACAAGCTATGGTAAATTCTGCCTTAGCTACCGGTGATTTTTTTGGTTTAAAACCAAGCAATTCAGTTTTACATTGCCTACCAACGCAGTTTATTGCAGGTAAAATGATGTTGGTTAGAGCCATGGTTTTAGGTTTGGAACTGGATTTGGTAGAACCAACTACCAAGCCCGTATTCGATGTTGAGAAAGGCTATGATTTTTGTGCCATGATACCGCTACAGCTTGAAAATACATTACAAGATTGCGACCAAATTAAAACCATTATTGTTGGAGGTGCTTCGGTTTCCAATGCTTTAAAAGCTAAAATTAAAAATATCAATCCTCATGTTTATGAAACTTACGGCATGACGGAAACCGTTACACACATCGCTCTTAAAAAACTTAATAACTTCCGTCATGCTGAACTTGTTTCAGCATCACATTTCAAATTACTTCCAAATATTAGTATTTCAACTGATGCACGTGATTGTCTAGTAATTGATGCACCTAAACTTTCAAAAGAAAAAATAATAACAAACGATATTGTAAAAATACATTCAGAAACCGAATTTGAATGGTTAGGGCGTTTTGATAACGTTATAAACTCTGGCGGTTTAAAACTGTTTCCAGAACAAATTGAAGCTAAACTTCAAAACAAAATACAATCTCGTTTTTTTATGGTGTCCAAACCCCACGAAACATTAGGAGAACAACTTGTTCTTGTTGTTGAAGGTTCTATAGATTCTATTGATGCTTCTGCTTTTTCTGAATTAAAAAAACATGAAAAACCGAAGCAAATTTTCACGTTACATACATTTATTGAAACAGCTTCGGGTAAAATTCATCGTAAAAAAACATTGGAGTTAGCAAATCGTCTTTAACTCATTCAAAAGCCCACTTCACTCATTGGTGGTTTTAAAATAAAGTAGTTGGTTTTAATTTTATGCAAAACTTTAAATCAGCTATTATGAAAGCATTACTAAAATTTATTTTTGTGTTGACGGTTTCAATGCAAATGCAATCACAAGAACGACTAATAACAGGTAAGGTAACAGCCGCAGATGATAACGCACCAATTCCAGGAGTTAAAGTCTTAATAAAAGGAACCTCAACAGGGGTAGTAACAAATTTTGATGGTGTGTACGAAATTAAAGCCAAAGACACTGATGTTTTAGTGTTTTCATTTCTGGGCTACAAATCTGTTGAAAAACATGTAGGTAAACTAAATACTGTATCGGTGGCATTGGAAGCAGATGTCTCTTGTTTAAATGAAGTTGTAGTAGTTGGCTATGGTACTCAAAGAAGAAGTTATGTAACAGGTTATGTATCTCAAATATCGGCATCACAGTTAAAAAGAAACAAAAAAGAAGCTTACCATAATAAGCTTGCAAACCAAATTCAGTATAATTCAGTTACTAATGCATTGCAAGGAAAACTAGCAGGTGTTGCAGTAACTAACACGACAGGGAACACAGGTTCTAACGCGCATATTGTAATTCGAGGGGCCTCAACTAATTCTAGTAACAATCAGCCCTTAGTGGTGGTAGATGGTAATATAATGCCATATAACATGCTGGAATCTGTTAATCCAAATCAGGTGAACGATATAACAATTCTAAAAGATAGCAATGCAACAGCAATTTATGGGAGTAGAGGAAGCAATGGTGTTATTATAATTTCAACAAAAAATAATGCAGAAGTATTAAACCAACCTTTATATATTGTTGATGGCGTTCCTATTAAAAAAGAACACAATTATATTATTGAAAATTTACCAAAGTCGGATATTGATGCTAAGAAAAGCTACAACAAGGCTGAAACCAAAGAGAAGTTTGGTAAAATAGCAAGCAATGGTTGCGTGGTTATTACAACACATCAAGGTAATTTCAGGATCAATAACCAAGAAAGTTATGCGGTAATTGAAGAAAATAATTTTGAAAGAACATCGCTTTCTCCACTATCTACATTTTCCATTGACGTAGACAAAGCTTCTTACAGTAATATAAGACGCATGATTAACAGTGGTTTAGCTATTGAACCTGATGCTGTTAAAATTGAAGAAATGATTAATTATTTCGATTATAATTACCCGCAACCTACTGGTGAGCATCCATTTTCCATTAATACCGAAGTTGCCAAAACACCTTGGAACAACAGCACCAAAATTGTTAAAATAGGTTTACAAGGAAAAACATATGCAAATGAAGAGTTGCCAACATCCAATCTAACTTTTTTGATTGATGTTTCGGGCTCTATGAGTTCGCAAAACAAATTACCATTGTTAAAATCTGCTTTTAAATTATTGGTAAATCTGTTACGGGAACAAGATAAAGTTTCTATTGTGGTGTATGCTGGTGCAGCAGGCGTGGTGTTAGAGCCAACTTCAGGGAAACATAAAGAAAAAATAATCAATGCTTTAGATAATTTGAAATCAGGTGGTTCAACAGCAGGTGGTGCTGGTATTAAATTAGCTTATAAATTAGCTGAAGAAAATTTCAAAAAGAATGGAAATAACCGGGTAATTTTAGCAACGGATGGCGATTTTAATGTAGGGGCATCAAGTGATAAAGCCATGGAACATTTAATTGAAGATAAACGGAAATCGGGCGTATTCCTATCTGTTTTAGGTTTTGGTTATGGAAATTATAAAGATTCAAAACTTGAAATTTTAGCTGATAAAGGAAATGGAAACCATGCATATATTGATAATATGCAAGAAGCTCAAAAGGTTTTTGGTAAAGAATTTGGCGGTACACTGTTCACCATAGCTAAAGATGTGAAAATTCAAATTGAATTCAACCCAAATAAAGTACAAGCTTATAGATTAATTGGTTATGAAAACAGAATGCTTGCTGATGAAGATTTTGTAGATGATACCAAAGATGCTGGCGAATTAGGAAGCGGACATACAGTAACTGCGTTGTATGAAGTGATACCAGTTGGGGTTGATAGTAAGTATTTAAAGGATGTAGCCGATTTAAAATACACGAAACCTGAAGCACTTAAAGATTATTCAGATGAATTATTTACGGTGAAATTTAGATATAAAAAACCTGAAGGTGATAAAAGTATAGAAATGGTTCATATTCAAAAAGATGTTGTTACTGAAGCTTCTAAAGGTTTAGATTTTGCATCGGCAGTTGCTTTGTTTGGAATGCAATTAAGACATTCTAAATACCATAACAATTCAAAAATAGAAGATGTTATTACTTTAGCTAAATCGGGGAGAGGTGACGATGAAGATGGTTACAAATCTGAATTTATACGATTGGTTTCATCTTATAATAATTTGTAAAATTAAAAGAATAGTTAAAAAACTTTTCTTTAATTTTGTGTAAATCAATACATCGAAACATTATGAGAAAAACTACATTTTTAGCTTTGTTTATTTTTACAATAGTAATGCAAGGGCAAGACAAACTATTCTCAACCGTTGATCAATTCTTTGATGGCTCAACTTGGGTTAATAGTCGAGGTACTAATTATGAGTACGATAGCAATAATAATTTAACACTCGAAACAGAGTTGGTTTGGGATTTAATAGAAAGTAAATGGAAGAATGACTATTATACCGAATATACATACAATGCTAATAATAAAGTGACTTTGGAATTATATAAAGAATGGAATGATGCAACGAGTCAATTTGACGATTCGGAAAGAGTTGTTTATTCATACAATGGGAATGGAGATATCACGGAATACCTATTACAATCTTGGGAAAATGGTGCATGGGTAAACATTTATAAAAATGTTTTTGAGTATGCTAATAACAAAATAAATGTAGCCTATGATTATGATTGGGAAGGTGGCATATGGGTATTGAAAGAGCGTTCTACATTAACATATAACTTAAACAACAGACCTGATACTATTTTGTTAGAAAAGTGGGATGGTGTCCAATATAACGTGTCAGATAGAGATTTGTTTACTTATAATGGAAATAATAAAATAACTGTTAAAACTTACGAAACTTGGAATGGTGTATCTTGGGAGGAAGAAGACAGAATTGAATATGATCTAGATTCAAATTCAAATAGAATAACAGAAACTTATTTTTATGATGGGGGCACTTATGTTGAAAGCTATACTTATGATTTAACTAAATTAATGTCTAATTACGCACATCCATACAAAGATAAAACAGGTTTAGATTTTATTACAGAAGACAATCCTTTTTACAATAAAGTAGAGAGTTATAGTTCAGGTAGTAATAATAGAACTGTTGCAAATTACGATAGTGCTCTAGTATTAAGCGTAGAAGATTCTAAAATAGTTGAAAATAAAATAAAGGTGTTTCCCAACCCAACATCAAATTATGTAAATATAGAAAGTTTTGCAAAAACTTTGAACAATGTTGAGATATACAACACTATAGGAGCAAAAGTATTTTCTACCCAAGAAAGTCGTTTTAATATAGAGTTTTTAAGAACAGGTGTTTATTTTATTAATATTACAGATAATACAGGCTTTGTATTTACGCAAAAAATAGTAAAAAACTAAATTGTAAAAACTGGCAGGTCATAATAAAAAAAGCGACTTTAAAGTCGCTTTCTTTTATTGTTGCATTTTGAAATAATAATCCAGTGAATGTTTTCCAGAACCATATACCAGAAAAAAAGCACATACTAGTAATGTAATAATTGCTAATATTAAGTTATTGGTGTTCATTTCGCCAACAAAATTTATCAAAATGGCACCAATTAATATAGGTATTTGTGCAACAATGGCCCAACGGGTTAATAAGCCACAGGCAATAAGTAACCCGCCTATAAAGTGTGCCGGTGCTACATAATGAACGGCAATCATACCACCTGCCATATTTTGCATGGGTTTAAACAACTCGGTAAGCATCATGCTGTCTGCCATAAAATTAATGCCTTTAATAAATAGGAACGTACCTAAGGCAATGCGGAGCAAATCAAGTGGTAAATAGGTATGCCCATTTGCCCACTTATTTAGGGTTTTAATTGTTTCCATGATTGAAGTTATTGATTTTCAATACAAAAGATACAAAAAAATGCGAAGATTTTAAAATTTAAACCTGTAAAACTCCTAAATTAAAAGCTTTTTCAATAGGGGCGTGGTTTGCCGCTTCAATGCCCATGCTAATCCATTTACGCGTATCCAAGGGGTCTATAATGGCATCCGTCCAAATACGTGATGCAGCATAATAGGGGGATACTTGGTTATCGTATCGGTCTTTAATTTTATTGTAGAGTTCGTCTTCTTTTTCTAGGGTGATTTTTTCACCTTTTTTTTCTAAAGAAGCTTTTTCTATTTGAAGCAAAACTTTGGCGGCAGAGTTACCACTCATTACTGCCAGTTCTGCACTTGGCCATGAAACAATCAATCGCGGATCGTAGGCTTTACCACACATGGCGTAATTACCTGCACCATAGCTATTTCCAATGATGATTGTGAATTTAGGTACTACCGAATTACTAACGGCATTCACCATTTTAGCACCATCTTTAATAATGCCACCATGTTCACTTTTACTGCCCACCATAAACCCGGTAACATCTTGTAAAAACACTAAAGGGATTTTTTTCTGGTTACAGTTTGCTATAAAACGCGTGGCTTTATCGGCGCTATCATTATAAATTACGCCACCAAATTGCATTTCGCCTTGTTTGGTTTTTACCAGTTTACGTTGATTGGCAACAATACCAACTGCCCAACCATCAATTCGGGCATAACAGGTAATAATGGTTTTTCCGTAGCCTGCTTTGTATTCATCAAATTCCGAATTATCAACCAATCGTTTGATAATTTCATACATATCATATTGGTCGGCTCTCGATTTTGGTAAAATCCCATAAATATCTGCAGGATTTTCTTTTGGTTTGTTAGCATCTATTCGGTTATAGCCTGCTTTGTCATAATCACCAATTTTACCAATAATATTTTTGATGGTATCTAAAGCATCCTTATCGTCTTTGGCTTTATAATCGGTTACACCGCTAATTTCGCAATGTGTCGTAGCGCCACCAAGTGTTTCATTATCAATAGTCTCTCCAATGGCGGCTTTTACTAAATAACTGCCTGCTAAAAAAATACTTCCTGTTTTATCAACAATCAATGCTTCATCACTCATAATGGGCAAATAAGCACCACCCGCAACACAACTTCCCATAACTGCAGCAATTTGCGTAATGCCCATACTGCTCATAATGGCGTTGTTTCTAAAAATTCTTCCGAAATGTTCTTTGTCTGGAAAAATTTCATCTTGCAAAGGAAGGTAAACCCCAGCACTGTCTACCAGATAGATTATAGGTAGTTTATTCTCTATAGCAATTTCTTGAGCTCTTAAATTCTTTTTGGCCGTAATAGGGAACCATGCACCAGCTTTCACAGTGGCATCATTAGCAACAACAATACATTGTTTACCGTTTATGTAACCAATTTTTACAACAACACCTGCGGATGGGCAACCTCCATGGGGTTCATACATGCCTTCACCAGCAAAAGCGGCAATTTCAATGGATTTTGTACCAGCATCCAATAAATAATTCACACGTTCATGTGCCGTCATTTTCCCTTTAGCGTGGTGTTTTTCAATGCTCTTTTTTCCACCTCCCAAATGTACTTTGGCAAGACGTTTATTAAGTTCTGAAACTAATAGTTTATTGTAATCTTCGTTTTTATTGAAGTTTAAATCCATCGGTATTTTATTTGAAGCTAAAATACAAAAGTTTCAATTTATAGTTTGTTTTTGTTAATGTTTTATTAAATATAGTTACATGGAAATAGTTTCCTTGGAAAATAAATAATATTGTTATATATTTACCATGGAAACTAAATAAGGTTTCTCTATAGAATTAATACATAAAAACCAGTTTAATGAAGAAAATAATAGCCTTTGCAGGATCAAACAGTAAAGAATCAATTAATAAAAAGTTAGCAACTTATACGGCAAGTTTAGTTGAAAATGTAAACATAGATATTTTAGATTTAAATGATTTTGAATTACCGCTTTTTGGAGTGGATTTGGAAAAAGAACAAGGATTTCCGGAAAACGCCCATAAATTTTTAAATTTAATTAAAGCTTCTGATGGTATCATATTGTCCTTAGCAGAACATAATGGAGCGTATTCAGCAGCCTTTAAAAATATTTTTGATTGGATGTCTAGAATTGATGGAAAACTTTGGAGCAATAAACCCATGCTATTAATGGCAACTTCGCCTGGTGCTAGAGGTGGTGCCAGTGTATTGGGCATTGCTAAAAATAGATTTCCTTTTAATGGAGGAAATATTGTTTCAGAGTTTTCATTGCCAAGTTTCAATGATAATTTTAAAGATGGAAAGTTGGTTAACGATGCATTGAATTCAGAGCTATTAAAAGCAGTAAAAACATTTCAAAATAATCTATAATATGGAAATTAAGCAAGCAGACAACGGAAAAAAAGGTGCTTTTTACATTGAAATTGATGATGTAAAAGTTGCTGAAATGACTTATTCGAATGCAGCACCAAATAAGATTATTATAGACCACACAGAAGTGAGCGATTCGCTTAAAGGACAAGGCGTGGGCTATAAGTTAGTAGATGCGACAGTTGCATATTTACGAGCCAATAACTTAAAAGTAATTCCGCTTTGTCCGTTTGCAAATGCTGTTTTTAAGAAAAAGCATGAACAATATGCCGATGTTTTAACTTAAACCAAGAAATTATGGGAGACATAAGTAAAGATATCAACTCAAAGTTTGCCAATAACAGAATTAAAGCCCTGTTAAATATTTTATACACTGCAAACTGGATTTCTGGTTTTCAGAACGACTTTTTTAAAAAATACGGTATTTCGCCGCAGCAATACAATATTTTAAGAATATTAAAAGGCGCAGGTGAACCCGTAAACGTTCAAATTATTAAAGATAGAATGATAGAGCGTTCGCCCAATGCCACAAGGTTAATGGATAAACTATGCGCCAAAAATTATATTGAGCGTTTAGCTTGCGACCACGATAGACGCGTTGTTAAAATAGCTATAACTAAAGAAGGAAATGCGCTATTAGATGCCATTCCTGATAATTTTAATAGCCATTTACTAAAGAATTTAACCGAAGATGAAGCAGAGCAATTAAGCAATCTGTTAGATAAAATGAGATAACATTCCTGCGGAAGCAGGAATCTTTAAAAAGTAATAATTAAAAAAAGATACCCGCCTGCGCGGGCATAGAAAAGATGAAAACAATCATACATAAAGCCGAAAGTAGAGGGTTTGCAAACCATGGTTGGTTACAGGCAAACCATTCGTTTAGTTTTGCAAGTTATCATAATTCCGAAAAAGTGCATTTTGGCGCTTTAAGGGTTTTTAACGACGATATTATTGCACCAAAAATGGGTTTTGGAACTCATCCACATGATAATATGGAAATCATTACCATTCCGTTAAAAGGTGTTCTAAAACATAAAGACAATATGGGTGATGCATGGATAGCTGTACTGCCTAATGAGGTTCAAGTTATGAGCGCTGGTACAGGTGTACAACATTCTGAAATTAACGGTTCTGCAGACGAACATTTAAGCTTGTTTCAAATTTGGATATTTCCAGATAAACAAAATGTGGAGCCAAGATATGACCAAAAAAAGTTTGAAGCATCTGACAGAAAAAACAAGCTTCAAACCCTAGTAACATCTATTGACGAAAACCATGAAAGCAGCTTAAAAATTCATCAAGACGCCATAATTTCTAGAATCGATTTAGATAGCAATACTGATTTTGAATATAAACTTAAAAGTAGAAATCATGGCGTTTATATGATGACAATAAATGGGAAAGTATTGATTGATAACTCAGTTTTAGAAACACGTGATGCCGCAGGAATTTCTGAAACCGAAGCTTTTTCAATTATAGCAGAGCAAGATTCCAGTTTATTGTTTATTGAAGTTCCTATGGATTTCTAATTAAAATTTTAATATAATTATATAAAGCACCCTCGTTATGGGGCGCTTTTTTTATTTAAGGATCGTTTCAATTTTTAAACACGAATTCGGGGTGGATTTCATTATAAAAATCCAAATAGAACCTTATTATCGATTATTTGTACGATTCAAAGTATATATTATATAAATTCTGTGTTTGCATGTTATTTTCGCGTAAAATTTTCAACCCCAATTTAAAGTGATGCAAAAAAAAGTAGTTTTATTAGTCTTTCTTATCGCCAATATTTTTACAATTAATTCTCAAACTCCCGAACTTACCAAAAAAGATTCAATTATTGTTGGTTCTTGGATTTTTGGAATAGGTTTTAATGTGGTTGATGATTCTGGCGATATGTTTCGTGAATTATTTGATATAAAGTCCGCATGGCATGCTGTTCCATTTCCTTCTCGTTTAAGTATAGGAAAATATTTTAAAAATGGATTAGGTGTTGAGGGAATTGCATCCTATAATAAATATAAAACAGGCAAAACAGTTGATGGTTATCCACTTACAAGTAACAAGGATTATTTTTCTATTGACTCAAGATTGAGCTATGATTTGAATAAAATTATTGGAGAAACGGGTTGGTTTGATCCTTATGTTGGAGTAGGTGTTGGCTATACAGATGCCAATAATAATCCTAGAGGAACATACAACGGCGTATTAGGTTTTAGAACTTGGTTTTCCAATAGGTTGGGATTAGATATCAATACGTCTGGAAAGTGGACTATGAATAAAAATACAAACCATTTGCAACATGCTATTGGCGTTGTGTATAGATTTAATGTTAAAAAGGAATTAACCGAGGAAGGAGAGGAAAAATTAAAATTAATCAATGCTGAATTTAATGAAAGAATTCGAGTTAAAGATTCCATAGATACAGCAAATAAATTGGCAGAGGAAGCTAGATTATTAAAAGAAAAATTAGAAAATGAAAAAGAGGCTCAAAGACTTGCAGACCTTGAAAAAGAAAAAGAAGAGGTTAGGAATAAAATACAAAACAGAATTAATAACTTAAATAATATATATTTTGCTTTAAACTCATCTAGTTTAAATACAACTTCAAAAAACACATTGAAAGAATTAATATTGATATTAAATGAGCATCCTAAATTACTATTAGAAATAAGTGCACATACCGATTCTAGAGGTTCTGCAGCGTATAATCAAAAACTTTCTGAAAGAAGATTGAAAAGTACTTTAGATTATTTATTTGGAAATGGGATTGAAGACTATAGAATTGACGGAAAAGCTTTTGGTGAAACACAATTGATTAATGAATGTGATGATAACACAAAATGTTCTGAAATAAAGCATAAACTAAATAGAAGATCTGATATAAAAGTAAAGAGTTTTTAATAACTCAACTTGAGAATAATCAATATTTAATTTAGTAAAAATTAGAGTTTTAACGGGTTTGTCTTTTCAAGGATTTACCCGTTTTTTATTTGAATAGTTGATTTTGATGATTCTTCTTTAAGAATTTTGATAAGAACTTATTTGAAGAAATCAATTTATCAAATCTATTCCTTGAACTGGGTTTATTACCAACTCATTTACTTTTTTGTGGGTAATTCCAAATTTGTTTGTTTCGGTAAAATCGCCTGCTTCATTATTATTCTTGTCTAATGAGGTTACCACAAAAACCTTAGAATTAATTTGTTCTTGTGTTAAATTCAATTCATTTCCAGCAACAATATCAAGTATTTTAGAACCATCATGCATGTTAGAAATTGCTTCATTAGCATTATCAAAGGCATAAACAACATATTTAACAGGTAAATCGCCGTCTGGTGCCTTGCTAGGTGTGTCCCACAAAATTTTGAATGGTTCAAATCTGATATTTGCAGGTTTCATTGGGCGTATATCGTCTTTACCTATTCCTAAAACAGGAGGCGCAAAAGATTTGTATTTGAAATGATTAGTATTTAAAACTTCATTTAAGCCTTTTGAATTGTTTTTTATAGAGGTGTAACTGTACGCAATTTGTCCAAAGGTGGCATCCATTTGGGCCTCTCTATTTTGATTTATTTGGTTTTGTATTTCTGAAATTCCCCAAGGTTTTGTATGTTCTATTTTATAAAAAGCCTGACTTACATAAAGTTGTTTGCAATAAAGTTTGGCTTGATCGTTCCACCATTTTGATAGTGAAATATAATCTTGTTTTTTAGCTATTTCCCAATATAATTGTGGTGCCAAATAGTCAATTTTCTCTGAATTTAACCAAGCAATGGGGTCGCAAAATAAAGCACTAAAAGAAGAGGTTCCACTGATGCCCGAAGGAGTGCCAGCTTTCCAAATTCCAAATGGGCTTACGCCAAATACAATGTTTTTATTTTTGGTAGTATTAATGGTTTGTATGGCATCATAAACCATCCCGATCATTAGGTTTACATTGTTTCTTCTCCAATCTTCTATTTTAGCAATTTTAGTAGGGTTGTGATCTTTAAATGTTTGGGCATCTTGAGGAATGGCTTCCATACCGGAATAAGGATAGAAATAGTCGTCAAAATGAATACCATCTACATCATATCTGTTAGAAATATCTTTAACAACATTCACAATATAATCTCTAACAGCAGGAATTCCTGGATTAAGCATTTTTAACGATAATGCTTTATCTGTATTATTAATTTTAGCTTGAAACGTCCAGTTTGGGTGTAAATTTGCCACATTGTTTGGGGCTAATTCCATGTTTGGCGTTTGTTTAACTCTGTATGGGTTTAACCAAGCGTGTAAATCCAAGCCTCGTGCATGTGCTTCTTTAACAGCAAACTCCAATGGGTCCCAAAAAGGGGTAGGCGCTTTTCCTTGTGTACCAGTTAACCAATAAGACCATGGATCAATGGATGAAGCATACAACGCATCACTTTCGGGACGTACTTGTAAAAACACGGTGTTATAACCGTTTGTTTTTAAATCGTCTAAAATAGCAATAAGTTCAGCCTGTTGTACAGCAGGTGTTGCTTTTCTGTTGGTTGGCCAAGACAAACTGGATATAGAAGGCACAAAAACACCTCTTAAATCTGCTTTAGGAGTTGTAATACCTTTGCCTGTTTGCGCTTGTATAGCGATGCACAAAAACAGAAAATAAGGGGCTAATATTTTCATATTAATTGATTGAGAATATAAAATTTAATTGTTTTTAAGTGCAGGTTATTGAATCGATATGATTGTTGAACTTGTCACTTACACGTCTAAAAACATGTAAAATTAAATAATTTACAGATATGAATTTCAATTAGATAAAAATAAATACAGATAAAGTATCTGTTTTTTCGGATTAAATACATTTTTTGTTAAATAAAATGTTTTTTTCTGTTAAAAATGGCTTTTGTAATAAGTTAAAATTAAGTTTTGAAAAGGATGCTTTTTTATTTAAAAATACGATATTTGTGTTCTGAATTTGCGCAAGGGATTGCAGCGGCATCCTTTTTTATGTGTTTTCGAAACATTACTGTACTTAACGAAAACAGGATAAACATAAAAAAGATATAGCGGAAAGCCCGACCTTTTTTCAAGGTTGCGCCCAATAAAAACAACTAATTATGGCAATGAATAAAAATACAGTTTTGGCTTGGGCTACTATTTTAATGATTATTATGGGTGTGGTTTTAATACTAATGGGAGCTTACAGATATAATGATGTAGCAGGTTGGGGTTTTGCAACCGTAGGATTTGGCTTTTTTGCCATTGCTTGGGTGTTTAATGCTTTAAAAGGGAGAGTGTAATGAATTTACGATTTTCAATTTAAGATTTATGATTGAAAATCGCACTCAAAAACACTAATAATATGCTAAAAACGAAGTCTTTTTTCGTTTGATAATTCGTAAATAAAAAATTGTAAATCAAAAATTATATGTCTGACGATAAGAAAGTTATCTTTTCGATGTCTGGGTTGACCAAGACGTTTCAAGGGGCAAATACGCCTGTGTTAAAAAATATTTATCTAAGCTTTTTTTACGGTGCTAAAATTGGAATTTTAGGTTTAAATGGCTCGGGTAAATCTACATTGCTTAAAATTATTGCTGGGGTTGAAAAGAATTATCAGGGAGATGTTACCTTTTTACAAGATTATTCGGTTGGTTATTTAGAACAAGAACCGAAGCTTGATGAAAGTAAAACCGTTTTGGAAATTGTAAAGGAAGGTGCTGCGGAAACGGTTGCCATTCTTGATGAATACAACAAAATAAACGATTTGTTTGGACTAGAAGAAGTGTATTCTAACCCAGACAAAATGGATAAGTTGATGGCGAGACAAGCAGAGCTTCAAGATAAAATTGATGCGTCGAATGCTTGGGAACTGGATACTAAGTTGGAAATTGCCATGGATGCGCTTAGAACACCTGAAGGTGATAAAAAGATAAGTGTTTTATCTGGTGGAGAACGTCGTCGAGTGGCTTTATGCCGTTTACTTTTACAAGAACCGGATGTGTTATTATTGGATGAGCCTACCAACCACTTGGATGCAGAATCGGTACATTGGTTGGAGCATCATTTAGCGCAATATAAAGGAACCGTTATTGCTGTAACGCATGATAGATACTTTTTGGATAATGTTGCGGGTTGGATTTTAGAATTGGATAGGGGTGAAGGTATTCCATGGAAAGGGAATTATTCGTCTTGGTTAGATCAAAAGTCGAAACGTTTAGCACAAGAAAGTAAAACAGCTTCTAAGCGCCAAAAAACCTTGGAACGTGAGTTGGAATGGGTAAGACAAGGTGCAAAAGGGCGTCAAACCAAGCAAAAAGCGCGTTTACAAAACTATGATAAGTTATTAAGTCAAGACCAAAAGCAGCTTGATGAAAAACTGGAAATCTACATCCCTAACGGACCACGTTTAGGAACCAACGTTATTGAAGCTATTGGTGTAAGTAAAGGCTTTGATGATAAATTGCTGTATGAAGATTTGAATTTTAAATTACCTCAAGCAGGAATTGTAGGTGTTATTGGACCGAATGGCGCTGGTAAAACCACCATTTTCAGAATGATTATGGGCGAACAAACGCCTGATAAAGGTGAGTTTAAAGTAGGTGAAACTGCTAAAATTGCTTATGTAGACCAAAGTCATTCTAACATAGACCCTGAAAAAACCATTTGGCAAAACTTTAGTGACGAACAAGAATTGATTTTGATGGGAGGGAAGGAAGTAAATTCCCGTGCTTATTTAAGCCGATTTAATTTTTCTGGTGGCGAACAAAACAAGAAGGTTAAATTGCTTTCTGGTGGTGAACGTAACCGCCTGCATTTGGCTATGACACTTAAAGAAGAAGGTAACGTATTGCTTTTAGATGAGCCTACTAACGACCTTGATGTGAATACATTACGAGCATTGGAAGAAGGTTTGGAAAACTTTGCTGGTTGTGCCGTAGTAATATCGCATGACAGATGGTTTTTAGATAGAATATGTACCCATATTTTAGCTTTTGAAGGCGATTCACAAGTATATTTCTTTGAGGGAAGTTTCAGTGAATATGAAGAAAACAAAAAGAAACGTTTGGGTGGCGATTTGATGCCGAAACGTATTAAGTATAAAAAGTTGGTACGTTAATAATAATGTACCGAGTTTATAACAAAAAAGCCTGCTAATGCAGGCTTTTTTGTTGTTTTTTAGTTTAGTTGCCACCATACATGTGGCCATCTGTAAAATCTTTATACTTTTCTTCTTGTCGAGCCATTTCTTCACTTATTTTATCAAGGCGTTCATTTTCTTTTTTAAGCTTATAAGATTTTCTAACACCTAAAATTAATAATATTAAAAAGAATACAACAACGATACTTAAAACAACAACAATATCGGATTGATTTATTGAAAGAAAAATGGATGAAAAGCAGGTCAGTAATTTTGGTAGCATAGTCAGTGCAAAGTTTGTTTTTAATGGCATATCAAATATAGTGTATTTTATTCACTAAACAATTATAAATGACAGCATTGACGCTATATGTATAAGATTTTTATTATATATATAAATAACATATTTTGCTTATTTATAGGGGTTAAAGACAGAAAATGAAACAATAATTTGTTAATTAATTTTATCAAAATTTATTAACAATAATGAAATAGTGTACCCAATTAATGTTTTTTTACCGAAATTGCTTCATAATACTTTAATAATATATACTATCCACAATGTCATCTGAGAAATTAAAGAACATAAAAAAAGAACTGCTTTCTAACCATTATTACATATTAAACAAGTTTACCTTCGATTATAAATTAAGTAATGGCAATTGGGTAACACAAGTTAGAGAATGTTATGATAGAGGTGATGGTGCTGGTATCTTGCTTTACAATAAAGAAAAGGGTACTGTAATTTTAACAAAACAGTTTAGAATGCCTACATTTTTAAATGACAATGAATATGGTATGTTGGTTGAAATTTGTGCTGGTATGTTAGATAAAGATAACCCTGAAGCATGTATTATAAGAGAAACTGAAGAAGAAGTAGGTTACAGATTGAAGGAAGTAAAAAAGGTGTTTGAAGCTTATTCTTCTCCTGGAGTTATGACCGAGAAAATGCACTTTTTTATTGGGGAATATACCGATGCCATGAAAGTAAATGAAGGCGGCGGATTAGAGAGCGAACACGAAGATATTGAAGTGTTGGAATTACCATTTACAGATGCTGTTACCATGTTGAACAATGGCGATATACAAGATACTAGAACCATTGTATTATTACAGTATGCTTTAATACATAAGCTATTAGATTAAAATGAAATTCAAATTAGTTTACATTGTCCATTTAGTGATACTAATAATAACTGGTTGTGTTTACTTTTTGGCAATTCATAGATTAATTAATTTTTTAAAATTAGGTGGATTTGATGGATATGACTATTATGGAGCAGTTTATTTAATTCAAAGAACTAAATTGTTATTTACTGTTATATTAATTACATTTCCTTTTATTGGTATCTTTTTTAAAAATAAATATGGATGGATATTTATAAGCTTTTATTTTTATTTTACAATTTGGAATGTGGTTTTTCAATTCTGTAAGGAAGGTTTAGATGACTTAGAAAGTATACTTTTGAAGATGTTTTTCATATCAATTTTTGGTTTACTAGAAGTTATTATGAACACCAAAAGAGTAAGTTTATTTTATTATAAAACTGACAAGGATAAGCTATTAGGATTTAATATAATTTCATTTGCAATAGGAACTTGTGCTTCTTTGTTTTTTACTGTTTAAATTTTATAGAATACTTGTAACTATTTAATGTTTAGATTTTAATTAGGTTTAGCGTGTTATTTTCAACTTTCGTGTGCTTCAATAAAATCGGTAATCAAGTAAGTTATTAATTTCCCAACTTGTTGCTCTGTTTTTTTTGTTGGTGCAGCTTCACATATATGCAAATAACGGGCATTTTCATATTTACCATAATACGAAACATAACTTCTGGCCTTATTAACGCTAAAACCACTTGGTGTCATGGCACTGCTAGGTATATTTTCTATAGCATCGCAATCCAGTTCAATACCAAAAGGCTTATCAATAACATGATTTGAAGCACGTTCAAGTTCTTCCTTAAATTTTAATTCTTTGCCAACCGCCAAATCTTCAAACATATTATATTTAATTAATTTGAATTTTTTCAACGATTTAAACAATTTATCCGAAGTATAGTTTCTTTGTAACCCAAAAATAAAATAGTTGTTTAAAAAACCTTCAGCGTAAGCGTAACTAAAACCGTTTCCGCTATGACGACCTTCTTCTGGTCTAAAATCGGAATGCGCATCAAAGTTGATAACATTTATCGGTTTCTTTAAGGCTAAACTCGTGCCTTTTATATTGCCATAGGCATTGTTATGTCCGCCACCAATGATAATCGGTTTTTTTCCAGCCGAAACAATTTGATGAATAATATAAGTAACGTGTTTATCTATGTCACTTACCATTTTTCTAGCTTTGGCAATGCTTTTCTTTTTATTTGGATCCAGCTCGGAAACCTTAATTAATTCTTCTGTAAAATCAAGATGGCCTAAAATTAAAACCTTATTTGCTTTGGTAAACTCATTACTTTGAATATTCAGTAAAATTTTTAAAGTAGCCTCCCAAGCTCTTGAAGTGCCTGGTTTTCCGTAGTTTGCATACACGCCTACATCTTCAGGTAAACCAATAATTACATGGCTAACATCCAAATTTATAAGTTGGTCGTATATATTGGAAATGCTGGTTAATGTTTGAATATGTTCACCAAATTTGGATTCACCTTGGCGTTTGTTTAATAATTCATTTAAAGTCGTATTGTTAAATAAAACCAGTTTATCCATAAAAAAAGTAAATAAATTTTAGAATAAAAATACATCTTTAATTTATTTTTAGCATTAAAAAAATAAAGTATTAAAATTAAAGAACATTAGACTTAAAAAAATTAAAAACAAGTAATTATGGAAAACAACAAAAGTAGTATGGGGCTTAAAGTAGCATTAGGTATTGCATTAGTTCTATTTTTAGGAACAGCGTTTTATACAATGAATTTGTACCAAAGCAGCTCGAAAGTTCAACAAGATTTAACAGAGCAAAAACAATTAGTGATGAATGATTTAAACGCGATGGCTAAACAATATGATGAAGCTATTGGCGAAAATGAAGTTGCTAACAACGATTTAATTGAAGCAAGAGCACGTATTCAAGGATTAATCGATTCATTAAAAATTTCTGAAACTAATATAAAGAGTTTGTGGAGCTACAAACAAAAATATGTGTCTTTGCAAAAAGAAATGGATGTTTTATTAGCTGAAAACGATAAATTAAAAATCCAAAATTCATATTTAGCTACCTCTTTAGATAGTACACGTGTTCGTTTAGAAGAGCGTACTATATTTACAGATTCTTTATTAATACAAAACAATGCATTAGCTGAAGTAGTTTCAAATGCAGCTGTATTAGGAGCTGTAAACATGAAAGGTTTTGGAGTTATCGAAAGAACTTCTGGTAAATTAATCCCAACGGAAAGAGCAAGTAGAACCGACAAAATTAGAGTATGTTTTACGGTGCCTAAAAATAAATTAGTTCAATCTGGCGACCAAGAATTATATGTTCAAGTTATAGATCCAAAAAGCAATACTTTAGGACTTAATGAACAAGTTAGATTTGGAGATAAAGCCGTAAACTATAGTATTATAAGCAAATTCAATTACGAAAATTCAAGTTTGGATGTTTGTGAGTTTGTTGCTGCAAAAGGTAAATCCGATTTTCAAAAAGGACGTTACATTGTAAATGTTTATAATGCAAAAGATTTAGTAGCTACATCAGAGTTCACTTTAAAGTAAACTATATATAACACTTAATTATGAAGCTTTAGGTTAATTCCTAAAGCTTTTTTTATTTTACAATATGTTTAAAATTCGGATGGTTTAATACATCTAAACAAGTTTATGTGCAAATTATAGAAAAAATTAACTGAAGATGTTTGAGATGATGTAATTTTAGACTAAACATAGATATTTTAAAATATTTTTTATGAAATTCTATGTGTATGAATAAGCAATTTAAAAATCTAGAATGTCCTTATACAGTATTGATAAAATAAAATCTACCTCAAATTTTTTAAACTCTTTTAGTAATATTTCTGAAGATATAGTAGTTGAACTTTTAAAAATTTCTGAGTTTAAAACTGTAAAAGCAAATAAGCAAATAGTAAAATTAGACGAAATCCCATCGAAAATATATATGCTTGTTTCTGGGGTTGTTAGGTGCTATTTAAGTACAGAGTCTGGTAAAGAATTCAACAAAAATTTTTACATGCCTCTAAGTTTTATTGGTCCTTTAACAGCTTTGATTAAAAAAAATCCGTCTTTGTTTGTGTTTGAAACACTTGAAGATTGCGAAATGTATGAGGTTGATTACCGTAAGCTTATTGAATTGTGTAAAAAATACGAGTCGGTTAACATATTGTATTCTAAGGTTTTAGAATCGGTTTATATTATGTATGAAAAACGACTTGTAGAATTGATTTCATTAGATGCTAAAGACCGATATACAGAATTAAGAAAGCAAATACCTAAAGTAGATACTTTAATACCACAATACCATATAGCTTCTTATTTAGGCATCACAGCGGTACAGTTAAGTAGAATAAGAAAGAAAATTGACAATAATTAACATTTGTTAACATATTTGAATATGTTAAATTATATATTTGACTCGATTTCCTTTGAACAATACAAGGATTGATAGCTAACCAACCAAAAAAAACAGGTAAAATTATTTACCTGTTTTTTTAATTTATAATATAAACGGATTGTTTATTTCAAGCCGCCCAACATGTCTTCTGGTTTTACCCAAGCATCGTAATCTTCGGCAGTAACATAACCTAAATTTATAGCTTCTTCTTTTAAAGTAGTACCGTTAGCATGTGCAGTATTTGCAATTTCAGCTGCTTTATAATAACCAATTTTAGTATTTAAAGCAGTAACCAACATTAAGGAGTTGTTTAATAGTTTTTTAATAACCTCGTGGTTTGGCTCAATACCAACCGCACAATGTTCATCAAAACTTGCACAAGCATCACCAATTAATTGTGCCGATTGTATAGCGTTTGCAGCCATTACAGGTTTAAACACATTCAATTCATAATGTCCTTGCAAACCACCAACAGAAATAGCCACATCATTGCCAATTACTTGTGCACAAACCATGGTAAGGGCTTCACATTGTGTTGGGTTTACTTTCCCAGGCATAATAGAGCTACCTGGTTCATTCGCAGGAATAATAATTTCACCAATACCACTTCTTGGTCCAGATGCCATCATTCTAACATCATTAGCAATTTTATTTAAAGAAACGGCTAATTGTTTTAAAGCACCATGTGTTTCAACTATAGCGTCATGTGCAGCTAAAGCTTCAAATTTATTAGGCGCAGTAACAAAAGGAAGCCCTGTAAATTGAGCGATGTATTCAGCAACACGCTTACTATACCCTTTTGGTGTATTTAAACCCGTTCCAACGGCAGTTCCACCTAAAGCCAATTCACTTAAATGCGGTAATGTATTTTCCAACGCTTTTAAACCATGATCTAATTGCGCAACATAACCCGAAAGTTCTTGACCTAATGTAAGTGGCGTAGCATCCATTAAATGGGTACGCCCTATTTTCACCACATTTTTAAATGCTTCAGATTTTTTCTTTAAAGTATTACGAAGTTGTTTAACACCAGGGATGGTAACTTCTACTACTTTTTTATAAACGGCAATGTGCATGCCTGTTGGAAACGTATCATTAGATGATTGCGATTTGTTAACATCATCATTAGGTTGGATTACTTTTTCACCTTCACCAATAACTTTTCCAGCCAATTGTTGTGCTCTGTTGGCAATCACTTCATTAGCATTCATGTTACTTTGTGTTCCCGATCCCGTTTGCCAAATCACAAGAGGAAATTGGTCGTCGTGCTTCCCTGCTAATATTTCATCGCAAACGGCAGCAATTAAATCACGTTTTTCAATTGGTAAAACACCTAATTCACAATTGGTATAAGCTGCAGCTTTTTTTAAATAAGCAAAACCATAAATTATTTCTAAAGGCATAGACGCCGAAGCACCTATCTTAAAATTATTTCTAGAGCGCTCTGTTTGTGCTCCCCAAAGTTTATCGGCAGGTACTTTTACCTCGCCCATAGTATCTTTTTCTATTCTAAACCCCATTGTTAACTATTTTAATGAATGTAAGATGCAAAGTTAATTGTTTTATGCTTTTATAGGTATGATATGTGTTAGTTTTTATAAGTTTTTTTAACAGAGTTATAACGACTTCATTTTTATAAATTGAATAAAAAAAGGTAACTTAGCAGTAATAGATTTTTTTAATAATTTTCAATAAAATATTATATAATATGGCAACAATTAGATTAGGAGACGAAGCTCCAAATTTTACTGCAAAGTCTACTGAAGGAAATATTAATTTTCATGAATGGTTAGGAGATAGTTGGGGGATATTGTTTTCACATCCTGCAGATTATACGCCTGTTTGTACTACCGAATTAGGTACTGTGGCAAAATATAAACCGGAATTTGACAAACGTAACGTAAAAGTGGTTGCGTTAAGTGTTGATGGTTTAGAATCGCATAAAGGTTGGGTAAATGATATTAATGAAACCCAACATACCACAGTAAATTTTCCAATTATTGCAGATGAAGATAGAAAAGTATCTGAATTATACGATATGATTCATCCAAACGCCAGTGATAAATTTACGGTGCGCTCCGTTTTTGTTATAGGCGATGACAAAAAAGTAAAGTTGATTATAACGTATCCTGCATCAACAGGAAGAAATTTTGAAGAATTATTACGTGTTATCGATTCTTTACAACTAACTGCATACCATAAAGTTGCTACGCCTGCAAACTGGAAAAATGGAGAAGACGTGGTTATTTCGCCAGCAATTACAAATGAGGAGATACCGGCAATGTTCCCAAAAGGACATAAAGAAATTAAACCTTATTTACGAATGACGCCTCAACCCAATTTAAATTAGGCATTGTTTTTAAATGAAAAAGCACTATAACGCGAGTTATGGTGCTTTTTTTATTTCAATTATATGTGGAAGAAAACTTGTTTCTATAGTCTATGGGCGTCATGTCTGTTATTTTTTTAAACACATCTCTAAACGCTTTTGTGTCATTATAACCAACATTGTACATCACTTCGTTTACTGTTTTTCTACCGGTTTCCAATTCCTTTTTAGCGGCTTCAATTTTAACACGTTGAATATATTCCAATACCGTGTTTGCAGTTGCTTTTTTAAATCGACGTTCAAAAGTGCGTCTTGCTACATGACTGTTTTTACAGAGTTCATCCACCGTTATTCGGTCATTAAAATTTTGTTCTATATAATTTTGGGCTTCAAGTATTTCTAAATCTTCATGTGTTTTCTGCCCTTTAAACATCATAAACGGCGATTGACTTTCTCTATCAATATCTATCATAAATCCTTTTGAAGCCATAATAGCCGCTTCACGTCCTGCATATTTTTCAATAAGATAAATTATTAAATTAGTGAAAGAGTAAGCCCCTCCACTAGTATAAATACCGTTAGATTCGGTCATGATTTTATCATCCATCAACAGTGCTTTAGGAAACATGGTTCTAAATTCATTGGCATATTGCCAATGTGTAGAACAGGGTTTACCGTTAAGCAACCCAGATGCCGCCAAATAAAACGTGCCAATGCAAAAACTAACCAATTCGGCACCTTGGTTGTATTGTTTAATAAGCCATGGGAGCAATTCAGCGTTTATTTTTAAATTATGCGCTATGTCTCCATGAATTGCTGGAATAATAATAAGGTCTGTATGTTTTACATCTTCAATGAAGCGTTGCGGATTTATAGAAAACAAACCATTGGCCAGTGTAGATGTTTTTTCAATACCTACAAGTTCTACATTAAATAGGGGCTTTTTCCCCATTTGCTCATAGTAGCTATTTACCCAATTAAACATTTGGTAGGCTCCTTCAATATTGACTAAACTGAAGTGTCCTTTTGGGATATAAACCGATATATGTTTCATTACAATGCCATTTTCTTTTTATCAAAAATAGATAATAATCTTGTCGCAATCAACCCTTTATATTGACGTATATGCACATTAAAGTATTGAAAGTAGATTGTTAACTTTGTATAGTATCATTAAAAACACCACTCATGGCAAAAGAATTTTGGTTTAATCTACCGGTAAAAGATTTAAAAAAATCGAAACAATTTTTTAATGAAATTGGTTTCATAGAGAATCCACATCATATTGATAATAGCCACTTAGGAAGTTTTTTTATTGGCGGTAAAAATGTGGTGATGATGCTGTTTCCTATTGAAACTTTCAAAGAATACATTCCTAAAAATGCAACACATACCAATTCTGGCACTGAAGTATTGTTCAATATTGATGCACAAAGTAAAGAAGAAGTAGATGCTATGGTGGAAATTGTAAAAAAAGCAGGAGGAACCATTTATGCAAAACCTTATGAAAAAGATGGTTGGTTGTATGGATTTGGATTTTCTGACCCCGATGCGCATAGTTGGAGCGTATTATACATGGATATGAGCAAAATGCCACAATAATTTAAACAGATAAAAACGATATATTATGACAACAATTAATCCTTACCTCATTTTTAACGGAAATTGCGAAGAAGCATTTAACTTCTATAAATCCGTTTTTAGAGGTGAATTTGAGTTTTTTGGAAGATTTAACGACATGCCAAAAGAAGACGGTTGTGATGAACCTATGCCCGAAGAATTTGGAAATAGAATCATGCACGTATCATTACCTATTGGCAAAAATATGCTCATGGGCAGTGATAGCAATCCGTCTATGGGTAACGTTACCATAGGGCAAAATGTTAATATCTCCATCAACACCGATACTAAAGAAGAAGCGGACAGATTGTTTGCTGGTCTTTCAAAAGAAGGAAAAGTAACCATGCCCATGGACGATACGTTTTGGGGCGATTATTTTGGAATGACAGAAGACCAGTTTGGTGTCGAGTGGATGATCAGTTTTAAAAAACCACAGTAAACCCAATTATAATGTTTGCAAAATTAAATTTCAAGATAACCATACAAGCACCAAAGGAAACCGTTTGGTCTGTATTATGGAACGATGTTACGTATCGGGAATGGACTAAAGTTTTTAGTGAAGATTCTCATGCTGTTTCAAACTGGCAGGAGGGAAGTAGCGTAATGTTTTTAGATGGTAATGGCAGCGGTATGTTCAGCAAAATATATAAAAGCATCCCAAACTCTTTTATGGGTTTTGAACATTTAGGAATTGTTAAGGACCATATTAAGCAACCCATAGATGAAAAAACAAAAGCGTGGTCTGGAGCTAAAGAGGATTATACATTAACTGAAAAAAACGGGATGACTCATTTAGAAGTTAGTTTGGATTCAGATAAAGAATTTGAAAGCTATTTTAAAAATACGTTTCCAAAAGCACTTGAAATTGTAAAAAACTTATCAGAAAATAACTAAAAATTTTAATTATGGTACAACAACTTTTTGTTAATCTGGCAGTAGAAGATTTAAATAAATCCATAGCTTTTTTTAAAGCTTTAGGGTTTACTGTCAATTCTAAATTCACAGATGAAACTGCAGCATGTTTAGTGTTGGGCGACAAATTATACGCTATGTTACTTACTAAAGGAAAATTTAAAGACTTTACTAAAAAGCCAATTTCAAATGCAAAAAAGCAAACGGAAGTATTAGTGGCTTTACAGTTAAATACGCGCGACGAAGTTGATAATATAATAAAAAAAGCAGTTAAAGCAGGTGCTACTATTTATATGGAACCTCAAGATTATGGGTTTATGTATCAACATAGTTTTGAAGATTTAGATGGGCACCAATGGGAAGTATTTTTTATGGATGAAAGCAAGTTTCCAGAAAAATAAATAATTATGGTTGAGATTTTTAAAACGAATATTGCAGATGAAAACACAGCAAAAACGGTGTTAAGTGAATTAGCCATCCATTTGCCAAATTCTTATATTAATTTTGATTTAGAAGATTGCGATAACATTTTAAGAATTGAAAATTGCAGCATCAATGTCAATTTGGTAGTAAGCATTTTAAATACAAACGGATTTAACTGTGAGCTGTTACAATAAAAGCAGTCTTGAAAACTCTGTTAATAAATTTTAATTTGATATTGTATAACAAGAACCTTTGCATTATATTTGCGTAATATTTTTTTAATAGATACATACAATTATGTTTGATTTTGACCAATATTTAGGATTTTTAGCTTTTTTAACCATTTTAACATTAGGCTTTTGGTTAATGATTTTCTTATTAACCTTCGTAATTCCTTATTGGATTGGTGGAGCTTTAATTGAAAGATTAAAAGAAATGAGAGAAGAGAAGAAGGCTAAACGTCAAAACTCATAACTTAACAATATAATTCCACAAAAAAAGGGAAGCTAAATTTTAGCTTCCCTTTTTTTGTTTTTATATGTTGGACTATTAACCTTCAAAATCAAAATTATCCCCTCCATCATTTCCTTCTCTATTTCTTCCTGAATCTTTCTTTTTCTGTTGATTGAATCGGTAAGTAAATGATAAGTTAAAGCTTCTTTGTCTTCGTTGGAATTCTGAGTTGCTATAAAACTCTGGAGTTGTAGATTCGCTTATGCGTTTTTGTGAATTGAAAATATCACTAACACTTAATGAAATAGATGCAGCTTCTTTAAACAAATCTTTACTGAACGCCATACTTGCTGAAAACATACCTTTGTTTTTGTTTTGGGCATCTTCAGATGGCCCCATATAGAACACTCTGGTTTGCCAATCAATTTTAGAAGGTAAGGTGTATTTATTGTTTAAACGAACAAACCAGCTTAAGTTTTCTGCTCCAAAATCCGTTCCATTATAAAACCCTTTTGTAGTGGAATGAAACAAATTGAAGTTTCCGTTAATGTTCCAATTTTGGGTTGGTTTATGTGTTACGGTAAATTCAAAACCGAATCGGTCATTGGTTGCTAAATTAACAGGTGTTCTTTTTATAACTTGAACCAATGTGTACTGATCGTTTAAATCATCATAATTAGGGTCGTTTATGTTTACGGTCTGCGATGTGTCAAAAATGTAAAAATCATCAGTTCCTTGGGCTATAAATGAAAACACATCGGTAGCGTGTTGGTAATATATGGATGAATTTAAAGTAAGTTTTCCTATTTGGTTTAAATAGCCTAAATCAAATGAATTTGAGTAACTAGGGTTAAGGTCTGGATTTCCTTGAAACAAGTTTATAGGGCTACTACGTGATGGGAATGGGTTGATATAACGAGAACGCGGACGACTCAACCTCCTGTTGTAACCAAGTGTAATACTTTGTTTTTCTGAAATTTCATAGCCTAAATTTAAGGTTGGGAAAAAACCGTGATAATTTTTGCGTTCAAAATCGGTACTGGTTAATTGGTTAACAGTTATTCTTGAAGCTTCCATTCGCAATCCAAATAAAAAGGAAAATTTGTCCTTAATCTTACTTCCAAATTGCGAGTAAACGGCATTAACGTATTCTCTATAAATCAAATTATTGCTGCCATCATCATCAACAGTTCCATCGTCATTAAATTCCAAAAGAGTATAATCGGTGTTCAATTCACTAAAATTACCGCGATATCCAAGTTCAAATTGACTCTTTTCTCCAATAGGTAGTACATAATCACTTTGTAAAAGAATGCTATTTTGTTCTTCAATGGTTTGTACATTTTCTACATCTTCACCATTTTGAACAATTAACGATTTTTCTACTTCTTGACTGTTTTCATATTGAAAATCGAAGGTTAACCTATGATCCATATTACCATCAAATTGCTTATCAAAATTAACAGCGTACTGAACATTTTTATCGGTTTCTTCTTCTGGATCGAATCTATTTATGGTGCTTAAAATATTGCCATTAACATCTAATTCGTTCGTAAGGTTTGTAGCATCATTATTTTCATCACTATCTCTATAAACAATAGATGTTATTAAAGAAGCGGTATCGTTAATATACCATTCCACACCAAAATTTGTACTCAACCCTTTACTTTGTCTATCAAATTCACGCTTTTCATTTAAAAAGGTACTCGGTTCAATACCATTAAAATACTCCGTTTCTGTTTTTGAATTTCCAGGGGATTCTCTGTAACTGTAGCCAGTAGTATTGAAAAAATTAAAATCACCTGTTCTGTAATTTATATTCCCTGAAAGTCCAGCAGAAAGCGGGTAACCTGCATTGGCTGTAATGGCTCCATTAAGACCTTGCATTTTGCTTCGGCGTAAAATGATATTTAAAATACCCGCAGTACCCTCGGCATCGTATCTAGCCGATGGTGACGTGATGACTTCAACACGCTCAATAGCTTCGGCGGGTAATTGGCGTAGGGCAGCGGTAGAGTTTAAGCCCACTAAACCTGAAGGTTTGCCGTTTATTAATATTTTTACATTATCTTGACCTCTAAGAGCCACATTACCTTCAACATCTACTGAAACGGAAGGTACATTATCCAACACATCGCTAACGGTACCGCCTCTAACGGTAAGGTCTTTACCTACGTTGTATATTTTTTTATCTAGTTTAATTTCAACGGTGGTGCGTTCTGCTATAATTTCAACTTCACCCAAAGCAGCAAAATCAATTTCCAAAGAAATAGTGCCTAAATTCAAATCTGAATTCAACCTTTTATTGGGCAACGTTATTTTTTTATAGGAAATGTATTCAATAGTAATATCGTAAACGCCGTTTTCAATTTTTATACTAAAATTACCGTTAGAGTCTGTAATACCCCCATCAACAATTTTATTTTCTTTTTTACTAAAAAATGCTACAGTGGCATATTCTAAAGGTTCTTTGGTGTCATTATCTATAACTTTCCCAGAAATAGTTATATTTTTATCGGCATTATCCGGCAGTGCATATCCTAAAGAAATGAACGAAAAAAAGATGAAAATGAAGCTTGAAAATTTTGACATAATTACGTTTTGCGAATTAGACTTGCAAAACTAACCATGGTTTAACGCTGTTTTGTTAAATAAAAGTTAATTAACTTAACTAAGATTTTAGGTGAATTTCTAGATGATTTCTGAGATTTTTTCGGTAGGTCTTCCAATAACCGCTTTGTTGCCATTTATAACAATGGGGCGTTCAATAAGTTTCGGATTTTTAACCATGGCATCAACTATTTCATCATCACTCAATGTCTTGTTTTTAAACTCGGTTTTCCAAATGGCTTCATTTTTTCTAACTAAATCTATGGGTTTTATTTTTAGAAGTTTAATAATATCTTTTAATTCTTTAGCAGATAAAGTTTCATCAAGATATTTTACAATTTCGAAGGGTTTTCCCGATGCTTCTAAAAATTCCACTCCGCATCGCGATTTACTGCATCTGTTATTGTGAAGTATTTTTATCATTATAAATGAATATTATAGTTTTTTAATTGTTGAATGAGTTTTTCTGGACTTTCAAAATGAATACTATTAATGCCTAAAGCACTTGAAGCTTCAATATTTCTTAAATTATCATCAATGAAAATAGCATGTTCTGGAGTGATGTTGAAACGTTCCAAAGTAATATCATAAATGTCTTTAAAAGGTTTTCTGGTTTTTTCATCTCCAGAAACCACAATGCCTTCAAACCATTGTAAAAACTCAAAGTGTTTTTGAGCAATAGGAAAGGTTTCGCTACTCCAATTTGTTAAAGCAACAACTTTGTATTTATCAGATTTAATGAATGTTTCAAGAATTTTTACGGTGCCTTCAATAGCGCCGCCCAACATGTTTTCCCATTGGCCATAATACATTTTAATATAATGTGCATATTCGGGGAATTTGTCGACCAAATCTTGAGTTGCTTGTGCTAAAGGATACCCTGCATCTTGGTTTTCGTTCCAATCATGTGTACAAATGTTTTCAAAAAACCACGCCATTTTTTTTCTATCACCATCAAAAGCATCTAAAAAAACGTATTCCGGATTCCAATCAACCAAAACACCTCCCAGGTCAAAAATTATGGTATCTATTTGTTTCATAATGTATTATTGTCTTCTACTTTTTGCCCCATCATCATTAAATATGCTTTTAAAAACGGACCAATATTTCCATCCATAACGTCGTCTACATTACTAGTTTCGTGGGCAGTTCTTACGTCTTTAACCAATTTATAGGGTTGCATCACGTAGTTTCTAATTTGGCTTCCCCATTCAATTTTCATTTTACCAGCTTCTATATCTTCACGTTGAGCCATTTGCTTTTGTAACTCAATTTCATATAATTGAGATTTAAGCATTTGCATAGCTCTGGATCGGTTATCATGTTGCGAACGGGTTTCAGAGCATTGTATTTGAATACCTGTAGGTTTGTGCGTTAATTGGACCTTAGTTTCAACTTTATTAACGTTTTGTCCGCCAGCACCACTAGAACGTGCGGTTGTGATTTCAATATCAGCAGGATTTATTTCAATTTCAATAGTGTCATCTACCAAGGGGTACACATAAACCGAAGCAAAACTAGTATGTCTCTTTGCATTGCTATCAAATGGAGAAATACGCACCAAACGGTGTACGCCATTTTCACCTTTTAACCAGCCAAATGCAAAATCACCTTCAATTTCTAAAGTCACCGTTTTTATGCCAGCAACGTCGCCTTCTTGAAAGTTGAGTTCTTTAACTTTAAATCCGCTTTTTTCGGCGTACATAAGGTACATACGCATTAGCATACTTGCCCAATCGCAACTTTCGGTACCACCGGCACCAGCGGTTATTTGTAATACGGCACTTAAACTATCACCTTCTTCAGAAAGCATGTTTTTAAACTCAATATCTTCAAGTAACGTGAAGGCTTTTTCATATTGCTGTTCAACATCATCGGCAGTGGCCTCACCTTCTTTATAAAACTCATAAAGAACTTCTAAATCTTCGGTAAGTGTTTTGGCTTTGTTATAATCTTCAACCCATTTTTTGGTAACACGAAGCGATTTCATAATGGCTTCGGCAGCTTTGGGGTCGTTCCAAAAATTGGGATCGAAGGTTTTTTCTTCTTCGTTTTGTATTTCAATAAGTTTTTTATCTACGTCAAAGATAGTGCCTAAGTTTGTCTAGGCGGGTATTAAGATCTTTAATTTGATCGGAAGTTATCATAGTTTTTTATTTTGAACAAAAATAGGATTTATACAAGGAGCAGAAAACAATTCTTAAATATAATTTTATAGCTTTACCTATATTTTTTTGATATGATAATAGATTTAAGAAGCGATACCGTTACAAAACCATCAAAAGGCATGTTAGAAGCGATGATGGCAGCAAAAGTTGGAGATGATGTTTTTAGAGAAGATGAAACCGTTAACCAGCTTGAAGCACGAATTGCCAGCATGTTCGGTAAACAAACGGCATTGTTTTTTCCTAGCGGCACCATGGCAAACCAAATAGCTATTAAGTTGCATACAAGCCCGGGCGATCAGGTAATTTGTGATAAATACGCCCATATTTATAATTATGAATCTGGTGGAGCTGCATTTAATAGTGGCGTGTCCTGTAAGTTGATAGATGGCGAAAGAGGCATGTTTACGGCGCAACAGGTTATAGATGCTATAAACCCAGAGGCTTATTATTATAGTCCATCTAGATTGGTTGAAATTGAAAATACTGCCAACAGAGGTGGTGGTTCTTGTTGGGATTTTAATGAGATTTTAAAAATTAGAAAGGTTTGTGATGAACGGGATTTAGGATTTCATTTGGATGGCGCTCGGTTGTGGAACGCTTTAGTTGATAAAAATGAAACTACCGAGCAATATGGAGAAGTTTTCGATACTATTTCGGTATGTTTCAGTAAAGGTTTGGGGTGTCCGGTAGGTTCTGTTTTAGTTGGCGATGAGACTATTATGAAAAACGCCATAAGAATCCGAAAAGTTTTTGGTGGTAACATGCGGCAAGCTGGATATTTAGCTTCTGCAGCCCTTTATGCATTGGATAATAATATGGAAAGATTAATTGACGACCATAAAAAAGCCAAAGAAATAGGGGAAGCTTTGTCCAAATTATCAATTATAAAAACAGTTGAACCTATTGAAACCAACATTGTTATTTTTGAATTGAATAGAGATGTTAATGAAAAAACATTCATTCAAAAACTCTTAGATAAAAATGTTCATATTATAGGTATGGGCACCAATAAACTGCGTATCGTTACACATTTAGATTATACCGATGCCATGCATGAAAAATTTCTAGAAGTTCTGAAAAATCTAACCCTCTAAAATTCTAAGGAGCCTAACAATCTAAGAAGCCTACTTAAACATATCCAAACCTGGAATATTAGGCATGCCTTCTTTAGCAACGGCGGCAAGTTCCGCTTCGTTTACGCTTGTAGCTTTTTCAATGGCTTTATTCAAGGTAAGAATTAAGTAATCTTCCAGTTGTTCTTTATCTTCAAGCAAACTTTCATCAATATCAATAGATTTAATGGTTCTATTGGCTGTTAAGGTGATTTTAAGTTTATTGTCGTTGCTTTTTTCATCAACCAAAACAGTATCTAAGCGTTTTTTAGTTTCTTCAACTTTACGTTGGGTTTCTTTAAGTTTACCCATCATATTCATCATATCTCCAAACATAATTTTATAATTTAGAATTCACTACAAAGCTATTTAATTTTTATATTTTTGCAGCCCTAATTTAAGAATAAATATGTCTTTAAAAACCATTGTCCAAATCCCTCAAGCACCAAAAAAAACAAAAAAACTAACAAAACATAAAGATGTTAGGATTGATAACTATTATTGGTTGAACGATAGAGAAAATCCTGAAGTGGTTGAATATTTGAACGCAGAAAACGCTTATACAAAGGAAGTGATGCAGCATACCGAGTCATTTCAAAAGGATTTGTTTGAAGAAATGAAGGGCAGAATAAAGGAAGACGATTCATCGGTTCCCTACAAACTAAATGGCTATTGGTACATAACCCGATTTGAAAAAGGGCAAGATTACCCGGTTTACACACGTAAAAAAGACAGTTTGGAAGCTCCTGAAGAAATACTTTTCGATTGTAACGAGATGGCTAAAGGCTTTTCGTTTTTCAATTTAGGAAGCATGTCTGTGAGTCCAGATAACACCTTGGTAAGTTTTTCTGTAGATACGGTTGGAAGGAGACAATATACCATTCAAATTAAAAACCTGGTTACAGGTGAGATTTACCCCGATAAAATTTTAAATACAACAAGCAGTTCTACTTGGGCAAATGATAATAAAACCTTGTTTTACTGTATGAAAGATGAGGTGACCTTGCGTTCGCATAAAATATTTAAGCATAAATTGCATACAGATGTTGAAGATGACATAGAAGTTTTTTATGAAGCTGATGAAACATTTAATACGTTTATATATAAATCAAAGTCAAAAAAATATTTAATTATTGGGTCATCAAGTACGGTTTCTTCGGAATATCGTATTGTAAATGCCGATACGCCTGATGCAGAATTTAAAATATTTCAAAAGCGAAAACGAGATTTTGAATACAGTATCGCCCATTATAATGACAGTTTCTATATTATTTCCAATTGTGATGGTGCCACCAATTTTAAACTACTAAAAACAAGTGAAACCAAAACAGAAAAGCGTTATTGGAAAGAAGTTATTGCACATAGAAAGGATGTTTTATTAGAAGATATTGAAATTTTTAGAGATTATTTAGTAGTTAATGAACGTGAAAACGGATTGAACAAACTGCGCATCATCAGTTGGGATGGCACTGAAGATTATTTTCTTCCATTTGAAAGTGAAACTTACACTGCCTATATAGGTAGTAACCCTGATTTTGATAGTGATGTATTGCGTTACGCTTACAATTCTTTAACCTCACCAAGTTCAGTAATTGATTATAATTTCAAAACAAAATTAAGTGAGATTAAAAAAGAGCAAGAAGTTTTGGGAGGTACCTTTAAAAAGGAAAACTACGAGTCTAAACGTATTTGGGCAACGGCACGCGATGGTGTAAAAGTACCCATGTCGTTAGTTTATAAAAAAGGAGTGAAGTTTGATGGCACAAGTCCTTTACTGCAATATGCTTATGGCTCTTATGGTTCTACAATCGATCCTTCATTTTCCTCAGTACGCCTAAGTTTACTCGATCGTGGTTTTATTTACGCCATTGCTCATGTTCGTGGTGGTGAATATTTAGGTAGAGATTGGTATGAGAACGGAAAACTATTAAACAAATTAAATACGTTTCATGATTTTATAGATTGTTCAAAATATTTAATTGAACAAAATTACACATCACCAAAGCATTTATATGCTTATGGTGGTTCAGCAGGTGGTATGTTAATGGGTGCCATTATTAATATGAATCCAGAATTGTATAACGGAATTCTTGCAGCTGTTCCTTTTGTAGATGTGGTTACTACCATGTTGGATGATTCCATTCCTTTAACCACAGGTGAGTATGATGAATGGGGAAATCCAAACAAGTTAGAATATTATAACTATATGAAATCCTATTCACCTTATGATAATGTGGAAGCAAAAAAATATCCAAATATGTTGGTTACAACAGGGCTACACGACTCTCAAGTACAGTATTGGGAGCCTGCAAAATGGGTTGCTAAACTAAGGGAGTTAAAAATTGACAATAATATACTTTTGTTGCATACGGACATGGATGCTGGTCATGGTGGGGCTTCTGGACGTTTTGAAAGTTTAAAAGAAGTAGCCCTAGAGTACGCTTTTTTGTTGGATTTAGAAGGGATTTGTGGTTAATAAAAAAAAGTTTTACTTTTGTCAGGTTTTAAGTTACAAATATTTTTATTAATATTATGATAACTCCCTAAAAGGCATTTATGAAACACAGAAATCAAGTTTTTGATAATGTATTAGATTTAGTAGGTAACACACCACTTATTAAACTTAATAAAGTCGCTTCAAAATTCAAAGGTAGCTTTTACGCAAAAGTAGAATCTTTCAATCCAGGGCAATCTTCAAAAGACAGAATAGCAACATACATTATAGAAGAAGCAGAGCGAAAGGGGATTTTAACTCCGGGCGCTACTATCATAGAAACCACCTCTGGTAATACAGGGTTTAGTATTGCTATGGTAAGCATTATTAAAGGCTATAACTGTGTTCTTGCAGTAAGTTCTAAATCTTCTGCCGATAAAATAGACATGCTTAAAACCATGGGAGCTAAGGTGTATGTGTGTCCAGCACATGTAAGTGCAGATGACCCACGATCTTATTATGAAGTAGCGAAAAGGTTACATAATGAGATGAAAGGTTCGGTTTACATTAATCAATACTTTAATCAGCTTAATATAGATGCCCATTACGCATCAACAGGACCGGAAATTTGGAAACAAACAGAGGGTAAAATCACGCACCTTATAGCTTGTAGCGGCACGGGTGGAACCATTTCTGGAACTGCAAAATATCTAAAAGAACAAAATCCTAATATAAAAGTAATAGGTGTTGATGCTTTTGGTTCGGTAATTAAAAAGTACCACGAAACTAAAGAATTTGATGAAAAAGAAATTTATCCTTATAGAATTGAAGGCTTAGGGAAAAATTTAATTCCAACGGCAACAGATTTTGATGTTATTGATGAATTTGTGAAAGTAACCGATGAAGAAAGTGCACATACAGCAAGAGAACTAGCAAGGTCTGAAGGGCTTTTTGTAGGTTACACATCAGGAGCTGCAACTCAAGCCCTAAAACAATTAGGAGAGGAAGGCGTGTTTAAGAAAGACGATTATGTTGTAGTGATTTTTCCAGACCACGGATCGCGTTACATGAGCAAAGTTTATAGCGACAAATGGATGCATGAGCAAGGTTTCTTTGATAGTATAAATGAAGCCGCAGCACAGAACATTGAGTATATAAAATAATACAAAAAGTACATAAATAAGGAGTTGGCATTTGTATCAGTAGCAAAAAGTTAACTCTTTTTTTTATTTCATAAATAATTGAACCCTAAAAATTATGTACAAAGAATATAAATATTTAATTTTGCACGAACTAACTAAGAACTAAAAAGCTTAAAAAAAATATTTTAATACTTAGTATCGTGTTTAAATGTTTTAATTTTCTACTTCAAGTTGATAGTTATGTCTTAATTTTTAATAGCAATAAGATTTATAATAAATGAAAGATTTATTCGAGAAAATTTATAAAGACAAAGGTCCATTAGGAAAATGGGCGTCTCAGGCTGAAGGATATTTTGTGTTTCCAAAATTGGAAGGGCACATATCAAACAGAATGAAGTTTCAAGGAAAAGACGTTATTACTTGGAGTATTAACGATTATTTAGGGTTGGCTAATCACCCTGAAGTTAGAAAAGTAGATGGTGAAGCTGGTGTAGCCTATGGTTCTGCGTATCCTATGGGAGCACGTATGATGTCTGGTCATACCGATTTGCATGAAACACTTCAAAATGAATTAGCTGAGTTTGTTGGTAAAGAAGCTGCATATTTATTGAATTTTGGGTACCAAGGAATGGTATCTACCATTGATGCTTTAGTATCTAAAGATGATATTATTGTGTATGATGTTGATTCGCATGCATGTATTATTGATGGTGTGCGTTTGCATATGGGAAAACGTTTTACTTACAAACACAACGATATTGTAAGTTTAGAGAAGAATCTGGACAGAGCCACTAAAATGGCTGAACAAACAGGAGGTGGTATTTTAGTTATTTCCGAAGGTGTTTTTGGTATGCGTGGTGAACAAGGTAGACTTAAAGAAATTGCAGCTCTTAAAAAGAAATACAATTTTAGGTTTTTAGTTGATGATGCCCATGGTTTTGGAACTTTAGGAAAAACAGGTGCTGGAGCAGGAGAAGAGCAAGGTGTTCAAGATGATATCGATGTATATTTTGCTACGTTCGCCAAATCTATGGCAGGAACTGGAGCGTTTATAGCTGGAGATAAAGAAATTATGGATTATTTAAAATATAATCTACGTTCTCAAATATTTGCAAAATCATTGCAAATGCAATTGGTTGTTGGTGCAAGAAAGCGTTTGGAAATGCTTAAAACCATGCCAGAGCTAAAAAACAAACTTTGGGAAAACACCAATGCTTTACAATCTGGATTAAAAGAAAGAGGTTTTGATATTGGAACGACTCAAAGTTGTGTAACTCCTGTGTATTTAAAAGGAAGCATTCCAGAAGCAATGGCTTTGGTTAAAGATTTGCGTGAAAATTTTGGAATATTCTGTTCTATAGTAGTTTACCCGGTAATACCTAAAGGATTAATTTTACTAAGATTAATACCGACAGCTACACACACATTAGAAGATGTTAATGTTACATTAGATGCTTTTGATGCCATTAGAACACGTTTAGAAAATGGTACTTACCAGCGTTTATCTGCTGCTGTTATGGCGGCAATGGGCGAGTAGTTTTAATATAATATATATACGACAAAAAAAGAGCTTCAATTTTGAAGCTCTTTTTTTGTTATAAATTTTTCCTTAATGTTTTCCTGCGTGCATAAATTACAGGATCAAAATGCTTCCATATTTGGTGTATTGCATGATTATCTTCAAGCTCGGGAGTTCTAATACAATTTTTAATGCCCTTTTCTTTAAATGTATTATAATATTCGTTAAAAATAACCGCATGTACGCCTTTGTTCTGGTATTCTGGATGAATTCCTATTAAATAAAAAATAACGTCTTTACAGTGTTTTTTAGCATGTAAAATATGGCGGAACCCAAAAGGGAAAAGCTTGCCTTTCATTTTTTGTAATGCTTTGGCAAATGCTGGCATTACAATAGCGAAACCAATGAGTTTGTCATTTTTATCTACAACAAACTTAATGTATTCTGGGTTTATAAAACTGATGAATTTCTTCTTAAAATATTCTTTTTGAATATCTGTTATAGCTACAAAAGAAGATAACGATGCATAACTCTCGTTAAACAAATCAAACATTTTATCGGCATAAGGCATTACATCGGCCGTTTTAGTGAAACTTAAAGCTTCTACCTGATAGCGTTTTTTTATGAGTTCTTGCGCTTTTAAAAAGAACTCAGGCTTTACGTTTGCAAAGGGAAATTCACTTTCAATATATGACTTTTCAACTATATAACCTGCTTGTTCATAATGTTTTATGTAATACGAATGATTGTACCAGGTAACCATAGTAGCTATATGTTCAAAACCTTCAGTCATCACGCCAACCTTATCCAAGTTTGAAAACCCAACAGGGCCTTCGGCATATTCTAAACCATTTTCTTTACCTATGGTTTCAACTTGATTGAATAGTGCTTGGGAAACTTCAAAATCATCAATAAAATCGCACCAACCAAAACGCATCTTTTTTACACCTTGTTTTTCAACTTCCAATGAATTGATAATAGCTGCTACACGTCCTACAACAACATTATACTTGTATGCCAAAAACAATCGTGCTTCTGCATCATTAAATACAGGGTTTTCCTTTGTGTTGAAAGTTTTTAATTCTTCACTAATAATAGGAGGTACCCAATATTTGGAGTCTTTATAAAGTTTGAATGGAAATTTAACAAAAGTCTTTAAGTCACTTTTTGTTTTTACTTCTTTTATTGAAATCATTAGCTGTGGTGGTGAATGTTTTAATTAAAATCTTGGTCTCTTCTTTTTTGCTTTCCGGTAGGTTCCTCTATAACATCTTTTGTTTTTTTTGATTTATTGGATTTTCTTTTTCCTTCATCGCTTGCAGAGGTACTATTGTCTATCTCTTTGTCTTTGTGAAAATCTAAACGGTAAGACATACTAAAATTCACCCCAAAAACCGAAGGCGTATCTTTGGTGTTGAAGGTTACGGCTGTGTCTAACTGAAAGTTTTTGCTCCATAAATAACCGCCACCTAGTCTAAATAAATTATCGGCATAAAAATCGCTGTGAATGCCTTGGGTTTCTCCAAATATGGCCCATTTAGGACTGAAGGAATGGGTTAAAGTTAAAATATATTGAAAGTCCGATTGGTCCGTTCCAATTCTATCTTTAATAAAGTTCATTACAAACACCCAACCGCTATTAAAATTATGTTGTGTTGCAATCATTACTTTTGGACTAAAACCTTCAATACCTTCTGCAGTGTACGGGTTGTTTTCTGTATCATAATTTGCGCCAGCATATATTGATACTGCGGGTATTAATGACTTCCATTTAAAGCGATTGTTTGCTTTCCAACTGTATAAGTTGGGTTTTTCATTTTCAGAATTTTTATAGGGGTCGTAAACTAAATATTTAGCGCCTACTGTTAAGAACTTAAAATTAGCACGTTTGTCTTCGGAAGAAATATTGGACAAGTAAGTTTTAGTGTCACTTTGAAAAGTACCTTCAACATTAAGTTCTAATTCTTCCCATAATAAACCATATCGTGCCGCAAAATCAACACCCAAGCCATCAACTTCATAACTTGTAGCAGGTGTGCGTTTCTCTTTAACCATATAAGGCCCAACTTCCAATTGAACTACATTAGTGCCAACAGAATAGGCACTTCTTGATACTCCGGGTCTGTTGGAATTAATAACATCGGTATATTGAGCAAAGGTTTGTGTGGTAATTAAACTTAACAGAAAAAATAGGGTAGATTTGAATGGGTTCATAACGGTGTTTTTAGTTATCGTAAATTGTTTTATTTACTGATGATTAAAAAAATACTGACTTAAGGCTGTTCAAATATAGATATTTTATATTTTTTTTATCATTTTTGAACGTTTTTTAAGCAGATAGAATTGTATTTTTGTTAAAATTTATTTTTTATGTTACAACAAGCATCTGTAACTGGTTTTGTGAGAACCATATTGATTATACTTCTTATTTATTATGGATTGAAGATTCTTTCAAGACTTTTTGCACCTTTACTTTTAAAATACATAGCTAAAAAAGCCGAAGAAAAATTTGGAGGTCAATTTCAGCAAAGACCCCCGCAGCAACAGCCCAAAAAAGAAGGTGAAGTAACCATTGATAAAATGCCAAATACTAAAACTTCAAATAAAGATGTTGGTGAATATGTGGATTATGAAGAAATTGACTAATTTCACAACATTCTTTTTAATATAATTTCATGCAGTTTTCAATAAAAAAGCTACTTCCTCATTTTCTAGTTATTCTGGGATTTGTTTTTATTTCATTAGCATATTTTAATCCTGTTTTACAAGGAAAACAAATTTTTCAAAGCGACATCATGCAATATATAGGCATGAGCAAGCAACAAAATGATTTTAGGGAAGCCACTGGCGAAGAAACCTATTGGACCAATAGTGCCTTTGCGGGTATGCCAACCTATCAATTAGGGGCAAAATATCCGCATAACTATATTAAAAAATTAGATTCTGTATTACGGTTTTTGCCACGTCCAGCCGATTATTTGTTTTTGTATCTACTAAGTTTTTATGTGCTTCTTTTGGTACTTAAAGTCGATTTTAAATTGGCAACCCTTGGCGCATTGGCTTTTGGTTTTTCAACCTATTTAATAATAATTTTGGGCGTAGGGCACAATAGTAAAGCGCATGCTATTGCTTATATGCCATTGGTTTTAAGCGGTATTTTGCTAACTTTTCAAAAGCGTTATGTTGCAGGGTTTTTACTCACCACTGTAACCATGGGGCTCGAAATGGTGGCAAACCATTTTCAAATGACTTACTATTTAATGTTATTGGTTCTTGTTTTAGGCATTGCATATTTAATTGATGCTTATAAAAAGAAAGAACTGCCTCATTTTTTCAAAACCGTTAGTATTTTAATAGGGGCTGTGGTTTTGGCAATAGCGTTAAACGCTACCAATGTATTGGCAACCCAAGAATACGTTAAAGAAAGTACACGAGGAAAAAGTGAATTAACCATTAACCCAGACGGTTCGCCAAAAGAAGCTACTTCGGGGTTAGATAGAGATTATATTACCCAATTTAGCTATGGATTTGCAGAAACATTTAATTTGTTTATTCCTCGCTTTATGGGCGGTGGCAATGGTGAAGATGTTGGTAAAGATTCAGCAACTTATGAAGCTTTTAGGGACTTAGGAGCTACCACAACCCAAGCGGCTCAAGAAGCGAAACGCGCACCTATGTATTGGGGCGACCAGCCTATTGTAGAAGCTCCAGCATATATTGGGGCAGTGGTTCTGTATTTGTTTGTATTTGCTTTGTTTTTGGTGAAAGGACGTCTAAAATGGTGGTTAGTTAGTGGAACAATTTTATCTTGGATATTATCATTAGGTAAAAATTGGTTTTTTGTTACCAATCCCCAGCCAGATAGTAATCCGATTACTAATTTTTTTATTGATTTTGTGCCATTTTATAACAAATTTAGAGCTGTAACATCCATTCAAGTTATATTGGAATTATGTATTCCGGTATTAGCTGTTTTCGGATTAGTAAAATTGTTTAATGATTTTGAAAAGAAAGAAGAAAAACTAAAGGCTTTAAAATATTCGGCTATTATAACAGGAGGGCTGGCACTAATATTTTTATTGTTTAAATCATCTTTATTTGATTTTGTTGGCGTGAATGATGGTTTTTATCGTCAAAATTACGGTGATGCTTTTGTTGATGCTTTAAAGGAAGATCGAAAATCCATTTTCACAACAGATACTTTAAGAACCCTGATTTTAGTGTTGCTTTCAGCAGGTGCTATTTATATGTATTTGCAGAACAAACTGAAAGAAAAATGGGTTATTGTCGTTTTCGGAATCCTTATTTTATTCGATTTGGTAGGTGTAGATAGACGCTATGTGAATAATGATGATTTTGTTTCGGCTATCGAGGTAAACAAACCTTTTGAAGCTGCCGAGGTTGATAATTACATATTACAAGATAAAGGCTATTACCGCGTGTTCGATTTGGTTGGAGGGGCTGCAAAACCTTCTTATTTCCATAATTCATTGAACGGCTATAACGCTGCAGAATTAAAACGCTATAGTGAACTGTTCGATTTTTATGTTGCTAAGAATAACATAAATGTGCTTAGTATGCTTAACACAAAGTATCTTATCGCACAAGATAACGAGGGGAATTTGTTTCCATATGAAAACGATCAAGCCAATGGGCATGCGTGGTTTGTTAAGGAGCTAAAACAAGTAAGTTCTTCAAATGAAGAAATTAAAGCCCTAGATAGTTTAGATAATAAGAACAAGGCCGTTTACAATGCAACGGTTTACAAAAATTTGAAAAACAATTATAAAGTTGATTCTTTAGCGACTATAAAACTTGTTTCCTATAAACCAAATTATTTAAAATACGAAACCAATAATACAAACGATGGTTTTGCTGTATTTTCTGAAATTTATTATGGTAATGGTTGGAAAACGTTTATAGATGGAAAGGATGCAACACATATGCGCGTCAATTACGCTTTAAGAGGTATGGAAATTCCAGCAGGTAAGCATACTATTGAGTTTAAATTTGATCCCGATGTTGTTAAAACAGGCAGTAGGATTGCTTTAGCCAGTTCTGTTTTGTTTGGACTGTTGTTGCTAGGTGGTTTGTTCTACGAATTCAAGAAGAAATAGATTGTCATTCCTGCGAAGGCAGGAATCCATTAGAATGTTATTATTTATTATTAGATTCCTGATTTCGCAGGAATGACAAAAATGAACAAGAAAAAAGTACTCATCATTACCTATTATTGGCCACCTGCAGGAGGTCCAGGAGTACAGCGTTGGTTAAAATTTGTAAAATATTTACCAGATTTCAATATAGAACCTATTGTTTATATTCCTGAGAATCCTAATTATCCTATTGTTGATGCTAATTTAAATACAGAGGTTTCAAGCAATCTTACCATTTTAAAGCAACCCATAAACGAACCTTATAAGTTAGCGGGGTTATTTTCAAAAAAAACATCAAAAACCATTAGTAAAGGCATTATTTCTGAAAAGAAAACTCAAAGTTTTATTGAAAAAGTCATGCTTTATATTCGAGGGAATTATTTTATTCCCGATGCCCGTAAGGCTTGGGTAAAACCATCGGTAGCATTTCTTTCAGAATATATTTCAAAAGAAAACATAGAAACCATTGTTACTACAGGGCCACCACATAGTTTGCATTTAATTGGTTCACAATTAAAAGAACAACTAGGAGTGAAGTGGCTTGCCGATTTTAGAGACCCGTGGACTACCATAGGGTACCATAAAGAACTCATGCTTACCGAGGCTTCAAAAGCAAAACATAAGGCTTTAGAAAAGCAGGTTTTAAATACCGCCGACCAACTTATTGTTACCAGTTTTGTTACTAAAAAAGAGTTTCAGCAATTAACAAATATGCCTATTGAAGTTATTACAAATGGCTATGATTACGAAGCTGTTGCACCGTTTGAAATGGACACAAAGTTTACTTTGTCGCACATAGGTTCATTATTATCAAAAAGAAATCCAGAAATTTTATGGCGCGTATTAGGTGATTTAATAGCTGAAAACGAATCTTTTTCTAAAGATTTTCAACTTAATTTTATTGGATTTGTGAGTGATGATGTGCTTCATTCTATTAAAAAACACAATTTAAGTGACTATGTAAATAACATAGGTTATGTATCACACAAAGAAGCAATTGTGTTTCAAAAAAAATCACAAATTTTATTGTTGATTGAAATAGATTCAGAAGAAACCAAGTGCATTATTCCTGGGAAATTATTTGAATATATGGTTTCAAACAGACCCATTATTGCTATAGGTCCAAACGATTCAGATGTTGAAAAAATAATAAAAGAAACCAATACGGGACACTACTTTAATTATCAGAATTATGATTCTTTAAAAACTGTTATCTTAGAGCATTATAAATTATATCAAGAAAATGCTTTACAAGTATATCCAATTGGATTGCAAAAATACAGCCGGAAGTCACTTACTGAAGCATTATCGAAATTAATATAAATGGGTATTGTAACATCACAATCGTTTAAAAACACCGTTTCAACCTATCTAGGTTTTGGAATTGGTGCACTTAACACCTTGTTTTTATATACTTATTTTATTTCCGATGTTTATTATGGTTTGGTAGCATTTATATTATCTACGGCCAATATTGTAATGCCTTTAATGGCTTTTGGCGCACATAATACCATTATAAAATTCTACTCCTCTTTTAAAACTAAAAATTCCCTAAACAGCTTTTTAACATTGATGCTGTTTTTGCCTTTAGCCATGATTATTCCAGTAAGTTTAATTGGTGTTTTTACTTATGAAGCTATTGGTGAATTGTTATCGCAAAAAAACGAGATCGTTAAGGGGTATGTGTGGTACATTTTTGTTTCGGCAGTAGCCATGGCGTATTTTGAAGTGTTTTTTGCTTGGTCTAAAACGCAATTGCAAACGGTGTTTGGTAATTTTATGAAAGAAGTGTTTCATAGAGTAGGCGTGATGCTTTTATTATTTGCAGTGTATTTCGAATGGCTTGATGTAGAACAATTTGTTGTTGGTGTGGTTTGGGTTTACATTATTAGAATGATTATCATGAAATTGTACGCCTTCACCATCAAATTTCCGGTGTTGAAGTTTTACAGAATTGAAGGGTTGAGTGCTATTTTAAAATATGCATCGCTCATTATTATAGCCGGTTCTATTGCCACTATTATTTTGGATATCGATTCGTTTATGTTGGGTATGTATATCCCAATTCAAGAAGTGGCTTATTATGGGGTTGCTATTTATATTGCTACGGTTATTGTAGTGCCATCACGCTCTATGCAACAAATTCTTCAGCCATTAACGGCGCAATATTTAAACGATAAAAATAAAGTAGCACTTAACGATTTATATGTAAGAAGCTCGCAAACCCTGTTTATTATAGGAGGGTTCATTTTTCTTATTATTATCATTAATATCAATACGTTGTACCTTTTAATTCCCAAGGAGTTTAGTGGTGGCTTATTGGTGGTTTTTTTAGTAGGCATAGCAAAACTTTACGATTGTTTGATGGGTTGTAACAATGTGGTATTGTTTAATAGTGATTATTACAGAATGGTGCTGTTATTTGGTGTTATTTTAACGGTGTTGACCATATTTCTAAACATTTTATTTATTCCCATGTTTGGAATTAACGGGTCGGCTTTTGCTACTTTTTTAGCTGTGTGTGTTTATAATACCATTAAAATTTATTTTGTTAAAGTGAAGTTTAACATGATGCCTTTCAACAAAGATACAGCTAAGGTTTTAGGCTTGATAGTGTTGAGTGTTTTACTTTTTTACTTTTGGGAATTTCCTTTTCATCCTATTATGAATATTGCTTTAAAATCGATATTAGCAACAATACTTTATGTTCTAATTATTTTGAGGATGAATGTTTCCGAAGATATTTCGGTGGTTATAAAAAAGTATTTGAGATTTCTTAATTAGAGGGGATTCTTGGTTACGCAGTAATTTAAAACAGAAACCCCCACAATGTTGCTTTGAGGCAAACTTATTGCAGGGATTTCCAAACTAACCAACCAAACTTGTTATGATCGTCTTCTGGATGTAGATTCCGATCTTGAATTATTATTTCCAGAATTACTTCTACTTTGTGCTGCCATTGGCTTGCTTTGTGTAGATCTCGTAACAGTGCGTTGTGCATTTGTATTCGTAGTACGTTGTGTTACTTGTGGCGTACTTCTGGTTGTATTGTTGCTTTTATTATATGTACGAGTATTATTGTTATTTGGTTTTTGGTTAACGGTGTTTTCTCTCGTACGTCTTACATCATTTGTTCTTGTATTGTTATTTTGAATAACAGTTCTATTAACGTTTTCTCTAGTTACTTTATTATTATTTCCTTGAGAATTACTTCTTGATATGTTGTTATTTGAATAATCTCTTCTACTATCTGTTCTGTTAGAAGATTGATAATTTCTATCGTTACCTCTATTCGTGTCGTAATGTCTTCCGTTATCATTATTTTTTGAAACTTCATATCTCGAAGTTGCATGTCTGTTTATTTGTGCTCTGTTTTTATCGCTTCTATATGCAGTAGCATAACTTCTGTTTCTGGAAATGGTTTCTCCGCGTCTGCTATAAATAGCTGTTCTTGGTCTGTAATTGTTATAAAACGGTCTGTTGTAAACATAACGAACAGGCGTATAATATTGTCTATAAGGTCTGTTGTAAACTACACAGTAATCGTATGAAGGAACACTGTAATAACGGTGCCAAGGTCTGTAAACATAATGTCTGTTATAAACATTTATATATCCTGTGCAGTGTGAAAATACATTATAATTGTTGTAGTGCACATACAAACCACCTACACGAGTAACATACCCACGGTTGTTATAGTTTATATTTACGTTGCCTACTTGTGAAACACGTCCGTAATAATCATAATAAATAGGTGTGTTTTCTATTTGAATGATGGCTCCGAACTCATCGTACTGAACATAAGCATTATAATCGTATCCCGAGTTGAAACTGATGTTTACATGAGGTGAGCCAATAGATACATTTAAATTGGAGTTACCTCTTAAGATGTTAAAATCGAATTGTCCATCTGGGAACACCGAAAACTCAATACCATCTTCAACAAAAATGAAAGAGTTACCGTAACCTCTGTTGTCAATAGTTGTTGTGTTTTCTGAATTGATTGTGGCTGCATTAACAGTAAACCCTGTAAGGATTAAACTTGCTAATAAGAATATAAACTTTTTCATTTTGTGAGTATTAATTGTTATACGATTAGGTATTTACAAACAGCGTGCCAAAAAAACGGAATAGAACTTAAGTATTTGAAAATCAGAATAAAAAAAATGTTTTTATTAGAGATTTGAAAAGATAAATTTTAAAAGACTTGAAGAATATTACTTAATTTTTTGATTTAAATCTAGAGTATCATTCCAAATGATGCATGCTTATAACAAAAAAAATCCCAAAGCACTTGGTTGTGTTTTGGGATTTATTAACTAACTAATAAAATCTACTTAATTTTTTTCTGTTTTTTGATTTTACCATTTTGCTTGTAATAGTAATAATCAGCATCATTATGATAATTATTATTAACATAAGTATTATGGTTGTCAATATGGTAGTCGTTAAAACGGTTGTATTTGTTTACAGCGCCACGAATCGATACAATTTCTCCCCAATGGTTATAATTTACCTTCAAACCACCAACCTTAGTTAGTGTAGCATTTTTGCCTTTGCCATAATCTATGGATACAGATCCAACCCGTGTTATTTTTCCATATCTATCATAGTTTAAATGCACATCACCAATACTTCTAATAATACCATTTCTATCATGCGAAATGTATGGGCTTCTTGTGTGAGCAGACGAATAATTAATACTAACTCGAGGCCCATTGTATGAAGCGTTTATAGAGTTCCTTCTGGAATTTGAGTTGTTGTAGTTGGAATTAAAATCGAAACTTCCATCAGGGAAAATTAAAAATTCCACACCACGTTCTACAAATACTATGGGTTGTGCATAACGGTAATGTTTTGTTATATCAATTTTGTTATTTTCTTTGTTGAAATTTAAATCTGTTGCTGATGCAGTTAAAAATACCATTGATAAACCTGCAAATAATAATACTGTTCTTTTCATAATCATACGATTTAATTTTTAGCCTACTCTTTTAGCTTTTCGGCGTTCGCTCTTGTTAAGTCGTTTTCAATTTGCGTGCCAAAAATATCAGACGATTAATAAGTATTTGATGGTCAGTCTAATTTATTTTTTATAGCGGTAGGTTAAATAAAACATAAAACATACCAATTAGTATGTTTTTGGTTTATCTTTGTGGCATGCAACAAAATTTAAAGTCGGAACTTACAAAGCAGGTCATTATTGATGAAGCTTTTCGTCTGTTTCATGAAAATGGTTTTAAAACCACGAGTATTGATAAAATAATGTTAGCCACTAAACTTACCAAAGGCGCATTTTATCACCATTACAAAAGCAAAAAGGAATTAGGATTAGAAGTTATTGGTTCAAAATTGCAAAACCGAGTGTGTCAAGCCATGATAGAGCCTTTGGGCGCACCCGGTGATGTGTTTCATATATTGGAGAACACCTTTTTAAACCGCATTAAAACTTTTTCATTGTATGATAAGGAACATGGTTGCCCTATGAATAATTTTATTAATGAAATTGGAGATTTTGAAATTGTTTATCAAGCTGCTTTAAAAAACATAATTGAAGCATGGAAATTAGCTTTAATAAAATTGATTGAAAGAGGGAAGAAGGAAGGCGTCATTCAAAATAATGTTTCAAGTAATGCTGTAGCAGTGTACTTAATTAGTGCATTTGAAGGTATTCGAGGTATTAGAAAGCTATATGATAACGATTTGATTCTTGATGAATACATATTAGGTTTGGCATTCTATTTAAAACAATTAAAAACAGTTAAGTAATTTTCTAAAAATAAGATCATGATATTAGAAAACAAAGTAATTCTCGTTACGGGAGCTTCCAAAGGAATAGGAAAAGAAATAGCACTACTTTTAGCTAAAAATGGTGCTAAAGTAATTGTAAATCATTCCAATAGTGATAAAGAAGCGAATAATACCGTAAACAATATAATCAAGAATGGCGGTAATGCCATAGTGGTTAAAGCGGATGTAAGTATAAGGGAAGAGGTTACATATTTATTTGATAAGGCTATTGAAACTTATGGTAGAATAGATGTTTTGGTAAACAATGCGGGTGTGATGATTTCTAAAAAAATAAAGGATAATACACAGGAAGATTTTACCAAACAATTTAATGTGAATGTTAGAGGGGTTTTTAATACGCTGCAAGAAGCTGAAAGTAAATTAGCTGATAATGGGAACATAATTAATTTTTCATCCAGTACTGTAAAATTAATGTTTCCAACGTATGCGCTATATTCAGCATCAAAAGCGGCGGTTGAACAAATGACGCGGGTGTTTTCAAAAGAAATTGGCAGAGGGATTTCAGTTAATGCACTCGCACCAGGAGCTACAGAAACTGAATTGTTTTTAAAAGGAAAATCGCAAGAAACCATCAATAAACTAAGTGCTATGAATGCCTTTGATAGGTTAGCAAAACCTATTGATATTGCGCGAGTTGTATTGTTTTTGTCAAGTGATGATTCAAAGTGGATATCTGGTCAAGTAATAGGTGCCAATGGTGCTTTGGTTTAATTCAAAATTTAAAATAATATAAAATGAAATTTAATTTATTATCAGCTATTTTTTTAAGTGTATTCTTTATGTCTTGTAAAGATAAAAAGGAACCTATAACAGTACAAGAACCGTTACAAACCTTTAATAATAAAGGGCAGGAATTGATTTATAATATGGTGGAAAAAGTAGGTGATTACAAAACCCTACTTAAGAAAAAGGACGTTGTTTATACCTATACATATCAAACACCAGATGGAAAAACCGATGTTTCAACAGAGAAGTATTTATTTAAAGGAGAGCTTTCTTATGGTGCATACCATAAACATGAACGTACGTTTCCCGATTTAAAAGGGCTTATTGAACAAGGATATGATGGAAGTGAATATTGGTTGAAAAATAATGGTGAAATTATAACGGATAGCATTCGATTGAAGCGTGTTGCCTTCAACCGACCCACTAATTTTTATTGGTTTGCCATGTTTCAAAAATTAATGGATCCGGGAGTAAATTATGAATATATTGGTGAAAAAACAATAGATAATACATCCTATGATGTTGTTAAAATCACTTTTCAATCCATAGATGATAAACCTACTGATATTTATCAGGTTTACATTAATAAAGAAACCTTGTTGGTAGATCAATTTCTTTTTACTGTGGCAGATTTTGGAGTGATGGAAATACCAAATTTAATGAAGCTTGAATACGAAGAAATTGATGGCATGTTAATACCAACAAAACGCCAATACAAAAAATCTACTTGGAATGCCGATGTAAGTGAAGAACCATGGATACATGTAACATGGTCTGATATTAAATTCAATAATGGATTGATTATAAGTGACTTTGAGAAGTAATTGTAAATATAAAAACCCAAAATAATACGTTTATTTTGGGTTTTTAATTTATCTATCAAATCGATTGCTCTCTTTAATAAAGATCATCATAGGTATTAAGCGATTTCATTATTTCTTCATAAAAAATAATGGCGCGCATTAAGTTTTTTGTGTCCGAATATGGTAGAATTACTTTTTGGAATTCCAAAGTGTTTTTTATATAATCATCTGTATTCTCTATTTGCTTTTCAAGCACTTTTACGTTTTCACTGGTATTAGGGATGCCAAGAGTAGACATGGTAGCTCCTGGCTTCGTTGCAAGTGCTATATAAGGTATGACATTAGTTAGTGCTTGAATTCTTTCTGTGTATAAATTCAGTAATTCTCCTTTTGATATGTTTTCTAACTCGGAAATTTGATGGTATTTTTTAATCTGAACTTTTGAGTTTATAATGCTTTGTTGGCTATCTTTTTTTTGAGCATAGCTAAAACCTGTAACTATAATAAAGCAAAAAGTGATTAGAGTAATTTTTATTTTCATGATTTGGGTGTTTGATGTTTGCCTACTCTTTTAGCTTTTCAGCGTACGCTATTGTAAAGTAGTTTTCAATTTGCGTGCCAAAAACATTTTTAAGTATTTGAAATCATGTTAATTTCGACGTTTGGAGGAATTAAATAGTTTAAAGGTATAAATGATTAAAATTCATTTGTAGTGATGCCTCAATCGAGCCTCATTATGAAATAAATACAATATTTTATGTTGTATTCTGTTGGTTAGAGTTTGTCTTTTAAATATTTACCTGTTTCTGAAGCTTTTACTTTTACAATTTCTTCAGGAGTTCCTGAAGCTACCAAATTCCCGCCATTTTCACCACCCGTGGGGCCTAAATCAATAATATAATCGGCACCTTTTATAAGGTCTATATTGTGTTCAACAACAATAATGGAATGTCCGTTTTGAATAAGTGCATTAAACGATTTTAGTAGTTTTTGAATGTCGTGAAAATGCAACCCCGTAGTAGGTTCGTCAAAAATAAACAAGGCTTTATCCTTGTTGTTTCCTTTTCCTAAAAAAGAAGCGAGTTTAATACGTTGCGCTTCGCCACCAGAAAGGGTAGAAGAACTTTGCCCTAAAGTTACATAGCCCAAACCAACATCTTGAAGCGGTTGTAATTTGGTTTTTATTTTGGTTTGTTCGTTAGCTCCAAAAAATGTGATGGCATCATCAATGGTTAGGTTTAAAATATCATCAATGTTTTTATTTGCATAAGTAACTTCAAGTACATCTTTTTTAAAGCGTTTGCCTTTACAGGTTTCGCATTCCAAATGCACATCGGCCATAAATTGCATTTCAATGGTTACTTCACCTTCACCTTTGCAAGTCTCACAGCGTCCGCCATCTACATTAAATGAAAAGTGTTTTGCTTGATAGTTTCTAATGTTGCTTAATTTTTGGTTTGCAAATAATGAACGAATATCATCATAGGCCTTGATGTAGGTAACAGGATTGGAGCGCGACGACCTTCCAATAGGATTCTGATCTACAAATTCAATATGTTTTATATTGCTGAAATTACCTTCAAGTGACGTAAACTGCCCTGGTTTATCACTAAAATCCGTTAATTTTTTTTGAAGCGCAGGATATAAAATCTTTTTTACCAAAGTACTTTTTCCGCTTCCGGAAACACCTGTAACTACCGTTAGCATACCTAAAGGAAAACGAACATCGATATTTTTTAAGTTGTTTTCGCGCGCACCAATAACATCTACATAGTATTTTGAAGTTCTTCTGGTTTTTGGGACTTCAATTTTCAAAGTTTCATTTAGGTATTGCGCTGTTAAGGAGTTGGAAACCAAAATATCTTCATATGTACCGCAAGCAACTACATGTCCGCCAAAAGTACCAGCTTCAGGACCAATATCTATAATGGTATCGGCAGCTTTCATAATATCTTCATCATGCTCCACCACAATAACCGTATTTCCTAAGCTTTGAAGCTGTTTTAAAACCAAAATCAAGCGTTCGGTATCTTTAGGGTGTAAACCAATACTTGGCTCGTCTAAAATATACATAGAGCCTACTAAACTACTGCCTAAAGAGGTTGCAAGATTGATACGTTGACTTTCACCACCAGAAAGCGTGTTCGATTTTCTGTTCAGTGTTAAATAATCCAAACCTACATTGGCTAGAAATGATAAACGATTGTTGATTTCCTTCAATAACCTGTCTGCAATTTGGGTATCGAAATCGTTTAATTCCAATTGTTTGAAAAAAACTGCTAATTTATCCAAGGGTATTTCTACCAAATCGGTAATGGTAGCGCCGCCAATTTTAACATAATTAGCTTCAACACGTAAGCGTTTGCCATTACAGGTTTTACATTTGGTTTTTCCGCGGTAACGCGATAGCATCACACGGTTTTGGATTTTATAGGCTTTAGCTTCTAATTCAGCAAAAAAGGAATTCAATCCTTCAAAAAATTTGTTTCCGTCCCAAATGAGTTGTTTTTGGGCATCGGTTAATTGAAAATAAGGTTTGTGTATAGGGAAATCGAATTTGTGTGAATTGTTGACCAATTGGTCTCTATACCAACTCATACTTTCACCACGCCATGGAAAAATAGCATTTTCGTAAACTGAAAGTCCGGTGTTGGGTATCACTAAATCTTCGTCAATACCAATAATGTCGCCATAACCTTCACATTTAGGGCAAGCGCCATAAGGATTGTTAAAACTGAATAGATGTACATTGGGTTCTAAAAAATTAATACCATCCATTTCAAATTTATTACTGAACGGACGTTGTTTGTTGTCGGACAACGTTTCAATGGCACATTCACCTTTACCTTCAAAAAACGCTGTTTGTACAGCATCGGCAAGTCTGTTTAAAAAATCTTCTTCATCTTTAATTATGATTCTATCAACTACTAATTGAATCGCGTCATTCTTTTTAATTTCATTCACTTCATCAATCCTAACAACATCATCGTTTACTTTTATTCTAGCATAACCCTGTTGTTGTAAAGCTTTAAGTTTATCTTCCATAGTGCGGCCTTCTTCCAAATAAATAGGAGCGAGGAGAAGGAGTTTTTCACCTTCTGGAAATGTTTTTAAATAGTTTAAAACATCGGTAACCGTGTCTTTTTTTACTTCAATACCAGAAACAGGCGAATAGGTTTTGCCAATTCTAGCAAAAAGAAGTTTTAGATAGTCGTAAATCTCGGTGGTGGTACCTACAGTGGAACGCGGATTGGTAGAATTCACCTTTTGCTCTATGGCAATGGCAGGAGCAATACCTTTTATGTAATCTACTTTTGGTTTGTTCAATCGGCCTAAAAACTGGCGTGCATAACTCGATAAACTTTCAACATAACGTCTTTGTCCTTCAGCGTAAAGCGTGTCAAAGGCCAAACTGGATTTTCCTGAACCGGATAATCCGGTAATAACTACTAACTGATTTCTGGGTATAACAACATCGATGTTTTTTAAATTATGCAATTTAGCACCTTTAATAATGATGTTTTCTTTTGGGTTTACTTCAGAAATATTAGTAATCATAAGCTTTAACGGGAATAATTTCGCAAAGATACTATAAGAATTATGAATTACGAATTATGAATTATTAAATGTAAATAATATTATAAAACGGACTCGACAACGATCAAAAACAAGATAAATTATAAAATAATTTAAATAAATTTTGTTTTTTCGGAATGATTATTGGTATATTTGAATCTATTAATCAATACTTTAAACAACGCTCGCCTATAGCAGAACATTACTTTTAAACTAAAACTCCAAGCAAAGAAGCTATTTCTATGCCCTAAAAGTAATGATTATGCAATACGAACTTATACAAGATTCTACCTTAGTTAGTAACTATATTAAAGGTGATGAAAGTGCTTTAGAAATTCTTATTAACAGGCACAAACAAAAAATTTACAGTTTTATTTATTCGAAAGTTTATGATAGAGATGTTGCTGATGATATTTTTCAGGACACTTTTATCAAAGTGATTCGTACCCTAAAACGTGGTGCTTATAACGAAGAAGGTAAATTTTTACCTTGGGTCATGCGAATTTCCCATAATTTGGTAATAGACTTTTTTAGAAAGAACAATAGAATGCCAAAATTTTCAAATACCGATGAGTTTAATATTTTTTCTGTGTTAAGCGATACTAGCTTAAATGCGGAAAATAATATTATTAAAGAACAGGTAGAAACAGACGTAAGACGTTTGGTTGATGAGCTGCCTGAAGACCAAAAAGAAGTATTATTGATGCGTATTTATGAAGATTTAAGCTTTAAAGAAATTTCAGATAAAACAGGTGTAAGTATCAATACAGCCCTGGGGCGCATGCGTTATGCGTTAATCAATTTGAGAAAAATAATAGATAAACACAATGTAATTTTAACGAATTAGTACAATAAAGTAAAATTAGCTGCGTTAATAAATTAAATTGAACCTTAAATTATTAAAATGGCAAAACTTTACTCTGGAAATTCTATTAAAAATTTGAACGAATTAGAACCGCGAAAAGAAACGGTTAACTTTATTCTAAACTACTCAAAAGCTTTAAGTGTTATAAATTGTAATAAGATGAAGTTTGAAGCGCTTCTAAACTGAGTGGTGAAAAGCCCTAATATTTATTTTATTTATTAGGGCTTTTTAATTTATAATAATCATCAATTACCGATTGTCTTCCAATGGTTTTTGTAATGATATCCTTTTCTAAATCCCAACCTCGTGCAGGCGAGTATTCACGACCGTACCATATAATTTGAAGGTGTAAATCGTTCCAAAGTTCTTTGGGGAATAATCTTTTGGCATCTTTTTCTGTTTGCACCACGTTTTTTCCATTCGTCAAATTCCATCGGTACATCAATCTATGTATATGTGTATCAACAGGAAATGCCGGCACACCAAATGCTTGAGACATCACCACACTTGCCGTTTTATGTCCAACAGCAGGTAATGCTTCCAAGGCTTCAAAACTTTGAGGTACTTTTCCATCATGTTTTTCAATTAGAATTTTAGAAAGTCCATGAATACCTTTACTTTTCATAGGAGACAAGCCAACGGGTTTTATAATTCCCCTAATTTCTTCAACCGAAAGTTTTGCCATATCATACGGATTATCAGCTTTTTTAAATAATAAAGGGGTTATTTGATTGACGCGAACATCGGTGCTCTGTGCAGACATTAAAACCGCTATCAATAGGGTGTATGGGTCTTTGTGGTCTAATGGAATGGGTATGGTAGGGTATAATTCCTGGAGAGTTTTTATTATGAATTCTACCTTTTTATCCTTTGTCATGTTGTATGTTTGTAAAAATCAAAGTTACTATTATGAACACATTAAAACAAGGCGATACCGTACCAAATTTCGAGGTATTTGATGAACAAGGAAACATTATAAAACTATCAGATTATAAAGGAAAAAAACTTGTAGTCTTTTTTTATCCGGCTGCAAGTACGCCTACTTGTACGGTTGAAGCCTGCAACATACGAGACCATTACAAAGAATTATTGGATGCGGGGTATGAAATATTGGGAGTTAGCGCCGATACCCAAAGAAAGCAATCTAATTTTAAAAAGAAGCACGATTTCCAATATCCTTTAATTGCTGATGTTGATAAAGTTATGATTAATGCATTTGGTGTTTGGGGACCGAAAAAGTTTATGGGCAGAACGTTTGATGGCATTCATAGAAAAACATTTGTAATAGATGAAGAAGGCAAAGTAGCACGTGTTATTGATGCTGTTAAGGCAAAAATGCATGCTGCCCAAATATTGGAGTAAAAGAAGAGGCTGTTTGAAAAGTCTATATATTGTCAAACTGAACTTGTTTCAGTTTCTAATAAATATTGATTATCAACGAGTTAAAATTCTGAAATGAATTCAGAATGACACTTGTTGATACTTTTCAGACAGCCTCTTTATTATTTATTTATTTTTCTCCGCTTATGTAAAACTAAAGGTTTTCGTGTGTAACCAAACATTCGGTAATCTTTAATTAAATCGGCAATTCCTTCTGGTAGCTTATCCTCCCAGCCACTTTCTCCATTAGCAATTTGTTGCATAATCTCTCGTGAGAATATGGTTAAACATTTTTTATCATAATCTTCTATATCAATAACTTTTCCGTTGTATTTAAAGAATTTATAAAGTTCTTTCATACGCGGATACACTTTCAAATTTTCACTGGTAATAAGTTCTCCTGTGGCAACATCAATCATTGGGTACAAGTAAACTTTCAAATCTTTAAAGAATAATTTACCAAATGCTTCTAAAATACCGCCACTCATATGGCGATAATATTTTTCATCAAAAATATCGACCAAATTACTAACACCCATGGCTAGACCCATTCTCGCTTTTGTGTAATTGGAAAAATACTCAACCACCTTGTAGTATTCCTGGAAGTTAGATATCATAACTGATTGTCCTAGAGAACACAACAAGTCAGCTCTATCCATAAAATCTTGTTCATCAATCTCGCCTTCTGCACGCAAGTTGGAAAGTGTGATTTCAAAAACAACTTCGGTATTTTCAGGGTCAACTTTTTTCTCGGCAATAAACATTTTATACGCATTTTCATACATATCTATATTTACTTGAGTTACAGGTCTAAAACTTCCTCTAAAGGCTAAAATATTTTTTTTGTAAAATACACGCGCTGGGAGTACGTTTTTTCCATCTGGCCCAAACATTACGGCATCCGTCATGCCATTTTTAACAAGTTGTAAACTCATTAATCGGTTATCCACATTTTTAAATAAAGGTCCGGAAAAATTAACAGTATCAATTTCTAGTTGATCTTTGTCTAAATGGTCGTATAAATAACGGAGTAGTTTTTTTGGTTCGTTGTATTTGTAAAAAGCACCATAAATTAAATTTGTGCCAATAACGCCAAGTGTTTCTTGTTGTAGTCTCGCATCAGTTTCTTTAAAACGAATATGCAAAATAATATCATTATACTCTTGGTTTTGTTCAATTTGGTATTTAATTCCAATCCAACCATGGCCTTTAAACTGCTTTGCAAAATCGATGGTAGTTACCGTATTTGCAAATGAAAAAAACATTTTATTAGGGTAATCTTTTCTAGAAAGACGTTTTTCTATAAGGTCAATTTCATGATTAAGCATTTTCCTTAATCGGGTTTCTGTAACATAGCGTCCGTCATCTTCAGCTCCATAAATAGCATCACTAAAAGCCTTATCGTAAGCAGACATGGCTTTTGCTATGGTTCCTGAGGCACCACCAGCTCTAAAAAAATGCCTACTAGTTTCTTGACCAGCTCCTATTTCCGCAAAAGTGCCATAAATATTTTCATTTAGGTTAATGCGAAGTGCTTTGGTTTTTAATGAAGGAATTTCTTCAAATTCCCTATCTCCCTTTAAGGTAATTTCCATGTTACTATTTGGGTTACATAATTATGTTAACAAAGGTATCAAATAATAGAACAAATAAAAAAATAACTCTAATTTTGTTAGTAGATTTGAAACGCTTTTAGCGAACACGTAAAATGACTCAATTATTTTCTTTTTTTTATAAAATAGTTGATGTTAAATTATTGATTTTTGTTAATATAGCTGTTTTAAGTGATGAATATTTTTAAAAATAGGCAGTTAAGTGAAATAAATTAAAAAAAGTAAAGTTAAATTTTTTGAAAATAACATTTTTAGGTACTGGAACTTCGCAAGGCATTCCCATTATAGGAAGCACACATCCTGTATGCTTGAGTGATAATAAAAAAGACAAACGGTTACGTGTTTCTGTTTTGGTAGAATGGGACGGATTTACTTATGTAATAGATTGCGGTCCGGATTTTAGATATCAAATGTTACGCGCCCAATGTACTAAAATTGATGGCGTTTTGTTTACACACGAACATTCCGATCATACTTCAGGGTTGGATGATATCAGGCCTTTTTATTTCAAACAAGGTAATATTCCTATTTATGCACATAGGCGCGTTTTAAAATCTCTTAAAATACGTTTTGATTATATTTTCGCCACAAAAAACAGATACCCTGGAGCGCCTACCGTTATTACAAACCGTATAAAAAACAAACCTTTTGTTTTAAATAACTTAGAGGTGGTACCTGTAAAAGGGAAGCATGATAGGCTACAGGTTTTTGGTTTCAAATTCAATGATTTTGCATATTTAACCGATATGAAAACGGTAAGTGAGAAAGAAATTGAAAAAATAAAACATATAAAAGTATTAGTGGTTAACGCCTTAAGGATTGAGCCACATCAATCTCATTTTAATTTAGAAGAAGCACTTCAATTTATTAGTAAAGTAAAACCGGAAAAAGCATACTTAACGCACATTAGCCACATGTTGGGATTTCATGATGCTGTTGAAAAAACATTACCAGAAAACGTATTTTTGGCCTATGATGGTTTAGAAATAACAATTTAAATTTAATAAAGTAAGGAGCATGTTAAAAAACAGCCTTGACAAAGAGAGGTTATTAATGAACAGCATGCGCCCTTTAAAATAAAACACACCCATGAAACAGAAAATTTTTATGTACCTATTCGTTTTTTGCATATTACTGATATTGTTTCAGTATGTGAATGCCAAACGGGTTTTTGAAGATATGGACCATAAATTAGAAAATTATAAAGAACAAGCGAAACGTTATAAAGATTCCGTTGCTGTTTTGCAGGATGATAATTTAGATTTATCGCATTTTAATTTTGAAAGAAATGAAGACGCCATCAGTTATTTTGAAAACCAAGGTTATAATGTGGCAGAATTGGTGCCTTTGATAAAAGATGAGCTCTATAAATTAAATGAAGAGAAAGGGGAACACCCTATTATTCCGTACGCTTCTGAAGAAGGAAAACGAATGATGATCAACACCATCAAATTATTAAATCATAAATGGATTATTGCCGATTTCTCAGATGGCCATTATTGGGGAGAATTATTCATAACCTACCAAATAAATGAAGATAAGCAGTTAACATTTAACTTAGTGGAGTCGTTTTTATACCCTTTCAATTAGCCGCTACTTTGTAAGCAACTCCTTTTTGTTTTTTTGTTTCACCAACATAGGAGTATTCGTAAGTGTATGAAGAGTCTGTTGTTGTTAGAATTTTCAAATGAATATCCTTTTGTTCTGCCATATTCTTAGGGTTTATGGTTTTGAAAACAACCTCGCAATCATTAATCCAGCGTAATTGAGAGGAGTCAGTTTTCTTATTGTAAGTTTCAATTTGGAGCGTTTCTGTGCGTTTAAATTTCGATTTAAATAATTCGCCGTCAATAGTTACTTCGCTATAGAATTCACCTGTTTTAAAATCAGTGCAATTGCGTGTTGTTTCATAACAGCTAAACAGGCTAAATAAAATTAAGAGATAAAGGAATTTCATGTATTTGTATTTCCGCACAAAATTACTAAACTTAAATAGTTTTAATTCTGAAAATTTTTAAAACTTCCATCAGAATAAAAAATAACAATCCGTTCAATTGTTTTGTCGTGATTAATTTTGGATTCTATTTCTTTTTCAATTTTTGGGGAGGGAGACGGTACTGATGTTATTGAGCTAAGATTTTGTGCTGCTGCTTTTTTTGTTGAAGGAAATTCACCTTTGCCATTTAGTAACCAATACAATTCAACTTCTGGAAATGCCGAAAGTATTTTTAAAACAAATTCTAAACTTGGTTTATTTCTGCCGGATAAAATATGCGAAATACTTGAGCGTTGTACGCCAATCTTTTCAGCAAAAGAAGAAGCGGATTCTCCGTAATAATCTATCACTTGCTGTAGTCTTTTAGTAAAATCCTCTGTGTTTATCATTGTAACTATTACAAATGTATCTTTGTGTTACAAATGTAATCAATTATCGTTAGAATAAATCACATTGGTGGATAAAAAATTCATTAATAATAAACTAAAACTTCATATAATAATATATAAATAACTGAAAAGCAACAAATTATTGCATTTTAAATAAAACAAAACTTATATTGTTTACATATCTAACAAAATAGACTGATTTAATGTATAACATTGTAAACAAAACAACTAAATTAAATGTTTACAAATGTAAATTTGTAATTGTTTACATTTGTGTCATAAATAACAAGGATGCAAACAGAACATATTAAAGCACTTTTTTTTAAGTATAAAGAACAAGGTTTAAGCCACCGTTATATTACCAATAAGCACATTGAACCTTTGTTGGATAACATGGTTAATAAATTGCAAATTGAAACTATTGGGCACTCTGTTTTAAACAACCCCATTTATGGTGTTAAAATTGGTAATGGAGACAAGCGTATACTTATGTGGTCTCAAATGCATGGAAATGAATCTACCACCACTAAAGCATTGTTCGATCTTTTAAACACCCTTTTAAGCGACGAGCCAGATGTTACACATATATTAAGTTCTTGTACTTTGTATATCATACCTATATTAAGCCCTGATGGAGCCAATGCATATACAAGGATTAACGCCAATCAAATTGATTTAAATAGAGATGCTCAAGATTTAACACAGCCGGAAAGCAAAGTGCTTAGAAATGTTTTTAAGGCTTTTAAACCTCATTTTTGTTATAATTTACATGGACAACGCACTATTTTTAGTGCTGGAAACGTAAATAAGCCAGCAACTGTATCGTTTTTGGCACCAGCTCAAGATGAGGCATGTACTATAACACCAAACAGAAAAATAGCTATGGAGGTTATAGCGGTGATGAATGCGGCTTTACAAGAAGTTATTCCCAATCAAGTTGGGGTTTATGATGATGCGTTTAATATAAATTGTGTTGGCGATACCTTTCAAAGTGAAAATGTGCCTACAATTTTGTTTGAAGCAGGGCACTATGCTGATGATTACGCTAGGGATGAGACGAGAAGTTTTATTTATATGGCTTATATGGCTTCGTTGGATTATATATCAAAAAATGAAGTTACAGGCGTTCATTATGAATCGTATTTGGAAATTCCAGAAAATGAAAAATTATTTTTTGACACCATTATTAAGAATGCTAAAATAGGAGATGTTATAACAGATGTTGGAATCTTATATCAAGAAAAATTAATTGAAAATAAAATCCATTTCATTCCTAAAGTTGATAAAATAGAAAATTTAGAAGCCTATTTTGCGCATAAAACGATTCAAGCTAATAGTTTAGAGGTACTTAGTTTTGAAAGGGAATTATTGAAAGTTGATTACGAAAACGTTTTCGTAATAATGAATAATGAAAAAATCTCATTATTACCGAAATAAAGTGTATGTATTATGCGTAATTATTAGTAAAAATGTATTAATTTTGATTTATATTTAAGAATAGTTAATTATGGGGAAAATTAAATTAGACGAAATTGATCATCAGATTCTTGACATGTTAATTGATAACACAAGAATTCCGTTTACAGACATTGCAAAAAAATTATTAATATCAGCAGGTACAGTTCACGTACGTGTAAAAAAAATGGAGGAGCAAGGAATTATTAAAGGCTCATCATTGATGTTAGATTATAAAAAACTTGGATATTCATTTATAGCATATGTAGGTGTTTATTTAAATAATACTTCGCAAACTAAATTTGTACTTGAGCGTATTAATGAAATTGCATTTGTTACTGTAGCGCATATTACCACTGGGAAGTTTAATATTTTCTGCAAAATTAGAGCACGTAGTACAGAGCATGCCAAAGAAATCATATTCAAGTTAGATGATATTGAAGGTGTTTACAGAACAGAAACCATGATTTCTTTAGAAGAAAGCATCAACGACAAAAAACGATTAATGCATTCCATTTTTAATGAGTTGTAATCCACTCGAATAAGTTTAAAAAAGCTATTTCAATTAAGAAATAGCTTTTTTTTTTGCTCTATTTACTGATTATAGTTTTATTAAGTTATTTAAAGATTTTTTTTGTTGTTCGTTAACTAATACATGAAGTTTGTACTTTAGCTTTTTCACTAATTTAACTTACGTTTATAATAGTTTTGTATGGTATTTAATTCTTTAGAGTTCTTTATATTCCTTCCTATTGTTTTTGTTCTTTATTGGTTTGTTTTTAAAAAACATTTAAAAGCTCAAAACATCCTAATTTTAATAGCTAGTTATATTTTTTACGGTCTTTGGGACTGGAGGTTTTTGTCTTTGATTTTATTAAGTACTATAGTTGATTATTATGTAGCTTTAAAAATAGATTCTTTAGAGGATAAGCATAAACGAAAATCTTGGCTTTGGGTTAGTGTTATTTTCAATGTTGGTCTTCTAGGTTTTTTTAAATACTACAACTTTTTTGTTGATTCATGGGTAGATATGGTCTCTCTATTAGGGTATGAAATAAAAAGCACTTGGACCTTGCGTGTTATTCTGCCTGTAGGTATTTCTTTTTATACATTTCAAACCATGTCATATTCATTTGATGTATATTATAAAAAATTAAAACCAACTAATGATTTTTTATCATTTGCAGCCTTTGTTAGTTTCTTCCCACAATTAGTAGCAGGCCCTATTGAAAGGGCTTCTAATTTATTATCACAGATATTAAACAAGCGTACTTTTAGTTACGACCAAACAGTAAGTGGCTTGAAGTTGATTTTATGGGGTTTATTTAAAAAAGTGGTAATTGCCGATGCTTTAGCTCCAATGGTGGATGATATATTTACAAATTACGCTACTTATCCGGCATCAACGCTTATTTTAGGGGTTGTGATGTTTAGTTTTCAAGTTTATGGAGATTTTAGTGGATATTCTGATATCGCTATAGGTACAGCAAAACTTTTTGGTGTTGAACTCATGTCTAACTTCAAATTCCCTAACTTTTCAAGAAATGTTGCTGAGTATTGGCAAAGGTGGCATATTTCTCTTTCCACCTGGTTTAGACATTATGTTTATATCCCACTAGGAGGTTCAAAAGTAAGTAAGTTGAAATCTGTTAGAAATATTTGTATTGTATTTTTAGTTAGTGGATTTTGGCATGGTGCTAACTGGACGTTTATATTTTGGGGTGGTTTTCACGCATTAGCCTTTATTCCTGTTTTTTTAATGGGCAGAAATGCAATTTATAAAGATTCAGTAGTGGGGGAAAATACCTTTTTTCCAACATTAACAGAAATAGGGCAGGTGCTTTTAACCTTTAGCATTGTTACTTTTTCTAGAATATTCTTTAGGTCGGAATCAATAACAGCAGCCTTTGGTTTTATAAATAGAATTTTTACTGATTTCTCGTATGGAACTTATAATCATCCGATGGGATACAGGATGATTGACTATTATATATTGATTGTTTTGTTCGTAATTTATGAATATATTATACGTAAAGATGAACGTTCACCATTTAAATTTAAATCAAAAGTGGTTAGGTTTGTTATATATACTTTAGTAATTTTATTGATGCTACTATTTTATGATAGCAATGTTGATAGATCATTCATTTATTTTCAATTTTAAAGAAGATGAAAAAATTAGTTGTAAAAAGTACATTTTACTTAATCTTAATATTACTAATGTTGGAGGTTATTGTACGTGTATTTCATCTATACAATGAATTACCGGAAGAATATGCCGATGAAAACGGTATTTATAAATGGTACCCTCAACAGGTTGGTTATTCCGTTTACGGAAATAGACGTCAGGTCTATACTGAATATAAAATAAATAGTTCTGGCTATAATTCATATAGAGAATTTAAGCCAAGTAAAGATAAATTTGAACTCGCACTTTTGGGTGATTCCTATATAGAAGGTTTTCATCAAAATTTCAATAAATCAGTAGGTAATAAAATTGAAAAAAAAATAAAAGACATTGAAGTTTATGAATACGGACATTCATCAAACGATTTCGCTGACCAAATGCATATAATAGCCAATAACAAAAAAACCTTTGATTTGATTGATCATATTATTATAAGAATAAAATATGAAAAAGATTTACGAAGAAAAAATTACTCATTTGTTGTAAGACAGCCTTTCTTTATGGCTTTTAGAAAATCAAAATTAGTTGTATATCTTTTGAACATAGGAGCCATGGAATCTGTTAAAGAATTACACCGAAATATTTTGTCATTAAAAAATGGTAGCAATGACAAAAAAGAAACCCAAAAGGATACCCAAATAAATGAAGATGCGCTATTTTTAGATAACTTTAAATGGCTTACTACAAAGTATGACATTAATAAGGATAAAATCACATTTCTAATTGATAGTAGAAAGACTAGCAAGGAGTTTTTGAACTATTTAATACAAGAAAATTTTAATTATATTGACCATGCAGCTTCTTTTGAAAAAGCCGGAAAAAAACCAACTACCCTTATTTTTGACCAACATTGGAACGATTATGGAAGGTCTTTGATTGCCAATGACATTGTAAACTATATTTTGAAAAATAAAATTTATAAAAATTAAAAGTTTTTATAAACGAAAACTCTCCATTTGTTTGCTGACCCTTTAAAAGTTCCTGAACTAATTATTTGGTCATGACACGTGGGGTTAAAATAAATGATAGTAACTTTTCTTGGAACACGCTCTAAACTTTTTCCAATATTATCCATAACGCTTTTCATAACTGTAGCAGGAAATGGGTTATAGAAATAGATATAGTTATAAATATCTATATCAGTAAAATGCACTGCATCTTCATTGTATATATTTACGTTTGAAACATTTAGTTTTTTCATGTTATCAATAGCAATGTCACATAGTTTTTTTGATATTTCAACCCCATCTACCTTTCTAAAAGGAAAATTTTTAGATATAATGTATAAAATCTTGCCTTTTCCACACCCAAAATCTATAAAATTATCATTTTCAGTGATAGACATAGATGATAATATTTTTTTAACTCTATTGCTGCCTGCCGTTTGGTAATAATAGGAGTTTTCATCTGATAAGCCTAATTGTTCTAAACTTAGTACCTCAGTAAAATCAAGACCTTGTCTTTTTTCTTTTATTATATATATATTATTTCTAATTTTTAATAATATGGAATATACTTTTTTTACAAGGCCAATCATAGATACTGTGTTTTAAAAAATATAAATTAATTCATTTCATTAATAACTTGTTTTCTTTTTCCTGAAGATAATAAAGGCACTTCTTCTACATATTCAATGGTTACATTTGCGTCATTTCCTAAATATGTTTTACTGTCTGCTATTAGTTCTTGCTCTTGGTTAAAGGATGTCCAAGGGTTAAGCCTAAAGATGTATTCTTTTTTATCCTTTTGAGCAAACTGAAATTGTTTTAATTCAGAGTATTCAGACATTTTTTGCACAACCATATAAGGTGATAAAATGTCACCACTAGTGTTGTAAATTAAATCTACTTTTCTTCCTTCTATTCTTTCAAAAACAGTAACATTATTAACTACATTATAACTAGCCAAATCTCCTGTATCATATCTAATAAGAGGAACACAATAATTAAATAAATCGGTTACAACAATTCTACCAACTTCACCAGGTTTAACAGGTTTGTCTTCTTTTAAATCGAGTACTTCAAAATAATAACTAGCTTCGTTTAATTGATATTCATGCCCTCCAGAATAAGATTGCTGTGCCATAATACCACACTCCATATTGCCATATCTGGCCACTGTTGGCGTCTTAAAATAATACTGCATTTTATCTTTTGTAACTACGTTAAGCGCATCTCCATCTGTAATTATAGACTTTATATTTAAACCATTTAGCTGTTCTTCTGTTGCAGAATTGTCAAGATAATTAACTAATATATCACACATAGAGGCAAAACAAACAATTGATTTGTTATTTTTATCTGTTTGCATATCAAGTAATAGTTTAGCCATATCTTTATCGGTATAATTAATTACACCATATAATCTTATGTTTCTCTTAAAAGATTGAATAAGATACTTCGTTCCTGTTTTATGCCATGCCCTAATTAAATACAATTTATCTCCTAATTGATATCCACCATTCTCAGCAAAATAAATATTATCAGCCAAGTGTCTATTGCGCTTGTTTTTATTATGGAATAATTTAAAAGGAGTACCAGTAGACCCCCCAGTAGATACTTGGATGTTTTTTTTGTTTAAAAATTCTTTCGATTGAAAACTTTCATAATTTGATCTAATTATGTCTTTATTTATTACAGGAAAAGAACTAAGATCAGCCTTTTTAGCAGCTTCACTATAGAAATTTGTGTTTTTTATGGCATGATTAAGTAGCCTTACTAAATATTTGCCTTTTAATATTTTAGCTTCAGTGGATTGCTTGTTTTCGTTAATAAGTTTAATTTCGTTGTAATGTTTTTTTATAGCTCCACCTCTTATGGTGTCAGTTGACCAAAAAAGAGTTTGTCTTATACTTGATAAAAAGCTCATATTGTTTATTGGTTTTGTAAGTTTTTATTTAATATCGATTTTAATAATCCGATCACACTTCGAGAACATCATATCTGCTTTAAAATTATTGTATTTATCAACATCAAAATCATCACTAAGCCAAGAAACGTATATTGAGGTGGTATTGATGCCTGCTTCATGAGAGAAGGGGTAACCACCTCCAAACCTAGGGTTCATTTCCAGGAAGTAAACTTCTCCATCAGCAACAAAGAAATCGCAATCCATATTTCCTACATGTCCTGAATTTCTCCCAATTAGAGCACCAAGTGCTGTGAATTCCTCATCAATAACAGATATGGCTTTATCTGTTTCGCCAGAACGCATTGCTAGTTTTTTTCTAACAAATGTCCCATAATAATTTCCTTTTAAATCATTTAAAATATCAACTCCGTATTCATCACCATTAATTTTTTCTTGTATAATAATACTACGTTCCCTGTCTGCTGCACTTGCTTCATTTAAAATAGATTTCAATATTTTAATATGTTGTAATTTATAACAGAGTAGGAGTTCTTCTTCGTTTTCGGCAATATCAATACCAATGGAAGCGCTTCCCCATCTAGGTTTTATAATTAAAGGATATTGTAGTTCTTTGTTATTTATAGCTTCAAGTACATCTCCTATGGTTAAGTATGTTTTGGGTGTTTTTATGGCTAAGGCTTTAAAAAAGAGAAATGTTTTCCATTTATCAAAAGCTATATCTACAATATTATCGTTTGAGATGATAACTTTGGTCCCTAAAGTTTCAAGTTTTAGTTTGTTTTTTGCTAATATTGGAAGCTCTAAATCGTTTAGGGAGATGATGGCATCTATTTGGTAATCCTTAACAATAGTTTCTAGTGCTTCAATATATTTTGGATCTGTAATTCTTGGAACTATTACTGCTATGTCAGCATCTACTAATGATGGTGCTGTTAATTGATTGTCTGCAGCGACAACTTTTCCTTTTCCATTTAGGGATTCCTTAAAATAATTTATTAAGTAATTTCTTCTTCCTGCGCAGGTAAATAATATATTCAATTTTTTATTTTTTAGTTAGACAATTCCAATCTGTATTTGGGGAAGTACCCCGAATCATCCTTTTTTTGTTCGTTTGTAATTAAACTATTATATATTTCTGGAAGTACAATTAATTTGCATACTTTCCAATCAACATAATTTTGGGTAAATGATGCTTTGAAAGACATTAAAGATCCTGTTCTACCACCAGAGCCTCCACCTAAGTTTAAGTATTTTATTGTATTATTTTTATAAAGCTCTCTACATTTATCAAACAGAATCCTAACAGGACTTGGTTTAAAGTATAGTTCATTTGTAAATGCCAATTCTATATGGGCAATTTCTTTAGTATTTGTGCAAAAAACACCTGCCATAATATCTTTGTTGCTATTGTTGATGGCAATAAGTAACTTAGTATTAAATAATTTAGATTCAGAAAGTGTTTTAAAATAGTTTTCATCAAAAAAGAATTTCTTATCAGCATTAAGTCGCTTCATACTATCATGGTACAAATCAATGAAGTGTTGTAAATCTTTTTCTATTATTACCTCCTGAATAGTACATTTGTTCTTTAATTGTGCTATTCTTTGTTTTGTGTTTCGCTTGTATGAGAGTATTTGGTTCTCATTGTCCATTTCCTGATCAAAAAAAATGAGTTCACCGATTGTTTGGATATCAAATAAACCGGATAATATCTTTTCTTGAGTTTTTATATAAGGATTCATTTTTGAAAAAACTGAAACTATTTGTTCTTTCTTTAAAAACTCAAGAAGTTTGTTGGAGAATCTCGATGTATTGAATTTATTATCAACTTTCAATGAAACAGGACCTACATAACCATGTACTGATGTTAAATCAAAATGTTCAGAATTATTTATTTTTCTCTTTAAAAAAGGAATAGCTATTTCAACATCCTCTTCATTATAGGTAATTAAAATAGGGGAGTCATTTTCGCTTTTAAGAGCGTTGTGGTATTCGTAGGTATGATAAAAATCATAACTATCCATTTTCAATAAATAATTATTCCATTCATTTTTATTTTCAATGACTTTAATCATTTAGCAAAATAGTTATAAATACCTCCAGTGTACCAAAAAAGAATTTTTTTCGAACTTAGATTATTTTTCAATATTATTTGTTCCATACCATAAAACGCCTTAGCTGTATAGGTGGTATCTAATATAACGCCGTATTTAGTTAACGAATTTTCAGAAATGGTTTTAATCTCTGGATTGTATTTATCATAGCCTTGGCATAAAAAATCATCTGTAACTACAAATTCATTATACGTTTTAGGAATTTGATATTCATCACAAAGCTTACCATAAAATCTCTTAATATCATTTTCAATAATACTTTTCTTTCTACCTACCGAAATACCAATTACTTTGCTCTGTACATTATATTTGGACAACCCAGCTAAAATACCTGCCTGTGTACTTCCCGATCCTGATGCTAAGAAAATATAATCTGGTATAAAATCACTACTGGCAATATCTTTTACTACATCAATATAAGCTTTTCCTCCTTCAAGTGTATGCCCACTTCCAACTAAGTAATAAGGCTTTAATCCCTTAATGTTATAGTCGCTCATTGCCTTATCCATTTTTTTTGAAATATCAATTGGCTGAGAAAAAATCAATTTTGAGTCGGAACTTCTTATTATTTTGGCATTCCCCCCTTGACTATAAAAATTATCCTCTCCTCCATGCAAAACAAGAGCGCAGGCAATATTATTTTTTTTACAATAAATTGCTACAGCTCTACAATGGTTTGATTGAATAGCCCCAGTAGTAACAATCGCATTATATCCATTGCTTTTTATGAAATGATCTAAAGCCATCATTTTCCTTGCTTTGTTTCCCCCACCCAAATAAGGGTATACATCATCTCTATAAATGGCAAAAGTGTCTGTGATAGGATGTAACATTTAAAAAAAATTAGTTTTGGTTGATTTTTGTTTGAGTCCGATATACATCTAATGCGCTATTGGTCTGTAAATCTATATTAATGTCTGAGGGAAACAATACTTTTTTTATGGTTTTAAACAGGATTTTGAGATCAAACAAAAAAGACATTTTTTCTACATATTCAACATCAAATGCCAATTTTTCATCCCAACTTAATTTATTTCTACCAGATACTTGTGCTAACCCTGTAACACCTGGTTTTACATTATGTCTTAACTTTTCTTTTTCAGTATAATACTGTAAATACGAAACCCTTAAAGGTCTTGGTCCTATAAGGCTCATATCTCCTTTTATAATATTAATTAGCTGTGGAATCTCATCTAAAGAACTTTTTCTTAAAAATGCCCCCCATTTTGTTGTTCTAGCCGCATCTGGTAAAAGAACCCCGGTAGTATCTCTTAAATCATTCATTGTTTTAAACTTAATAATTTTAAAAACTTTTTCGTTTTTACCAGGTCTCCATTGAAAAAAAAACGGGTTTCCTTTATGGATAATATATGAAACAACAATAACAAGTAATATAACAGGTATTAAAATAATAAAACCTATTATAGAAGCTGCTAAATCAATCAATCTTTTAAAAAATGCTTTATACATAACTAAAATTCATAATTAATTAATAAATCATCAATTTTTTGCCTATGTCTTTCAACAGAAACTTTACCATTTTTATCTAATGATATTATAGCTGGTATATAATTTATAAAATTAGGAGTTTTAACTATGGTATAAGCCCCAACGTTATCAATTAGAATATAGTCATTACGCTTTACTTTTTTTATAGTAATATTATTCATAACAACATCCTTTTCCATACAAGTTGAACCTACAACATCATATAGTTTTGACGATGGGTGATTTTCTTTTTTTGAGATTATTTCATAAGGTAAGTTTAATTTATGTCCTGTGGGTTTTACATTGTAAATTCCACCTTCAATTAGTAAAAACTTTTTACCTCTAATTTTTTTTATATCAATTACTTTGGCCACAAAAGATAGGGCGTTTGACACTACTGAAACTCCGGGTTCTAAAATAATATAAGGGCTATGTTTATTAAACCATTCATCATCTTGAAATGATTCTACAATGGTTTTAGCATACTCTTCAAATGTAGGAGTAGAAATATTCAAAAGATTTTTGGGCATGGGTCCAAAAAATCCACCTCCAACATTAAAATATTCTATTTCATTTAAATTAAATTCATTTCTAACATTGCATAATGTTTTTGCTATTGTGTTAAAGTTTTTCAAACTTCTATCTGAAGTTGATGTATGACCATGTAAAGCATTGATAACAACACCTAGTTTATTTAATAATTTAATTGCTTTTGTAAACTCTTTACTGGAAAAATCAAAACCAAACCTACCAACATCTAATCCGTCTTGTATTGATGAATACCCGTTTTCATCAATTAAAGACATATTTATTCTTAATCCAACTTTAAATGTTTTATCTGGGTATTTGTAAACTAATTTTTCTAAAATCTTAATTTCATAATAAGAGTCTAGATTAACAATACTGTTTCCAAGTAAAGTTCTTTCTAAATCATTTTCTTTTTTTAGTGGACCATTAAAAATTATTTTATCAAAATTATAACCTAATTTTATTGCCAAATCTAACTCCATTTCCGATACTACTTCAGCAAATACACCATTGTTCTTTGCTATTGAACAAAGTTTAGGGATGTAATTAGTTTTATAAGAATATCCGATTATAATTTTGTCATGATACTTATTGAAAGCAAATTTTAGGTCTTTTATATTCTTCAAATAATTATCTTCATGAAGAATATAATAGGAATCTCCTAATTCTTTAGAAATTATTTCAAGTTGGCTATAATTATACATTTTTGTTTGGTATAGTTCTAATTTTATCTAAATCCGGTTCCATGGAATATGAATTTACTGCCACATCTTTGGAAATAATGACATTCAAGATGGTTGTTAGAAGTATTTTTATATCAGATTGAAAATTTATATTTTGAGCATATTCTACATCCAACTTTAATTTTGAATCCCAATCCAAATTATTTCTACCATGCACTTGTGCTAATCCTGTAATCCCAGGTCGTACTGAATGTCTTAACTTTTCGTTTTGGGTATAATAGGGGAGATACTTAACTATTAAGGGTCTAGGCCCTATTAAACTCATTTCTCCTTTAAGGACATTAATAAGCTGTGGTATTTCATCTAAAGATGTTATTCGAAGGAATTTTCCCCATTTAGTCAGCCTATTTTCATCAGGTAAAAGCACCCCATTTTCATCTTTCAAATCATTCATGGTTTTAAATTTAATTATTTTAAAAATAATTTCATTTTTCCCTGGTCTTAATTGGTGAAAAAAAGGTGTATTTTTATGTACAATTAATGAAATAATAGATATTAAAACTATAACTGGAGATAAGATTATTAACCCAATTAATGCAGAAAAAAAATCAATAACTCTTTTAAAAATTGCTTTGTACATTCTTCTTATTAATAGCAGTATAACATTATATATACATTCAAAGATATGATTTTCTTTCCTATTGTGTAATCTGAAAGTTGATATTCGACCTTGTTTGAGATTTTATCGATTATTAGCATTCTTACTAAAGATTCTGACTATTAATGTTTTTTATTTTAATATTCCATAACATTACATATATTTACTACAAACCATAAATATTTAATTCATGAATAAATTTAGTGTTGATTTAAGTAAAAAACTCTATGCTACGACACTATTGGATAAATGGAGCAAAATTGAAATAATTTATCATCATGAGTCATTTTTAATAAAAAAATATTTAATTGATAAAACTAAAAATGTATTGGAAGCCGGAACTGGAGGTGGGAGGTTGGTGTTTTATATTGAGGAATTGGGTTTTAAAAATATTTCAGCGTTTGATTTTGTTCCAGAAATGGTAGATTATGCAAATAATAGAAAAAGGATTGTCAAATCAAACATTGAGTTTATAGTTGCAGATGCTACGGATTTGTACCAATATGAAAATGATTCTTTTCACTATTTAATCTATTTTCAACAAGTTTTAGGATTTATATCTGATGAATCCTTGTTTAAAAATTCGTTAAAAGAAGCCTATAGGATTGCACAAAAAAATGCTATTGTAATGTTTTCCTTTTCTGAATGGAATTCTAGAAAAATCAACCCGCTGATAAGTATAGTTGTAAATTTTTTGAGGATTATTAGAGGAGAGAAATATCAAAAACATCATTTACCTTGGCTAAAATTAAATGGAAAATTTAACTGGAAATTTTTAAATAAAAATCAACCGTTGGTATACTGGGTAAAGAAGGATTATTTAATTTCACTTTTAGAAAATATAGGTTTTTCCGTAATTGAAGTTTATGGTGAGTTAAATTTAGTATGTAAAAAAATATAGTTATTTTTTATAACGCATTTTTTTATAAAGGTTTAAAGCTGATTGTACTCATTTAAAATGGCATTCCAAACGATTGTTTGTTCATAATTAGAAACAATATGTTGCCTTGATTTCTCCCCCATTTGTTTCGCTTCTACAGGGTGCGTTAATATATATTCCATAGCATTAAATAATGCTTGGGAATCCTTAGTTGGAATAATAATGCCACTATCATTGTTTTTAATGATTTCATTACATCCATTTATATCTGTAACTATACTAGAAAGCTCCATGGCACCAGCTTGCATTACTACATTAGGAAAACCTTCACGGTAACTAGGGAAAGTTAATACATTGGAAATAGCAAAATAAGGTCTAACATCATCAACCCAACCCGTAACAATTATATTGGAGTTTGTATTTATAATTTTCATTGTTTCAGGAAGCAGTGGGTCTAAATCATTTTCGTATGTCCCAACAAGTAGTAACTTAACATGCCTATGGGCTTTATTTAGTATATTAAATGCCTCAATCAATTCATTAATACCTTTGTCTTTCACCAATCTTCCTACAAAAATGAACACGAAGTCATCTTCTTTTATTCTTAATTTTTCTTTAATTGATTTTTTAAACATTTCATCAAAATGACAAATATTGAAATGATCAGTGTTTATTCCATTAGAACTTCCATTTGCCAAAACTTTTAGCTTGCATTTAGAAGTAAAATGGTTTTCTAAAACAATATCCGCCAATCCAAAAGAGTTGGGGTAAATTTTACTAGCGCATCGATAAGTTATTTTTTCTACTATATTTAAAACTAACCGTTTAAGTCCTTTAGTTTCAACTAATGGTAATCCAGCTATGGTGTGCAACCTATTGGGCACTTTAGCTAATTTTGCAGCAACCATAGCTAAGGTTCCTGCTTTGGGAGTATGAGAATGAACTATAAAAGGTTTTTCTTGTTTGAATAATTTATATAAATTGTATAAAGCAATGGTATCTTTGATAGGTGTGATTTTCCGTGTCATTTCTACAGGAATCACACGTATATTTTCACTTTTAGACAACTCATTTAGCTGGTTGTTACTCCCTTTTGATGATACTCCAATTACTTCAAAATGGCTTGATACATGTTTCAGTTGACCATTTAATAAAACCTTTAAAGATCCTGGCACTGTAGTTATTCTAATAATTTTTTTTTTCATAGTAATTTATTATGTAAATAATAATATTTACAAGGCAAATATATAAAAGTAATTAGCTACATATATATAATGTCTGTTTATTGTACCATTTTATGGTTGATACAGCAAGTTTTTATCAGAATTCGATTAGTTTTTTATTTTAAATTAAAACTATACACGCATGATAAAAAGAATAAATACATAATTGGTTCTTGAAAATTGTAAATTTCTAAATATTTTCACCTCTATTAAATAAAAATATAGTCACTTTTTTCTTATAAAAAAAATGTTTTGTAGTTCAATTATTAATTATAAAAAGAAGTTACAAGTACTTATTAACAACTAGTTAGGGATTTCTTTAACCTGTATTACATTTGCGATTCGAAAAAATATTGCGTTAAAAAATCTAAACTAAATTTTTGAACGTATATAGGTTTAATATAATCATCTAAAAACGTTTTATCGAAACAAAATTACATTTCAACGATTTTTTTAATAAAAAAATAGTGTTTTGTCTAAAAAACAAAACCCTTAATCGATAATTATAATTTAATTTTTAATATTGAACCTAGTAATAACTTTTTTCCAAATTTAAGAACTTATGAAAATGATTAATAAGCCTATGCTATATCTATTCTTTGTACTGTTGTCTGTAATGGCATGTAATAATGAAGAACTATTTATTGATGAGTCAATAACCGAGGTTGTTGAAGGAACTGACCAACCAGAAGACAATACAGATATTGTAAAAAATAATACACCATGTAATTTTGATTTAAGTACTATACAAGCTAACCAAACTGTTGTAATTAATTGTGTTATGGATTTAGGAGGGGCTACAATTAACCTACCTTCAAATGTAACAATTGTTTATGAGGGAGGTGATATTATTAATGGTACTATAAATTTCTCTAGTCAAAATGTAATTTCAGGAGAACTTTTAAATTCTACTTTAACCATTAGTGGATATAAACCTCAAATAAAAGATCCTGTATTTAATTTTGATCCTAAACGATGGGGAATTGTTGAAGGAAATGTTTCTCAAACTGTCGCAAAAAATAATAAAAACATTATTAATTCTATTATTAAGCAAATAAAAGAATTAGGTATAAATACTTTAAAAATAGATAAATTAGATGCATATTTTTACGGGGAAACAGAATGGAGTTATGCTATGGATTTACCCTCTGATTTTAATTTAATAATGACACCTAACACTAAATTGAGGGTTTTTCCAACTAATACAATTAGACCAGCTCCATTAGTAATGATACAAAATTCTACAAATGTAACTGTTACAGGTGGGTATTTGTATGGAGAGCGAGATGAGCATGATTATTCAATTAATGGTACACACGAACAAGGACATTTAATTGTAATAAAAACAGGGATAAATGTAAAGATTGAAAATGTACATATGAGCAATTCAGTTGGTGACGGACTTGATATTGAAAGTTACAGGTTTGCATATGATCCATTGTATGTGCCGAGTAAAAACATTTTGATTACTGGTTGCACTTTTGATTCAAATAGAAGAAACAATATGTCCATAACTGATGGTGAGGATATTATTGTAGAAAACAATACTTTCTTAAATGCAGGAATTAATACTGCAAAATCAAATGGAACTGCACCAAAATGTGCTATTGACATTGAACCAGACATACATGATTATAATGCTCCTTGGCAGCAAGTAAAAAGAGTAATAATTAGAAATAACACTGAAAGAGGAAGTGCTAGAGAATCTTTAGAGATTTTTACAGGTGATGATATTTTGGTTACCGGGAATGATTTTGAAAAGCACATGGGTATAAGTAGAGCGTTTAATGTTAAAGTGGTTAACAATCAACTGGGAGGAATTGATGCAGGTATATCTGAAATAACTGATCCAAGAAATTATGAAGTTTCTGGAAATGTTATCAAATCTGAAGGTTATGGTATATTTGCTTCTAATCCAGGGGTTAAGATTTTTAATAACACTATAACAGATTGTTCCATAGGTATTTTAGCTGTAGAACTTAAAGATGCCAATATTTACAACAACACTATTAAAAGTAAAGCAGATGGAATTAATCTTAGAGGTGGTGGTAACGTGAAAATTGACAATAATATAATTGATGTTGATAGACCATTTTTCTTTCAAGGAGCGAATGATTTCACTATTTCGAATAACACTGTTAACGCTTTGAATTTTGGAGCTTTTGAATCTTGTAGTGAATTTAAGATAAATAATAATAGTTTTAATAATGGCTTAAGACTTTCTTCTTCTTCAAATGGAGTTATTCAAGCAAACAACTTTAAAATAATAAATTCAACTACTGCAATAAATATTAGAGAACAAGGAACCAAAAATCTTCAAATTTTGGGTAACTATTTCGAAAATACAGATACTCAAGGTTATGATATTTTTGCAGAAGGCAATTCAGCTTGGGGAAATGCTAACATTACTGTTAGTGATAACCAATTTAATAACACAGGAGTTCGTTTTAATAATTTTAATGGAGTAACTTTTAAGAATAACATTTCCACAAAAGGATCAATTTATTTTATTGGAAACAATTCTTATTTTGAAAACAATAGAGGGTTTAGCGGAGAACTTTTGAACCATAATATACAAGGATCCAATAACACAATAATTAAGTAAAAACACATATTCTGATAATAAAAAAAAGACTAAGAAAGCACAATAGCCTGCTTTCTTAGTCTTTTTTATATACTATAATTTTTAGTAAACCATTTTTGAAAACAAAAATAGGTCCATACCATAAAGGTATTGTCTTTTCCGTTTAAGTGTTCTGTTACTAATTTAGTTATAGCGTTAGCATTAAATATTTCTTGAGATTTAATAAAATTAGGTTCAATATAACTTTCTAATTCTCTTCTCAAAATAGATCTTAACCAATCTCCAACAGGCACTCCAAAACCTGCTTTGGATTTATCTAAAAAATCTTTTGGGAATTCTTCTTTAAAAGCATCTTTTAAGATGTATTTTTTATTCCACCCTTTAATCAAGTATTCTTGGGGTAATTGATTGGTATATTCCCATATTTTTTTATTTAAAAAAGGGGATCTACATTCTAACGATGATAGCATACTGGTTCTATCTACCTTAACAAGCATATCGCCCTCTAAACTCATTACCTTGTCAATAGCTCTGTATTCCAATAAGTTTTTGGGAGAATTAATTCCTGTTTCCTTTTTGTAATATTTAAAGGGATTATTAATATGGAAGTCTGCCAATAAATAATGAGATAAAGTTTTTGAGGTAAACCCTAAAGAAATAATGTCCCAGTAATAATTATCAGAATAGTCAATGGCATTTAAAACCCGTCTAGATTTAAATCGCAACCCTCTATTATCGTCTTTTGTTTTTAATAAATAATTTAAAGGATTTGAAACTATTTTATGAATAGTTTCAGGAACCATTTTTGTGTATTTATGGTTGATACTACCAATATAATATTTATTATAACCGCCAAATACTTCATCACCTCCATCACCGGTTAGGGCTACTTTTACATGTTGGCTCGTTTTACTGGCAACTATATAGGTAGGTAGGGAAGAGGAATCAGCAAAAGGTTCATCAAAATTATTTAAAATATCATGGATGTTATTTTCTAAATCTTTTTCATTTATAATAAACTCATGGTGTTTACTGTTTATTAATTTAGAAACCGTTCTAGCCTTATCAGATTCATCAAATGTTTTTTTTTCAAAACCTACTGAAAAGGTATTTATTTGTTTATTACTCATCTGAGCTAAGCATAAGGAAACAATTGAAGAGTCCACACCTCCTGATAAGAAAGTTCCAATGGGAACATCCGATATAGAGCGACTCTCTACGCTTTCCTGAACTAATTGTCTTACTTCTACACTTGCTTTCTTAAATGTGTTTATTTTTGACTTTAAAGGTTTTGGTACTTCAATTGTACAAATTTTATAATCTTGTGTTTGAACATCATAAATTATAAAATGGTTTGCTTCTAATTTGCATATGTTTTTATATATCGTATATGGGGAAGGAATATAAGTTAGTTTAAAAAACAGGTTTAAACCAATTTTGTCAATTTCTGGAATATTATTGTTAAGTTTTAAAATAGACTTAAGCTCTGAAGCCCAAATAAATTTATCATTTGTTTTAGTATAATACAGAGGCTTTTCTCCAAAAAAATCTCTAGCAATAAAAACTTTATTTAAATTTTTATCAAAAATACTGAATGCAAACATCCCATCTAATTTCTTAAATGAATCTGTACCTTGATTTTCATAAAGTTTTAAAATTACTTCGGTATCACTATGTGTTTTAAATATAACACCAGTACTTATTAATTCGTTTCGTAATATTTGGTAATTATAAATTTCTCCATTAAAAACAATAACAATTTTTTTATCGTCAGAATAGATTGGTTGTTTGCCTGAATTTAAATCTATAATAGAAAGTCTTCTCATTCCTAAAGCTATAGAAGTATTTTCTGTAACATGTGTGAAAACACCATCATCATCAGGCCCCCTATGAATAATTAGATCATTCATTAAAGTTATTTTTTTTCTTAATTGATCTTCGGATTCTTGCTTAAAAGATATAAAACCGTTAATTCCGCACATAATTTATATATTAAATTGTATTTATAATCGGTATAAGATTATATTTTAAATGTTTTTTTCAACATTAGCGCTGTTCTAAAAAATAAAAAATTGAAATTAAGAAATACCATTCTGAACAAATTCTTTTTTTTATCAGATATAGAATAGTTTGTTCTAAAAACACCTTTGGATTTTAAAATATCTTTTAAAGTCAATATTTCAGAAATCGGAAAATTATTTTTAAATGTTATATAAAATAAATCAACATTTAAAATAGACATTCTTTCATTAAAAAATTGATCATGTCCCTCTGATTTATCATTTTCAAAATTTAACCTGAATGAATCTATTCTTTGTAAAATATCTATGAAATCATTTGCATATTTTCTTTTTTTTTCAATATCATTTGATCTAGTAATGGATTCTTCCGACTGTAAAAATTTTGCAACAATATTGCTAATAGCCATAGTCCTTTTGGCTAGATACAAAGCTCTTGTGTTAAACTCAAAGTCTTCTCCATAAATCTTTTCAACAAAAAACAATTTGTTTTCCTCCAGAAAACTCCTTTTGTACAACTTATTACAAGCAGAGTTCATATATTTAAGATTATTATAATGATGTATTCCTGATTGAATGGTATAATTATTACTTATAGCCGTTTCATAAACAATTTTTTCAGAAATATCAACACCTTGAGCTCCAAATTCTAAAATATCTAAACTGCTGTCTTTTGCTATAGTATATATTTCTTTTAAAGAGTTTTCTATATAATAATCATCGGCATCTAAAAATAAAATGTATTCACCAGATGCATTTAATAAACCAGTATTTCGTGCCCCCCCTAGGCCTTTGTTTTTTTGTGAAATAACACGAATGTTAAAATGATTTTTTTTTATTTCATTCAATACTTGCAAACTATCATCAGGAGATTCATCATCTACAGCTATGATTTCAAATTCATTTTCAGTAAGTTCTTGGTTATATGTTGAATTGATACATTTTTCTAAATACTTTGCAACATTATAAACGGGTATTATTATAGAAATTTGTTTCATTTAATATTTTTTAAATTCTTCATACCAATACATAAGGTAAGTAAACATGAAATACAAGAAAAGGACTATTCCAATAATCTTATGCTGTTTTTTTATTAGGTTACTTTTTATAAAAGGATATATTATTATTAATGGCATTAAAAACCAAGATAAATATGCAAACCGATTGGAAAAATTCGCTCTAATTATTAAAACCCAAAAAGCATTTGCTGTTAAATAAATATTAAATATTTGTGTATAAAAAGTATCATTAAATTTCTTTTTAAAAATAAAATAAGCACCAGTAACTACTGCAAAAGAGCTGTAAAATAGAAAATCATATCTAAATCCACTGTTAACAAAAGCTTCATCTTTTTCACCCACTAAATAACCACTTAAGCGTTCATCCCCAAATCCTAAACTTGCAAATAGATTTTCCCAAAAACTACCCATTGCTATTGATAATGGAATTGCTATTAACCACCCTTTAAAATACCAACTTGGGTTTTTTACAAAAAGAGTTAAAGTATACGCCAATATTGGTAAATACATTGTTTCATGAAATAAACTAGATATAAAGAAAAGAAAAATCATTAACTTTTTATTGTTAGCAAATGATAAGGCCAATAGAAATATTGAAGTAGCCATACCATTTCTCATTCCATTAACCCCGAAGGACCAAAAGGAGAATGAAACTACAAACATAAAAAAAGCATAAAACCAGTATTGCCTAAATAGTTTTTTTGAAACCACAAACATTGGGTATATATATATAGTGGCACATAAAAGGAAAAAATTATTTGTAGATAAAAATGAAGAACAAAACTTCATGAACTGTTGGAATACAACATCCGTTTTTAATATAATTTTGCCTCCATTTGCATAGCTTTCATATATCCTAGCATAGGTCGCCATATCAGTAAAATAGCGTCCACTTACAGGTCTAAGCCCTAGATAAACAATCAACAATAGCAACATTAAATACCCAATAAAAGTAATATAATTAATATTTTTTTGATTATTTAAATCAAGAACATATGCATGAAATAATGTAATTAATGCGATACCGAATGCAGTATATATATAAACTTCATAATAATATTCTAGTGGAATAAATTCAATCATAATAAAATACTATTTGTCTGTAAATCACTCAGCTTTTAAATAATCAAAAACGCTAACGCCTTTATCCGTATTCATTGTATGCATCCCTTCATACCCATTTGGTGGAAATATTTCTTCAACCTTTTCTTCCGAATAATTTAAAGTTGTTAGTTCTGTAATTTTATTAACTACTAAATTGTTACCATATCCATTTTTGCAATTTTGGGAAATTCTAAAAATTTTACCATTTTTTTGTAGAAAGTCACCAGCATTTCTAGAAGTTTCCAAATTTGTTACAATAGGGTTTTTTACATGAGGTTCCCAATCTTTAGAAAACAAGTTTTTTGAGTAATATAGATATAAGCGTTCATTATTGTCGTGTTCAAAATCTTCAACTTTGTTGGCGAAAATCCAATATAAGCCATCATGAAATAACCAAATAGCATCAAGAAGTTTAATATTATTCATTAATTCCATGTACGGCATCCATTCAAAAGGGAAGTTTTTGCACTTATAAATTTCCAAGGTTTTTTTTTGGCTACTCTCGGGAATCATATAATAATTATCATTTATAAAAAAAACGTTTGGAAAGGAAAGGTGGTAATTTTCGTCTATAATTGTTTTCTTTTCTAAAATATCGAAATTTTCATCTAATGTGACACAAGATATTTTTCCAAGTCCATCTTCTTTGAGTTCTTCAAAATAAATTACAGAATAATTATCATGTTTTATTATAAATGGATCTGCCCAAAAGGAATCTTTAGGTTGATTTAAAAGTATTTCGGGTTTATTTTTATTTGATACAGCTAATTTCCAGTTTTTTTGCTTAACATCAAGTTTTCTTCTCAAAAGAATAAAGCATAAATTAATGTAGTTAAAATATAATTTTATTTTTTTAAATTTTACTTCTCTATTATTTAAAATTTTTAAATTTTTTCTGGCTATAATATCGTCTTCATAGTTTTTAATAAATTTCCTTAAATATATAGAGTAACTAAATAAAAGTTTGAAAATGTTATTAAACATACCATTTTCTATACTCAATTCTGTCTTTGAAATTTTAATCCAATCTTTAGATATTTCTGAATTATAAATTAACAGATCAAGATTTATATGAGAATAATTCATAACACTAAATAATACTTCGTCAAAAGAAACATTTATAGTTAAAAAACCCTTTTTTGTGTGTTTACTAAAATTATTTTGAATGTTAGCTTTTTTTTCAAGAATAATCCAATCGTATAGTTCTAAATCTTTTTTAGAATTTAAAATTCTTAGATTTTTTAATTCTTTAGAAGCCTTATTTAAATCTATTTTGTTGAAAGGAGAGGTTTTAAAATTAGTAAACCTCCTACCTATAAACCGTAACATTGATGAGTATTCAAAGGATTGATTCTTGGCATCTTCAAAAACAAAGACATCAACAGAAAAGTGATTAAATTCACTGCAGAGTGTTTTAATGCAATTCAAATAAAATAAAGGTACTTTTTTTGAGTTTGATATAAATAGTATTCTCTTCATACGCTAGCTATAGTCTTTAAATTTGAAGGAAGATACATCAATAAACAAATTTCTCCAACAATTCATAATTTTATTTGTATTAAATTTCTCAATACTGTTATGCCCGTTTTTTCCAAAAAATATTCTTTTTTCAGGAGCTTCAATTAAATTTATTATGGCATTTGCGAATGCCTTAATATTATTTTGTTCAACTAAAATACCATCAACGTTATTTGTAAAAATATTACGAGGCCCATTCGGACAATCAAATGAAACAATTGGTAAACCGTTAGACATTGCTTCTAATAAAACCATTGGGAAACACTCGGTTTCAGATGTCATTACATATATAGCTGAATCGAGCATTTTTTCGTTTATGTTGTTAGTTGATCCACATAAAACAATTTTATCATTTATATTTAAACTACTTATAAGGTTTTCTAAAGATTTTATATATTCTTTTTCCCCAAAACCATAAATATCTAAAACCCAGTCTGGATGTTTTTGAGCAACTAAACTCCAAGCATTAATTAATTTTTCAAAACCTTTAACAGGAGCAATTCTACCAGCACTAATAACTTTTTTCGAATTCCCTGTATTAGCAATTTTCCCTAAATGTTTATCTATTGAATTAGGTATTACCAATAGGTTATTAGATTTGTAATATTTTTTTTCATCAGTAGTTAATAATACCAAACAATGGTATTTTGATTCAATGTAGTCATTTATCTTATTAAAAAAATTAGTGAATAATGATTTGTTCTCTAGTCGCTTTTGATGAAAAAAATGGCGAGAGGAATGGAATTCTTTAATTTTTGCTATTTCAGGATAAACAAATGGTATGAAATAAAAATCAAAAGCAAAATTACAAACAACAATAACATTTGGTTTTATAGCTTTTATTTTTCTTTTTAAAGATAAATAGTGTTTTGGAACCTTAATAAGATTTAGGGGATTAAAATAACTTTTATTTCGATTATAATTTATTGCCAGATCATGTAAAATCACCTTAGAATCTATTTCATAACAAGGTATATTGTTTTTTTGCTCAGTCGTAATTATGTGGACTTCATAGTTAAGTTCATTAACAAAATAATTAACTTTATTTGCTAATACCCTTTCTATGCCCCCATGTAAATATATTTGATCTGTAATATAAACTAGTGTCATTTTTTATTAAATATTATATTCTTAAACAAAGTATCCCAAAGTGGCATGATTTGGTTAGGTAAGTACATTTTGGATTTTTCTTTTGCTTTTTTTCCCATACTTAGTCTTAACTTTTCATTTACCATTAATTCTTTAAGTTTATTGGTGTAATTTTCAAAATCATTATCTGGTATTAAAAAACCATCCTTATCATTGGAAATAATATCTTTGGGGCCACAAGGGCAATCAAACGCTATACAGGGTAAGCCATTGGCAAAAGCTTCAATTAAAACCATTCCAAAACCTTCAGACCTAGAAGTCATTACATAAATTGAGGCGCTTAAATATTTTTCTTGAATATTTTTGACTGGGTTAAAAAAAGAAACCGAATCTGTTATCCCTAATTGTTCGGCAAGTTTAATGTTTTTCTTGTCATCATCTATTTTTCCATAAATTTCCAATTGCCAATCTTTATGTTTTTCATGTATTAAACTCCAAATTTTTAATAATCTGTCGTGTCCTTTTTGAAAACTATGGTTTCCTACCGAAATCACCTTTTTATTGACTAATAAAGCATGGTTTTCTTCTAAAAAAGATAATGGATTGGGTATTACATGTAAGTTTTTATATTTCCATTCTGTCAGATTATCATTTGTTAAAACAACAAAGGCATCGAAAAAACGGCCTCCAACCTCCATAAACTTATAAATAGTGTTCAGTTTTATCTTTTCAAAAATGCCCAATTTGTCATTTTTTTTAAAAATATCTTTTGAAGCATGCCGTTCGTACACGGTTGGGTATTTTCTTTTTAAAATTAGAGGAACAAAAAAGCCTTTTAAGCCATCATCACAAACAGAAATAATTTCTGGTTGAATTTGTGCTACTTTGGATTTTAACCCCTTTATATATTTTTTAAGGTATATAATAGGATTTCCTTTCACTTTTAAATCATGGAAAACTATTTTTTTGCTAAATTCATAAAAAAGTGGAGTGTTTTCTTGATTTAAAGTAATTATATGTATCTCATAACCAAGCACATCTATAAAATAATTAGTTTTTATGGATAAAACTCGCTCTAAACCTCCAGCACCACAAATTTGATTAGTTATATAAAGCAGTTTCATTATTACTGGTTTTAGAAGTTATTATTGATTTTTAAACATTTGATTGTAAAAAATCACTGTGACTTGTTAATTTGAATTTAAGGCTTTCTGTAAAAACAACTTAGATCTAGCTATTGAAGCTTCTAACTCTTTATTTATTGGTTCATAGGAGCTTATTGGTTGAATCGAAATATTTGGATCATTAGGGTCGCTTATTAACAAATCTGAAATGTTTAATAGGGCAAGTAAATCTCTCATACGGGTATTAATGTTTTCTAGTCTATTAACAACTAAGAATTGTTTTTCAAAAATCAAAGAAAATGCAACGGCATGAAAAGAATTAGAAATTACAAACTGTGCATTGGCCAATAAGGATAAGAAATATTCAGGACCTTTTAACCAAAAATTTGTATCAGCATAATTTATATTCCTGTTAACAGTATAAATTTTGAGTTTGTTTGTTTTAGCCAAAGTTAAAGCCATTTTTTTTAATGATGGGTTACTATCAAAATCATATATCAAAATGTACTTTTCAGAAATTTCATTTACAAAAGTATCATGCCAATATTTTGCAGGAAGTAAAAAAACAGGATCTAAAACTTGAGTTGTATCTGTGATATTAAGTTCTGCTAGAATTTTTAAACCTGAGGTTTCTCTTACTGAGATATAATTGATTTTATTAACTTGTTCTGAAACAAATTTTTTAATAGAATCTTCAAGTGTATCAATAGCAAAACTAGCTGCATATGAAATTTTTAACTTATTATCAGGCACAAAATCTAAATAAAACGCAGGGTCTTTTCCATTTTCAAAAAAAGAATTCCATATTTGATCACTACCACAAATATAAGCATCCGCATATGGTAAATTTTTAGATAATTGTTCGTTTGATTTATATGATTGTTTTGTTGCGTTTATGTATTTAGAAGAAAAATCATCAAAACTTTTTTTTCGTTTCAATGCAATCAACCTAGAAGGTAGTTTTGCTAAAATATAAAAAACTTTAAATATGATATTTGATTCAAATTTGGGGCTGGATACTTCCCATAAACTAAATTTATCACTATCAAAATAAGAAGGTTTGTATCTTATTGTTTCTGCATCATGTCCCAAATTCTCAAGGTATTTTAAGAGAGCATGTTCTTGTAAACTGGCACCATGATTATAAACTTCATGACATGTTATTGTTTTTATTTTCATATTAATTATAGTTAAGGGAGAGTAATTCTTTGATTTTTATTAGAGATTGGGTTTTATCTTGATTTTTGATTTTTGATAAATTTTTGATAAATTTATTTATAAGACATTCATCATTTATTAAAAGTTCAATATTATTAGCAATAGCCTTAGTTGTCATATCACAAATAAGCCCAGTTTCATTATGGGTGATTATTCCTGATGCTGTGGGAAAGTTGGTAGTAACTATTGGTTTTTTTAAAATCGCTGCTTCTATTACAGTTAAACCCAATCCTTCAAACAAAGAGGTTTGCACATATATATCGCAGGTTTTAATATATGGATAAGGGTTTTCTCTGTATCCTAAAAGAATAAAATGATCTCTTACACCACTCTTCACAATTAATTTTTCGATATTTTCTAGTTCTGGTCCAGAACCTATTACATACCATTTTATATTTTTTCCTTTATCAATTAAAATTTTACAAGCCCCTATAGCCAAAGTATATCCTTTGGCTTTAGCCAATCGGCCAACTGTTAATAATTTAATTGTATTATTCTCTTTGTTTAAGCCGTTATTTTCAAGACTCATTTTGCTTATTAATAATTCATCTGAAATATCTTTTATAATGGTGGTTGGTAAAGTTTTCTTAACAATGGCAGCTTCATTTTGAAGCGACAATTCACATTCTTTAGAAACACAGACAATTCTATTGAAATTACTATAATACTTATAATCAAAATTAATATTGTACCCCGCTTTATTGTAATCGGTATTTAACCAAGAAAATTTTCTTAGGGCTGTTACTTTTTCAGCAACATAATAAGTAGAAAAACCTTGATTATATGCTAAGGCAACGTCGTATTTTTTTGTGTGAACAGTTATAATTGATCCAAAAACTTTCCAATAAAGTTGTGCACCATGATAATTCTTGTTCTTTTGGTGTTTTTTTACATTCCAAAATTGAATACGCTTTAGTAATTTAGTTAAAAAATTAGTATTTCCAAAATGGGGTTTGTAAATTACATTTACTTCTTTTGGAATAAATTTTTCAAACTCACCACCTTTATTAAATAGAATTAAATCAACTTTATACTTAGTGAAATCGAAATTTTGTAAAAGGGTAGTTAAGCTTTTTTCAGCTCCACCACATTGAAGAGATTCTATTACAAATACGATATTTAGCATTTTTTATTATAGTATTTATTTACAAAGTGTTCAATAGATAAATTAAAATCTTCAATACGCTCTTTTATAGTATCTACATTCCAATCCCACCAAGCAATTTCGTTAAGCTTTTTAATGATTTCTTCGTCATGTTTCAATTTAATTATTTTGGCAGGGCTTCCAGCAACTATGGCATAGTCTGGAACATTTTTTGTTACAACAGAATTTGATCCAATTGTTGCACCATTGCCTATTATTACCCCTGGCATAATGTATGCGCCCATACCAATCCAAACATCATTTCCAATGGTAATACCTTGTTTTTGTTTAACTTCATTTAAAACATCCTTTTTTAAACGTCCATTCGGCAATGTTAATTCGTTTTTAAATAAATTGTCAATTAACGGGAAATTAGTTATTTTAGAAGCATTATGAAAACCTTCATCCATTATAAAATTAACATTGTGTGCTATACTGCAATAATTTCCGATAGTTAATAAAGAGTTAGTCCATCTCCAAACTCGAGCTCCATTATCATAGGTACGGTTTCCCTTAGAAGTGTAACTGTCATCCTTTAACAATACATAATCAGTTTTTCTAAGTAAAGTTTGATAGTCAAACCCTAAAATTCGCCATAACAATATTCTTACTTTATTTTTCATCTGAATCTTTATTTACATAGAAAAAAAGATCCACCCATTTTTTTCCAACAGTGTCAATTTTAAATTGATAACTACTTTTCACAGCATTGAGAGCCATCTTTTGTCGTATTTCTGCATTATCAATTAAGTATTGGACTTTTTCTGAATAAGTTCTTAAATCCATATCTTTTATAATAAATCCAGTTTCTCCATTTCTTATAATTTCGTGTAACGTAACAAAAGTATCCATAGCAATAGCAACACAGCCAGTTTGAAGTGATTCTGTTAATGTCATTCCCCATCCTTCCATAGCGGAAGTCATTAAAAATATTGAAGCATCTTTATAGAAAACTAAAGGGTCTTGAATTCCTAATAGTTGAATTCTTGTTAAATTCCATTTTTTTATAAGATTATTATAATAATCTCTATCTGGTCCATCTCCAATAACTATCAGGTTCCAATCTTGGTTTTTCTCAAATAATCTTTTCCAAACTTTAATTATAAGGCTAATCCTTTTATGAGATTCATCTAATCTGGCTGCAACTAAAATGGTTTTGCTTTTTTTATCTATATCAGTTTTAGAAGCGAAATAATCGAATGATAGGGCGTTACCAATTGCAGTGATTTTTTTTGAGTCAGAAAGATTATAATATTTTTTGAAATCATTTTTAAAATTATCTGAAAGCAAAACAAATGCGTCTGAACAATCATATCCCAACTGAAACTGTTTACGGAAATTTAATATCTTATAATAACGATATAAGGGAAAAAATAAGAGTTTTGAAAATTTATAAAGTTTTTTAATGACGTTTTTTTCTATTTCTATTTGTTTTTTTAGTCCACTTTTTAAAACTAAAATTTCATGCCCTGGTTTGGAATGATAGGCACAAATAATTTTGCATTTGGTGTCTTTAACAGCTTCTTCAGCAATAATGCTATACCAAGGCCCACCTGGAAATAAAATAACATCAATATCATTGGTTAAAATGATCTCTTTTAATTTGATATGATTTTCGATGATGAAACAGAAATTCACAACATTATCAATATTATCTACATACTTATTAAAAAGAGTAAAACATTCAATATTATTTTGTTGAGAAAGATACCTGACCAAATTGACAGTAGTGCGCTCTAAACCGCCATGTATTGATGAAAAAATGCCATTAGAGGCTATTAAAATTTTTAATTTGTTTGATTTCATTTCTTTTTAATTAATAAAAGTATTTCTTTTAATGAATCAAATTTTAACATATAGGTAATTCCTAAAAAAGAGAGACTTCCTAACAAACTCCCTAATATTAATCTTAATATATCATATGAAATAAGATTTTTAATATAAAAGTCAAATAAAAAAATTATGCCTCCACAAATTAAGGCTATAAAAATTGTAGGTGTTATATCTTTAGTTTGTTCCCATATATTATAATTAATTAACTTACCAGAGTAATAAGTGTTAATGAAAAAAGCCAAGATAGATAAAAAAACACTGCCATATAGAAGTCCATATATCCCAAATTGAAATGTAATGCCTACCACTAAAACTATTAATATTTTTTTTATGATCTCTAATTTTAAATAAAGATCACTTCTCCCTTTTATTTTTAAGATATTTAAATTGTAAGAATGTATTGGATATAGTATACCATTAAAACATAATATTTGGAAATAAGGAACGGCAGGAAGCCATTTTTCTGTTAAAAGTAATCTAAACAAAGGTTCTGCCAAAACACCCATAAAAATTAAAACGGGTGATATAATATATATTACCATTTGCATAATTTGTTTATAAACATTTTTTAATCTGATGTTATCATTCTGAATACTTGAAAACATCGGGAAAGTAACTTTATTTATTATATTAGTAATATTGCTCACAGGTATTTGTTTAAGTGATTCTGCTCTATTATAATAACCCACCTGAGCTAAAGGAAAAAAACGTCCGATTATAATGGTGTAAACATTTAAAAAGGTAATGTCTAATAAGCTTGAAACTGTTAATTTATATCCATAATTAAAATGATACTTGAATTTCTTCTTACTAAAAGACAATGAAGGCCTCCATTTTGTAGAATACCATAATTGAATATTTGCAACTAAAGTTCCTGCAATAGTATTCCAAACTAAACTCCAAACCCCAAACCCATAATAAGCCATAGAAATACCAGTAATACTGCTAACTATTAATGACGGTATTGCTACTATCAATTGTGTTTTAAAATCCAATTGTTTTAACAGTCTAGCTATTTGTATAGCAGAAAATGCGTTTATAATAAACGTTATACAATAGACTCTAATAATTGAAGTTAAAATGTCTTGATTATAAAAGGAAGCAATAAATGGAGCTAAAAAATAAAAAAAAATATATATAACTATACTGCCAACTAAATTAAAAATAAATACAGTGGAATAATCTTCGTCATCAGGATTTTCAGTTCGGATTAATGATTGACTTAACCCACTACCAATTAAAGTATGTCCAATACCCATAAAAATTCCAATCATTGCAATTAAGCCAAACTCTGAAGGCAATAATAAACGTGCTAATATTATTGAAACTATAAAAGAGATAACTTGAGAACTGGACTCTTGTATAAAAGTCCAGTATACCCCTGATAGAGCTTGCTTTTTTAACGTCATGTTATTTTTTTAGAATATTTATAATTATTACCTCATAAATTTTGTTCACTCCTATGCTTTAAAAATTTTGTTATATTGAGTATTAAAATTAAAGAAGTCTCAGCATAAAATTTTTGTCAGCACCTAGAATATGAGCCAAATAAATTTTACAAAATCTAATATATGAAAATTTTCAGATTTACTATTTTATAGTTTACCAGTTACTTTGCATTTTAAAATTCCTTTAACATCATATAAAACACCATCCTTTTTTAAAAAAGAAGATAAAATTTCTTCAAGAAACTCATTATGGGCTACAGTTAAAACAATCGCATCAAACTTCTCATTTGGTATTTTTTTTGTTGTTTGTAAGCCATATTCGAGCATAACCTCATCAGGATTAGCCCATGGGTCATGTATGGTAACTTCAGTCCCATAACTTTTTAATTGATTTATCACATCAACCGCTTTGGTGTTACGTACATCTGGACAGTTTTCTTTAAAAGTTATTCCGAGATTTAGAATTTTGGCCCCTTTGATATGAATGTCGTTATGTACCATTAATTTGATTACCTCCGAAGCTACATATTGGCCCATGCTATCGTTAACACGACGACCTGCAAGAATGATCTCGGGATGATAACCAACTTCTTGTGCTTTTTGTGCTAAATAATAAGGATCAACCCCAATACAATGTCCACCAACTAAACCTGGTCTAAACGGTAAAAAGTTCCATTTGGTACCTGCAGCTTCAAGTACAGCGTGGGTATCTATATTCATTAAATTAAAAATTTTAGCTAATTCGTTTACAAAAGCAATGTTAATATCGCGTTGCGAATTTTCAATCACTTTCGCCGCTTCAGCTACTTTAATGGTAGGCGCAAGGTGTGTTCCTGCCGTAATAACACTGGCATATAAGGCATTTACTTTTTTACCTATTTCCGGCGTTGAACCAGCTGTGACTTTTAAGATTTTATCAACGGTATGTAGTTTGTCACCCGGGTTGATGCGCTCAGGTGAATAACCCGCATAAAAATCTTGATTAAACTTTAATCCACTTAATTTTTCAAGAACAGGAACGCATTCATCTTCAGTTACTCCTGGGTAAACTGTGGATTCATAAATAACAATATCATTTTTCTTTAAAACTTTAGCGACCGTTTCGCTCGATTTATAAAGAGGTGTCAAGTCTGGTCTATTATTTTTATCAATAGGAGTAGGGACAGTAACGATATAATAATTGCAATCTTTAATGTCTTCTAGATTTGAAGAGCAGTATAATCCCAAATCATTATTTGGGTTTTTCTTTAAAACCGATTGTAAAACAGTTTCTTCTACCTCTAGAGTAACATCTTTACCTGATTGTAATTCGTTTATCCTTTTTTGGTTAATATCAAAACCTACCACGGCGTATTTTGTTGCGAAAAGTCTTGCTAAAGGCAATCCTACATATCCTAAGCCTATGACTGCAATTTTAATGTCTTCCATATTCTATTTTAATGCAAATAATAGTTATTTTAAATTCTCCCAATACCAGGAAACCGCTTCTTTTAGTCCGTTCTTAATATTGTATTTAGGGTTGTAATCTAGTAAGTCTTTAGCTTTATTTATAGATGCTAGAGAATGAGGGATGTCGCCCTGTCTGTTATCACGATGTTTAATTTCAACACTTTTAATAGCCTCATCAAATTCAGATAAATAGGTTTTTAACAAATTGGTCAATTCTAAGAGTGTTGTTCTTTCTCCATAGGCTACATTATAAACTGTATTTAAAGCCTCTTTATTTTCAGTAGTTAAGGCATTGATATTCATTTGTACAACATTGTCAATAAATGTGAAGTCTCTAGAATAACTCCCATCTCCATTGATAACAGGCGATTCATGACTGATAAATTGTTGAACAAATTTTGGTATTACAGCGGCGTAAGCCCCATTGGGATCTTGACGTTTGCCAAAAACGTTGAAATACCTTAAACCAATGGTATCAAAATTATAAGTAGTATGGAAAATATCGGCATATAACTCATTCACGTATTTTGTAATGGCATAAGGAGATAAAGGTTTACCAATAGTTTCTTCCACTTTAGGTAGGGCTTCATGATCGCCATAGGTTGAAGAACTTGCCGCATATACAAATCGCTTCACTCCAGCATCTCTTGCGGCTACTAGCATATTTAAAAACCCTGATACATTCACATCATTTGTTGTAATAGGATCTTTTATTGAACGTGGTACAGAACCTAATGCAGCTTCATGTAACACATAATCTATGTTGTTACAGGCCTTTTTGCAATCTTCTAGATTTCGAATGTCTCCTTCTATTAATGTAAACAAGTTGTTTTTTAAAAAAGGTTCAATATTTTGTAGTTTACCCGTAGAAAAATTATCTAAACAGACTACTTGAATTTTATGGTTTAATAAGCTTTCACATAAATTAGAACCTATAAAACCAGCTCCTCCAGTAACCAGAACAGTCTTATTGCTTAATGTTTTTAGTTGTTGATTGGTCATTTTTTAGATTTGGAATCAATAATAGCTTTACAAATATTGTAAAAAAAATGTTAAGATATATTAACTATCATACTAATGTTATGATTTTGCCGATGAAATTCAAAATCGCATAAAATATTGTAATTCATTAATAATAAAAATGTGAATTTATTGTGAATTTGATTATTTTGTTGTAATTAATGCTATGTAAATCGATAATGTGTAAATTTTTACTGCGAATTATTCAACATATGGTATTTAACCGATTTTAATTACTCTTTTAGCGAATTAACTTAATACTTGTCTTTTTCATTAAAAACAATTACTAAATTTACAACGTTATATACAAAATTGAATTGATTAGTAGCATATTAAAATTTAATTGTATAAATGATAATGAAATATTTTTGACTCTCAATTTTATTCTATTAAATAGATAAAATATTAAAAACATTTAGTATCAATTATAATTAAGCTAATAATTAAAAGAATTTTGTTTTATGTGCAAAAGAGGGAATAATCAAAAAAAACAGATGGATATTTCAAACACCTTAGTTTACGCTAAGGCAGAGTTTTATGCGCTATTTTTAATCGAAATAAATTAAAATGTTGACTAAAACTAAAATATACTTATCATCACCTCACATGGGTGGTTCTGAACAAAAGTTTGTTAACGAAGCGTTTGATACTAATTGGATTGCTCCATTAGGACCTAACGTTGATGGTTTTGAAAAAGATATACAACATTATTTAGGAAATAATTCTCAAGTTGCTGTACTAAGCTCAGGAACAGCATCTATACATTTGGCGCTACAAATACTAAATGTTTCAAAAGGAGATGAAGTATTATGCCAAAGTTTTACATTTTCAGCTTCAGCAAACCCAATAGTTTACCAAGGAGCAACGCCTGTTTTTATTGATAGCGAATCTGAAACATGGAATATGTCTCCTGAATTACTCGAAATTGCTATAAGAGACAGAATTGAAAAATATAAAAAACCTAAAGCCATTATAGCTGTTCATTTGTATGGTATGCCTTACAAGGCTAATGAAATCAATGCAATAGCTAAAAAATACGAAATACCTGTTATAGAAGATAGTGCAGAAGCTTTAGGTAGTACTTATAATAACAAAGCTTGTGGGTCACTTTCTGATATTGGCATTTTATCATTTAATGGCAATAAAATAATTACAACATCTGGCGGAGGTGCGCTTATAACCCATAATTTAGAATTAAAAAACAAAGCAGTCTTTTTGGCTACTCAAGCAAGAGATAATAAACCTCATTATGAGCATTCATCAATAGGATTTAATTATAGAATGAGCAATGTTTTAGCAGGTATAGGCAGAGGACAGATGGAAGTGCTTGATGAAAGGGTTAATGCTAGAAGAAATAATTATAACTTTTACAAAGAAAATTTATCAAAATATAATTCCATCTCATTTTTAGATGAACCAAAAGGTTTATTTTCTAACAGATGGCTTACTTGTATTAAAACAAGTTCATTCGAACTGAGAGAACAAATAAGACTAAATCTTTTGGAAGAAGATATTGAGTCAAGACCTTTATGGAAACCGATGCATATGCAACCAATTTTTAAAGATTGCTTACATTTTACAGACGGAACAGCTGAAGAACTTTTTGATAAAGGACTTTGCTTACCAAGTGGATCCAATTTAGATCGAGAAGATCTAGACAGGATTTTAGATACAATTTCAAAAACCCCAAACCTATGATAAATAATTATTTTACCTATCTTTCTCAAAAATACGCCTCAAAATGGTTAGTTTTTGCTATTGATTTAACAATAGTTTTAATTACATTTTGCGCTTCTTATTTTGTGAGATTTAATTTCACTTTAAATTTTGATTTAAACCAATTTTTATTTCAATTACCTTTTATTTTAATAGTTGCATCCACAAGCTTTTTAGTATTTGGATCCTTTAAAAGTGTTATAAGACATACGGGGTTTACCGATGTAGTTAATCTATTTAAGTCGGTATCTTTTATGTCAATACTAACCGTTTTATTTGTCCTAATAAATAGAGAGATTGACTTAATTAAAGGTTTTACAATACCATTGTCAATATTAGTAATGCATGCACTACTAAGTTTTGTGTTATTAAGTTCTAGCCGCCTCCTTTTTAAAATGGGATACAATTATTTAAAATGTAAATATGTTGCATCTAAACGAGTTCTTATTTATGGTGTGGGAGATTCAGGTATTGTAACCTATAATGCTTTAATAAGTAATGTTAAGGAAAAATTTGAGGTTATAGGCTTTATTGATGATAACTCAAGTAAAAATGGAAAATCAATTAATGGAATTTCAATTTTAAATAAGAATAGAATTACCCAAGAGTATGTTGAGTTAAATAATATTGATGAAATTATTGTAACATCTGAAAATATTAATAAGGATAGACTGATTAGTTTAGTTGGTTTAGATGTGAAAGTAACAAAAGTTCCACCAATTGAAAATTGGATAAATGGAGAATTAAATGTTCGTCAAATTAAACAGGTACAAATAGAAGATTTATTGGGGCGCGCTCCTATACAAATTGATAACCCTAATCTTTTAAATGAATTTAAAGGAGAAACTGTGCTAATCACTGGTGCAGCTGGTTCTATTGGTAGTGAGCTAGTTAAGCAATTAGCTAATTTTGATGTAAAGAAATTGATACTTGTAGACCAAGCAGAATCACCTTTATACGATGTGCAACAAGATTTAATTCGCGATGGAAAACATAACTTTGTTACCATAGTAGCCGATATACGTGATGGTTTGAGGATTGATGCCATTTTTCAAGAATATAAGCCAACGATGGTATTTCATGCAGCTGCATATAAGCATGTACCCTTAATGGAACATTCTCCATATGAAGCTATTAAAATTAATGTTAATGGAACTAAGCTTTTAGCAGATACATCTTCTCGCTACAATGTTAAGAAATTTGTTTTTGTTTCTACAGATAAAGCAGTAAACCCAACTAGCGTTATGGGAGCTACCAAGCGAATGGCTGAAATGTATATTAGCTGTTTGCAAAAAGAAAGTAAAACGAAGTTTATTACTACTCGTTTTGGTAATGTATTGGGTTCTAATGGATCTGTTATTCCTTTGTTTAAAAAACAAATTGAGAATGGTGGTCCTTTAACTTTGACGCATAAAGATATAACAAGATATTTCATGACCATCCCTGAAGCTGCCCAATTAGTATTGGAAGCTGGTACGATGGGTAAAGGTGGAGAAATATTTATTTTTGACATGGGTGAATCTGTTAAAATTTATGACCTTGCGAAGAATATGATAAAATTATCTGGTCTTAATTTTCCAGAAGATATTGATATTATAATTACAGGATTACGTCCAGGAGAAAAACTTTATGAAGAATTATTGGCTAATGGTGAAAACACATTATCTACTTATCATAAAAAAATAATGATAAGTAAAACAAGAGAACTTGATTATGCCTCTGTGAAATCTGAAATTGAAGAATTATGTATAACTAATCGTTTTCAAAATAACAATATTGTCATGAAAATGAAGCGTTTAATTCCTGAGTATAAATCTAATAATTCGGATTACGAACGTTTTGATAAAAAAGTTCAAATCTATAAAAAAGTTAAGGAAATTTTGAGTGACAAAACAGACAAAACATACGGTAATGCTTAAGTAAGCAAAAAAATTAGTATTTTCCCCCCAAATTAATATATACCCAATGATTAGACTTTTTAAAACCAACCAGCTTGTTGTATTTTTTATTGCTTTGTTTTTAACATCTTGCACAACTAAGAAAGATGTTGTATATTTTCAAAACGCAAAAAGTTTTGAAACAATTGTGGATACTGATACCTTTAAAGCTAAACTTAAAACTGGCGATGTTATTAGTATTTATGTATCTACTTTAGACCAAACAGTTACACAACCCTATAACATAGTGATTCAAAGCGGAAATGGCGGTCAATTAATAGATTATCTTATTGATTCTGAGGGTAATATTGATTATCCTGTTTTAGGTAAAATTAAATTGGCAGGATTAACAATAGAGGATGCGAAAGAACTTTTTAAGAAAAAATTTTCAGAAGGTCAATTACTTAAGGATCCTGTTGTTATGATACGTTTTGTAAATTTTAGAATCACAGTTGCAGGAGAAGTAGCTTCACCTGGAGTCTATCCTGTTTCAGGAGAACGTATCTCAATACTTGAGGCATTAGGAATGGCAGGGGACTTAACAATTAAAGGTAGAAGAGATAATGTGCTGGTTGTTAGAGATTTTAATGGTGCTAAAACTTATACACGTATAGATTTAACTAGTAAAGAAGTGTTTAATTCACCTGTTTATTATTTAACACAAAATGATTATGTGTATGTAGAGCCAAATAATTCCTCTATTAGTAATGCCTCTGGTGATTCTAGAGTAAGTACTATAATTACAATTACATCATTCATTTTAACTACAGCACTTATTTTTGTTACAAGAAATTAGGTTTTTATGACTGACTTCAATAATTTATCGGATACCATTATTTCCACAAATCAATTTAATTTAAGAAAAACAGTTGCTCCTTATATCAAACGTTGGTTTTGGTTTGTACTGAGTGTTTTAATTTGCTTGAGTATTGCATACTTTAAATTGCGCTATACAACACCAGAGTATTTAGCTACTGCTAAAATAATGCTTTTGAGTGATGGGGAAGCAACAGGTGCCAACGCTGCATTTAAAGATTTACCTTTTTTTTCTGAAAAGGAAGATGCAAAGGTTGAAGATGAAATAGGCGTTATAATGTCTATCGATTTTTTTAGAAATATAGTTAAAGATTTACACTTAAACATTACACATTATGCCGAAGGACGTATTTATACTTCTGAAATTTATAAAAATACGCCTATACACATCAATTTTATTGCATCAGATTCAATTATAGACCAAACTAGTTTTAGTTTTTATACTAAGATTATATCCGATACATATTTTGAATATAAGTTAAATGAAGACGATGCTCCAAAAAAAGTTGAGTTTGGTGAAAAAATACCCACATTTTTTGGAGGAATGATTATTACTCCAAGTCATTTGGATTTAAGTGGGAATTTTGATATTGAAATGCGAACTCAAATAACTCCTGTTAGGGCAATTGCGGAATCTTTAAAAAATAGAGTTGTTGTTTTTCAAGAAAAAGCATCTTCAAAAATAATAAATATTCAAATTCAAGATCCTATTGTCGATAAAGCTAAGGATATTATAAACACTTTAATAACAAAGTATAATGAAGCTACTTTAAATCAAAAAAACATAAAGTCTATAAATACCGCAAAGTTCATAGATGAGCGTATTAGTTTGATTGCTAAAGATTTATTGGGCGTTGATGACAGTATTGTTCGTTTTAAGACAGGAAATAAAGTCACTGATGTAGTATCTGAAGCTACACAGTTGTCATCAAGCAGTATGGAGAATGAACAATTGCTTGAACAATCTAAAATGCAATTACGTCAACTAAATTATATGGATTCGGCTTTAGGCGATGTTAATTCTTACGCTCCAATTCCTGCAAATTTAGGTTTGGGAGATCCAGCTATTGCAGCACTATCAACAAAATATAATGAATTGATAAGTGAACGCGACCGGTTATTAAAAAGTGCTGGAGAAAAAAACTCTGTTGTTATACAATTAGATCAAAATTTAAGAAGTATTAAAGAGAACCTAAACCGAAGTATCACAAATTCGAAAAAATCATTAGGAATTCAAATCAGTAGTTTAGAAAATCAATCGAACAAGTTTAACTCTAAATTATTTTCAGTTCCTGGCCAGGAAAGTAAATTACGGGGTATAGAACGTAAACAAGGTATCAAAGAACAACTTTACTTATATTTGTTAGAGAAAAGAGAAGAAGCTGCCATCTCGTTAACCGCTACGTCCCCAAGTTCTAAAGTTATTGATCAAGCCTTTAGTTCAGGGAGCCCTGTATCTCCAAACAAAAAAATAATATATACAGCTGCCTTATTTTTAGGATTGATAATTCCTTTTGGGATAATTTATGTTAAGGATTTGTTAGATAACAAAATTCATAATAAGGAAGATTTAGATAGAGAATTTAAGAATATAACCATTTTAGGTGAAATACCTAGAATTAAAAATACTTTAAAAGCTTCTGAAAAACTTTTAGTAGAAAGAAATGATCGATCTATTTTATCTGAATCTTTTAGAATTTTGAGGACTAATTTTGAATATGTTAGACGAGGTAGAAATATAGAAAACTATGACAATGTAATATTTGTAACATCTACAATTAATGGTGAAGGGAAGTCATTTTTTAGTCTTAATACTGCTTTGACTATGTCTAATACAAATAAAAAAGTTTTACTAATTGGAGGAGACATCAGAAATCCAAAAATCCAGAGTTTTATTAAAACTCATAGTAAAGAACAGAATGATGTTGTTGGATTAACAGAGTTTATAGTCGATAAATCAGTATCAGTAAAAGAAACTATATATACCTATACTATTAACGATATTGACTTAGATATAATAGTTTCTGGGAAAATACCACCAAATCCAGCTGAATTATTAATGAGTGACAGAATTAAAGAATTATTTGATTATGTATCTGGTCAATATGATTTTGTAGTAGTAGACACTGCACCTGCAATGCTGGTTACTGATACTTTGTTGATTAGCCAATATGCAGGACACACTATATATTTAACCAGAGCAGGTTATACTGAAAAAAGAATTCTAAACTTTGCAAAAGAACTTCACGCTAATAAAAAACTTAATGGTATGATGTTAGTTGTAAATGATGTGGATCAAGCTAACTTTGGTTATGGTGCCAAATATGGCTATTACGGTGACCATGAAAAGAAAAGCTTATTTAAGAAAATTTTTAAATAATGGAAAATGTTGTATTCGTATTATTAATTAAAGACAATATTTTTTCTGAAGTTTTTTTGTTCAAAACTAAATTGGAGAGCTTTTCAATTTGTAATGAATTATGAGCGTCTGTAGCAACAAAATCTATAAGATTTTTATTTATTAGGTAATTAGCAGTTTTTTCAACACTATTACCATAATATTCACTTAAAGACAATAAGTTAAGTTGAAATAAACATCCTAATTGTTTTAACCTATCGTAATAATCAAGACTGTTGTGGTAAAATCCATAACGTTCGGGATGTGCTAAAACTGGTAAATAGCCTTCAGTTTTAATTTTAAGAATTAGTGGTTCTAAATTTAATGGTGGTTGAAAGTATGACATTTCAATGAGAACATAATTACTTTTTAAAGTTAAAATATTTCCATCTTCCAAAATTTTCTCAAATTCATTGTCCAGCATGTATTCGGCAGCAGTATTTATAGTAATGCCTGTTTGAGGTTTTTTATTTAAGTTCTTCAACAACAATTTATATGCATTATCAATAGTTTCATTCGTATTTGGATAAAAATCTTGCATAATATGCGGTGTTGCTATAAAGTGTTTTACACCTAATTCTTCAAGTTTTTTAATTAAATCTATTGATTTATATACATTTTTTTCCCCATCATCAATACCTGGTAGTATATGATTGTGTATATCTACAAAGTTTTCTAGTAAATCTTTTAAAAATTGCTTTTTAGAGAATATTTGTAACATTTTATAAGTAGGTTATGGGAGGGCATTTTTAATTTTAAGATGCGTAGAATTCGAACGCATCAATAATAACAGTATCATCAACTAAACAATCTATTCTTGGTTTTCCAATATTTTCTAACAAAACAAAATTGATATTACCATGGTTGTTCTTTTTGTCGTACTTAAGTAATTCAATAATTGTGGCGTATTCCGATTTTTCAATGGTTACTTTTCCGTAATAATCAACAAATAGCGTTTTAATGCTATGAGCAACCTGTTTTGGGAAACCAGCTAATTCTGTTGAAATGTATGCAGCTAAAATCATGCCTATAATAATGGCTTCTCCATGTAGCAATGTGGTTTTTTTAGGATTACTTAAAAAATAAGATTCTATGGCGTGGCCAAGTGTATGCCCAAAATTTAAAGTTTTACGAAGATTGTTTTCAAGCGGATCTATTTCAACAACATTCTTTTTTATAATCACAGATTCGTAAATTAATTCATCTAAATCATCAAAAGAAAGCTTCGATAAATCTTGAAATTTATTCCAATAATTTTCATCACTAATTAACCCATGCTTTAGCATTTCTGCTAACCCAGAACGCATTTGGTTTTGTGGTAATGTGTTTAAAAAATAGGTGTCAATAAGTACCAAATCAGGGTTGCTTATAACGCCAATTTGATTTTTTAAATGCCCTAAATCAATGCCAGTTTTGCCGCCTACAGAAGCATCTACCATAGATAATAGGGTAGTAGGTACATTAACGTATGCAATGCCACGTTTAAAGGTACAAGCTACAAAACCTCCCAAATCGGTGATAACACCCCCGCCAATATTTATTAGCAAGCTTTTGCGGTCTGCATTTAATTCAGAAAGTGTATTCCAAACACCTACACAGGTTTCTATATTTTTGTTTATTTCACCAGATTCTATTTCAATAATTTCAATATCAATATTGGTTTCTATCCTTTCCAAAAAATAAGGCAGACAAAACTGATGTGTGTTCTCATCAACTAAAATAAAAATTTTAGAAAATTTTTTATCATTTAGATGTTCATTTAGAGACGAGTAGCAAATGTTATTAAAATGAATAGTACACTTGTTTGTTATTATAGAATCCATGAAATAATTATTTTTTTTTAAAACACGAAATTAAGGAGATTTTATATAAAATGATAACTTGTGGTTAATTATATTTGCATCAAATATTGAAGATAATGCAAAAAAACACTCCGATTTTTGATAATACTGAAATTGCTTTCGCTTTAAAAAGCGATTCAGAATTAGAGCGTGCCTATTTTTTGTTTAAAATGATTTCCATAGAGCCTTTGGTTAAAATTGGTACAATAGCAACAAATTTGGCATTGAAAGCACATTTACCCATTGAAGGATTAATTCGTTCTACGGTATTTGATCATTTTTGTGGAGGCGTCAATGAAAAAGATTGTTTACCGGTTATTAACAATATGTACAAGAAAGGTGTGAGTTCCGTATTAGACTTTTCAGTTGAAGCTAAGGAAAGTGAAAAAGAGTTTGATTATGCTCGCGATGTTGTTCTCAATATTATTGAATTCTGTAAAGAAATTAAAGCAATTCCTATAGCAGTTTTTAAACCATCGGGCTTTGGGCGTTTTTATTTATACGAAAAAATAAGTAAAGGAGACTCTTTAACAAATAAAGAAAAGGATGAATGGCAAAAGGTTATCGATCGATTTGAGACCGTTTGTGAAAAGGCCAAGAATAATAATGTAGCTGTTTTGATTGATGCAGAAGAAAGTTGGATACAAAATGCTGCTGATGCATTAATTACTGAATTAATGAAAAAATACAATACAGAAAAACCTATTGTTTTTAACACGCTTCAAATGTACCGGCACGATAGGATGACTTTTTTGAAAAGCGAACACAGAAAAGCGAAGGAGGGCGGATATTTTCTTGGTTACAAATTGGTGAGAGGTGCGTATATGGAAAAAGAAAATGATAGGGCAGAAGATAAAGGTTATGAATCTCCTATTTGTAAAACGAAAGCAGATACCGATGAAAATTTCAATGCAGCACTAAAATATATGATAGATCATTTAGATTGTATGTCTGTTTTTGCTGGAACCCATAACGAAGCAAGCTCCTATTTGCTAATGGATTTAATGGCAGAAAAAGAATTAAAAAATAATGATTCTAGAGTATGGTTTGGGCAATTATATGGAATGAGTGACCACATTAGTTTTAATCTAGCCGACAAAGGTTATAATGTAGCCAAGTATGTGCCTTTTGGCCCTGTAAAAGATGTGATGCCCTATTTGATACGTCGAGCAGAAGAAAACACTTCTGTAGCTGGACAAACGGGCAGAGAATTGGCACTTTTAGCCAAAGAGAAAAAGCGCCGAAAAATTTAAAATGGATTAGATATGATTAATTAAGATGTTTTTTATTTCTAGAGGCGATTGATAAGGAGTAATATTTAGTAAACTACTTAAATCTACTTCCTTTGGTTTTTTATTGTTCTTTTGTATTACCAATAAAATATCTTTATCCGGAGTTGCTACTAACAATTCATCTTCTGAAATAATATCCTCATCATGTTTTTCGCCAGGGCGTAACCCCGTAATTTTTATTTTTACCGAATTATTATTTGCGTAATTATTTATAAGACACTTTGCTAAATCCATCAACTTTACAGGTTCTCCCATATTAAAAGTGAATAGGCTTCCTTCCAATTCATCAAAAGTTGCAATTTTTAATATTAAATTACAGGCTTTATGTTTGTCTATAAAATAACGAGCTACAGTTTTACTGGTAATTGTTAAAGGTAAGCCCGCATCTATTTGTTTTTTAAAAAGAGGCAATACAGAACCACTAGATCCTATAATATTTCCAAAACGCGTTATTGCAAATTGGGTATTACTTTTTATTGCTAATTTTTTGATATAATTTTCTGCAATATGTTTTGACATTCCCATAACACTAATGGGGTTCACAGCTTTATCAGTAGAAATAAAAATGAATTTTCTAACATCGTATTTTATAGCTAAATCTGCTAATAGTTTAGTAGCCAAAATATTCGTTTTTACAGCTTCATAAGGATGTGATTCCATTAAAGGCACGTGCTTATAAGCGGCGGCATGAAAAACAAGTGTTGGCTTATAGGTTTCAAAAAGAAATTCAGCAGATTCAATTTCGTTAATATTTAATAGTAAATATTCAATTTTATTAGAATCTTCATTTTCAAATTCTTTAATTAAGTTATAGAGAGGAGATTCGGCAATGTCAATAAGGATCATTTTTTTATAATCACAAACCAAAATATGCCTTGCAAGTTCACTACCAATAGAGCCCGCAGCTCCTGTAATTAATATCGTTTCATTGGAAAAATCAAACTGCTCAAATGGTTGTTTAGAGTTTCCATTAGAATGCATGACCCCAGAATTTTCAATAAGTTGTTTTATGTGGATTTGGGTTGTTTGGGTCATTTAATTTAAATTCGTTTTGAAGCACTTTTTTACGGATAAAACACACTTCCAAAGTAGTAATAATATTGCATTTAAACAAGTGGAATGCCGTGGAAGTGCTATTTAGTTACAACTTTAATAATTGTGATGAAGATAAGCTTTAAATCGAACATAAAACTTCTCTTTTTTATGTATTCTTTGTTGTATTTCAACTTATCCGGGATGATGGTTTTTATAAAAAATTCTTCAGGATTTTCGGCTGCTTTTAGAAGTTCTACCTCATTTCTGTACTTTAATGAAGCAAGGCCTGTAATTCCTGGACGCACCACAAAAATTTCCATATCTTCTTTATTGTAAAAATTCACATAATAACGAAGTTCTGGTCTAGGGCCTACAAAACTCATATCGCCCTTTAAAATGTTAATGAGCTGAGGAAATTCATCAATTTTGTAACGGCGCAAAAAATAACCTATTTTAGTGATTCTAGAATCATGGTTCCCTAAAGTAAGCAACCCTCCCGTTTCAGATTGTATGCGCATGGTTCTAAACTTATAAATATTGAAGTCAATATTGTTTTTTCCAACGCGTCCTTGTATAAATAAAACAGGCCCTTTGGAATCTATTTTTATAAGTATTGCAATGAGTATTAAAAATGGAGCAAGTAGAATTAATCCAACGATGGAAAAAATAATATCAAAACAACGTTTTGCAATCATTAATCTGTTGTTCTAAAATTGGTTATGGTAGCAATGCTATCGCAGTTTTGAATGGTTAAAGCAATTTCTTTATCGTTATAATCGCCTTCAATCAAATAAATACCGCAAGGTTTTTCTCTTGCATTACTTTCAGAAAAATTTATATTTCCTTTTTTTAACACATAATTTACCGCCACAGAATCTAAATTGTTACTAAGTAACTGCGCTTGAATATCATTGGCATATTCAATTTTTTTCATTCGTATGTTCTTTAACACACGTGAATCAGGGCCATAACTACACGATGTTTTTTTGCCGTTAAAAAAGAATGCTAATATGACTAATCCAATAGAAAAACCTCCTAAATAATAGCCTATACGTTGTAATAATGTCATTTGTGTTTTTTAGAAACTAGTCTTTTGAAGTTTTTGTTTAAAATATAATTAGATTAATATCGCTATAATTCAAATCAAACCATTCACCAACAGATTTACTAGTTAAAATTCCGTGGTAAAAGTACAACCCATTTTTTAAACCTCTATCAAATCGAAGGGAATTTTCTAAACCACCATCTTCGGCAATTTTTAAAAGGTAAGGTGTACAAATATTGCTAATGGATACCGATGCAGTACGCGAATATCTAGCAGGAATATTAGGAACGCAATAATGCACTACATTATGTTTTACAAATGTAGGCTGTTTGTGTGATGTAACCTCGCTGGTTTCAAAACAACCGCCCATATCTATGCTTACATCTATAATAATTGCTCCTTTTTTCATGCATTGTACCATAGTTTCGGACACAATAATGGGCGATCTATTATTGCCCCTTACGGCTCCAATAACCACATCACAACGTTTTAAAGCTTTAGTTAAATTTTTTGGTTGCAATGTAGATGTGAAAAGAGGCCTTCCCAAATGTGTTTGGATACGTCTTAATTTAGTAATGGAATTATCAAATATTTTTACGTTAGCTCCAAGACCTATGGAACTTCTTGCTGCAAATTCGCCAACGGTACCTGCTCCTAAAATAACAACTTCTAATGGAGGTACGCCACTAATGTTCCCAAACATTAAACCGTTGCCACCTCTGGTGTCTGATAATAATTCGGCTGCGATAAGTACCGATGCGGTACCTGCTATTTCACTTAAAGATTTTACAGCGGGATAGGTACCATCTGAATCTCTAATAAATTCAAAAGCCATAGCTGTAATACGTTTTGAGGCAAGTGCTTCAAAATATTTTTTAGTTTGGGTTTTAATTTGCAATGCAGAAATTAAAATTGTTTGCGGATTGATGAGTTTTATTTGTTCTAAACTTGGCGGTTCTACCTTAAGTATCATAGGACAAGCAAAAACCTTAGAAGTATCATTTGTTATTTCGGCACCAGCTTCACTATAATCTTTATCGCTAAAATTAGCGCCATCACCTGCGCCAGATTCCAATAACACCCTATGCCCATTACTAACAATTGCAAAAACAGCATCTGGGGTTAAACAAACCCGTTTTTCTTGAAAAGCCGTTTCTTTTGGGATCCCAATAAATAATTCTCCCTTACGTTTAAATATTTCCAGGGTTTCTTCTTGAGGTAAAAGTTGCTGTTTAGTAAAAGGGGATAATTGTTTTGCCATGGTTTTTATGTTTACAAAAAAGTCAAATTACAAATAATTTTTATTGTATTGCCATATATCAAAAATAACTATTTTCTATTCCATAAATGATAATTTATAGGATATAATTGACTTTGAACGAAAAAACCTAAAAAAAGAAAGTAGATGAATAGTAATTAGTATATTTTTATAGACCAAAGTTAATTTATGTTTAAAAGATTATTAACCTATCTTATTTACGCATCAACTTTATTAAGTTTTGCGCAAAATTTTGTTTTAACTGGAAATGTTGTAGATGAGAATAATGTTCCAGTAACTTTTTCAAATATTGTTTTATATAGTGCTGATAACCTCGTTGTTGTTGATGGAACAACAACCAATGAAGATGGTGTTTTTCAGTTTAAAAACTTAAAACCAAATAATTACGTTCTAACCGTAAGTTATTTAGGTTTTGAAGAAAATAAAATCACAATTAATTTTGATAAAACAACAGACCTAGGTATTATTGTTCTTAAAGAAAAATTTGAAAACATAGAAGGCATAACTGTGGTTGCTAAACGGCCAACGGTTAAACGAATGGTAGATCGATTGGTTTTTAATGTTGAAAACTCTACACTATCCAATAGCAATGTACTCGATGTATTAAAACATACACCTGGTGTTTTAGTGCAAGATGGAGAAATTACGGTAAAGCACAGTACTCCAACAATATATATTAATGACAGAAAAGTGCATTTATCAGCAACCGAAGTACAACAACTTTTAGAAGGAACATCGGCTAACAGTATAAAGTCTATTGAAGTTATTACAAATCCGCCTGCAAAATATGAAGCGGAGGGAGGTGCGGTTATTAATATTGTTACTAGTAAAAATATTATAGCAGGATACAATGGTAGTGTTTTTGGTAATTACATGCAGGGTAGTGAATATCCAAAATATTCATTTGGCACGAGTCATTTTTTTAAAACAGAAAAATTAAATACCTATATAAATTATAGTGTCAGCCCTAGAAAAGATTATAGACATAATAACGAATTTATCAATTTTATTGAAAATGATGAAATCACTTCAACCTGGGAAACAGACTACAAAAGAACTCGAGAAACTTCTAACCATAATTTAAATGCGAATATTGATTACGAGCTCAATGAAAAAAACACATTAGGATTTTCAACAAGTATATTAGCTGCACCAAGAGATAATACTAAAACTTCTGTAAATTCTTTAACAGAGGTTTATAATGTAAACCATGTTTTAGACTCTACTTTTAACACTACAAATAAATTAGTAGACGAGAAATTCAATATGGCTTTTACGCTTGATTATATTCATAAATTCAAAAAAGAGGGCGAGAAACTAATAGTAAGTGCCCATCATACCAATTACGATTTTTCGAGTTTTCAAGATGTTAAAACAGGTTATTTTTTGCCTTCTGAATCTTTAGCTTTTAGAAATAACAATTTTCAAACATATTCAAGACAACTAATTCAATTATATACAGGGCAAGTAGATTATGAACTACCCATAAATGACACTTCAAAATTTGAAACAGGAGCTAAAGTATCTAATATTAATTCTAAAAGTGTTTTAGATCAATATGTTTTTGAAAATGAAGAAAAAACAATAGACATAGAAAATTCGGATATCTTTTTTTACGATGAATTTAATTATGCTTTTTATGCCAGTTATTCAAAAGATTGGGAACATTGGAGTTTGAAATCTGGTGTGCGTGCAGAATATACTGATGTGAAAGGTAATTCACTATCTACCAATAACATAAACAATAAAGCTTACATAAAACTTTTTCCGTCTTTGTTTGTATTGAACAAGCTAAATGAAAATAATGACTTGTATTTTAATTACAACAGGCGTATATACCGCCCTAGGTATAGTGAATTGAACCCTTTTAAATATTTTTTAAATGATAATGCATACATAACCGGTGACCCAGAATTGAAACCCCAAATAGATGATGTGTTTACCCTAGGCTATACATTTAATAAAGATTACACTTTTGAGGTTTATTATAGAAATGAAAACAACCCAACATTAGAAATTACTTTTCAAGACAATGATGAAAGAAAATTAAAGCACATTAATACTAATATTGATAATAGTATTTCTTACGGTTTGGATTTTACTACTTATACCAAAATTGCTAACCGATGGAGTTTATATGTATTATCATCACTATTTTATTATGAAAACAACTTTTATGCTTTAGAAAGTAATAATGAGTTAACCAAAGTTGATAAATGGTCCTTATATGGAAATATTATTAATTATTTTTCCTTTTTAAATGATGAAAGCTTAACTGCCGATATTGCTTATTTATATATTTCACCGTTATTAGTTGGTCCAGAACAAATTAGTAATAGACACGGGTTGGATATTAATTTTAGGAAAACACTTTTTAAGAACCGGGCAAGCATCAATATTGGTTTAGCAGATGTTTTTAATACTAAAAATTTCACTAGTTCAACTAAATATTTAAACCAAGATGTGTACCAAAACTCTAGAATGGAAAATAGGTTATTAACTTTTGGTTTTAATTATAAGTTTGGAAACTCAAATATAAAAAACAATCAAAAAGAAATAGATTTAGAAGAACGAGAAAGGTTGAATACCAAAAAATAATTAAAAGTATTGTTTTATTCTTTGCCAAAAGTTTTTTGGAGACATTTTAAATTCTTCTTCTAATTCTTCCATGGATTTTGAAGCCTCGTTTATTTGGTTAAAAATCCGAGCTTTAACAAGATATATTGATGGAATTATAACGGCCATAACAGGAATCATGTAAATTAATTGGAATTCGTCTAGATATCTGGAGTCTCCATTTATCAATCCAAACACTTGAAAAATATACATTGATATTGGTACGAGCAAAACATGATACCACCAGTGTCTACAGGTGAAGAACCATATTAATAACAATAACAGAGGAATGGCTTTACTTGTTAGAATCCACATAGCTACATTGGCACTTTGATAATTATAACTAGTGTAAGTAAATAAAAAAGTGTTCCATACAGGAGTATCTGGAACACTTTCATACAAATAAAATAAATAGGGCGTTATAGCTATTAAAGTAGCAACAATACTGCCTACTATTAAGCTTTTTTTATCCGTTTTGAGGAACTTTGATTTTTGTTTTGTCAACTTTTGCTGTTGTTGTTCCATCTAAGTTTAATGTGTTAGCTGCACAAACTGTAAACAACATTCCTCCGAATAATGCGATTGCAATTAAATAGTTTTTAGTTTTCATTTTTATAAGGGATTTAATTAATTAATACCCCAAATTTAACTAAAGCATATATTGAGAAATGTGTCTAAATGTTAAAAATATGTTAAAAACATGGTTTTTTTGAATTCATCATTACGGGTTTTCCGTAAAAGTTTAAAATTCATAACATTTTTTGTTTGTTTACTATATTTTGTTGGTTAATATTCGTTTTGTATGGTTAATTTTCTACTGTTTTCGTTTTCAAGCTTCAAATTTATAATGTCAAAATTATTATTTAATATTGGTTTAATAATATTTGGCCATTCAATTAAAATCCAGTGACCAGAATCTAAATAATCTTCAATACCTAAATTATAAGCTTCATCTAAATTTTTTATTCTATATAAATCAAAATGAAATATTTTATCATCTTGTAATTCATACTCATTGACTATAGAGAATGTAGGGCTGCTAACTTCGTCATTACTACCTAATTTCTTTACTAAAGTTTTTATTAATGTAGTTTTACCAATACCCATATCCCCATTAAACAATATGGTTTTTGTTTTTAAATTTTTTATTAGCTGCTCAACAACAGCATCTAAATCAATCAGTTGATAGTTTGTTTCCAACTTTGTGTCATTTTGTTAGCAATGTTACAAATTAAAAATAAAATAAACTAATAATCTATGCATTTTATCGGTGTTTTTTGTATTATATAGATTATTTAGGATTAAAAACCACAAAAGGAATAATCATTTCTTCTAATGAAACACCACCATGTTGATATGTGTTTCTAAAATAACTCACGTAATGATTGTAATTGTTTGGGTATGCAAAAAATAAGTCGCTTTTTGCAAATATATACGAACTACTCATATTAATGGACGGTAAATGCACCTCTTTAGGATCTTTAAAAACCAAAACCTCTTTACTTTCATAAGTTAGGCTTCTGCCTGTTTTGTAACGCAAATTTAAACTGGTATCTCTATCCCCAATAACTTTTGAGGGATTTTTAACATTTATTGTGCCATGATCGGTAGTTAATATGAGTTTAAATCCTAGTTGTTGCGCTTGCTGAATCATTTCTAAAAGCGGTGAATTTTTAAACCAGCTTAAGGTTAACGATCGATATGCTTTATCATTTGAAGCCAATTCTTTAACAACTTCCATTTCTGTTTTTGAATGCGAAAGCATATCTACAAAATTATAAACAATAATTGTTAAGTCGTTGTTTTTTAAAGATCTGAAGTTTTCTGCAAGTTTTTTTCCTGCTTTAAGGTTCGTTATTTTATGAAATTCAGTTGTTAAATGGTTTAACCCAAGGCGTTTTAATTGTGTATTTAAAAAATCTTCTTCATGTAGATTTTTTCCACCTTCATCGGTATCGTTTTTCCAAAATTGAGGAAAAAGCTTTTCCATTTCACTGGGCATCAAACCAGAAAAAATGGCATTTCTAGCATACTGTGTTGCCGTTGGTAAAATGCTGAAAAAGGCATTTTCTTTTTCTTTTTTGTAGTGATTGTTTATTATTGGCTCAAAAACCTTCCATTGGTCGTACCTTAAATTATCAACAACAACTAATAGAGTGGGTTGCTCTTTACTTAATTCGGGAACAACTTTTTCTTTAAAAAGTGTGTGCGACATGATGGGGGCTTCGGTATTTTGCTGAAACCATTTCGCATAATTTTTTTCAATGTACTTGCCAAACTGTATGTTTGCTTCAATTTTTTGAGATTCCAATATTTCAAACATGCCAGCATCCTCAATATTTTCTAGCTGAATTTCCCAATATATTAGCTTTTGGTAAAGGCTTACCCATTCATCATACGAATTTACCATAGACAAATCCAAAGCTATTTTTCTAAATTCTTGTTGATAATTGGACGTTGTTTTTTCTGAAACAAGCCTAGAATGGTCTAAATTCTTCTTTAAACTTAAAAGAATTTGATTTGGGTTTACGGGTTTTATAAGATAATCCGCAATTTTATTGCCAATGGCTTCTTCCATTATATATTCTTCCTCACTCTTAGTTATCATCACTACGGGAAGATTGTCTTGCTTCTCCTTTATTTCATTTAAAGTTTCAAGTCCGGTTAGCCCAGGCATATTTTCATCTAAAAAAACAATGTCAAAATTTTCACTATCAAGAGTTTCAATGGCTTCGGTACCACTTTTACAGGTAGTTACAGTGTAGTTTCGCTGTTGTAAAAATAATATATGTGGTTTCAATAAATCAATTTCATCATCTACCCAAAGTATTTTTATTGTATTCATTTATATGTTTTAATTAGAATTTGTTATTAGTGTAGCCTTATATATATAAGGTATATAATTATATTTGTGTCCATTAAACCTTAACTTTTAAAGTTTGAACAAACTTAAAATATTAAACGACCCAATTTACGGATTTATTACGATTCCAAATTCTCTTATTTTCGATTTAATACAGCATAAGTATTTTCAACGATTAAGAAGGATTACACAAATGGGTATGTCATATTTAGTATATCCAGGAGCCCATCATACGCGATTTCATCATGCCATTGGTTGCGTGTACTTAATGCAAAAAGCGGTTAATGTGCTTCGTTTTAAGGGTGTTACAATTTCCAATGAAGAAGAAATAGGCCTGTATGCAGCCATTTTATTGCATGATATAGGTCATGGTCCTTTCTCGCATGCCATGGAGCACAGTATTGTTGAAAACGTGTCTCACGAGCAAATTTCACTGCTTTTTATGGAGCGTTTGAATGAAGAATTTAACGGAAGTTTAACGCTTGCCATCCAAATTTTTAAAGGCGAATACCCCAAAAAGTTTATGTGCCAACTTATTTCGGGCCAGTTCGACATGGATAGAGCCGATTATTTAAAACGCGATAGTTTTTATACGGGTGTTGCTGAAGGCAATGTAAATAGTGAACGTTTAATTACTATGTTAAGCGTTGTAAACGATGAATTGGTTGTAGAAGAAAAAGGAATTTATAGTGTTGAAAAATTCCTAATCGCTAGGCGTTTTATGTATTGGCAAGTGTATTTGCATAAAACAGGGTTGGCCGCTGAGCAATTATTAATTAGAGTATTGAAACGTGCTAAAGAACTGCACAACAGTAACCATGCATTAGAAGCCAGTAAACCGCTTTTGTATTTTTTAGAGAATAAAATTTCTATAGATGATTTTAATAAAAAAGCGTTGGATGTGTTTTCTCAATTGGATGATTATGATATTATTTCGGCCATGAAACATTGGCAATTCCATGCTGATTTTGTGCTAAGTAATTTGTGTGAAATGATAATTAACAGAAATTTATTAACCATCAAATTAAAAAAGAAACCCATTCAAGAAAAGGATTTACAAAAACATATCGTTGGATTAATTGCAAAACATGGCATTACAGAAGCTGAAGCAAAATATTTTGTTTTTACGGGCAGTATTTCAAATCAAGCATACCAAAACAATCATAAAGGCATCAATATTTTGCATAAATCTGGTAAAGTTGAAGACATTGTTAAAGCATCCGATCAGCTTAATTTAAAGGCATTATCCAAACCAGTAACTAAGTATTATATATGTTACCCTAAAGAGGTAACTGTTGAATAATTTATTAACAATTATTTAATTTATTCTTTAAGTAATTGTAATTGAGTGGTTAACAATAAGAAACATCATTTGAAAAAGTTAAGTACATTTTTCCTATTTTTGCCAAACAAACTAAAAAAACAATAAACTCTAAAGTGTGAAATTTACGGCACAACAAATAGCAGGGATTTTAGAAGGAGACGTGGTTGGAAATCCAGATGCAGAAGTGTCTAAACTTTCTAAAATTGAAGAAGGTTTTGAAGGCTCTTTAACGTTTTTAGCAAATCCTAAATACACACCACATATATATAGTACCCAAGCTTCAATTACTATTGTAAATAAAACTTTTGTTCCTGAAAATTCTGTAAAAACAACCTTGATTAAAGTTGATGATGCTTATTTGGCATTTTCCAAAATCCTTGAATATTACAGTGCCATTAAACTTAATAAAGTTGGTATAGAACAACCTTCCTTCATTTCAGAATCTGCCAGTTATGGCGATGCTGTTTATATTGGTGCTTTTTCATACATTAGTGACCATGTTAAAATAGGAAATAACGTGAAAATATTTCCAAATACATATATTGGTGAAAACGTAGTTATTGGTGATAATACCATTATTTTTTCTGGAGCAAAAATATATTCTGAAACCATTATTGGAGCAACCTGTGTTATCAATTCCGGTGTTATTATTGGTGCAGATGGATTTGGTTTTGCACCGAATGAAAATGGAGGATATAATAAAATTCCGCAAACAGGAAATGTTATCATTGAAGATTATGTAGATATTGGTGCAGCCACTACTATTGATAGAGCTACCATGGGATCAACCATTATTCGTGAAGGAGCCAAATTGGATAATCATATCCAAATAGCCCATAATGTTGAAATTGGTAGGAACACTGTTATAGCTGCACAATCTGGTGTTGCTGGTTCAACCAAAATTGGTAGTAATTGTCAAATTGGGGGGCAAGTAGGTATTGCGGGTCATATTACTATTGGTAATAATGTAAAAATTCAAGCGCAATCTGGCATTGCTCGAAATGTAAAAGACAACGAAGTGCTTCAAGGTTCACCAGCACTTAGTTTAACCGACTATAATAAATCGTACGTTCATTTTAAGAACTTACCCAAGATTGTTAGAAATATTAATGATTTAGAGAAAAATAAATGGGAATAGTAACTACTGAAATTAAGCAAAAAACCATAAAGCAAGAAGTTTCTTTAACAGGCGTTGGTTTGCACACAGGAAAAAACGTAACATTAACTTTTAAACCAGCTGAAGCTAACTCAGGATTAACTTTTAAACGTGTTGATTTAGAAGGAATGCCCGTTATTGAAGCCGATGCCAACTATGTTACAAACACACAACGTGGTACATGTTTAGAAAAAAACGGTGTCATTATACAAACTTCAGAGCATGTCTTGGCGGCTTTGGTAGGTTTAGATGTTGATAATGTACTTGTGGAATTGAATGCTTCAGAACCCCCTATAATGGATGGGTCTTCTAAATTTTTTGTTGAAGCTATAGAAAAAGCTGGAGTTATTGAGCTTGATGATTTTAGAGAAGAATATGTTGTAACAGATATTGTTTCATATATCGATGAAGAATCAGGAAGTGAAATATTGTTGATGCCGGCAAAAGAGTATCAAATTACCACTATGGTAGATTTTGGCACCAAAGTTTTAGGTACACAAAACGCCACTTTAAATCAAATTTCAGATTTTAAAGATGAAATTTCTAATGCAAGAACCTTTAGTTTTTTGCACGAAATAGAAATGCTTCTTCAAAATGGATTGATAAAAGGGGGTGATTTAAACAATGCCATTGTTTATGTTGATAAACCATTATCTACAGAAACCATGGAAAAACTTAAAGTAGCCTTCAAAAAAGATACTATTGCAGTAAAGCCAAATGGTATCTTGGATAATCTTACACTACATTATCCAAATGAAGCGGCAAGACATAAACTATTGGATGTTTTAGGAGATTTGGCGCTTGTGGGAACCCGAATTCGTGGTAAAGTAATCGCCAACAAACCAGGGCATTTTGTAAATACCCAGTTTGCTAAAAAACTTTCAAAACTTATAAAAAACGACCGTCGTAACAATGTTCCGGAAATAGATTTGAATCAAACACCTTTAATGGATGTCAATCAAATTATGGCCATGTTACCTCACCGTCAGCCTTTTTTAATGATTGATAAGGTTTTTGAACTTTCAGAAAGTCATGTAACTGCTATGAAAAATGTGACCATGAATGAATCGTTTTTTGCTGGCCATTTTCCAGGAGCACCTGTAATGCCTGGTGTATTGATTGTTGAAGCTATGGCGCAAACTGGCGGTATATTAGTTCTAAATACGGTTCCTGATCCAGAAAATTATTTAACGTTTTTCATGAAAATGGATAATGTTAAGTTTAAACAAAAAGTAGTTCCTGGCGATACTTTAATTTTTAAATGTTCGTTAATTACACCTATTCGTCGTGGTATTTGTCACATGCAAGGTTACGCGTATGCAAACGGGAAACTTTGTGCAGAAGCAGAACTTATGGCTCAAATATCTAAAGTTAAATAATAGGCAATAAATGACCCGAGCAATAATTAAAATTTTCTATGAAATGAAAAGTTTATATTGCTCATAAATTTTTACCACTTTATCAAAATTAAAATCATAAAAATGAACCAACCACTAGCTTACGTGCATCCAGGTGCTAAAATTGCAAAAAATGTTGTAATAGAACCATTCACAACTATTTATAATAATGTAACTATAGGTGAAGGTACTTGGATAGGAAGTAATGTTACCATTATGGAAGGTGCTCGTATTGGTAAAAATTGTAATATTTTCCCTGGTTCGGTTATTTCAGCTGTTCCACAAGACTTGAAATATAACGACGAAGAAACCACCGTTGAAATAGGAGATAATGTAACCATTAGAGAATGTGTTACCATAAACCGAGGTACTACCGATAGAATGAAAACCGTTATTGGCAACAATTGCTTAATTATGGCATATTGCCACGTTGCGCACGATTGTGTTGTTGGCAATAACTGTATTTTCTCAAACAATAGTACTTTGGCTGGGCATATAACCATTGGCGATTATGTGGTTTTAGCAGGTATGACAGCGGTACACCAATTTGTTTCTGTAGGGAGTCATGCTTTTGTTACCGGAGGGTCTTTAGTTCGTAAAGATGTTCCTCCTTTTGTGAAAGCAGCAAGAGAACCTTTATCCTATGTTGGAATAAATTCGGTGGGTTTAAGAAGACGTGGTTATACAACAGAGAAAATCAGGGAAATTCAAAATATATACAGAATTCTTTATCAGAAAAACTACAATAATACCCAAGCAGCAGAAATTATTGAAGCTGAAATGGAAGCAACTCCAGAGCGTGATGAAATTCTTCAGTTTATAAAAGATTCACAACGTGGTATCATGAAGGGGTATTTTAAATCAAATTAAAAAAACAAGTTGTTTGTTGTGGTGTTGTTTAGTCGTTTTCAACTTAACAATAATCAACTTTATTATATACACAATCAACAAACGACTTAGTAAAATACAAATAAACAATAAAAAATAAATGGCAACTACAAGTGATATTAGAAACGGATTATGTATTAGGTATAATAACGACATCTATAAAATCATAGAATTTTTACACGTAAAACCAGGTAAAGGACCTGCGTTTGTTAGAACGAAAATGAAGAGTGTAACTAACGGGAAAGTGTTGGATAACACCTTTTCTGCAGGTCATAAATTGGAAGATGTACGTGTTGAAACCCATAAATTCCAATTTTTATACAATGATGGTGAATATTATCACTTCATGAACACCGAAGATTACACCCAAATTCAACTTAGGGAATCGGCTTTAGATAATCCCGGTTTAATGAAAGAAGGTGAGGTAGTTACGGTAATTATTAACGCTGAAGACAATATGCCACTTTCTGTTGAAATGCCTGCAAGTGTTATTTTAGAAGTTACTGCAACCGAGCCAGGAGTAAAAGGTAATACAGCAACAAATGCTACAAAACCAGCAACGGTTGAAACAGGAGCTATAGTAAACGTGCCACTGTTTATAAACGAAGGTGATAAAATTAAGGTAGAAACCGAAAAAGGGACTTACAAAGAACGTGTAAAAGAGTAATATGTTTATTTGTTGATGTGTTTATTTGTTTTTAAAACAACTTGACAACTTAACGAATTAACAGCTAAACAAATAAATGAAGTTTCCAAACCCACATACTTTAAAACAAATTGCAGGATTAATTGATTGTGAATTTGTTGGTACCACCGATTTCCCTGTGCTAGGAATGAACGAGATACATGTTGTAGAACCGGGGGATATTGTTTTTGTAGACCACCCCAAGTATTATGACAAGGCATTAAATTCAGCTGCTACTATTATTTTAATAAATAAGGAAGTTGATTGCCCTGAAGGAAAAGCGTTATTGATTAGTGATGATCCTTTTAGGGATTTCAATAAGTTAACCGACTATTTCAAACCTTTTAATGTTGCTACTAGCAGTATTTCCGATTCTGCTGTAATTGGCGCTAATTCAGTAATCCAACCCAATTGTTTTATAGGGCACAATGTGGTAATTGGCGAAAACTGCATCATTCATGCAAACGTAAGTATTTATGATGATGCCGTTATTGGCAACAACGTAACCATTCATTCTGGAACTGTTTTAGGAGCAAATGCATTTTATTACAAGAAACGACCTGAAGGTTTTGATAGGTTAAAGTCTTGTGGTCGTGTAGTTATTGAAGACCATGTAGATATAGGTGCAAATTGTACCATAGACAGAGGTGTTACGGGAGACACCACCATAAAAGAAGGTTCTAAATTAGACAATCAAATTCAAATTGGGCATGATACCATTATTGGTAGAAAATGCTTAATTGCATCGCAAGTTGGTATTGCAGGTTGTGTTGTGGTTGAAGATGAAGTCACTTTTTGGGGACAAGTAGGTTGCACAAGCGGCGTAACAATTGGTGCAAAAGCGGTGTTGCATGCACAGTCGGGTATTAGTAAATCTTTAGAAGGTGGAAAAACCTATTGGGGAACACCGGCACAAGAAGCTAGAGCTGAAATGAAAGAAATGGCAAATATCAAGCAAATCCCCGAAATATTACAGTTTATAAAATCTAAAAAATAAATCTTAAATGCTGCTAAAAGTATGAGCAAAAAAAGTATTTTTGTGCAGCTTTATTTAAAAAATAATATAAAATGAGTGTTTTAGTAAACAAAGATTCAAAAATAATAGTTCAAGGTTTTACAGGTAGCGAAGGAACGTTTCATGCAAGCCAAATGATTGAATACGGAACGAACGTTGTAGGTGGTGTTACCCCAGGAAAAGGTGGTCAAACACATTTAGATAAGCCTGTATTCGATACGGTAAAGGATGCTGTAGAACAAGTTGGAGCAGACACAACCATTATATTTGTACCACCTGCATTTGCTGCCGATGCTATTATGGAAGCTGCTGATGCTGGTATTAAAGTGATTATCACTATTACTGAAGGTATTCCTGTTGCCGATATGATTACGGCTTCAAATTATATAAAAAATAAAGATTGTCGTTTAATAGGTCCTAACTGTCCAGGTGTTATCACCCCAGGTGAAGCTAAAGTTGGTATCATGCCAGGTTTCGTTTTCAAAAAAGGAAAAGTAGGTATCGTTTCTAAATCAGGAACTTTAACTTATGAAGCGGCAGACCAAGTTGTAAAACAAGGTTTAGGTATCACAACAGCTATTGGTATTGGTGGCGATCCAATTATTGGAACTACAACCAGAGAAGCTGTTGAATTATTGATTAACGACCCAGAAACGGAAGCCGTTGTTATGATTGGTGAAATTGGAGGGCAATTGGAAGCTGATGCTGCACACTGGTATAAAGCAAGTGGTAGCAAAAAACCAATTATAGGATTTATTGCTGGAGAAACTGCTCCTGCTGGACGTACCATGGGACACGCTGGTGCTATTGTTGGCGGAAGTGATGATACCGCACAAGCAAAAAAGAAGATTATGAGAGCATGTGGCATTCACGTTGTGGATTCTCCTGCTGAAATAGGTAAAAAAGTAGCTGAAGTATTAGGATAATAATACATAAATGCCACAAAATATAAACCGTTAGCTAATTATTAGTTAACGGTTTTTTTTATATAATAAGGGTAACAAAATTTTGACTTAATGGATATAATAGTATAAATCATTAAAACAAGAAATCATGAAAGCTCAAAAACTTATTAAAGCCTTATTGCTTTTGGCTATTGTTCTTAGCAGTTGTTCTAAAAAAGATGATGATATTATTACTGAAATCCCTTCGCAATATCCAATGAAATCGTTAATAGAGAGTGGTTATATAGGATTACAAAACACAATGGTGGATTGGGAATTTATAAAGGAAGTTGGTTATAGGTTCAAAACTTTTAAAAGTGGCAGTATTACTTCGCTAGGGATTAGAATACCTAACAACGGTGAATACCGAGTTACTCTATTTAATGCAGATACCGAAGAGGTTTTAGTTACAAAATATATAACATCTACATCAGGATTGTTATCTTATGAAGAAATAGACCCTATCAACATTCAGTCTGGTGTGGCATACTTTGTATCAGTCAATACTAATAATTTTTATACGTTTAATGATTCGGGAAATACGATTTTCCCTGTAGAAATCGGAGATGTTTTAATTACAAATTCTGGATCGAGTACTGGGAATAACATAAACCAACTCATGCCGTCATTAGGCTCAAATACCTACTTTATTGGTATGGTGGATGTTAAATTTAAAGCATCTAATTAAAGTATTAAATTTCTTCCAAAAAACATCACAAGAATTTGTGATGTTTTTTTTATTTCATACAATTTGTAATTACTATATTTGAAAGTCAATTAATTTATACAATAAAATAATGAAATTATTAGAAGGAAAAACAGCCATCATTACAGGTGCCAGTAGAGGTATAGGTAGAGGTATCGCCCAAATTTTTGCTGCACAAGGCGCTAATGTTGCGTTTACATATAGTAGTTCTGTTGAGGCTGCTAACGAACTTGAAAAAGAATTAATTGCCCAAGGCGTAAAAGCTAAAGGATATAAAAGTAATGCAGCTAGCTTTGATGAAGCCCAAAAATTAGCAGATGATGTGGTTGCAGAATTTGGTAGCATCGATGTATTGGTAAACAATGCTGGTATTACTAAAGATAATTTATTAATGCGTATTACTGAAGAAGATTTTGATACTGTTATAGAAGTGAACTTGAAATCGGTTTTCAACATGACGAAAGCAGTTCAAAAAACCATGCTAAAACAACGCAAAGGCTCTATTATCAATATGAGTTCGGTAGTAGGTGTAAAAGGAAATGCAGGACAAACCAATTACGCTGCTTCTAAAGCTGGAATTATAGGTTTTTCAAAATCGGTGGCCTTAGAATTAGGTTCTAGAAATATCCGTAGCAACGTAGTTGCTCCAGGTTTTATTGAAACCGAAATGACCGCTAAATTAGATGAAGAAGTAGTAAAAGGATGGAGAGCAGGAATCCCGTTAAAACGCGGCGGCACTCCAGAAGATGTAGCGAATGTATGTGTGTTTTTAGCAAGCGATATGAGTGCCTATGTTACAGGACAAACGCTAAATGTTGATGGAGGAATGTTAACCTAGTTAAGATTTACGAATTACGATTTTAGAATTTATAAAATCGTCAATCAAAAAAATCGTCAATCGTAAATGCAAACAGAAACTTTAGTATATATAATTTTAGCAGGAATTACAGCTTTATTCATAGCAGGATTTCAGTATAAATTCAACAAAAAAAGCATGTCAAAACTGAACATGCTTTTTTTGTTTTTAAGGTTTTTAACTGTTTTTTCTGTTTTATTATTGCTCATCAATCCTAAGCTGGAACAAATCACGCTTTCCACCATAAAGCCTAATTTGGTGCTTGCGGTTGATAATTCTAGTTCTATAAAATACCTAAATCAAGATGCCAACTCTAAATCTTTAGTTGAAAAATTAAAAAACAATAAAGACTTAAATACGAAATTCAATATTGAAACCTATACTTTTGGCGATAGGTTAAAAGCTTCTGATAGTACAACATTCGCCGAAAATCAAACCAATATAGAAGATGCTTTCAGTCAGTTAAGTCAAATTTATAAGCAATCTATTTCACCAACTATTTTGATTTCCGATGGCAATCAAACTTACGGTAATAATTATGAGTTTGATTATACGAGCTACAAACAACCAATATATCCTGTAATTTTAGGAGATACCATAAAACATACCGATTTAAAAATTCAGCAGCTAAACGTAAACAAGTATGCCTATTTAAAAAACCAGTTTCCGGTTGAAACTATATTGGTTTACAATGGCAGCACAAGTGTAAACTCTAGGTTTGTGGTTATAAATGGTAATACGGTTGTGTATTCTGAAACTATAAACTTTACAAAGCAGAATAATTCCAAAGTTTTAAACTTTAATTTGCCTGCAAATACGGTTGGGGTACACGCTTATAAGGCTTTGTTGGAACCCTTGGGTAATGAAAAAAACACCATCAACAACTTTAAAAATTTTGCTATTGAAGTTATTGACCAAAAAACCAAAATAGCATTAGTAAGCGATGTTATTCACCCAGATTTAGGTGCTATAAAAAAGAGTATTGAAAGTAACGAACAACGCTCCGTATTCATTTTAAATTCAAATGAAATTTTAAATCAAATAAAAGATTTTCAATTAGTTATTTTGTATCAACCAAATAATAAATTTAATAAACTGTATGAAGTTTTAAATTCAGAAAATAAGAATAAATTTACTATTATTGGAACAAAAACCGATTTGAATTTTCTAAATAAAATCAACAAAACATTTACCCACGAAATAACAGGTCAAACAGAAAATTATCAAGCTGAATTAAACAAAAATTATGCGCCGTTTATTGTTGATGATATTGATTTTGAATCGTTCCCACCGTTAAATTCCAATTACGGAACCACATCATTTACCGTTCCTGTTGAAACTATTTTGGATAAAACGATTCATGGCATTTCAAAAAAAGAGCCCTTATTGGCAACTTTTGAAACTGTTGGTAGGCGAGAAGCGGTTTTGTTTGGTGAAAATATTTGGCAATGGCGCGCACAAAGTTATTTAAACAATAAATCGTTTCATGCTTTTGATAATTTTATAGGTAAGCTTATTCAATACACAGCTTCAAACAAACAAAAAAGTAGACTGAATTTAGAATACGTATCATTTTACAATGGCAATACCAATGTTATTATTAAAGCTGAATTTTTTGATAAAAATTATGTTTTTGATACTCGTGAAACCCTTAATATCACAGTAAAAAATAAGGATTCAAACGAAACGAAAAAGTTTCCTTTAATTTTAAATAACACAAATTATCAAGTAGATTTAAGTAGCTTGCCAGCTTCCGATTACGAATTTACAGTTAGTGCTTCAAAAGAAAACATATCAAAATCTGGCAATTTTAAAATTTTAGAATATAACGTAGAACAACAATTTTTAAATGCTGATGTTACAAAATTGGAACAATTAGCTAGCAATAGCCAAGGAAAAAGTTTTTTCATAAACAATACAGAGACTTTAGTGGAAAGTCTATTAAACGATAGTAGATTCGCAACCATACAAAAAAGACATAAAAATAGCTTACCTTTGATAGATTGGAAATATCTACTCATCATCATCGCTTTATGCTTGTCTTTAGAGTGGTTTTTAAGAAAATATAACGGATTAATATAAATAAAAATAGAAATGGAAAAATTACCAAAAGTGGCATTCCCAATAATTATTGGTGCAATCATACTAATTGTTTTACTTACAAAATCAGCAGTAACTATTGGCTCAGGTCAAGCAGGTGTATTGTTTAGAACCTTTGGAGAAGGAGTTGTTATTGATGAACCTGCTTTGGGAGAGGGTTTTCATATAGTAGCACCTTGGAACAAGGTTTTTATTTATGAAGTACGTCAGCAAGAAATGCTAGAAAAAATGAATGTTTTATCTTCAAACGGATTAGATATCAAATTAGAAGCATCTATTTGGTTTCAACCTAATTTTGTAGATTTAGGAAAGTTACATCAAGAAAAAAGTGAAATGTATGTAGAGCGTGTGTTGTTACCTGCTATACGTTCGGCTGCACGTAGTGTTGTGGGACGTTATACTCCCGAACAATTATATTCAAGTAAAAGAGATGCTATTCAGCAAGAAATTTTTGAAGAGACAAAAAAAATAGTTGAGCCTCAATACATCCAATTGAATGAAGTTTTGGTGCGCGATGTAACATTACCATCAACAATTAAAGATGCGATAGAGCGTAAGTTGAAACAAGAACAAGAATCATTAGAATATGAGTTCAGATTGGTTACAGCATCTAAAGAAGCTGAAAAAGTAATTATTGAAGCTGAAGGTAAAGCAGAATCAAACAGAATATTAAGTGCTTCATTAACTGACAAGATATTGCAAGATAAAGGTATTGATGCTACTATGAAATTAGCCGAATCTCCAAATAGCAAAGTAATTGTTATCGGTTCTGGCGATAGTGGTTTACCTATAATTTTAGGAAACCAATAAGAAAGCTGACTAAATAATTCAGAAATTTTAAAGATATTTTGAATTTTAGCTAATTATTTTTACTTAAAAATATATAATATCTAATACTTATAAGATTTGTTGTTTTTATTTGGAATAATCCACTATAATTTATGATATTTGCGAAAGTAAAAACAAAAAAATGAACTTTATTCAATCTCATCATCATCATTTTCAAATTTGCTCTCAAGCGAAGTGAAGATGTATTGAATAAAATCAACATATTTTTATAAACCCGTTTGAGACAATCAAGCGGGTTTTTAATTTTTAAGTCCAACTAGATTGTTTCAAACTCATAAAAACAAGACAATGAGTGTATTAAGAATTGCAGTACAAAAATCAGGTCGTTTACACGACGAATCCATGGAATTACTAAAAGATATTGGTATTTCTATCGATAATGGTATCGATCAATTAAAAGCCTCGGCACGGGATTTTCCTGTTGAAGTTTTCTATTTAAGAAATGGCGATATTCCCCAATATTTAAAAGATGGGGTTGTTGATGCTGCCATTATTGGCGAAAACGTATTGATTGAAAAAGGTAGCGGTATTAACATTGCTGAGAAACTAGGATTTTCTTCATGCCGTGTTTGTATCGCCGTGCCTAAAACAATGGATTATAAAAGCATTAAAGATTTAGATGGCAAACGCATTGCTACATCGTACCCAAACACCGTTCAAAATTATTTGGATGAAAAGGGCATAAAAGCAAACCTTCATATTATTAATGGTTCTGTTGAAATTGCACCAAATATTGGTTTGGCAGATGCTATTGTAGATATCGTTTCAAGCGGAAGTACCTTGTTTAAAAACAATTTAAAGGAGGTTGAAATGATTTTAAAATCTGAAGCAGTTTTAGCCGTTTCACCCATTTTAGATGCTGAAAAACAAGCCATTTTAGATAAAATTCAATTCAGAATTAAATCGGTTTTAAAAGGAAGAAATTCTAAATACGTATTGCTTAATGCACCAAACGATAAAGTAAAAGACATTATAAGTGTTTTACCAGGGATGAAGAGCCCAACTGTTTTACCATTAGCTGAAGAGGGTTGGAGTTCCATCCACTCGGTTATTAGTAAAAATCAGTTTTGGGATGTTATAGACGACTTAAAAGCGCGAGGTGCCCAAGGTATTTTGGTATGTCCTATCGAAAAAATGGTGCTTTAAAAAAGTTTATTTGTTTAATCGTTGATGTGTTTATTTATTAACGATTAAAGCAATGAAACGATTCAACGGTTCAACAATAAAGAAGATGCAAATAATTAATAGACCAAATAAAAAAGATTGGCCGGACATTCTAAAACGCCCTACACAAACAGTTGGTGATATTGAAGCGACGGTTATTCAAATTTTTGATGACATTCGTCAGAAAGGTGATGAAGCCATAAAAAAATACACTTTACAATTTGATGGTGTTGATTTGGAATCAAATATTGTTTCTATTGAAGAAATTCAAAAAACTATTAAAAAAGTTCCTGAAAAACTTCAAAATGCCATAAAACAGGCAAAACAAAATATAGAAGTATTTCACAAGGCACAAAAAACAAATAGGATAGCCGTTGAAACCACAACAGGAGTACAATGTTGGCAAGAAAAACGCCCGATACAAAAAGTAGGCTTGTACATTCCAGGAGGTACAGCACCTTTATTTTCAACCGTTTTAATGTTAGCTGTTCCGGCACAAATAGCGGGTTGTAAAGAAATTGTATTATGTTCGCCACCAAACAAACAGGGCAAATTAGCCCCTGAAATTCTTTTTGCGGCACAGTTATGTGGGGTAACAAAAATTATAAAAGTGGGTGGCATCCAAGCGATTGCTGCATTAACCTTTGGAACAGAAACCATTCCACAAGTTTATAAAATTTTCGGCCCTGGAAACCAATATGTAACCGTTGCAAAACAATTAGCTACCAAATACGGCGTAGCTATCGATATGCCTGCAGGCCCTAGTGAATTATTGGTAGTTGCTGATGAAACCGCGAATGCTTCATACATTGCATCCGATTTGTTAAGTCAAGCTGAACACGGTACAGATAGTCAGGTTATTTTGGTAGCAACATCAAAAGATTTGATTGTAAAAGTTTCAAAGGAAGTGGAAAGTCAACTAAACGTGCTTCCGCGTAAAGCAATTGCTGAAAAAGCTATAGCAAATTCTAAACTTATTTACGTTGAAAATGATGCAATAGCTTTGGAATTGATAAATGAATATGGCCCAGAGCATTTTATTATTTGTTCTAAAAATGAAGATTTTTATATTGATAATATAGCGAATGCTGGTTCTGTTTTTATAGGTGACTTTACGCCTGAAAGTGCAGGCGATTATGCTTCTGGAACTAATCATACCTTGCCAACAAATGGATTTAGTAAAGCCTATTCTGGAGTGAATTTAGATAGTTTTTCAAAAAGTATGACGTTTCAAAAAATATCAAAAGAAGGTATTTTGAATATTGGTGAAACCATTGAGTTGATGGCAGAAGCCGAAGGATTACAGGCTCATAAAAATGCGGTTTCCATTCGATTAAAGGATTTAAAAAATTAATATAATTTGAAAGACCTGCTAGGTTTTCAAAACCTGGCAGGTCTCAGACTAATTAACATGAACATACAAAATTTAATACGTCCAACTATAAAGGCCTTAAAACCTTATTCATCTGCTCGTGATGAATTTCAAGGAGTGACCGATAACATGGTGTTTTTAGATGCTAATGAAAATCCGTTTGAAAATGGCGTAAACCGGTATCCCGATCCACAACAAGGAAAATTGAAAGCCATGCTTTCGGAAATTAAAGGCATTTCAGCAAAAAATATCCTTTTAGGAAATGGCAGCGATGAAGTGTTGGACCTTATTTTCAGGGCCTTTTGTGAACCAAACCAAGATAACATTGTTATTTTACCACCAACATATGGTATGTATGAAGTGTTGGCAAATTTGAATGCTATCGGTATCAAAAAAGTAAATTTGGATGCAGATTTTCAACCAAAAGTTGAAGAAATTTTAAACACTGCAGACGCAAATAGTAAAGTGCTTTTTATTTGTTCGCCAAATAATCCATCAGGAAACAGTTTTACAACAGAAGCTATTAAAACCTTGGTGAGTAATTTTAAAGGCATCGTCGTTATTGATGAAGCGTATATCGATTTTTCAAACGCGGAAAGTTGGGTTTCCAAATTAGACCAATATCCTAATTTAATTGTATCCCAAACCTTATCAAAAGCCTACGCTATGGCAGGTATTAGATTAGGAATTTGTTATGCTTCCACAGAGATTATTACGGTTTTAAATACCATCAAACCGCCTTACAACATCAACGAATTAACACAGAATAAAGCTATTGAATTGTTGAATATCAAAGATTTGGCAACCAATCAAATAGCCGATATTTTAAAGGAACGCAGTGCTTTAATTTCAGAATTGAAATCTATCAGTTATATTTCAAAAATATACCCAACCGATGCTAATTTTGTATTGGTAAAAGTGGATGATGCCAACAAACGCTATAATCAACTTATTGAAAAAGGTATTGTTATTCGTAATAGAACGACCCAACCAGGATGTGAAAATACCTTGCGTTTAACGGTTGGAACACCAAAAGAAAATAAAATTTTAATTAATATCCTGCAAGGTTTAAAAACCTTGTAGGTATTATTGTATTGTTATGAAAAAAGTATTATTTATAGACCGCGATGGCACCTTGGTTTTAGAGCCACCTGTTGATTACCAATTGGATAGTTTGGAAAAACTGGAATTCTACCCCAAAGTGTTCCAATATATGGCTAAAATAGCTGCTGAATTAGATTACGAATTGGTTATGGTTACCAATCAAGATGGTTTAGGAACCTCTTCATTTCCTGAAGATACTTTTTGGCCAGCGCAGAACAAAATCATCAATGCCTTTGAGAAAGAAGGAGTCGTGTTTGCTGATATTCATATAGATAAAACATTTCCGCATGAAAATGCACCTACACGAAAACCACGCACAGGTTTGTTGACTAAATACTTTTCAGAAGATTATGATTTAGCAAACTCCTTTGTGTTAGGTGATAGAATTACCGATATGGAGTTGGCAAAAAATTTAGGTGCGAAAGGTATTTATTTATCTGAAAACCCAGAATTAGGTGCTGATGAAATCGAAACTTCTAAACAAGATATTTTAAGTGCTATAGCTTTAACAACTACCGATTGGAAAGAAATATATGAATTTTTGAAGTTGAAAGATCGTGTAGCGGAAATTACACGCAATACCAACGAAACAAAAATCTATATAAAGTTGAATCTGGATGGTTCTGGGAAGAATGACATTAGTACAGGTTTATCGTTTTTCGACCATATGTTAGATCAAATTGGTCGCCACGGTGCCATGGATTTAACCATAAAAGTGGATGGCGATTTAGAAGTTGATGAACATCACACCATAGAAGACACCATGATTGCTTTTGGTGAACTGTTCAATAAAGCATTAGGCAACAAGTTGGGTATTGAACGCTACGGTTTTTGCTTGCCAATGGACGATTGTTTAGCACAAGTAGCTGTAGATTTTGGCGGAAGGAATTGGTTGGAATGGGATGCCGAGTTCAAACGCGAAAAAATAGGGGATATGCCAACAGAAATGTTCTATCACTTATTTAAATCATTTACCGATGGTGCTAAATGCAATTTAAATATCAAAGCAGAAGGCACCAATGAGCATCACAAAATAGAAGGTATTTTTAAAGCCTTTGCAAAAGCTATGAAAATGGCGGTAAAAAGAGATTCGAACAAAATGTTTTTACCAAGTACGAAAGGAGTATTGTAAAGTACAATATTAAATATTAGAAGTTAAAGTTTTGAAATGATAATCAACTTTCAACTTCCAATATCTAACTTTTAATATTAAAAAATTGAAACTAATAATAATTGATTACGGCGCAGGAAACATAAAAAGTATACAATTCGCATTCAAACGTTTGGGAATTGATGCTGTTTTATCCGATAATCCAGAAGAAATTTTAGCTGCCGATAAAATCATTTTCCCAGGAGTAGGTGAAGCAAGTTCTGCAATGAGCATGCTTAAAGAAACGGGGTTAGATGTATTGATTCCACAATTAAAACAACCTGTTTTAGGCATTTGTTTGGGCATGCAATTACTGTGTAAATACACCGAAGAAGGCCATACAACCGGATTGGGTGTTTTTAAAACCAAAGTAAAACGTTTTGATAATCATGTAAAAGTGCCACAAATGGGTTGGAACGTTATCAAAGATCTAAAATCGGAACTGTTTAAGGGCATCAAAGAAAACGAGTACATGTATTTAGTGCACAGTTATTATGCAGAGCATTGCAATGAAACCATCGCTACTACCGATTATGGCATAAATTACGCTTCGGCATTACAACATAATAACTTTTACGGTGTACAATTTCACCCAGAAAAGAGTAGTTTAGCGGGAGAGAAAATTTTGAAGAACTTTTTAAACTTAGAAGTTAAAAGTTAGATATTAAAAGTTTTAAAATGAGAAATGAACTGATAGAAAGAACTAAACGATTTGGAATAGATTGTTGGAAGTTTTGTTTTAAAGTTCCTAAATCTCGTGAATATAATGCGTTTGTCAATCAATTAATTAGAAGTTCTAGTTCTGTTGGTGCTAATTATCGAGCTTCTCAGAGAGCAAAATCGACAAGTGATTTCATATATAAACTAAAAATAGTTGAAGAAGAAGTAGATGAAAGTGTACATTGGTTAGAAGTTTTTGAAGAATACTTTCTGAACATTCAGATGAAATTATAAAACTTCAAAAAGAAGGAAAAGAACTATTGGCAATTACTGTTGCTTCAATTAATACAGCAAAAAGAAATAATTTAAAATAAGTTAGTGTTTGAAAATTCAAATCTTATTACAGATTGTAACTTCTAATATTTAACTTTTAATATTAAATATTAATAATGAGAATAATACCAGCCATAGATATTATAGAAGGGAAATGTGTTCGTTTAACCAAGGGCGATTACGGAACTAAAAAAATATACAGCGAAAGTCCGCTTGAAATAGCAAAAGCTTTTGAAGGTGCGGGCATTGAGTATTTACATTTAGTAGATTTAGATGGAGCCAAAGCACAACATATTGTAAACTATAAAGTGTTGGAGCAAATTTCATCCAAAACCAATCTTAAAATTGATTTTGGAGGTGGCTTAAAAACCAATGAAGATTTGCATATCGCGTTCAATTCTGGCGCAAAACAAATCACAGGAGGCAGTATTGCGGTTAAAGATCCTCAAACTTTTGAAGGTTGGATATCAAAATACGGAGCCGCTAAAATTATTTTGGGTGCCGATAGTGATGCTGGAAAAGTATCCATTAGTGGTTGGATGGAACAAAGTAAAGAAGATGTAATCCCGTTTATAAAAGGCTATCAAAAGAAAAGTATCCAGTACGTTATTTGTACCGATATTTCTAAAGATGGTATGCTTGAAGGTCCTTCAGTAGAATTGTACAAAGAAATCATTTCAGAATGCACCAATAGTAGCAACGGTCAATCCATAAAACTTATTGCTTCTGGAGGTATTTCAACTATTGAAGAATTACCAGTACTAAAAGAAATTGGTTGTGAAGGTGTTATTATTGGAAAGGCTATTTATGAAAATAGAATAACACTAAAGCAATTAGAAAAATTTGTATAAAATAATAAGTACAATATCAAATATTAGAAGTAAAAAGTAGAGAATAAAATCAACTTTTAACTTTTAACTTTTAACTTTGAAAGATGTTAACAAAAAGAATTATTCCCTGTTTAGACATTAAAAACGGACGCACGGTAAAAGGTGTTAATTTCGTGGATTTACGAGATGCTGGCGATCCTGTTGAATTAGCTAAACAGTACGCTAACGTAGGTGCAGATGAATTGGTGTTTTTAGATATTTCAGCTACTTTAGAAGCACGTGCTACTACTTTGGATATGGTAATGCATGTAGCAGAACAAGTGAATATCCCGTTTACTGTTGGTGGTGGTATTTCGTCTGTTGAACATGTAGATGCGCTTTTGAAATGTGGAGCGGATAAAGTTTCTATCAACTCATCGGCAGTTAAACGTCCCGATTTAGTGAACGAACTCGCCAACAAATTTGGAAGCCAATGTGTAGTAGTTGCTATTGATGCGAAACAAATAGATGGCCATTGGAAAGTGCATTTAGCTGGCGGAAGTATTCCAACGGATATCGATTTATTTGAATGGGCAAAAGAAGTTGAAGAACGTGGTGCAGGCGAAATACTGTTCACTTCTATGGATCATGATGGTACCAAAAACGGATTTGCCAATGAAGCATTAGCTAAATTATCGGAATTATTGAACATCCCAATTATAGCTTCGGGAGGCGCAGGAAATGTACAGCATTTTGTGGATACCTTTAAAGAAGGAAAAGCGGATGCGGCCTTGGCAGCAAGCGTATTTCATTTTGGTGAAATTCCTATTCCGGACTTAAAAAAAGAACTAAAAAAACAGCATATAGAAGTACGATTGTAGTTTGTCATTCCTGCAAAGGCAGGAATCCACTATAAAAGTTATTAATAAATAGATTCCTGCCTTTGCAGGAATGACAAAAATTATGAATATTAAATACGATACTAACGGACTCGTTCCCGCCATTATTCAAGATGCCACAACAAAAAACGTGTTGATGTTGGGGTATATGAATGAAGAAGCTTATAAAAAAACCCTAGAAACCAAACAGGTTACTTTTTTTAGCCGAACCAAACAACGTTTATGGACAAAAGGCGAAGAAAGTGGCAATTTTTTAAATCTAGTAGATATTAAAAATGATTGCGATAACGATACGCTTTTAATACAAGTAAATCCTGTCGGACCAACCTGCCATAAAGGAACTGATAATTGCTGGGGAGAAGCTAATACGCCTAATTATAGTTTTTTATCAACTTTAGAAAACATTATTGCAGAACGTGTTGCCCATAAAGACACCAACAAATCATATGTGGCAAGTTTGTTTTCAAAAGGCATTAATAAAATTGCTCAGAAAGTAGGCGAGGAGGCTGTTGAAACGGTTATTGAAGCTATGGACAACAATGACGAGTTATTCCTTTACGAGTCAGCAGATTTACTGTTCCACTACCTAATGCTTTTACAGGCAAAAGGATTTACGTTAAAAGATATTGAAGCTGAATTAAAAAGCAGACATAAATAAATTAAAAAGGCTTTAGAATTTCTAAAGCCTTTTTCAACTATTATAATCAAACTCAAGAAATCCAACCTTTTGCAATTGATTTTTTAGAAAACCACACCAAAAAGACTGAAAACACAATAATACTAATGGTCATTCCAATATTATCCGCATGGCCTTGACTTAAAATATAGCCCATTTGTACAATCACAGCTATTAATGAAACCAGCAAAAGTGAATATGCCCATTTTTTTCTTAGTAAAAGACATAAGGAACCTAAGGCACCAGCAAAAACAGCTATGGCAAAAGCAGCAGTTACCCAAGTTGGGAAATTAGAAATTATCTCAAATTGTTCGTCTGTTAAGGCGGCACGCCAACTTTCGGTTTGGTAGGCTTGTCCTAAATAATGATTTACGCCCATGGCGTTCCATAAAAGTGCAATAGCACTCACAATCCAAAACCAAACAGGTGGTTTTTCTTTAAAATTTGTCATGTTTAATTGGTTTTTAGTTAGTAAAACAATAATACAAGTTATTAATTTTTTGCCATAATTAATAAAAAAACTTACTTTACCCACGCATTAAAAAATAGGATGAAGAAATATTTTTACGTTATTACCATTCAATATTTAGGCTACCGTTTTCATGGTTGGCAAAAGCAACCCGATGTAAAAACATTGCATTTAATGGTAGATAGAACCTTGAATTTTATACTCGAAGGTAAATATTTCAAAAGCTTGAGTTCTGGTAGAACCGATGCCATGGTATCGGCTGAATGTGCTGCATTTGAACTGTTTTTAGAAGAACCGCTAGAAGATCAAAATGCTTTTTTAAAACTTTTCAATCATAACTTACCACAAGATATTCGTGCCTTAACCATTCGGGAAGTTGATGCTAAATTCAACATCATCAACCATTCAAAAATTAAAGAATACCTGTATTTATTTACTTTTGGTGAAAAATGCCATCCGTTTTGTGCACCCATCATGACCACCATTTTAGATGAATTGGATATTGATTTAATGAAGCAAGGCGCTAAACTATTTGAAGGTGAGCATTATTTTAAATCTTTTTGTTTTAAACCCACCGATAATGGTCAGTACACTCGGGAAATTATAACCTGCGAACTTGTAGAAAACACCATATACACCGCCAATTACTTTCCAAAAAAATCATACATACTTCGCGTTCGCGGAAAGGGTTTTATGCGCAACCAAATAAGGTTAATGATGGGGACGCTTATAGATTTAGGCAAGGGCAAACTAACATTAGAAACCATAAAACAAAGCCTAGAACCCGATTGTTTTATTAAGTTTGAATACATAGCACCAGCATCTGGTTTAATTTTAAACAACATCGAATTTTCTTAAAAATCTCCTTTTCAATACTTATTTTGTTGATTATTAATCAAATAAGTGTTGTTTCATGTGAATTATACAAATTTTACAAAAAAACATGTAACACGTAACATGTCAATTAGTAGCACCTTTGTATCAACAAGAAGTTAGTTCTTCAAAAAGTTAATATAAATCTTTAAAATTTGAAATTATGTTACGTTGGACAATCACATTCATTATTATAGCATTAATTGCCGGAGTATTAGGTTTTTCTGGTATAGCAGGTGCATCAGCTGGAATAGCTAAAATATTATTCTTCATATTTATCGTGCTCGTTTTATTATCACTAATTAGAGGCGGGTTTAAAAGAAGCTAGAACTTTTATCTTTTAAAGTTATTAATCCTTAAAAATATAAATCATGAAAAAAATAGTATATATGATAGCGTTTTTAGCCTTTGGCTATACGTATTCGCAAGTAGAACCAAAAAATGTTTCGGAAGAAACTACGGTTAAAACAACCAAAATAAATAACGGTGACAAAGTTTTTGAAAACAAAGTTAAAGTAACTACAAGAGAAGAGCAGGCTATTGAGTTTGATGAAAAAGATAAAAACAAACGCGATAAAGACATTGTTTCTACTCCTGTTAAGGTAACTAAAATTGTAGAAGTTGATAACGATGACAAAAATTCTAAGACAGAATTGGGTTATTTTGAATTTAATGGAAATAGATATTACTCAAACAAAGTAGGAAACGATTTTTTTGAAGCCAATGCTGAAATTACAAGTTTTAAAAAAGAAAACCATTATTTATTTCAAAATGAAAATTATGTGGGCATAGGGTATTTTGATACCCAAGGAAATTTTATTGTTGAGTACAGCGATAAAATGAATGGAGAGGTAAGAACCCAAGAATTTAAATTGGTTAAATAAAATTCAATATTTGAAACGGAAAAGTCCTAATTTATTTAGGACTTTTTGTATTTTACAGAATCATTTAATTAAACCAATTATGAGTGTACAAGTGCCAAAAGAAGCCCTAGAGTTTTTTAAAAAATTAGAAAAAAACAATGATAGAGATTGGTTTAATGAACATAAAACCGAATTTAAAAAAATAGAGAAAAACGTAAAAGCTGTTTATAATACTGTTTTGAAAAGCTTGAACGAACATGATGAAGTTGATAAACTTAAAATGTTCCGTATTTATCGAGATGTACGTTTTTCAAAAGACAAATCACCTTATAAAACACATTTTGGAGGGTCATTCCATAGAACTAAACCTAAATTAAGAGGCGGTTATTATCTTCACATACAACCCAATAACGAAAGTTTTATAGCTACAGGTTTTTGGGAACCAGCACCTACCGATTTATTACGAATTCGAAAAGAGTTTGAAATGGATGATACTGAAATACGTGCTATTTTAAAAGACAAAACTTTCAACAGTATTTGGGGCAATTTTGTGGGCGATGAAGTGAAAACAGCCCCCAAAGGCTTTAGTAAAGACCATAAAGCCATCGATTTAATAAAAAAGAAACAATATATTTTTATTAAAAAATATACCGATTCGCAAGTGTTGAGCGATGGTTTTATTGATGATGTAAATAAGTCGTTTAAAGCCATTCGCCCATATTTTAACTATATGAGCGAAGTGCTTACTACCGATTTAAACGGGGTGTCTCTTATATAATTTCTGTAATAACATGCTTGTTTTGGTTAAACTCAAAACTGGTATTTACAGGTTTGTTTATTAGTAATTGACCAATGGGCGAGTTTACCGATATGGCATAAAAAACATCATTATCAAGTTCTATTTTGCCTATGCTTGAAGCAATGTAAAAATTCATCACATTGGTTTTCACAATATTGCCAAGCATGGCTTCTTTACTTTCCACATTTGTTTTTATGTTGCTTAAGTATTCTTTGGTTTTTTTGGCGTCGTTTAAATACGACATGTTTTTTTCCAAGTCATTTAACAATTTACCACTACCAGAATCATCACCTTCCGAGTTTCCTTTATCGGTACTTTCAATAGACTCCTTTATTAAATTAATTTCTTCCTTGTAATCATTAATACGTTTGTCTACACGTTCATTACAAATTTGCAATAGTCTTTGTTTTGTTGTCATTAAATGTTTTAAACTGCTTTTAGCACTTCTGGTTGTTCAAAAAGTTGCACATTACTAATCAATCGGTCTTTTACAATTTGCATCATACGCTTATTTAAAGCCGAAGAATTTTGAATATAAATTAAATATTCTTCCACAGTAAACATAGCTATAACCATGCCTTTTAGTGAGTTACGGAATTTAATATCTTTATTTATAGCATTTTCAATATACAGTAAACGCTTTTCTAAAGAGTAGCCATAAAACACCATTTTATGCTTAGCAATATAGTTTTTAAAAACTTCAATAAACAAATCATTTTGCAATTTTATTATGGGGCGAAGTACTAAATTTTGAAAACGCTCGTCATTACTCATATTGTCATTAATTGTTGAGCTTAAAATTTCAGGACGAATGCTTTTTAAGTTAAATTGTCGAGTATTCATAGTTGAAGAGTTTTTATTAAAGTTATAGAATATTCAAGTTTTAAAACCTTCAAAGCATTTATAGTTGTTAACGGGGTTATTAACATCGCATATTTTTTTATCTTTAAACAAAAAAAATAAATGAAGTTTGGAAGCGTAGATAATCCTCTAAATATAGATTTCACCTTGCCGCCAGATCACCCAGAAACCAAGCGTGTTTTAAATAAATTTAAGGACGACAATATCCCCGAGGTTTATGTTGGTTGCGCCAAATGGAACAAGGCCGATTTAAAAGGATTTTACCCAAGAGGCACCAAAGATGAATTGGTGTATTATTCCAGTCAGTTTAACTCAATAGAATTAAATGCGACGTTTTACCGTATTTTTCCTGCGGAACAATTTGCTTCATGGTATGATAAAACACCCGAAAATTTCAAATTTTTCCCGAAGCTGAACCAAGAAATAAGCCATTGGAAACGTTTACAGGAAACTAAAGAAGTCGTAGAGCATTACTTATACAATGCATCCAACTTAAAAGAAAAATTAGGAACGGTTTTTTTACAAATGAATGATAACTTTGCACCTAAAGACTTTGATAGAGTTACTAAATTTGTTGAAGAATGGCCTAAAGAAATACCGTTGGCTATGGAATTTAGGCATACCAACTGGTACAACGATGCTTCCGTAGCAAACGAATTGTATCAACTTTTAGAAACAAATAATATTTCAAACATTATAGTAGATTCTGCCGGAAGGCGTGATATCATGCACATGCGCTTAACTAATGCTACAGCATTTGTACGTTATGTGGGAGCTAACCATGCAAGCGATTATAACCGTTTGGACGATTGGATTGACCGCTTAAAAGAATGGAAAGCCCAAGGCGTTAAGGAAATAGATTTTTTCATTCATCAAAATATTGAAAAAGAATCACCCTTGCTTTCAGCTTATTTTATTAGAAAACTGAATAAGGAATTGGGTTATAATTTAAAAATACCCAATGACAATTCAAACGGACAACAAACATTATTATAAGAAAGAAAATGGCTTTTATGCCCTCGAGTGCAGCCGAAAGGCTAGACCTGACATATTATAAATTTACAACTTAATTAACTTATGAGATTTCACACCAGAAAATGGGTAAAACCCGAAGATTTAAACGCCAATGGAACCCTGTTTGGAGGCAAATTACTAGAATGGATAGACGAGGAAGCGGCATTATATACCATCATTCAACTTGAAAACCCTAAAGTAGTAACCAAATACATTAGTGAAATAGATTTTAAGGCTTCTGCAAGACAGGGAGACATCATTGAAATTGGAATCGATGTTGTGAAATTTGGTAAAGCATCGTTAACCCTAAGCTGCGAAGTTCGAAATAAAATGACACACGAAACCATCATCACCATTTCAAACATTGTTATGGTAAATGTTGGACCAGATGGGAAGGCAAAACCGCACGGAAAAACCCAAATTGAATATGTGGTAGACCGTTTAAAATAATTTCACGTTTATTTACTTTAAAAATTACAATCAATTTTGCTATTCTTTTAAAATATTGTCGATTTTTTTAGTTTACATTAATAATATTATAAAAGTAAACAAACATCAGTCTTAAAATTTGATATATCCTTAGTAAAAACGGGAGTTTTTCATAACTTTGTCAGCCTTTGGCTAATCAGAACTCTTTAGCTAAAATACATTCACAAAGATTAAAATTAAAGAAAATAGAATATGAGCAAAACATTGTTTGACAAAGTATGGGATTCACATGTTGTAAGGAAGATTGAAGGAGGACCCGATGTGTTCTTTATAGACCGTCATTTTATTCACGAAGTTACAAGTCCTGTAGCGTTTCTTGGATTAAAAAGTCGCGGTTTAAAAGTGTTATATCCAGAGCGTACATTTGCAACTGCCGACCATAACACACCAACAATCAACCAACATTTACCAGTTCAAGATCCTTTATCTGCTAATCAGTTAAAAGCATTAGAAGATAACTCTAACGAGTACGGCATTAGCCACTGGGGTCTTGGTCACCAAAAAAATGGTATTGTACACGTTGTAGGACCAGAAAATGGTATTACATTCCCAGGGGCAACCATTGTTTGTGGCGATTCGCATACCTCTACACATGGTGCTTTTGGTGCTATTGCCTTTGGTATAGGTACTTCTGAAGTAGAAATGGTATTGTCTACACAATGTATCATGCAGCCAAAACCTAAAAAAATGCGCATTAATGTAAATGGGCAATTAGGAAAAGGTGTTACGCCTAAAGATGTGGCTTTATATATCATTTCACAGTTATCAACTTCTGGCGCTACAGGTTATTTTGTAGAATATGCAGGTGACGTGTTTGAAAACATGACCATGGAAGGGCGTATGACTGTTTGTAACTTATCTATTGAGATGGGTGCGCGTGGTGGTATGATTGCTCCAGATGAAACTACTTTTGCTTACTTAAAAGATAAACCATTATCTCCAAAAGGGGCAGATTGGGATAAAGCTGTTGCACATTGGAAAACGTTGAAAACCGATGCAGGTGCTAAATTTGATAAAGAATTAACTTTTTCTGCTAGTGATATTGAACCTATGATTACCTACGGAACCAATCCGGGTATGGGTATGGGTATTTCTAAAAACATACCAAATGCTGAAGCTGTTGAAGGTGGCGTTGCTACTTACAAAAAGTCTTTAGAATATATGGGTTACAACGAAAATGATGCGATGATTGGTAAAAAAATCGATTATGTATTCTTAGGAAGTTGTACCAATGGTAGAATTGAAGATTTTAGAGCATTTGCTTCTATTGTAAAAGGAAAGAAAAAGGCAGACCACGTTACGGCTTGGTTAGTTCCTGGATCGCATGAAGTTGAAGATAAAATTAAAGAAGAAGGTATTTTAGATATACTTACTGAAGCTGGTTTTGTTTTAAGACAACCAGGTTGTTCAGCGTGTTTAGCAATGAATGATGATAAAGTGCCTGCTGGAAAATATGCGGTAAGTACTTCAAACAGAAACTTTGAAGGGCGCCAAGGTCCAGGTTCTAGAACTTTATTAGCGAGCCCGTTAGTAGCTGCTGCAGCTGCTGTAACAGGTGTTGTTACTGACCCAAGAGAATTACTTTAAAGCAATACGCTGTAGGCTTTATGCTATAGGCGAAAAAAATATTATAATTACCGGCTTAAAGCATAATGCTTAAAGCCTAAAGCAATTTAAAAAAATGGCATACGATAAATTCACAACATTAACAAGTACAGCGGTTCCATTACCATTAGAAAACGTGGATACCGATCAAATTATACCAGCTCGTTTCTTAAAAGCAACAAAGCGTGAAGGTTTTGGCGATAATTTATTCCGTGATTGGAGATACAATAACGATAACACACCTAAAGAAAGCTTCGTATTGAACAACCCTATCTATTCAGGAAAAATCTTGGTAGGAGGAAAGAATTTTGGTTCTGGTTCTTCAAGAGAGCATGCTGCTTGGGCTGTTTACGATTACGGTTTCCGTTGTGTAGTATCTAGTTTCTTTGCTGATATTTTCAGAAATAACTGTTTGAATGTAGGGGTATTACCTGTTCAGGTTTCAGCTGAATTTTCAGAACAAATATTCAATGCTATTTACGACGATCCGAATACAGAAATTGAAGTAAATCTTCCAAATCAAACCATTACCATTCTTTCAACGGGTGCGCAAGAATCTTTTGAAATCAATAGCTACAAAAAAGAAAATATGCTGAATGGTTTTGATGATATTGATTACTTACAAAACATAAAAGGAGATATAGAAACATTTGCAAACGGCTTACTACTGTAAATGACTCCAAAAAAGATTGAAATAATGGATACGACACTCCGCGATGGTGAACAAACCTCGGGCGTGTCGTTTTCTGCTTCTGAAAAATTAACCATAGCGAAACTTTTACTTGAAGAATTAAAAGTTGATCGTATTGAAATTGCCTCTGCACGAGTGTCTGAAGGCGAATTTCAAGCAGTCCTTAGCGTTACCAATTGGGCTAAGGAAAACAACTATTTAGACAAGGTTGAAGTGCTGACTTTTGTTGATAAAGGCGTATCCATCAATTGGATGCTTGAAGCAGGAGCCAAGGTTCAAAACCTGTTGACCAAAGGCTCATTAAATCATTTAACTTACCAGTTAAAAAAGACTCCTAATCAGCATTTCACAGAAATTTCAGAAACCATTTCTCTTGCAAAAGAAAAAGGTATAGAAACTAATATCTATTTAGAAGATTGGAGTAATGGGATGCGCAATTCCAAAGACTATGTTTTTGAGTTTTTAGCGTTTTTAGAAACACAACCAGTAAAGCGTATCATGCTTCCAGATACTTTAGGAGTTCTTACACCTAATGAATCTTATGAGTTTGTAAAAGAAATTAAAGACACCTATCCTAATTTACATTTTGATTTTCATGCACACAACGATTACGATTTAGGTGTTGCCAATGTTATGGCTGCACTAAATGCGGGTGCCGATGGATTGCATTTAACTATAAATGGTATGGGCGAGCGTGCAGGTAATGCACCTATGGCAAGTACTATTGCGGTTATAAATGATTTTATGCCGAACATCAAAATTGCTGTGAACGAAAAGGTGTTATATACCGTAAGTAAATTGGTTGAAAACTTCTCGGGGATTATGATTCCTGCAAATAAGCCTATTATTGGTGCCAATGTCTTTACGCAAACGGCTGGAATTCATGCAGATGGAGACAACAAAAAGAACCTGTATTTTAGCGATTTAATGCCGGAGCGTTTTGGTAGAACCCGAAAGTATGCTTTAGGAAAAGCTTCGGGGAAGGCCAACATCCAAAAGAATTTACAAGAATTAGGGCTTCAGCTTAATGATGAAGATTTAAAGAAAGTTACCCAGCGGATTATTGAATTGGGCGATAAAAAAGAAGTGGTTACCAAAGAGGATTTGCCATATATTATTTCCGACGTGTTGGATAGTTATTCCTATGAAGAAAAGGTAAAAGTGAACTCTTATGTATTAACGCATGCTAAAGGCTTAAAACCTTCAACAACGGTTTCTATATCTATAAACGGTGAAACTTATGAAGAGATTTCTCAAGGTGATGGACAATTTGATGCTTTTATGAATGCTCTTAGAAGTATTTATATTACCAAGAAAAAGGTATTGCCAGATTTGATAGATTATGCGGTTAGAATACCACCTGGTAGCCATTCGGATGCCTTGTGTGAAACCATAATTACTTGGAAAAGCACCGAAAAAGAATTTAAAACTCGTGGTTTGGATTCCGATCAAACGGTTTCTGCTATTAAAGCCACGGAGAAAATGTTGAATATTATAACTAGTTAGGAGTTATAAGTTATGAGTTCAGAATTAGAATTTAGTTCTGTATTGCGTTAGGGATTGTAGCGGCATCCTTTTTTACCTAAGCAAATGGCCGTCATTACGAGGAGGTACGACGAAGTAATCTCTCGAAATTAAGAGATTGCCACTGAAGATTAGAAATTTTCTTTGTAATAACGTAAAAAAGATATAGCGGAAAGCCCGACCTTTAGGTAACGCCCATATTTTGAATTACGAATTACGAATTTAGAATTAATAAAAAATAACAATAAATAATAGAAATAAATTACTATGAAATTTAATATAGCAGTTTTAGCAGGTGACGGTATTGGACCTGAAGTCATGGAGCAAGCACAAAAAGTTAGTGAAGCGGTTGCTAAAAAATTTGGACATGAAATTACTTGGAAACCAGCATTAACAGGAGCTGCAGCTATTGATGCTGTTGGAGAACCTTATCCAGATTCAACACATCAGGTTTGTTTAGCTTCTGATGCCGTTTTATTTGGTGCTATTGGTCTACCGCGTTTTGACAATGATCCATCTGCAAAAGTACGTCCAGAAAATGGGTTGCTTCAAATGCGTAAACAACTTGGCTTATTTGCTAATTTACGACCAACTTTTACGTTTCCTTCCTTGTTAGATAAATCGCCTTTAAAACAAGAACGTATTGAAGGAACCGATTTAGTATTTTTACGTGAGTTAACAGGTGGTATCTATTTTGGTGAAAAAGGTAGAAGAGATGGTGGTGAAACCGCTTTTGATAACTGTGTTTACACACGTGCTGAAGTACAACGTTTAGCTAAAAAAGGATTTGAATTAGCAATGACACGCTCTAAAAGATTGTGTTGTGTTGACAAAGCTAACGTTATGGAAACGTCTCGTTTATGGAGAGAAACCGTTCAGGCTATGGAAAAAGACTATCCAGAAGTGACTGTTTCTTATGAATTGGTAGACGCCGTAGCGATGCGTTTGGTACAATGGCCAAATAGCTATGATGTTTTAATTACTGAAAACTTATTTGGTGATATCTTAACGGATGAAGCATCGGTTATTTCAGGATCTATGGGGTTAATGCCATCGGCATCTATGGGATCTGATATTGCGTTGTTCGAACCTATTCATGGGTCTTATCCTCAAGCAACTGGGTTGAATATTGCAAACCCAATGGCTATGGTTTTATCTGCAGCTATGATGTTTGAAATTGCTTTTAATTTACCTGAAGAAGGAAAATCGATTAGAGATGCTGTAAACAAAGCTTTGGCTGAAGGTATTGTAACTGAAGATTTAGCCAATGGCGGAAAAGCTTATGGTACTAAAGAAGTAGGGGATTGGTTAGCAGCTAATATCTAAATAGCATAATTATATTTTTAAAAGAGGCTTTCTTAAAAGTGTAGTTCTATGTCATATTGAGCTTGTCGAAATATTTCAACTTACCGAAAATAAATATCGGTTTCGACAAGCTCAACCTGACAAATAAAACTTAATACACTTTTCAGACAGCCTCTTTTTTTGTTAACTATAAGTCGTTAATGATTATTTAACTCATTGTCTCAAAAATACTTGCGTTTATGGTTCCAAGGCAAATGCTGCATTTTTACCAGCATCACGATTTACCCTCGAATAACCGTCAGTTGCCATAGTGTAAATCCTTAAGCTTTGGCCAAATGCTGCTTTACCTTCGCCATTGTTATAGCATTCACCAAGTAGCTCTGAAGGTGTAAAGTGTTTGCTATAAATGCCTCCACTCAAAGTATAGCCTCCAAAGGCATCATCAATAACCATTCCATGTGCATTGGCAATTGGAACACTACCACAAGTGCCTTTTACAACACCAAAGCTGAATACCGCAAAATTATTAGGATGGGTTGCTTCGAAAGTAATTTCGATATCAGCTTCTACACCTCCTGGTTTGTAGCTTACAAATCCACAGCAGTCTAAAGATGCTGGTGCACCGTTTACGTTTATGGTAAAAATATCGGCGTCGCAACTTTCATTGTCAAACCTCATAAGAATTTTAAAGGCATCAGCAGTACCACCTGTAATTGGACCTCCTGTAGGATCTTCCAATAAAATATTTGGTGCATTCTCACTCAATGCTGCATTATCATACTGAGGTACTTTAAATGTGGATCTTGGGATATTGCTTAGTAAATTTCCAGCTTGATCAAACAATTCCAATTTGAATTCATACAATCCATCACCACCTGTAAATTTGGTAGAGTCAAAACGCATGGTATTCATATTATATGTTTGCTCATGCCAAAGTGGTTTTGTTTCAGGTACATTAAATGGTGGCTGACTGGGGTTTTGTGGGGGAATTCTGTATAAATCATTATTAGGCCCTATGGTAAACGGACCAAGTTTTACACTATTCGCACCAATTTGGGTATCATTATTTGTGTCTTGATACTCAAAATCATATCCTTTTCTCATTTCTCCTCCAATGGGTTCAACAGGCTTGAATGAATCTCCAACAGAGGTTAAATCGGCATTGGCTACTTGGCGATAGCTCCATCTGTAATAATAAATATTACTATTGGGCAGATCGCTACCAAACCCCATATAGAATGAAGGGCTTCCTCCAAATGGGCGTTTATAATCGCCTACAGTAGCCGTCATAATACCAACATCCCCACTGGCATTAGCATCGGTTAAACCAATGCGATCATAAGGCACCGTTTGACCGGTAGGTGGCAGCAATTCACTGGTCTGCTTAATGTGATGAACGCTGGTTCTGGCACTAATGGTTCTTATAAATACCAACTCACCACCAATTGGGCAGTCGCAACAGCAATCTCCAGGTACACGCGGATCGGTAATATGGATATTTATGTCGGTGCCACAGGTGTAGTTCCAATGCGTATTGCAGGGAATAGGTGGTTTATAAACCGTGGTCCATTCGCCGTTAATAAAATATTCTACCCAAATGTAAATATCGGGTTTATCACCAAAACATGGATAGGTAATCGTGGTGTCAAACCTACCCTGCGCATTTGTTTTAACTACCGCTAATTCTTTACAACGATAAAAATACGGCCACCACCAAGGCCACAAACAAAACCATGGATGGAATAACGCATAGTTATTCACAATGGCATCTCGAATAATATTAAGGTTTCCGGTTGCCAATTGTTGTTTAATTTCATTCCCCAAATCTGGTAACTTTGAACTTATCTGTTGACGTTTTTCTTCTAACGAATTAGTTTTAAACATATTAACAGGTTGTTGCTGCAAAGCTAAAACAGATGGATTAAACCGTTCGAACGGTGGGGGATCGGGTATAGGAATTGGTATTCTTTTTACTCTCTCAGGCCTTAAAATGGCATCAGGAATCTTTGCAATAATATAATCCGGTATCTTGTGAATCCAGTATGTTATCCGGTCTATTTCGCAAATGTGAACCCGTGCTCTACAAACAGCCTTGTCTTCCCATACATTGCCGCCGTTAAACCATTTGGATACTTTTCCGGTAACACGACATTTACAAGTAAACCAGTATCTGGAAAGCACATCGGGTATAGGCATTACAGATACCATGCCCTCATTGTTCATAGCCATAATAGGCTCATAGGCTTTATAATTTGCCATTTCCTGCAAATTGGTTACACTCAAAATTCGCTTATCGGTTGTTGGTGCCACAAATAACCTAAGCTGATCGATTTCTAAGTTGTTTCGTATATATTTTGAGTTTTGTAATGTCTTAAGGTTAAACTCTAATTCATTGTTTTTAACGAACTGTCTTTGTAGTAAAATTCCTTTACAGTTAAAAAGAAACCCGATAAGGTTTAATTCTGACTGTGGTTCTTGCTCATAACTCAATTGGATTTTGAGCATCAAATTTCGATTTTTCTCACTTTCTTCCATGGCTTATTTATTTAGATTTTCCATTCTATGCTATTAAGAACTGGATTTCAGGAGGAATCAGATAGATTTACAAACTTTGAAAAACTATGTTTTATTTATATGAGAGAGGTTTGATTGAACTAATACGCCAATGAGATTCCAAATTATATTGAGGAACTCCGTTCTATTTTTGCTAAATAATCAGTTCTGTAAGTGTAAAAAGGCTATTGGTTTATTGATTCGAAAAGAATATGAATCAATATGCCCATTTTGCAAATAAATATATTGAATATATAGCATACCAATCAATCCCTATTTATAGGGGTTTTTTTTATATTAAAAAAATATAATAATTTATAGTTAGCTTAACATTTATATTGTTATAAATTCGTATCTTTAAGATAATCAATTACTTAATGGCCTATTAGGTTTTTGAATGCTAACCTTCCAGAAAAAAAAAGATCTCTAACTAAAGTTTTGCTTTAGGTTTATATTTTGCCATAACAGTTATTTAACATCACTTTAAAACTAATAATATTATGTACCCTCACATTAATAAAAATCAGCATTTTACATCAGCTTCAGAATCTAATAAATATGGCATTTATAATTCCAATTTAAGGAAAGACACCCATTTATCTGATGTGCGTTTAACTGAATCTAAAGAAGGTTATCATCTGGAATTGGAAATAAGAGGCTATATTAAAGACGACTTTAATTTTTATTTTAACAATGATAATGATTTGGTTTTGACAACAGGTAAAATCAAAGAAAACAATCAATTAAAAAGCAGTGATAGCAGCAGTACCAAACACAATTATTGTTATGCATCTGCGTTCTTTAAAAAAGTATTTCGTTTGCCATTTGATGTGGTAAAAAACAAAATAGCTTTTGATTATAAAGATCATATTTTAAGCATTGATTTATTTAAACCAAATGTACAGACACTTTAGATAAGTATTTCTGTTGTTTGAACCTTTAAATTCTTTACAAAAAATAAAAGCGTGAGTTCCATATTAGAATTCACGCTTTTTTATGATTATATTAAAGTTTTAAATTTATTTTTTTATTACTAATTTTTTAGAAGATACATTCGGATTTTGTGTTGACTTAACAAAGTATAGGCCGTCACTTAAATCTCCCACATAAACAGCAATTTCATTATTAGCATTGGCTTTAAATGTTTTAACGGTTTGACCTAATTGATTAATAATTTGGAAATCTCCACCTAAACTAGATTTTATGTTAACATTTCTATTAGTAGGGTTAGGGTACATTGTGAACTTTGATTTGTTTTCAAAAGTATCTGAACTTAATGAAGAGACAGTAACACATGCTGATTCAACAGAACAACTTCCATTAGTAATAACAACCTTATAGTCACCATTAGTAGTCGCAGTAAAGTTTTGACTTGTTTCTCCATCTAATAATGTATTAGGACATGCATACCATTGGTAAGATGCTCCTGTCTGATCTGCTGTTAATACCGCTGCATTTTGAGTTACAGTATTAATTATAGGTGTTGGTTCAGTAATTGTAACTGAAGTAGCACTTGTACATCCATTCGCATCGGTAACTGTTACATTATAAGTTCCTGCAGCTATACCAACAACTGAAGCAGTAGTGGCACCATTACTCCACAGGTAAGTATAAGAAGCTGTTCCGCCAGTTGCAGTCACTGTTGAAGCTCCATTAGAACCACCATTACAAGACACATTGGTTTGAGCAGTAATTGAAGCTGATAAAGTTGTTGGTTCAGTAATTGTAACTGAAGCAGCACTTGTACATCCATTCGCATCGGTAACTGTTGCATTGTAAGTTCCTGCAGCAATGCCAACAACTGAAGCAGTTGTAGCACCATTACTCCATGTATAAGTATAAGGAGCAGTTCCGCCGGTTGCAGCTACTGTAGAAGCTCCATTAGAGCCACCATTACAAGACACATTGGTTTGAGCAGTAATTGAAGCTGATAAAGTTGTTGGTTCAGTAATTGTAACTGAAGCAGCACTTGTACATCCATTCGCATCGGTAACTGTTACATTGTAAGTTCCTGCAGCAATGCCAACAACTGAAGCAGTTGTAGCACCATTACTCCATGTATAAGTATAAGGAGCAGTCCCGCCGGTTGCAGCTACTGTAGAAGCTCCATTAGAGCCACCATTACAAGCCACATTGGTTTGAGCAGTAATTGAAGCTGATAAAGTTGTTGGTTCAGTAATTGTAACTGAAGCAGCACTTGTACATCCATTCGCATCGGTAACTGTTACATTGTAAGTTCCTGCAGCAATACCAACAACTGAAGCAGTAGTAGCACCATTACTCCATGTATAAGTATAAGGAGCAGTCCCGCCGGTTGCAGCTACTGTAGAAGCTCCATTAGAACCACCATTACAAGCCACATTGGTTTGAGCAGTAATTGAAGCTGATAAAGCTGTAGGCTGTGTAAGAGTAAAATTTCTAGTTGCAGTACATCCATTTGCATCTGTTACTACTACTGTATAAGTTCCTGCTGTTAGACCAGTAGCTGTTGCGGCTGTTCCTCCAGAAGGCGACCAAGAATAAGTGTACCCTGGTGTTCCGCCTGTAGCATTTACAGTAGCAGAACCGTTAGAACCACCATTACATGAAATATTGGTTTGCGAACCTGTTGATACTAATGCTGGCGGTTGTGTCACTGTAATTCCAGATACCGTTCCAGTACACCCATTAGCATCGGTAATAGTTACGGAATAACTTCCCGCTGCTAGCCCTGTTCTGTCTTCGGTAGTAACACCACCTCCCCAATTAAAAGTGTATGGTGCTGTACCACCTGTTGGAGTTAGATTAATGGTTCCGTTAGTACCCCCATTACAAGAAACATTGGTTACAACAGTAGTTCCGCTTACTGTAGATGCCGGTTGAGTAACGGTAAAAGTACTAACAGCTACACATCCATTAGCATCAGTAACTGTACACCACCAAGTTCCTGCTGTTAAACCTGAAACAGAAGTTGTTCCATCGCCTACAGGATTACCAGGTGTCCAGTTGTAAGTATATCCTCCAGCACCTCCAGTTGCAGCATTCACAGACGCAGCACCATTAGAGCCACCAAAACAAGAAACATTTGTTTGAGAAGCAGCTGTTAAGTTAAGTGTAGTGGGTTGTGTTATAGTAAAGCTTGTTGATTTAGTACATCCATTAGCATCAGTAACTGTACACGTCCAAGTTCCGGCTGTTAAACCTGAAACAGAAGTCGTTCCATCACCTGTTGGGTTGCCAGGTGTCCAGTTATAGGTATATCCAGCAGTGCCTCCTGTTGCAGCATTCACAGATGCAGCACCTGTTGCTCCGCCATTACAGGCTATATTAGTTTGTGAAGCTGCTGTTAATGAAATATTACTAACATTTACTGTAACAGTACCACAACTTCCTGGAGTAACACAACCACCTTCACCTCTAACATAATACGTTGTATTTGAGTTAAGTGCAGCTGTTGTAAAACTTGAAGTTGTTGTAGTACCAACTAGGGTGCCTCCACAAGAACCTGTATAGATAGCCCATTGTGTTGCATCGTTAAGTGTTCCTGAAATATTCAAAGTTGCTGTATTACCTGAACAAACTGATGTAGAGGTAATAGTAGGCACTGTAGGATTCGTACATGGAGGAACAACTGGAGCCCAATTGATATTATCAATACCTAAGTTTCCTAAATCTGCACATGTTATTACAATCTTATCAACATCGTTAAAGCTAGCATTAGATGCAAAAGTAGTATTCATTCCAGGTACACTGAGCGCTTGGCTTCCAGTAGAAATCCCATTTTTAAAACCTTCAATTGATAAACTGTATGCAAAAGAAAAACATTCAAAAAAGTTATCAAAACGGATAGTGCCCAGATCTACCTCGTTACCACTTTGGGTTTCAATAGTCCAAGTTGTTGCCTGAAAGGTTCCCGCATTTAAATGGTTGAATCCAGTATTACCACAGCCGAATACATCAACCGTTCGATACCTGTGTGTTGTAGGTCCGCCAGTAACACCGCTTACCGTAAAGATGAATGTTTCACCATTATTAGTAATGGTGTAAGGATTGCCATAGGCTCCATTGTCAACGTGCCCTTGATCATCAAAAGTGATAAGTTGTGCCTTAGCTGTGAATCCTCCTAAGAGAATCAACATTAAAAAAAGTAATTGTTTTTTCATTTAAATTTGGGTTTTTATAGGTTTAATTATTCATCTCCAAAATTATATATTTTTCTGACATAAAAAACATAAAAAGAAATTTTTTCTTATAATTTATGATTTTAAACGAATAAATAAATCATTTAATCTAATTTCAACACTAACTATATATAGATTTAAAAATGAAAGAAAGCAATATATAAACTAATTTTAGTGAATAAAATGCCCGCTACTAAGTAACTTAAACACCTCTGAATAAAATAAGTATGTAATACCAGTAAATGATTGAAGTATAGGATATAATAAATTCATAGTTTCCCAATGCTTGATAAAAAAACAAAAGCGTGAATTCTAATATGGAATCCACGCTTTTTATAGAGTATAAAGTCTCTATTTTATAAAGTATTTATACTTATTTTTTAATTACTAATTTTTTAGAAAACACTTTTGTGTTGTTGGTAGCTTTTACAAAATACACGCCTTCACTTAAATCGCCAACATAAACTGTCGTTTCCATATTACCATTTACTTTAAATGTTTTTACTGTTTGACCTAATTGGTTAATAATTTGAAAGTCGCCACCTAAACTAGATTTAATATTTACATTTCTTTTACTAGGGTTAGGGTACATAGCGAATTTTGATTTGTTTTCAAATGCATCAGTACTTAATGAAGACACGGTAACACATGCAGATTCTATTGAACAAACTCCATTAGTAATTACCACTTTATAATCTCCAAGTGTAGTTGCTGTAAAAGTTTGATTTGTTTCATCTGTTAATAATACATCGGCACAAGTATACCATTGATAACTAGCTCCAACTTGATTAGCTATTAAAACATTGGCATTTTGCGTTACACTATTATCGAATGCTTCTAAAGTTACAGAAACATTTGAACTATTCGGGCAAGAACCTGCGGTAGTATATGTAACCGTATAAGTATTAGGTGTTGAAGCCGAAACATCAATAACTCCTGTTACAGCATTTATTGATAACCCAGCAGGCACACTTGAGAAAGTTCCACCAGCTAAACCAGTAATAGTTGGTGTTGGATCTGTAGCATTCACACAAAACGCTGCTGCGCTATAACTAAAAGAAGCATCATCTAAAGCATTAATGGTTACAGAAACATTTGAACTATTCGGGCAAGAACCTGCGGTAGTATATGTAACCGTATAAGTATTAGGTGTTGAAGCCGAAACATCAATAACTCCTGTTACAGCATTTATTGATAACCCAGCAGGCACACTTGAGAAAGTTCCACCAGCTAAACCAGTAATAGTTGGTGTTGGATCTGTAGCATTCACACAAAACGCTGCTGCGCTATAACTAAAAGAA
>NZ_JAGJCB010000001.1:0-258713 GCF_017814435.1 Mariniflexile gromovii | reverse complement strand
GTTCCACCAGCTAAACCAGTAATAGTTGGTGTTGGATCTGTAGCATTCACACAAAACGCTGCTGCGCTATAACTAAAAGAAGCATCATCTAAAGCATTAATGGTTACAGAAACATTTGAACTATTCGGGCAAGAACCTGCGGTAGTATAAGTAACTGTATAAGTATTAGGTGTTGAAGTCGAAACATCAATAGTTCCTGTTGTAGGATTAATAGATAATCCAGCAGTAGAAGAGAATGTTCCTCCAGTAACACCAGTAATAGTTGGTGTTGGATCTATATCACTAGAACAATAACTAGCAGCAGCATAGTTAAATGAAGCGTTTTCACGTGTTGTAGTTGTAATTGTTACTGTACCACAACTTCCTGGAGTGACACACCCACCTTCACCTCTTACATAATAAGTTGTGGTTCCAGTAGGAGGTGTAACAATAATTGTGCTTCCAGCTGTTGAGCCTACAAGCGTGCCACCACAAGAGCCCGTATATACATGCCACTGGGTGGCATCATTTAAAGTTCCTGTAATAATAAGTAAAGCACTATTTCCGTCGCATATTGTACCAGGAGCAGAAGTAACAGTTGGTACTGTTGGGTCTGTGCAAGGAGCTACATAGGTTACAGATGGAGAATAAGATAAAGGACTGATATTAAATGGTGTATCATTATTGGTAGACCAATTCCCTCCTTGGATGCTGGTATTTATAGCTGCTCTTATAGCCGTAGATGTACCCACCAAAGATCCTGTAAACTTCACATTATCCGTTTCAAAATAGCTAGGATTGGTAGGATTAAATAAGGCAATACAGTTTACACCGTTAGTAAGACCAGGAGGCACATGGGAAGCACTACCTCCTGAACCTACGTATGACGAAGAACTCCAAGTGGTAATTGGATCATATTCAATGCTTACAGATTGGCTGTCATCCATATGTAAAGCAGTTAAAAAAGTGGGAACAACCCCCAATGGTCTAGCACTTGTTGCATAGTATGCTATTATTTGATCACCTCCCAAAAGGTTCCATCCCGTACCTGATAATACAGATGAAATAGTACCAGGGCCATCTACAGCTAATACTTCTCCTACAGACGTTTCATATATTCTAACAACCGTTCCGCAAGATATACCTCCAGAAGGAGCTGTCCATTTATAGTGACCTTCCGTGTTATCCATCCAAAAACCTTGGGCTGTACCTGGATTGTTATTATTCCAACCTTGTTCGGTAAAGTAAATTTCCTCATTTGAGGGAATATCTTTCAGAGCAATCCATGTAAAACTATGGTCTTCTCCTGCATTTGGACCTGGGTCTTCATTTACACCAATGATGGCAATATCGCCCGCAACTAAAGTTTGAGCAATGCTTTGATAGGAAATCATGCAAATGCATAAAATTGATAAAGAGTACAGTAATTGTTTTTTCATAAAAAAAGGTTTGTAGGTTAAATTATTAGCCAACAAAACTATTGCTTTTTCTGACATTATAAAAACAAAAAAGCTATTTTTTCTTATAAAAAATGTATTTAATCGGTATTATTAGTGCTTTAATCTATGACGTTTATTGTTTTAAGATAGGTAACTATATAAGAAATAATACTTTAAGAAAATAAGTGTTACTGAATATAATGCCCGCCACTAGGCAGCTCAAAAACCTCTAAATCAAAGTAGGGTAGTGCCGCAATAAGGTGATCGAAGATATCGGACATGATGTACTCATAATTTTCCCAACGTTTATCAGAACTAAACGCATAAATCTCTAAAGGGATCCCTTGTGTGGTGGGTGCCAATTGGCGCGCCATTATCATCATATCTTTATTAATGGCGGAATGATGTTTTAAATACGCATCGATGTATTTTCTAAAAACCCCTAAATTGGTCAAATTTCTTCCGTTCAGTAATAATTCTTTATTAACTTGATTGGATTCGTTGTAGGCATTGATGTCTGCTTGTCTGGTATCTAAATACGATGTAATTAACTGAATGCTTTTAAGGTCTTCAACATCTTGTTCCGTTAAATATTTAACACCGCTTTGCTTAATATATAAGGCACGTTTGATGCGTCTGCCTTCCGAATTGGTCATACCGCGCCAGTTCTGGAACGAATCGGAAATAAGCGCATAGGTTGGAATGGTGGTAATGGTTTTATCAAAATTCTGCACTTTTACCGTGGCTAGGTTTATTTCTATAACATCACCATCGGCACCATATTTTTGAAAGGTAATCCAATCGCCAATGCGCACCATATCGTTTATAGATACTTGTATGCTGGCTACAAAGCCTAAAATGGTGTCTTTAAATATTAAGATGATGATGGCCGATGCAGCCCCCAAACCTGTTATAAAATGTACAAACGGTGTGCGTGTAATAAGCGCAATGGCAGAAAACAGACCTACTACCCATGCAAAAATCATGAATACTTGTATGTAACTGTCTATAGGCTTGTCCTTTAAATTGGGTAAGGTTTTAAAATAATCTTTAAAGGTGTTTAAAATACTGCGTACAATCCATAATGTTAGTACAATGGCGTACACTTTTAAACCACGTTCCATAACCGTTTCAAAGCTTGGGAAATCGTAAAAAACAGAAGGCACAAACTCAATGGCTATCAATAAAGGAATGATGTGCGCTATGTTTCTAGGTACTTTGTTTTTTACCAGTAAATCGTCAAAGTTGGTTTTAGATCTAGAAGCAAATTGTGAAAACACTCCAATCAATACCTTTCTGATAATAAAATCGATGAGGAAAATGATGATGAAGAGCCCTATGGCCAACCCCAACATGTTCAGGTATTTAGCTACGGCTTCGTTGGTACCAATAGTTAAAAGATAATCGTATATAAAATGTTTGTAACTATCCATTTTTTAGGGACTTTAAATACTTCTTATCTATATAAAAAGTACCAAACGGAATGATGGATGCCAATAAAACCTCTGCAAACTGTTTGGTGTTCCAGTTCATATCTTTTTTAAGCATAAAAGCCATAATTACGTACCCCATAAACAAGATACCATGCGGCATTCCCAACATTTTTACATATTGCGGATCGTGTAACATGTATTTTACAGGCGTTGCTATAAACAGTAATAAAATATAAGATACACCTTCTAAAAGTGCCGTAATTCTGAAAATATTAAGAAATGAAAACATAGACTATATAATTTATGTGCAAAAATATGGTACAATACTTAAAAAGTAAACCTCTTTACGTTTTTTTTAAAAAACGTGGAAAATAACCAGTCCGTATATCAAAAAGCGCAACAAACGCAACGAACCGTAAGCCATTACGCTTCTAAACGGAAACCCAATAATGCCGGCTGCCATACAGGAAATGGAAAAGGGTAGTGGCAATAGGGCACCAACCACTATTAAAAAACCTCCCCATTTTCTGGAGTTTTTAAGCTGTTTTTCCATTTTAACCTCTAAATAGGTATGTACTTTGGGTATTTTGGTAATAACTTTTCCTATATAATAAGACACCAAACCACCGGAATACGATAAAATGGCCAATACCGCCAAAAACAACCAAGGGGCGTACATTTTACCGGACCAGGCAATAAATATTTCGGGGGGCACCAAACCCAATAATGTTTCCGATATAAAAAAGAAGCCCAACACACCATAAACCGGAAGCGTTTCGGTTAAATGCACCAAGGCCGCATTAATATCGTAATAATGGTTTACAATATAAATACCAATAACAATAAGAATGATAAAAGGCAATGCCTTTTTTACAGCGTTCCAAACAAAACTGTAAAACCCCGTATAGCTATAATACTGGTGGAGTAGCTGCCAACGCTTTTTTTCTGTTTTGGGTTTCGACTTGGGTTTCATGCACTTTTTTTGAGAGCACAAAGATAAGGTAAAATGTAAGTTTAAACCTGTAGATGATACAATTTTAATAATATTATAACACTTGTTTTGTATTCTGTTCTACGAGACCCTGAAACAGGTTCAGGGTAACAACCATTATACAAACCATCAAACAAAAAAAAGGCTGCTTAAATATTTAAGCAACCTTTTTAAATGGATTAATTAAGAGGGATTAACTAATCATTCGATGCCATAAGAGCAAAGAATTTGTTTATGTTTGGTAAAATTACAATGCGTGTTCTTCTGTTTTTAGAACGATCTTCTTTCGTATCGTTTCCAGCCACAGGTAAATAACTACTTCTACCAGAAGCAATTAATTTTTCTGGAGCCACATTGTATTTGTTTTGTAGTGCTCTAACTACCGATGTAGCACGTAGTACACTTAAATCCCAGTTATCGGCAATTTTTTCAGTGCTAATAGATCTCGCATCGGTGTGTCCTTCAACCATCACTTCAATACTAGGCTCGGAGTTGATAACGTTAGCCAATTTTTGTAAAATGTTGTTTGCTTTACTGCTTACACGGTAACTAGCGGTATCAAATAACAATTTATCTGAAATTGAAATCATTACCACAGTTTCGTCTATATCAATTGCAATATCTTCATCTTCGTTTAAAGAACTTGTATCTAACGATTTTTGTAAATTGTAAGAAACCGCTAAATTCATAGAATCTTTAAGGGTAGTAGCTTGACTTAATTTACCTTGGTCTACCTTGGTTAAAGTATTGCGCATGTGCTTTTTAGTTTCGTTAGAAATAACAGCCACATCGCCAACAGCTTCCATTTTTACGTCGTTTTCTTCTGTTAAGGCATTTATTTTAGAATTGTAAGCCTCCACACGAGCTTCAATTTTAGCAAATTTGCTTTCTAATTCTTCTTTTTCAAATTGTGTTTTTGCAAGCGCGCTTTTTACTTCGCCATTTTCATGTTCTAATGCAACATATTTCTTTTTTGATACACAGGCTGTCATTAAAACAGTACCAACTAGTATTAAAGATATTTTTCTCATAATTAATTTTTAATTGTTTAATTATAGTTACGAACGAAAAGAAGATATAGATTACAAGCTTTTAAAAAAAGTTTTAATTATTTTATATGTGATTGAAGTAGAGGTGTTTGAAAATATTCTATTTTACATAATATTAATTATAGTACAAAAAATAAACCCTAACGGGCTAAGAATGATAATTAATTTTTTAAAAATTCATTATCAATTTTTGTTTGTTTAATTCCACTATGTAATAAAAACATCAGTCTATATTTCGCCGAGCGAATAAAAATATCTTGATATTGTTTATCCGATTCGAATGATCGGTTTAAATCATTAAGAATTAATTTCAATTGTTTGAAAATATAGTTAAGGATTGATAAGAAAATAACTATAAATAAAAAACAAATTACAGATAAAAATGTTTCAAGATTAGTCATTGTCATCTGATTTTGTCATAAAATCAATTTCGTTAACATCGATATTTACATTAATGTAAACGCCTTGATTATTATTTACAATATTAAAACTTGGTTTTCCTGAAACAAAAACCTTAGTTCCTTTTTTAAGGATTTCAAGGATTTTATTTGGTTCTTTTTTATAGCGTTTAAAACAACTGAACCATTCAGTTTTTGAAATTTCTTTTCCTGATGCATCTTTAAATTTTTCCGTGTGTGCGACAGAAAAGAAAAGTGTAAAATATTCTTTTGATTTTTCTTTTTTTAGGACTTCGGCATCTTTGCCCAAATGTCCAGTTACTTGAATTTGCTTCATTATATTTTTAGATTTTTTTATCTAAAAAGTTTGCCTACAGTAAGTCAAAGAGCATTTTATATTTTGACCAAAAGTAAGAGTAAAAAACGATAAAAAAAAGATAAAAAAATAGTGATTTGTAACTACTTGATAATCAAGCATGTAATGTTTTAAGGGTTCGTTTTTTGTAAAATACTGATAAACAATAAGTTAATTGAAAAAAAGTTTCCTTGAGGAAACCTAGCAGAACATGTTATATAGGGCGTTCTGCTTTAGCAATATTTTGGAAAATTTAATACCTACCAAATAAGTAGGAATTAAATACACGCTATCTGTTCAATCTTTTTACAAAAGGATTTACACTCCTATCGTTTTTATATAAACGTTGAAATTAGCCCTTTTAAATCGATTTTTAAAGGGTACATAAACTAATATCAACTGGGGCGTGCGCCCTCGCTTCGCTCCAACGGATTTTATATTTTTTCTGTCCTATGCCTAAGGGCATATGAAACATACTTTAACCCCTCCCGGGGATTAAAGCACGGACAGAAAAAACACAAAGAAAAGTCTTAAAGTAAAGGGTTTGAACTTTCTCGATTGCAAACCTAAAACATTGATTCAAAAAATTCAGCATAAACTGTCTAGTCCTTGAATTTCTACGCCTAAAAAGGCTTGAAATTCTAAGGCTAGAAAGCTATATGAATTTATTTGCCTCAATGTTTTTTAACGGAAGCATCGAGAAAGTTCAAACCCTTTATTTAGGGCTTTTTTGATACGAGAAAGAATGCCGTAAAGGCATTTAAAAAATTAACTTAAAAAGATATAAAATGAAAACAGTTAGTATTAATGAATTCGTGAATTTAAAAATGATGTTAAACCCATCTGAATTAAAATTAATAGAAAAAATGGGTAGTAAAACATATTTTCTACAAGCTAGTAAACACAAATTACTAGAGTCAAGATACAGATATGAAATAAGGGAAGCATACATAACAATATTTGATATTATGGTTCTAGATATACAAGATATAATTTCAATAATAAACTTTTAAAAAATGGAAACAACTTTATTTATTTACACAGCATTAGGAACTGTAATTTTTTGGTTCGGAGTTAGAATTTATCTTTTTGTCAAAGAAGATAGAAAGAACGCTATTGACGATTTTAAAAAAATGGGAAAATGAATATTATCTACACGCACTGGGAACTGAACATTTTTGATTTAATCGAAAATGAAGAACTAAGGAATATCAATGTAGAATATGAATTACTTAGATGAATTTTTAAATGATATTGAAATGAAAAGAAATCAATTAACATACACGGAAATAAACGCTAATTTTTTGATTCGTGTCAAAGATACGCATGCAAAAAAAAGCGAATTATACAGCGCACGTACTTATGTACTTCTTGTTGGACAACAAACTGCAAATAAGCACTTTTTAGACGCTTTTAACAAAGGTTTGGATATATATACCGTGAAAATGAATAACGGTCTAGAAACAAATTTCATCTCTAGATAATTTTAACATTTATGAAAAAATATATAGGTAATAAAAATGTACCTGGTGTTATAGAATTTTTAATTAATAGGGTACCAAAATCAGAACGCTATTTTTCATTTTTTACTGGTGGAGCTGGTCTAGAAAATTCTGTATATACTCGAGATGTTTATTTCACTTGCAGTGAAAAAGATAAATCATTACATGGAATCCATAAAGGTTTTTATTATAACGATTACAGATCTGTCATAGAAGATAATGTATTTACTTCAGCAGATTTTATTTTCTGTGACCCACCGTATTTATTAAAAACAAGAAAATCAAAAAAGAAACTTTATAAATACGACTGGGAAACTCCGGAACATATAGAATTTTTAAACTATATAATGGGGTTAAAAAAGCCTAGAATAATGATAACACATCCAAAATGTGAACTATATGACCAACAACTGAAAGACTGGAGTATAGAAGAATTTGAATATATGACCAGGAGCGGTATTTTTAAAGATGGTTTATATACAAATTATAATGCTGCGGATATAGAACTTATCACCTATGAATGTTTAGGTGATAATTTTATTGAAAGACAGGCTATTAAAAGACAAAGAAAAAATATTGTAAACAAATTTAAAAATATGGATTGCAAAAAAAGACATGCAATTATTGAAGAATTAAGAAAAGAGATGCTATTATGATAAATATAGAATTATTTTGCGGTTCAAGTGGTTTTACAAAAGTGTCCAGATCTTTCGGACATGAATGTTTGTCCGTAGATATCAGGCGAAGAAAAGAAATATGTGAACCCCATTTAAAAATGGATATATTAAAAGTGCGCAGTTCTTTCTTTGAATCAATGAAACCTGATATCATGTGGATTGGTTTACCGTGTGATATATGGAGTTATGCAAGTGGAGGTTTTCATCTTGATAAAGATTTTAAACCTAAAACAGAAAAAGCTAAAATACATCTTGATATTTTTTATAAAACTATCCAGATCATAATGGATTCAAAACCAAAACATTGGTTTATTGAAAATCCTAGAGGAAGATTAAGAAACTATCCAGATCATTTAGAGTTTTTAAAAAACAATGCCGGACATACTTTTGAATGTACTTTATCTAGTTATGGATTTGGGACAACAAAACCCACTAATATTTTTACAAACTATCAAGCTCTTAAATTGAAAGAGCTTGATAGTTTTGGACGTGGTGCAAAAAATAAAGTACCTTGCCGTTTTGATAATATGACAAAAGTTCAAAGGCAAAAAACCCCTGAACTTTTGTATAAATCGATTATTAAACAAATAATTGAAAAAGAAACTAACGGATATTAATTTCAAATCCTCTAAAATGCCCTTTTGGGGATGATACAATCGCTAAAGCAGCATCTAAACATTCTATTGATGAAAAGCATTCTATTATCTGTGAATTTGCATCTACAGAAATGAAATCTGTATCATCATCTTCTTTTAATAGACATGAATCAACATTACTGCCAATGGTTAAAATACCGAAAAAATGTCTATTTAAAATATTTTCTGTTAATTCATTCAAGTCTTTAACAAAAACTGCCTTTTCAGTGATAGTTTTTCCTAAATAAATATCTCTTAAACTCTCTTTGTATTGTGTAACTGAATCTAACGTAAATTCCATATTGTTTTTATTTTAATTAACTATTTTTTAAATCTCTTACTTCAAATGCGGTTCTTGTTAATAAACCATCCGTTAACGTGCCATTTAACCTTGTTTGTATTATAAAATTATCACTACCACCGTAATAAACATTTATTTCAACACCTCCAAAATTTCTACCGCCACCGATAAACCAAGTACCCTCAACAGTAGGTAAAGCTACAGCACTTGACTGTACCTTATAAATTCCTGTAGAAAAACGTGAACAAGTCCAAGTAACTGGAAAAGTATTGTTTATCTCTTCAATTATAGGTTCAGACGTGCCTGATTGCGTAACAACAAACGAAAAAACATTATATGCAGAAGTAATACTTACTTCTGTTATTATGTTTTGAACCATTTGTTTTATATTTCTATACACTTGCATAATTAAAGCTTTATAAGTTTATTACTAAATGATAAAACTGGATTTTCAATATTTTTTTGAAAAGATTCAGCAACCATAACATTACCTATATCCGTTAAATGACTTAAATCAGATGGTTCTTGATGTTTATAACCTTGCCAATGTTTTGCAACATCAACAAACTTTAAATTATTGCTATAATCAGAAAAACAGCCTACAGCTTCCTTTGTGGCTAACCACATTCTGTAAATTATTTCAGAATTTCTTAAATAATTGTTTCCACATACGGAGCCAACTAAAAGCATTTTTGAGGATAAAGGAACTGAATCCCTTTCAACATAACCGTAAGCCAAAAAGCGCACTTCCTTTGTTGTTGTATCTGTTTGCTCTACCCTTATAACGCTGTTATCGGGCAAATTTTCTATCCAAACAACAAAAGGAAAAACATCCCCATCATAACCCGTCAAAGGCGTATAGTTGGAATTATACGAACCGTAAACTATACCGTTTACAAGCACATTAAACTCACCACCGTTTACGCCAGTTTCAAAGAAAAGACCGCATGCTCTTTTTGAATTTAATGTAAATTGCAAAAAGTCGCCATCTTCCAATTTAGTATGCCATCTACCATTTAATAAAACGTCAGCATTATATCTAAAGGGCAAAAATTCCGTATTAGCAACAAAAGGCGAATACTCAACCACGCCCGTTCCATCAGTTGACCATGAATTTACATAAGTATTATAGTTGGAATCCCAACCCACATTTGCAATACCACCGTAATTATCTATCAACATTCTTGCAATACATGACATTTGTGCTGATTTCATAACCTCGAAAAAATCCGTTTTTTCTTGTTCCGTTGAAAAGGAAACACCTAAATTATTCCAACCAAGCATCGAAACTACTAAACCAGTCCAATTTGGTCTTAAATTACCCATTTTATTAAAATGTGACTGGTGTTCATGGGAGTAAGTAGCACCGCTGTTTTTCCAAGAAATACGACTTCCACCAACAGCACGATTATCATAATTTAAAAATTTACCATAACTATTAGCAAAAATATTAACCCACTTGTAAGCCTCAAGTAAATACGAACCGCCATCGGTATAAGGTTTTCCAGAAAAATTGAAGCCTTCCGTTTGAGAATCTCCATAAGCTATAAAACTATTAAAAGGTATAAATAAATGTCTATTCTCCTTTATAATATCATGATATGTAACTATATTCCCGTTAACTGTCAAAACGTTAGAATCTTCATTGTTAGGGTCTATAATTACAAAATCGGTACTATTTTCATCCCTTAAACGTAGAGAACCCTCATTAACAAAATCCCAGTATGTATTTATACCCCCATCAGATGCAATAAAAGAAGAATCATTAAATAAAATCTTTTTACCGCCTTTTAACAATATATTCCCTTTTATTTTTTTAGAATTATAAACTTGCATGACTATATTTTTTTATATTTTTCCAACGTCCGACCACCGAAGTAAGCGAAAAAAGATGCCAGTAAAAGATTTTCAAGTAATTCAATCCAAACTTTATCAATTTGAAAAGCTATAATAGAACTATCTAAAACACATAAAATAGACATACTTAATGTTAAGTATATCAACAATAAAGGGCGCACATTTTTGCTTAACCATGAATCAGAAACCATATCATATTGCCATCTTTTTGAAACCTCTTCATTTTCGGCTACATCTGATTCCAAAAGTTTTAAAGCAAATTCACGTTGTTCTGATGTCAATTCATCCGAACCTTTTAAAATGGCACTTACAGCACCTTTTACATCTCCTGTCAATAATTCAGCAGACGCACCCAATACTTTTGTTAATAGGTCGCTTTTGCCTATTGAACGCAAAAAATCCCCGACTTTAGTAGTTCCGTGGATTTCTTTATATGTTTGCTTTTTTTCAGGCATAATTTATAAATAATATAAATATTGAGGTACAACTGGATTTACATAGTACGCTAATGAATGCTTATCCTCTAACTTTTCAATTTTTCTTTCAATGGTTTGCATCCACATTGAACGGGTTGTTAATTCGTTTTGAGTAACTGAAATGTCAACTTTTAGTTGCACTATATTTATAAGTATCCAGGCGTTTAAGCCTATTATAACCGTTGATGATATTTCACTAAAATATTTAAGCACTTTGTAGTTTATTTTGGGGTTTTTAATATTGTACCGTTTTTCAGGTATTTAAAAATTAAAACAATGGCAACAAGCCAAGCAATTACAGTGGTGACTTGCAATGTGGGCAGAATTTTTTTTTTAAATCATCTTTGAAAGATGATGGTATCCTGTTCAGTAATTTCTGTTCTATCTCCCCTACTGTAATTTTTGAATCTTTATTTAAGTCAAACAACGGATTTGCTTTTGCTACTCTTTCGGCACTTAAAGTACTTGTTTGTAAAACAAAATCGTTAGGTTTTCCCAACGCTACAGGAAACAAAGTTGCAATGTATAAATCTACATAGCTCTTTAATTTACTTTTATAAATAACGTAGTATTTATAGACGTAATCAAGCTGTTGTACGGCTGTCATTTGTCTTAATTTGTCCTGTGTTGTGCCTATTCTATCAGCTGCTTGTTTACCAAATTGAATAAGCCCAGTATAGCCTAAAGAATTGGTAATGGCGGGATCAAATGTACCCGCCGTTTCCAATTCTATTACAGCCATTAACCAATTAAGTTCTATGCCTAATTTGTCAGCTACTTCCTGTGCTTTTGCAATGAATGCAGCATCTACTTTTTCTTGAAATAAAATTGCCATGTTTTACTCTTTTTTTGTTTCTAAAGTAACTTCGGGTAAAGAATAAACAAGTTTTCTTTTTCCGTTTTTATAGACCTGTTCTACAGTTCCTTTTTTACCAATGAATTTTTTTGCCTTTTCCAAATCCTTGAACTTTACTTCTGCGGATTTGTAGTTTGGTAGATTCTTTACTCTTTTTGATATGTAATTTGCCATTTTTATATTTATTTGATGATTGTATTAATAACGTCTGCGTTTTGGGTTAAAAACACCAAAACGAGGTCTTTTACCACCCCTAGCAGTCCAACCTCTTTCAGCCCTCATTGAACTTGATTTACTATGAAAAGTTTTAGTGAATTTTCGACCATCCCTACGGGTAAAGGTTAATTGTATATCCCCTTTTTTAAATCTTGGCATAATTATAATTTTAATTGATTAATAGTTCTTAAATGTTTTTGTTTGATAATCCTAAATTCTTTTCTAAAATCCCAGTAGGATTTAAAAAGAAAAATTAACGCTCCAAAAGGAATCGCCACAAGAATTAAAACAGTTAATAATGGGCTTAATAAAAAAATAAGAAACAAGTGTTTATTATTTAGTTTTAATCCATTTGTAATTTTTTTCTTAATTTCGTTTTCCATTTTTATTTTTTACTTATGAAAACCTATGATTTAGTTCAATTAAACAAATGCTTTGATGGAGATAATTTTGAGAAATTCGTAATAGAAAACATATTTCATTTTAATGATTATGATGTTTTAGAAAAGTCTCATAGTGAATTAAGTACGAATTACTTTGTACATTCAAATCTTAATCCTGACTTCAAACTTAGATGTAAAGAAACAGGAGTTATATTTTGGATAGAATGTAAATACGTTCAGTCGTATGTGTTAGATGAAAACAGAGAAATACCAATAAAAAATGAACAATTAATCAGATATAAAAACATTAAAGAAAATGTTTATTATATCTACGGAACTGGTATCTATTCTCAAACTATAACTAGATTGTTTCTAATTCCATTAAAAAAAATGTTTCAAAATAAAATATTTGAATCACATTTACTTAAGCATGAAATAGAAATTGAACAAATCAAAAATTTCAATGAACTTTTAGCATTAACTAAAACATAGTTAAGTGCGGATATTTATTATTTATGAATTGTTGTTCAACTGCTGATATTTCAACAGCTAATATTTGTAACAAATCAAGTAAATCACTCGTCCAAGGGTCGCCTACATTATCCCAAAATCTTGAAAACTGTCTTTTTCCAAAAGCATTGAAAACCATGTTAAAATCATCTTGGTTTTTCATTTTTTCAAACTGGGCATACAATAATTTAGAATCCTTTCCTAAACTTGTTCCTGCTAATGCCGTATAAAAGTTTTCAGCAATCAATTTGGCTTTTTCCTTTGTTAAAGTGGCTTTTGTTTCGCCTAACTTTTCCTTAGTTTCCAAATCTACCTGGCTCTTTTCATTGCCATGTAAAGCACTTCCAATTTTACTAACCAAATACAGAACAACCGCCAAAACAACGGCAATGGGTAAATACTCCTTATAATTGCGCATAATACTGTTTTACTTGGTCAACATCTTGTTCAAAAGCCCTTTCAGTATACTCGTTATAAACAATGTTTTGTTCATCTGAAGTATAGTTGTTTTCGTTTGGAAAAGTATCCCGATCTTTTGAATCTTTTACAGATTCACAGACACAACTGCTTTTTTTTCTAAATAAGAAAAAAAGCAGTATTGTAATGATGACACTTTTATAATCCTTAAACATAATTAACGTCTTGAATAACTTCTTGTTCTTCTTCTTGAACGAGTTCTTGTAGTTCTACGTCTTGCAGTTGAAGTACGTCTTTTAGACGTTCTTACTCCTTTTCTACGTCTACGTGGTTTTGCTTTTGGTTTTAATAATCCACCCAAAGTGGAAACAACAGTATTTACTATATCCATAATTAAAATATTTTAAAGATTTTGGCTAAAATTATTCCGACAACTGCAATTCCTAACGCACCGCCCGAACCAGCTTCCTGTACTTTAGATTGAACTATTTGACCGCTTTGATTTACATATTCCGTTTCGGTGTCATCCAATGGCGTTGAAGCGGTTTGTTGAACTGGTAAAACAATGTTATACGTTTTTTGAACTACATTGTATTTATGCTCGTGGTCAAATTTTCTATCATCAGGAAATGTAAACGTGTTTTCCAATTGATTAAAATCAACATTTTGAGGTGATGTATTGACCTTTGCCCCTGCTTCTTTTAACTTGGAAACAATATCGTTTACATAAGTGGTTCTTAATTCACCGATTTTTGATTGAACAGCCTCATACGCTTTTCTTGTAGCTGATGCTCTAGTATGCTTTTCCAATAAATGCGTATAACCAGTATGAAGAAAGGTTAAATAATTATCTAACCATTGAATGGTAGCACCTACATTTGATTCATCCATAACGGTAAACTTAGCTTGTACCAAAGGCATAACATGACCTTCAAATGATGCTAATTCCTGTGTAGGGTTTGTGGATGCTCCCCAACTTGATAAACCGTATTTTAATACGTTACCAATTTCAGCCCCGACATCAAGACCAATTATGCCTTTTAGCCCTGCTGTTATTGTTCCAACAATAGGGATTGCCCCAGCAACTGTATTAACTGCTGTTGATGCTAAACTAGCTGCATCAACTTTTCCGCCTGAAAGAAGCCCACTAATGCCAGTAAGCATTGGCGAAGTGGTTAATTGACCACCGCCATAAGTTTGTAAATTATTTACTGAACCAAAATCCATAATTGATATTATTAATTATTAAAAATCTCCTTCCTCAACGTCAGGATTCATTAATTTTTTTATTTCACCCATTGCAACAAAGAACAAGAAAGGCATTGCCAAACGAAACCAAATTGACTTATGTAGGTTATGATACATTTTTCCTATTGTATCAGTAGATTCTGCTGATGCTTTTTCCAATTCCCATTTTTTTGCATCATTGTACAAGTCCTGATATTCTTGAGAATCAGCAGTTAGACTGTACATTTTGATAATCTTTAAAATCGCACTAATTAAATTCATGTTTCTATTTTTTTTTTTAGGTTATAATGTTATTTTTTAAAAAATGCCGTACCGAAATTCTCGATACGGCATTTAAAAAAAAATATAAAATGAAAAAATCTACAGTATTACTCTTTGAAGCATCATAATTCTTGCAGAATTTACAACCGCTTTATTATACTTAGCTTTTAGCTTAGCATTCATAATCGGCTGCATAGAATTGTAGATTACTAAGTCTTGAATCGGTGTTTCAGGATTCATTTGTAAATAATCTATATTCTCTTGAATCAACAAATTTTCAGATGCATCTTTTGAAAGTCCATTGGCTTCCAAAATAATACCGTTTGTTGGTTTTGCTTCTGTACTGGCAAGATAATCAGCCCCTAAATCGTGTACCAATGTTACCTTAACAACATTGTTTCCAATGGTTTCGTTAATGTAATCCGTACCGCTTGGGTATGTATGGCTTCTTACAATCGTTAAATAAGGATTGTTTGTTGTTACAGCAGGGAATGTTTCGATAGTAATATTGGAAACTCCAATACTTAAATCAGTAAAAGCTGTAGTTGGTGCTTTCATTTCAATTGAAAGTTCATCCCCTTTTCTAAGGTTCAAGTCACCATCAAAAGGAATTTTCATTAAATACCCTGTGGCTCTTTCAGTGATTGAAATGTCATATCGTGTCGATGCTGAATGCAACGCACGTAAAATATAATCTAAATAATCGTCAACGATTTCAACTGCTCTTGCAGAACCTGCTCGTTTTACGCTTATTTTAAGAGGAATTATATTCAAATTAGCAATAGCTGCAACTGTTGTTCCATCTACTTCTAATGCTTTGAAATCTATTAAAATACCACCTACGTTTTCTTCGGTGACTTTAATTATTTGACCACTATTAAAATCAATAACTTGCTTCATAATTTATTATTTTAATAGGTTTGCTAAAAATGGTACTTTTTCAGCCCATTCTTTGATTTTGTCCTGATTCTTGATAGAAAGAATAACAACGCCTACCATTACTAGTAATGTTACGAACCATCCTTTTTTCTTTGTACGACTCATTGCCATATCTGAAAGTTTTTAGTTATTAAATTAATTTCTACAAATCTACATTCAGATAGAAGCTTCAATAAAAAATGGTTCGATTATTTATTTCAATTTTGTAATCATATGAACATGATTGACCTTGTTTTCAAGGTCTTTATAGCGTTTTTGATTTTTTAATAATAAATCAATAACCTGCCAATTATATGAAAAATGGTTCGCTAAACGCAAATTTTCAATTTGTGAAGCTTGATTTTTCTTAATCTTAATTCTACTATCCATAATAAATTTGTTTTTTATTGTTATAAAAGTTTTTTTGATATTCCAGTCCTGATGTTTTATAATAGTAATCCCTGAAACTTATTTCCCAATGGAAATCCATTTCAGTGTCCAATGTATTTTCATAAATTTCAAAAAGTGCCAGGTCCTTTTTTATTTTTGAAAAATTTGATGCAGAAATCCCCAGCTCTTTTCTAATAAGATGTAATGATTTTCCTTTTTGAATTTCTGTTAATATTTGCATGATTCTTAAAGGTTGAACTATTTTCATCCCTTTTTCATGCTTTTGTTTTAGGCTTAATAATTGTGATGCTTTTGTGATAAGCGTTTTGCCTTTTATTATTGGTTTTCCATGATTATCCAATGTCAAAAAATGGTACTCCCTATCATAGTTATCTTTGCGTTCCTGTGCTTCTGAATTATATTGCTTTATTTTTTCAGCTATGTCATCATAGTTATTGATTTTATCAATTTGGAAATCCTTGACCGTTCTAAAGAAATAGTCAAAACACAATTGCAAAAAGTCATTGCAAAAAATACCAACGTCTTTTTCCGATAGTATAGTTTCTTTATAAAAATTTGGTTTTAAATTGTAATTATCATTTAAGGAATCCCTATTTACTTTTGTTGATTTAAGAAAACGTTTTAACATAGGGTCGTCTGAAAAAACCAGTCCTATACTTTTATTTAAAAAAGAATGTATTTTACTGTAATCTTTATTTTGCCATTTGGTTAAAACTGGTTTTTTTTCGGCTTTTGAATTTCTTACAGAATGGACAAATTTATAATTGTCCATTAGGTCTTTATAGTGAGGACAATTTTTTCTGAATATTTTACGCTTATAGTTATATGAAAAAAAATCACCTCTTAAACTTATTTCGTACCTCAATACTTTATCCATTTCATCTTTTAAAAAATGGATTTTATAGGGTTGTATTTTTTTTAAGAGTTTGGCGGTTTCATTGGCTCTTTTCCTTAATTTTTCATTATCAATAACGATATGTTTTCCTTTTATCTGCTGTTCAAAAAGATTTAAAACATAATCCTTATCTTTTAATCGTTCTCGCATCAAGCCGATATTATAATCATCCCTTGAAATAGAATCGCCATCATCAACGTTATTAAGCCTATAAACATATTTATCCAAAAAACGTTTATTTAAATCTTGGTGTTTTTTTAAATCCCCAAATTCAGATGTTATATACTCACTTCCTTTATGGTAAATTTTGAAAAAAGCCCCTGATGATGTAAAGTAATTCAATGATGTTTCATACTCCTTCACTTTATTATTGGAATGAGTAGCCTTTCTCTTTGCTAATTTCTGCTGATGGCCTAAATAAGTCAAAGCTTCGGCTTTTGAATTAAAATGTTGATTCCAACATAAATCAATACGCCTAATTTCTATGTAATTAAGATTTGGTACCGTTTCCAATTTAAAAATCTGTGAAAGGTCAGATAGAAATTTATTAATAAATTTCATCAGCCTTAAATGAATCATTTTCCTTTGGGATTTTATAGAGATTGCGTTTTCAAGTTGATAATACCTATTTGATTGTATTTGTGGTACAAATTCAGCTAATGAATGATTGTACAGATATTTTGGTATAGAAACCGTGAAATCTATAAAGCCCCCATTTTCGTTAATGGAAAAAACAACGGCAGCAATGGAACTGGGATTACTATATTTACCAGTAACACGCATAGTCATTTCACGTACTTCGGTTTCATCTATAAAACGCATCACGTTCTTAACGTGTGTCATTGCTTTTCGGTCATTGGTATTTTCCAAATGCAAAAAATCGGATGAATCCATAACCTCATAAGAAGTCGTTTTTTTAGTTTTTATTTGTCTTGCTTCAAAAAATCTGCCTTTATGTATCAGCATTTTTTTGTATAATTCGTGATGCTCATAACACACAAAATCCGAAAGATTATTTTGTTCCGCTTCCAATAAATCTAAAACTCCTGTCTTTTTTGCTAAAATTCCATGTAACCTTAATTGTAAGGTGTCAATCAAAACCTAGATATTTTTTTGAATCGAGATAAAAATTTAATGCATCTATCAAATCTTTATTGTAATCTGAATAATTGAAATTTTTATCGTTTTCAAACTTGTACAAAGTATCTCTAATAATGATTTTAGACTGTTCTACACTTCTTTTAAGTTTAATTGATATATTAAACCACATTTGAATTATTAAATAATCTACCATATTAAATACTTTTTAGTTTGGTTAATTCTGATTCCGTATAAGGTCTTTGATGTTCAAAATTCCAGTATGTTTTATGACAATAATTTTTTGTTAATACTGGTTTTTTGGACAATAAAGAAGCTCCATCTATTTCAGGTATCTTTTCAGAATTTTTAATGTTGCTTTTATAACTGGAAAGATTTTGAGGTGATGTAAAAATTAAAACATCAACCAATATGTCAGGATTTATATAAGAATATAAATCACCTACTTTATATTCAAGCTTTTGAATATCTGAAAGATTATCAAACTTATCTTGTGTTAATCTAGTCTTAAATTGATTCTTAAGAATTGAATAAAAAAGTTTTTTATTACAATTCTTAGCTAGGAAAGTGTGCATGTCGCTCAATTCACCCAGTCTAAGAGTTTCTTTATACGCTATAGCTTTTCGGCAGATTATCTGTTCTGAAAAATAATCTACTAAATAGTAGATTTTTTCAACTTCATAAATGAAACGTGATGGTAATATCAATAAGAAAGTTTCATCACTTTCTACAGGCTGAATATTTAATTTTATGATATTATTCATTTGAAGCCTTTTTTAAAGTATTAGAAATCAATTTTAAATTTTGCTTCGTGTAATCCCTATTTAAATCCAAGGACTTTTTATTCCTTTCGTATGTTTCCTGAAAATCAGAAATCATTTTTAAAAGTGATTCAGATTGATTTTTTAATGAATAATTTTTATTTGTATGTGAATGACTTTTCAAAATCTGAAGTATATCAATATTTGTATATATGCAATGATTGATTTTTGAAAAGATTATACTGTTTTGACAACCGCCTAGATTATCAAACATCCAGTTAAATTGTTTATTGAAATTATCAAATAAACTGGAAATGTTTTGTACTTCTATTTCGCTTAAATCAAAATAGAAATTCCTATATAAACAATAAATTTGAGCATTGTAATTGTTTATTATCCTAACATTGTCCAAAAGGACTTTTTTGTAAGTGGAAAGGTATTTTTTTAAGAATGTTTTGGAATGGTGTTTTATGAAATTTGAATCACCTAAGTAAATCGTATGTTTTTCATTATATTCTGATAATGAAAATTCTATTTTAAGTTGTTTCATTTTTAATGCTTTTAGATTAAAAATGCTTTAACTTACTGTAAGAAAAATATCAAAGACGATATTTTTCGTTTAAATAAACTTTTTAGGGGTTATTATACTTTTTTTGATTTTTAAGCCGTGTTTATTGGCTTTTGTAATTTACATGTTATTAATTATAGTACATTGGTAGTTCGTTGTTGGTTTTTTGATTTAAAGCTTATTCTTTAATTTGTTGACATATTCCTCAGTACTTTCTTTGTTGAAAATTTTACTTATTTTCTTAGCTACAATAAATTCAATAAATCCAACAAATAATGTTAAAAATATATAAATAGAATTTTTTCTGAATTCATCTAATAGATTGATTTTATCTACGAATTCCGTCATAAAATTCCAATTGTTATCTTTAAAAATAAAAATAAGGAAAATTGGAATTATTAAAAAAATTGCTAGTAGAATAAATAATGCTCCATAAAAATTTCTTAATTTCAATTTTGACTTAACTATAGTTTCAATTAAATCAGCATTCTTTTTATCTTTCTCTTTTATTTTATTGTCAAATTCAATTTTTTCTTCAACATCATAAATACTATATGGGATTGAACTAGGTATTTTTTCAACCATATTTCTTTCCTTAGTATCTAAAGTTTTTACATTTTCAATATTAGTCACATTTGATTGTTTGCCTATATTTATATTGTATCGTTCTGTAAATTCAGTCGTTAATATACTTAAACTTGTAGAGTCTAATATATTATTAATATTAACCATATGAAATGGCTTATTCTCACATTGAATTTTTTCCTGAGAATACGCTATAAGTTCCTTTAATAATTCATATCTATAAAAATGTGGCGTATCCATTTCAATACAAACATTGCATGTGCAAGGAACTTTTTTAATAACATTTATATTTTTAAATTTTTTGTTAATTTTATCTATAGTATCAATAATTATAGTTCTAAAATCATTTTTTTGCTTACCATGTATTTTAATAACTATTTCTTCGTTTGAAATTTGTTTAATTAAAGATTTACTGTTTTTCATTTCTAAAACGACTCCTTTTGTCCATGCAAAACCAATATTTTCTATATTTGTATGTAACCTAACAATTATCGAATTCATTATACCTTTAGGCATAAATTCATACTTATAAATTAATTGGATATTATTTTCATTACTCCAATTAATATTTTCGGGCTCTTCTACAGGCAATAATTGTGGGATTAAATAATCCCCTTTTTTATCAGGTATTTCATAACATAACTCGAACTTAACCATTAGCGATAGCAGTTCAGTTACCATATCTTGATATTTTTTACCTTTCCATATACTTTTTAAATCGTGGATAGTAAAATGACCATAATTATTTTTAATGTTTTCGTCGTCTAAAACTTTATATACAGCGTTAGTTGCCCATTCATTTTGTAAAATAATAATTTTATGCAATATTATATCATTCTGATAATGTAAAACAGTACCTAAATCATGTAAATATTTACTTAATTCGAAAGCTAGTTTTTTATTTAAAATTAAATGTTTTTTATATATTACATAGTATTCGTCTATTGTTATATACGGTTTCTTTTTCGAAATTTCAACCAATTCATTTCTAATTGATAACCATTTTGATGGGAAAAGTTTTCCGACATGAGGTAGTTTTTGTATATATTGAAATAAATCATATTCTAATTTATCTAAACCTCTATTTGTTTCTAGATTTACTTTGTATAAATCTCCTTTAATAAAACTAAATCTATTTTTAAAACTTTTAAAATCAATAGCTTTACTTCTATCAAATTTTTCGTTTTGAACTATTAGTAAGGGACTATCATTTCCGAAAATTTTAACAGTTTCAAGCCAATAACTAAAACTAATTTCATTAAATGCTTTATCGTTCTTTCTTGTGTCATCTACTAAAACATACAAAGAACTATTAGTAAGAAAAAATTGATGAGTAGCCTTGTATATTTCTTGACCCCCAAAATCCCAAATATTTATAATAAAATCTCCGTTGTTAATAGTTTTGAATTTTAAATTATATATATCTATACCTTTAGTATCATCTTTTGATAATTCATTTTTTCTATTAATTAATTTTAAAGCAAGACTTGTTTTTCCAACAGCTCCATCACCTACAATTAATAATTTTGCTTCATATAAGTACTCTCCTCCTTGTAATTCTAATTGTGAAAAATAATTTAAAACTGCTTCAGATCCTTGATTTAAGTATTCATTAGGTGGAATATATATTGGATTGTTCTTGATTTTAATGTAGTTCTCTGAATCATTTTCCATTCCGTTTTCAAACGAAGAAACAAGTTCAAATCCTACTTGTAAAAATGGAATAAGTGCATAAATCTCACTTATTTGATTATTAGATAAGTCAAATGATTGGATATTATTTGGAATGTTCTTTATTTCAAATATTTGATTATTAGATAAATCAAAAGATTGAATATTATTCGGTAGGTTTTTTATTTCGGAAATTTGATTGTGAGATAGATCAATTATATTCGTATCTAATGGAATATTCTCCAAATGCGTAATTTTATTATGTGATAAATTAATAAATTGTGCATTGTAAGGTAAATTATTTATCTTTCTTATATTATTTCTTGAAAGATTTATTAGTTCAACCCCATTAGGAATTTTTTCTATTTCATTAATATTGTTATCAGACAAACTAAGATTTTTAATATTGCTTGTGAGATTTTCTATTTTAGAAATATAATTATGTGAAATAATAAGAGTCTCGACCTTACTCGGAATGTTCTTTATTTCAGATATTTCATTTTTATGTATATATAACCATTTTACTGATTCAGGGATGCATTCAATATTAACAATCTTGTTATTTGAGAGATTAAGTTGATAAATCCAATTAAAATCAACCAAATTTGGTACTTCTTTTGCTATACTAACAATTTCACAATTAGATAGGTCCAGTATGCCTGTTTTGTTTTCCTTTTCAGTTTCTAATATTCTAGAAATTTTTTCACGCATAAAAATATTTATTATAATACTATATATTCAAATTTCTAAAAAAACTCTAATATAAAAAGTTTAATAGCGTATTAAATTTATTGTTTTATGGCTTCTCAAATTTCTTTCTAACAGTATTAACCAGAAAATTTAATTGATAAAAGAGAGTTTTATTAAGTTTTGACAACAATAAATATATAAAAATTAACGTACAAAGATTACGTTTTAAATAAAATTTCGTGTAGGAATAAATAAAAAAAGTAAATGTTTATAAATAGATATATTAAAATTGATAATTTTTTCGCCTTTTTTAACCTTTCGCTAAAATCTTAAAAATTCTCTATCAATACTTTAAAATAGTTTATCCCATATTATAACCCCACCACCCTACTCTTCAAAACCCACTTCCCCTCTACTTGTTCACTGGAAGTCACTGTAATTTTATTAACGCCTGATTTTTTAAAAACATCAATAAGTTTTAGGTTTTTATGCACGGTGGTATTGATAACGATAGGCTCTGTTAGCAACCTGCCATTGGTGGCATCAAAAACATACAGGCTTTTGGTGGTGGGCTTTATATCCCAAAAACCAATCTCGTCGGCAGCATCGCTATTTAGGTCTTTTAGGTTTTCCAGTTGGGATTGGTAGGCACCTTCTATGGTGATGGGTTTAAGGTTTTTATTGCTAAATATAATAACACTGTTGCAGCCGCCTTTGCATACCACGGTATCATTGCTTTGGGTATTGGTAGGGATAGCGGTTTGTATTTCGGGAGACAGTACCGTGGCATAGTCTGAAAGCCCATCGCCATCAAAATCGCCAAACAGTTGCCTGTTTTTTGAAAGTACCACACTACTTGTGCGCGCATTCGGGAAAATGGGCGCATCCAGATTTTTTGCGTTTTTAGAAAGGCCTTCTCGTAGTATTTTAAACTTCCCATTTTTAACAGTTAATTCCAAATATGAAGGATAATTGGCTTCTATACCGCTGTATGTAACTTGTTTGGTGAATGTTACCAAAAACCTCCCTTCTACTTTGGTTACTTCTAACTGATCATTTAAAATACGCTGCTTATAATCTGGAAATTGTTGGAAGAGCAAATTTTTGTCTTGCTGTACTTGGTCGTTGGTAAACTCTTTGTCGTAATAGGTAACAACATCCAAATAGTAAGGCTCTAGAAAAGCTGCTTTTATGGGGGTATGGGCAGCGTTCCATTGTTTTACAAATGTAGCTGCCTCTTTTTCGCTTTTTGGGTTCACCTCGTTGCAAGCCAATAGCAGTAATAGAAACAGACAGGAAAAAAGGGAAAGATACTTTATAGTGGGCATGTATTTATAACTTTAAAATGAACATTAAAGATACATGATTAATTGTGGATTTTACCATTCATCGAAAACATAAAATGGGTCTTCTCCCACTCTTCTCCCACATTCCTTCGAGGATTCTTCGTAAAAAGCCCGATTTTACGAAGGATTCCCGAAGAATCCTCGAAGGAATCTCGAACTAGACTACCATCATATAATACATTTAAGCGTTAAAAAATTACACTTCATCGGTTTTGTATTGTTTTTTTTCCTACATTCGCTTTAAGTAATGCTTTAAATTATAAACTTATGGCAACATACAACCAAGGTGTTTTAGGTGGCTTTTCGGGTAAGGTAGGGCCTGTAATAGGTAGCAATTGGCGCGGTAAGAACGTGATGCGTTCCATACCTAGCAAATCGACCAAAACGGTAAGTACCGCACAACAGTTGCAACGCGATAAATTTAAATTTGTATTGCAGTTTTTAACGCCCCTAAAAGGCGTGCTTACAGAAACCTTTGGTGCCAATGTGGGCAGCAAAACACCTTTTAACAATGCCATGTCTTACCACATGAAAGAGGCGGTTTATTATACAGGTACGGTCTTTGAAATTGATTATAGTAAAGTGTTAATTGGTATGGGTGGTTTATGCGGTATTAAAAACCCCGTGGTACATGGTGCAGGTACTACCGCATTGCAACTTACTTGGGATGATAACAGCCAACAGGGGTTGGCATACCCCGATGATGCCTTATTGGTGGTAGCCTACGCCCCTGCTTTAAACGACTTCGATTTTTTTATGGCATATAGCCTTCGCGAAGAAGCTGGTTGCACCCTTTATTTTCAAGAAGATTTTTATGGTGAAACCGTACAGCTATGGGCAACCTTTACCAATACCCAGTTAGCGTTGACAGCCACTAGCCAGTATTTGGGTAGTGTTGTGGTGTAATTTTTTATGATTTGCTATAAATAACGGGCATTTACCCTTTCCATTGCGTCCATAAGGTATCATCATCCATAAGGCTCGCCATAAAATGTGCTACGTTTATTCGGCTTACTTTACCGGCATTAAAAATGGCGCTTCGTGTGGGCGATGGGTGTATTTCATAAGCGGTTACTACTTCCTCGTTAATGAGTCCGTCTGGCCTTACGGCAACCCATTCAATGGCATGATTGTTTTGACCAATTTGTGTGCGTAAATAGTCGGCAGCTTTTTCATTGTCTACATGAGGCGGTAATAACAAACGCAGCAAGCCAATAACGCATTTTTGGGCAAAAGAAATAGGTTCGTTTAAATCGCGGTTGCTATTACCCGTGGTGTTCATTAACACAAACTTTGTTGGTTTTGGCCGGTTATTGGATTTTATGGCATGGCATAAACGTTTGGTAGCATCGGTTACAAGTTTTCTGGGCTGCCCATAAATACCTTTAAAAGTTAAATTATGGCCCAAACAAGAAGCAACGGCATCGCAGTCTTTAACGATGTTGCTCATTTCTGCATCGCTTAAATCCAATACGCTTGCAGCAATTATTTGCAAATTTTTATTGGTTTTCCATGATTCTGGCAACTTTTCTGGTGATCTGACAATAGCTTTTACTTGATGGTTTTTACTTAAAAGTTGTTCTACTAATTTGCTGCCAGTAGCTCCACTGGCGCCTACTACTAAAATGGTCATGTTTATTTATTTTTGGTTGTATTATATAGTGTAATGACGATGCAGGGCAACAATTGTTTCATTGTGTATTAGCTTATAAATGATTACGCTATGCTACGCCTTTTTAGCTTTACGTAAAATCTTTACAACGCGCGTATGTGTTATTTCTAACAAGTTCCATTGGTATCCAACAAAATCGGTAGTATTCATAAACTGCACCACCACAGCATCTATATCCTTATGGTATTCTGCCATACTTTGGTAACCCGGAATGAGTCCACCATGATTAAATTCATAAATGGAAGCATACATGTCCATTTCATTTTTGTTAAGCAATGTGCCATCATTCAAGGCCCTTAAAAAAATGCCCACATCTTCAGCTGTTGCAATCATGGAACCATAATCGGTTGTTTTAATATCTTCTTCCACCCCTACGTAATAACCACTCATTAAATCGTTCATGTTAATATCATTAATAGATCCGTAGGTGTTTTTTAATGCCAGTGGCTCTAATACCGCTTCTTTTATAAACTTAAATTTAGGTTTCCCTGTAACCTTTTCAATAAGCATGGTGAGCAATAAATAATTGGTGTTGCAATACTGGTAGTCTGCATTGGGTTTAAAATTTGCGGGTACATCAAGAATTAAGTTTAAAGCATCTTCATGTGTTGTGGTTGGATGGTTCCAAAAATTTGGGGTATCGGTAAAATTGGGGATGCCGCTTCTGTGTTGCACGAGCATTCTTAAAGTAATTGTTTTGGCATTTTCAATGCGCCCTACAAGCTCTGGAAAGTAATCTGCAAGTGTTTTATCTAAAGACAAACGCTTGCTGTTGACTAATTTAGTAATCGCCACCGCATCATACAGCTTGCTTATACTTGCTATTTTGAACAATGCCTTGGGGTTGGCAGGTATTTTCTGTGCTTTGTTATGGTAACCAGCGGCATAAAAAGCGGGTGGTTTGCCAGCTTGGTCTACATATACAATAACACCATCAAAACCATAGCTTAAAGTTTGCTCTACTTGTTCCTGAACGGTATTTGGTAGTGGTAATAGCCATGCTTTTACCAATATCCAAGGTACAAACCATAAGGAAATAAAGGTGCTTACAATTAACACGATTCTAAAAATTTGTTTTCCTTTACTGGTCTTTTTTTTGGCTGGTTTCATGATTCTAAACGTATTGGTTTTAATTTAAAGTTCAAAACTACTTTAGAAGACCTTTTAAATGAATTGTGAATTACTGAACTGTAATATTTTTAGGATGAATTGATTGTTGATTGATTTAAACACCATAGTATTCATTTGACATGGCACTTCGCTCCTATGGACGATTCATAAAAAGTATGTAACCCTTAAAGTTAAAAAGAAAGTACAAAAGAACAAAACAGGAAGTATAGAAATGCCTCTTCACTTTGTAACAGTGCTAAAGTGAGAGCGTTTATTTATTTAAAAAAGTGTGACAATTTAAGGCTTCATTCCTCATTCCTTTTTTTCGTCTTCTTCCAATAAATGTATAACCCAATAGCAACTATAGGAAGTATAATTACAACAATAATTTCAAATGGGTCTGAAAAATTCACAGGACTGTTATTACTAGGGTCTGGTGTATAGTGCGAGATTTGAGTAGCTAATATGTTAAGAGAAAGATGCATGCTATTAAGATTATAATTAATTAATACGTTCTTAAGTTATTTAAATTAATTTACATATCCCACCCATTTCATCAAAAGCATCAAAAATATATTGTTTTCAGTTAATAGTCGGCTGATGAAAGAATTAGCTTTGAGAGTATTTAAAATTAAAAACCATGAAAAAAGAAGATAGAAAATCACAGTTTAATCCACAAATATCAAAGGAAGATGCCATACTTAGCGGTGAAAGACCCGCAGATACACAAGAAGACAATGATGATAATGACAACAATGAATTATTGAAAAAGCGTAAGGGCGAACCTGATGATGCTGCTGAGAATTTAGATATTCCCGGAGCTAGTAATGCAAGACCCTTAACCAATGACAGACACCCGGAGAAAAAAAAGAAATCCGAAAGTTTAGACAATAATTTGGATACATGGAATAGTGACAATTCACCTAGAGAATAAATGAAAGCATCCGACCTATTTATTAAGGCTTTAGAAAACGAAGGTGTAGACTATATTTTTGGACTTCCGGGAGAAGAGAATTTGGATATTTTAGAATCCATTCGAAAATCAAAAAAAATTAAATTCATATTAACCCGCCATGAACAAGGAGCGGGTTTTATGGCAGCAACCTATGGCAGACTTACAGGAAAACCCGGTGTTTGTTTGTCAACCTTAGGCCCAGGAGCCACCAATTTGATGACTACCGCTGCTTATGCCCAATTAGGCGCGATGCCCATGCTGATGATTACAGGGCAAAAACCGATAAAAGCCAGTAAACAAGGGCAATTTCAAATACTGGATGTGGTTGAAATGATGGGTCCTGTAACTAAATACACAAAACAGGTAACGCATGGCAATCACATTCCTGCTATGGTTCGTGAAGCCTTCCGACTTTCTAAAGAAGAGCGCCCTGGAGCAGTTCATATAGAACTCCCCGAAGATGTAGCAGCTGAAGAGGTAGAAACACCTATAATATTTGAGGTTGTTGATTATAGGATTCCTCATGCCGATGAAAAAGCCATTCAGCAAGCGGTAGAAATGATTAAAAAGGCAACGAAACCCTTATTGCTTATTGGGGCCGCAGCCAACAGAAACCGCTCCTGTAAAGCCCTTACAAATTTTGTAAACAGTATAGGAATTCCTTTTTTTAACACCCAAATGGCGAAAGGCATTATGGATGAACGCCACGAGCTCTATTTAGGAACTGCGGCGCTCTCCAACGACGATTTTTTGCATGAAGCCGTAAATGATGCAGATCTAATAATTAACGTAGGTCATGACACCATTGAAAAACCGCCTTTTTTTATGGATGCTGAAAAGAACCAAAAGGTGATTCATGTCAACTATTTTGCGGCGGAAATTGACCAGTTATATTTTCCTCATTTAAACATTATTGGCGATATTGCTGAAAGTGTCCATAAATTAACGGAAACCTTAACACCACAGGCTCATTCTTGGGATACCTCGTTCTTTCTTAAAGTTAAAAGAAATGTGTGCAAGCACTTAACAACCTATGAAAATGATAACCGTTTTCCTATATTGCCACAGCGTTTGGTTAATATAGTAAGAACCCAACTGCCAGAAGACGGGATTGTAACTTTGGATAATGGTATGTATAAATTATGGTTTGCAAGAAATTATGTAACCTATAGCCAAAATAGTTTAATTTTAGACAATGCTTTGGCAACTATGGGTGCAGGCTTGCCTTCAGCCATCATGACCAAAGTGTTGTTTCCTGATAAAAAAGTGGTTTCCATAAATGGGGATGGCGGTTTTATGATGAACTCCCAAGAGTTGGAAACGGCATCGCGCCTTCAATTGGATATGGTTATCATCATTTTAAATGATAAGGGTTATGGCATGATTGAATGGAAACAAGAAGCAGATGGGTTTCCTAAATACGGATTGGAATACACCAATCCCGATTTTGTTACCTATGCCCAAAGCTTTGGCGCCACTGGTTATAAACCTGAGTCCGTTGAAGATTTTGAAGCCGTATTTAAAAAAGCCTTACAGTCAAAAGGCATTCAAATGATAGATTTAACGATAGATTATTCATTAAATCATAAAATATTAAATGTTCTTATTAAAGAATTTTCAGAAAAATTAAAAGCAGATAAACATGAGTAAGTCAGTGTCCATAAACCCTGCAACCGGAGAAACCATTGCGTCCTATGATAGAATATCAATACAGGAAGCTATTTCTAAAATAGAAAAAGCACAGGTGGCTTTTAAAAAATGGAAAACAACAACTTATGCCGAACGCGCAAAACTATTCTACAAACTCGCCGATGTGTTTGAAGAAAATAAAGAGGATTATGCACAATTGGCCACTTCAGAAATGGGTAAAACCACCGACCAAGCCAAAAAAGAAGTTGAAAAATGTGCATGGATTTGCAGATATTATGCTGAACATAGCGCCAATTTATTAAAAGATGTATTGGTAGACACCGAAGCCTCTAAAAGTTACGTAACCTACCAACCTTTGGGGGTTATATTGGCTGTAATGCCATGGAATTTTCCTTTTTATCAAGTCATTCGTTTTGCTGTGCCTGCTCTAATGGCAGGTAATACGGGGGTATTAAAACATGCCTCGAATGTACAAGGTTGTGCTATGGCTTTAGAAGATGCCATGCGAAAAGCAGGGTTTCCTGAAGGAGTTTTTATGAATTTAAACCTTCCCTCCGATGCTATGGAGTCCGTTATTGCCCATGAACATATTGTAGCGGTAACACTTACCGGTAGTGCGCCTGCTGGTAAATCTGTTGCTTCCATTGCAGGTAAACATTTGAAGAAAACCGTATTGGAATTAGGCGGCAGTGATGCCTACATTATTATGGCGGATGCTGATTTGGAAATGGCTACCGATTTAGCAACCCAAGGTAGATTGCAAAACAACGGGCAAACCTGTATTGCTGCGAAACGTTTTATTGTTCTGGATGCTATTTATGATGATTTCTTAAAATTATTTACTGAGAAAATGAAAAGAGCCAAAATGGGCGACCCTACCCATAAAGATACGCTATATGGCCCCCTAGCCCGCTTGGACTTAAGAGAAGAGTTGCACCAACAAGTTGAAAAAACCATAGCACAAGGCGGTACATTGGTACTTGGTGGAAAAATTCCAGAAGGAAAAGGAGCTTATTACCCAGCAACGATATTAGCCGATTTAAAACCGGGCATGGAAGCTTTTGATGAGGAGTTATTTGGACCCGTAGCTTCGGTAATTCGGGCTACCAATGACACCGAAGCTATGGCGTTAGCCAACAACTCCAAGTTTGGTTTAGGAGCCGGCGTAATAACCAGTAACAAAGAAAAGGGCGAAGCACTTGCATTACAATTGGAAGCAGGAAATTGCTTTGTAAACAAATTAGTGGCATCGGACCCTAGATTGCCCTTTGGAGGCGTAAAAGAAAGTGGTTATGGGAGGGAACTTTCTGGATATGGCATCAAGGAGTTTGTGAATACAAAATCTGTTTGGATTGATTAGTGTATGAACCCAACCTACACATTCAATTCCCTCATAATTTCAGCAAACAATTCATAAGATCGTATTCTGTCGTCCACGTTATAAATATTGGCTACGGCAATAAGCTCATCCGCTTGGGTTTGTTCTAAAAATTCTTTTACTTGAGCTTTAACAGTGGCTTTACTCCCTACAAAACTATATTTAAGCATCTGTTGTATTTGTGGATGTTGCAGGGTTTCCCTGAGTTCCTGAGTCATGGAAGTTGGTGGTTGCACAAAATCACGTTTACCTGTAAAAATGCCTATAATCATTCGTATGAGCGAGGTGTATAGACGTTGTGCTTCTTCATCACTGTCTGCAATAATAACATTCACGCCTGCCATGATATAAGGATGTTCCAATTTGGGAGATGGTTTGAATTCTTTGCGATAAATATCCAAAGCCTCCCATAAATGTGTGGTTGCAAAATGACTGGCAAAGGCATAAGGCAAACCTTTTTTGGCTGCTAAATGGGCGCTATCAGTACTTGATCCTAAGATATAAATGAGCACTTCTGCCCCTTCGGCTACAGTGGCCCGTACTTTAGACACGGAATTCTCTAAAGAAAAATAAGTCTCTATCTTTTCCAATTCATCTGGAAATCGATACGCCGCATGCATAAAATCTGAGCGAATAGCTTCTGCTGTTTCTCGGTCTGTTCCGGGCGCTCTTCCTAATCCTAAATCAATACGGTTTGGATACAACCATGCGAGGGTGCCAAATTGTTCAGCTATAATTAATGGCGAATGATTGGGAAGCATAATCCCGCCAGAACCTATACGGAGTGTTTTTGTTCCTTCTGCCACATAACCAATTAATACGGACGTGGCACTACTGCCTATGTTGGGTGCATTATGGTGTTCTGCCAACCAATAGCGCGTATAACCAAACCTTTCAGCATGTTGTGCCAATTTAAGCACATCTTTATAGGTTTGTGTGAGGGAATGACCTTGGGAAACTAAAGCAAGGTCTAAAATAGAGTAATTTATATGTTGGGTATTCATAAATATGTTCAATGATTGTATTGACGTGATTAATTATCAAATGGTAACTTTAGTCGTACCATACATCAAATAATTGCATAGAATTAGCTAAAGATATGTTAATAGACTAAAAAAAGAAAGCATATATTCTGATTGGGTTAATAAATTTCTAACAATGAGCTAAAGTTCAATAAGTTTCTAGTTATGGAAAATAACATGGTGGATTTGGAATGAAAGAATTTGTAAATATAAAATCGATTATACTCAGTAAAGGTTCATGAAGCATCTAAAGTTAACTTATACAAAAGGCCCTTAAATGAAAATCATTTAAGGGCCTTTTAAAATATAATAAAACTGTTAAGCTTCACCTCTCGCTGGATATTTTTTATCTAAAACAAAATCAATTGACTTTATCAATGCTTCAATTTCCGGTCTTGCAAATGGCATCGTTTGAATAGAAGACGCATATAGCGTTCGGTCTGGACGAATGATGAATATGGCAGGCTCTATAAATTCTTCTGGTTCTTCTTTGATTCCTTTTGAAATATATAAGCCCCAAGATCGTGCTTCTTCAATAGGAAACTCATAGCCTAATGGTACATTTTTAATATCCCATTCCTTATAAGTTGCTTTGGCGCGCTCTTCTAAATCGGCACTAACCGCAACAACATTTACACCTCTGTTTTCAAAATCTGGAATATATTCTTGAATGGTTTCTAAATATTTTTTGCACACAGGACAATGTTTTCCTCTGTAAACCACCAGTAATGTGAAATTTGATGGATTCTGTTCACTAAGTGTCCAAATCGTATCGTCTACTAAATTAATCGTAATATCCGGGGTTTCTGTTCTTGGTTTAATCATAATGTTTGTTTTAAAGTTTAAAAATGTGGCTGTCTGAAAAGTATCAACAAGTGTCATTCTAAATTCATTTTAGAATATTAACTCGTTGATAGTCAATATTTATTAGAAACTGAAACAAGTTCAGTTTGACAATATATAGACTTTTCAGACAGCCTCACAAATTGATATTTCACAAGGTCTTATAATTGTTAAGAATACTTTAGTCTTAAAAGAAAAAAAAATGACTTAAATGGATTGAGATAATTAGGCTGATATTTTTAAATACCACAGATAAAATAATTAAGAATGATTTAATTATTGATTTATAGAATTAACAGAAATTAAAAAGGAGATTTGTAAGTAAAACAAACCTCCTTTTTCAAAAAACTAACCAATCAACTAATCAAACTATTTTATTGCATATCTATAATACCAACAACTTCATAAGCTCTGGTGCCATTTACCTGCACTTTTTCATATAATATATTGGCATACTCGTAGTATGTTTGCCCATCAATAACTACTTTTTCATAATCTATGGGCAGTTCATATACAATAGTGCCCATTTCAGGATCTACAACTTCATAAGCATTATTAACTTGAACATAAAAGATGCCTTGAGCGTTATAATAATTAAAATTATTATGTTTTACTCTTACATAATTGGCTGGCAATGAATTTATTCTAAACCCAACTTTTGGTGCAATTACAATATAGCTACCTCTAGACTGTGTATAGTATTTATTATTTGCATAGTAATAATCCTGTCCATTTTGTTTTACAACCGTTCTGTTAGGTAATGTTCTTACGGCAACAACTTTACGTTGAGGTGTTTTATAAGTAACCTTTGAACTTGGTATACGATTGGTTGTAACTGTTCTGGTAACTGTGGTTGTTTTATTATTACTATTGGTGGTACTACTACGTCGTGATTGTGCCGAAACTTGTGAAACACCTGCTATTAAAAATAGCGTTGATACTGCATATACTTTAATTAATGTTTTCATGATTTTTTAAGATTAAGGTTCTATTTCTTTTATTTTAATAGTTTAAAAGTATTTCTATTGTGATTACAAAAAAAGAAGAATAGACAGGTGCTTATATTGTATCTACAAATACCCTGTTTTTGTAGATTGAAAAAACTTAAAACTATTAATTTAGTTCCTTATTTAAATATCATAGTCAATGGATCAATATAATTTTGATTACAGGTTTAGGGAATTTGAATTTATATAGTCTAAAAACTTGGGTTTATATTGCTCTGAAACTGTAATACGCTGTTTATTTATAATGATTTGACTGCGCTCTATAACCTCTATATTTTTAAGGGCCACAATAAAAGATCGATGCACGCGCATAAATTTTGTTTCTGGGAGTTCTTCTTCCAAAGATTTTAAACTCATAAGGGTTAAAACAGGCTTTGGGTTATCTTTTAACCATATTTTGATGTAGTCTTTCAAACCTTCAAAATACAAAACATCGTCCAATTTAATGCGCAGTTGTTTGTATTCAGATTTTACAAAAAGAAACTCTTTTTCTTCAGATATTAAAGGCTGCTGCTTTGCTTTTACTAATGAAAACCACGTGCTTGCTTTATTGGCAGCTGCTAAAAATTCGGCGTAATCAAATGGTTTTAAAAGATAATCCAAGGCTTCAACTTTAAAACCTTCCAAAGCATATTGGTCGAAAGCCGTTGTAAAAATAACGCGGGTTTCCTTTGGTAACATTCTAGAGAATTCAATGCCTGTTAAATCGGGCATTTGTATATCCAAAAACATTAAATCTACAGGGTTGTTTTTTATAAACTCCATAGCTTCAATGGCACTGCTGCATTTCTTTTTAAGCGCTAAAAAAGGTGTTTTTTCCACATAGCTTTCTACCAAATTAAGCGCCATGGGCTCATCATCAACAATAACACAAGTGATTTTTAAACTACTCATAACTTAGGCTGTTTCTATTTCTAAATGTACCAAAAAACGCTCGTCTTTTAATATGGTTTTAAAGTCGTATTTATTTGCATAAAGCAACTGCAAGCGTTTTTCTAGATTTTGCATGCCAATACCCGAACCACTTTTGTCATCGGATTGTTTTGGGAAATTATCATTTTCAATGGTGAACAATACCGTTTTGCCATCACAAGCCATGGTAATATTTATATGGCTTTCCTTACTTGCAGACACACCGTGTTTAAAAGCATTTTCTATAAGAGAGATGAACAAAAGCGGTGCAATTTGAATGCCACAATCTCCCGATGGAAAGCTATAGGAAACCTCTGTTTTGTCCGATACACGCAGCTTCATTAAATCAATATATTTTTTCATAAAATCGATTTCTTTTGAAAGCGGTACCAAGTCTAAATTGGTTTCATATAGCATATAGCGCATCAACTTACTTAAACTGTGAATAGATTTTTTTGCTTGTTCAGGAGAAATATCTACCAACGAATAAATGTTGTTCAATGAGTTGAAAAAGAAATGCGGTTGCAGCTGGTAATGTAAATGTTGCAACTCAGATTGTAATCTAAAATTTGTAGTCTCCTTGCGTTCGGCTTCTGTTTGTACCCATCGCTTAGTGGTTTTAATGGCTATGGAAAACAATAATGGCGCCACATATGAAAGCATTTGTACGTAAATAAATAATTTAAATGGCGGACCACCATTTGTGTTATTCGTAGGGCGTTTTCTTGCAATGTCTTGAAAAAAAGTATCTTCAATGTGCTCTTTTAAAATTAAAAAGAAAGCAATGAGGCATAAATTGATAACGATAAACTGAACGGTTTTTTTTGTAAACAAAAATCGATCTACCAGTATAAAATAATTGAGATAAAATATACTGGCATAAAACACCATAGGAATCCAGAAATGTGCAATAATTCTATTGATTTCTTCCTGTCCGTACGACAACATATATGGCAAACTAAATAGTACCAACCAAACAAGTAGGTGCGATAGGAATGTTATTTTATTGTTTTTATTCATTTGTAATTATTCATAACGTAAAGCAGTTATAGGGTCTAAAGCCGATGCTTTTCTTGCAGGATACCACCCAAAAAAGATACCCGTAATAGCACAAACTGCAAACGATATAACAATAGAATACAAAGCGACACTAGTAGGCCAATTTAAGAATTTTTCGATAAACACCGTGGCACCCAAGCTTAAAACAACACCTAAAAATCCGCCAGTGATGCTAATTAAAATGGCTTCAATTAAAAATTGCATTAAAATATCAGAACCCTTACCTCCTACTGCCATACGCAAACCAATTTCTTTAGTGCGTTCTTTTACAGAAACATACATGATATTCATAATGCCAATACCTCCAATTAATAAGGAAATACTCGCTACAGCTACCAAAAGAATAGTAAGCATTTCACTGGTAGAACTAAAGGTTGAAATTAACTCTTCCATAGAGCGTACCGTAAAATCATCATCTTCATTATCCATTAGTTTGTGTTGTGAACGTAAAATTTCGGTGACTTGTGTTACCGCTTCAGGAGCATCATCTTCACTAATAGCAGATGCCATTACTTGGTTTAAATAATCGATAGCTAAAATACGTTTTTGAACGGTGGTATATGGTGCTATTACCACATCATCTTGGTCTTGGCCAAAGGTATTTTCACCTTTCTCTTCTAAAACTCCAATAACTTTAAATGGAATGTTATTAAAACGAATCATTTGGCCTACAGGATCTTGTCCGTCAGGAAACACATTATCTACAACTGTTTGCCCAATCACAGCTACTTTTGAAGCCGATTTAACCTCGGCATCTGTAAACATACTGCCATTTTGTAAACCTACAACCTTAATATCAAGATATTCCGGGTTAACACCATAAATAGTACTTGGCCAGTTGTTGGAGCCGTTAATTACTTGTCCGCCACCATTAACAACGGGGGTTATGTAACTTAATAAGGTGGCCTGTTCTTTTATTACTTCAAAATTTTTAAGGGTTAAAGTTTGTACATCACCGCCGCTTCCTCTGGCAGGACCTCTATCATCGGCACCAGGCCTAATGGTAATCATATTGGAACCCATATTGGAAATAGTAGCACGTATACTTTCTTTAGAGCCTTCACCAATAGCTAGCATTGCAATTACAGACGCTACACCTATAATGATGCCCAACATGGTAAGCAAGGTTCTCATTTTGTTAAGAATGATGGCTTTAAAGGCGATTTTTAATAGATTTAATACTCTCATAGTTAATGGTCTTCTTTAGGTAATTTTGCTAATTCGGTTGCAGCAGATTGAACGTTTTCATTCTGATGGTCTTTAATAATATTACCATCTTTCAACACAATGGTTCTATTACTGAACATGGCAATATCAGGCTCGTGAGTTACAAAAGTGATGGTAATGCCTTGTTTATTAAGATCTTGAAACAAAGACATGATTTCGTAGGATGTTCTGGTGTCAAGATTTCCTGTGGCTTCATCGGCAAGAATCATCACGGGGTTATTCACCAACGATCTTGCAATGGCTACCCGCTGTTGTTGCCCACCAGAAAGTTGTGATGGTGTATGGTGCAACCTGTCGCCCAAACCAACCATTTCCAATGCTTTAAGAGCACGTTTTCTACGTTCTTCCGTAGATACCTTACTGTTGTATAAAAGCGGTAATTCTACATTTTCAATAGCCGATGTTTTTGCTAATAAATTATACGATTGGAAAATGAAACCAATCTTTTCATTACGAATAGTTGCCAACTCATTTTTTGATAAGTCTTTTACTTTTACACCATCTATTTCATAAGTTCCCGAAGTAGGCTGATCTAAACATCCTAAAATATTCAGCATGGTACTTTTACCAGAACCACTCGAGCCCATAATGGTAACAAACTCGCCTTCTTTTATAGTGTATGAAATACCTCTTAACGCATGAACCGTTTCGGTACCCATAACAAACTCACGTTTTAAATCTTCTATTTTTATGATTTCTTTACTCATGGTCCCTTACTTTTTTTTGTTGCCTCCTGGGCGTTGTGGCATAAATGGACTTTCGTTGTCTCCTTCTTTACCAACTTCTTCTTTATTCAAACCTTTTAAGCTATAAACCAGTTTGTCTCCTAGATTAATACCGTCTAAAATTTGTACATGAACACCATCACTAGCACCTAAGGTTACTTTTTTGGGTGAAATGGCACCGTTGGAACCATAAACCCAAACTATGCTAACGTTTTCATCTGTACCCATAGGTTTATTTTTTGGTGGCTCCATAGCTATGTTTTGCTGCTTGTTATAAGCCATCAACATATCTGGGGTTGGCTTAAAATTAATAGCTTTAGCTTCTGTAGTTAATACATCATTCAATTCCAAGGTATAAATTGAAATGGTAGCAGTTAAACCTGGTTTTAATTTTAAATCATCATTTTCTGCTTTAATAACCACGGTGTAAGTCACCACATTGGATGTAACTGTTGGATTTAAACGTACTTGGGTTACAACACCGTTGAATGTTTCGCCTATATAAGCATCCACAGTGAATTCTACACGCTGCCCTTCCTTTACATGCCCTATATCTGCTTCATCAACATCTGCTTCCACTTGCATTTCTTTCAAATCTTGAGCTATTGTGAACAAGGTTGGTGTACTGTAACTCGCTGCAACGGTTTGCCCTTCGTCAATATCTTTTGATAAAACCACGCCATCTATAGGTGAATAAATATTGGCATAACCTAAATTGGTTTTGGCAGATTGTAAGTCTGATAAACGTTGCGTTACAGTACCTTTTGCCGTTTCATAATTGTATAATGCATCATCAAAATCGGACTTACTAATTACTTGATTATCAAACAATGTTTTTTGTCTTTCGTAAATCGTTTTTGTATAATTTCTTTGGCTTAAAGCATTATCATAACCTGCTTGAGCCTGTGTAAGTGATGCTTTAAGATTTGTTTTATCCAGTTCTGCAATTAACTGGCCTTCTTTTACTTCACTGTTGTAATCCACATAAATTTTTTCTACAACACCCGAAACCTGTGTACCAACATCTACTTGGTTAATGGGTTCTATGGTACCTGTAGCTGTAACCATGGTAGTAACGCTACCCTTTTTTGCTGTAACTGTTTTCGCTTCTATTAAAACAGTTGCATCGCTTTTTATGAAACTGTAAGCTGTTAGAGCCAGTACTACCAGCACAATGCTTCCTAAAATTATTTTCTTTTTATTTTTCATTTTGATTAAAGTTTGATATCGTTTCCTTGATAAAATTGTAATAATTGATGGTATAAAATATTTAAGTATTTCGCTTGTAAATAATTCTGTTGGGCGTTTGTGTATGTGTTTTGGCTAATTACCAAATCGGTAGTGCTTAAATCGCCTAATTCATACTTCTTTTGCGCCAGTTTATAAGATTGGGCCGCCGCTTCTTTTGAAGCCTTAGAGGCAATAACTTGTTCTTGTGACGATAAAGCGTTTTGATAAGCCGTTTCTACTTTTTTATAGATTTCCTTTTCGGTGCTTTGCTTTTGTATTTGGGCTTTTTCAATATTAATGCTAGCGGTTTTTACGGCTGCTTTTGTTTGATTTCTATTGAAAATGGGAATGCTAAGCGATAGACCAATTTTTTGATTGAAGTTAAAGTTAAACTGATCTGAAAACGAACTATCACTAATGCTTGTATAACCAGAACCTAAACTTCCTACTAAAGAAAGTGTTGGTAAATAAGCACCTTTGGCGATATCTAACTCTTTTTCATTACTTTCAATGCTTAACTTACTCACGCTCATTTCTGGCAAGTAGTTTAAAGCATTATTATAAATAGTTGTTTTATCAAGTTCTAGGTTTACCAAATCCATATTTTCATTAATGGTTTCAATTTCTAAATCTTCAGTTGGAGGTAACTCCAATAATTGTTTTAATGCAATAATGTATTGTTGGTAGTTGCTTTTTGCCGAAATAACATTGTATTTATTGGTAGCGGCTTGACTTTGCGCTTCGGTGTAATCATTCAAAGCGATAGACCCAGCATCCAATCGCGATTTAGCACGAAGCACTTCTTTTTCTGAAGCTATCAAATTGTTTTCGGCAATGCTTATGCTTTCTTTACTGTAAAGTGTTTGCAAATAAGTTTCCAATAGGTTTAAAACAATGTTGTTTTTTTCTACTTCTTCCTGAAATACACTTTGCTCTAACAGCAATTTATTTTGCTTAATTTGATTGTTAATTTGATTTCCTTGGAACAAAGTCATCGAACTGTTAATCCCTACATTGGTACTGTTTATTTGATCGGTTACATAATCGCTGGTAATAGGATCGATCGTGTTTCCGCTAGAAAAATTTTGTGATACAGAGCCAAATAAATTGGGTAACCTCGAAGATTTTGCTTTGCTATAATCTACTTCCGAAATGCTTGTATTTAAGGAAGCGTCTTTAACCGTGACATTATTTTCCAAAGCATATTCAATACAATCATCCAAAGACCATATTTTTGGTTTTGAGTTTGTTGAAGCCTCTTGCGCATAAGAAAATGACGCCAATAATAAACTTGCTATAATGAGATATAATTTCATTGTTGAGTGTTTTAATTTAACACGTCAAAGGTGAAATTTTATACTAGCCTATTAAACTGTAATAGATGTTTGAGGGTATTTAATATACGTAAGGGCTTATTTTATCGATGGGATTTTTGATAAAATTAAAGAACAAATCTTTTAGGAAAGCTTTATTATATAATTCCAGTCCCATGTTTTTTTAGGAAATCTTGAGGTTAATACTAAATGATCTATCTCTATTTGTTTTTTGAAGTAATCTGTTTTTTGAAAAAAATTAAAACTATCATGAAGCATGATACTGTTTTTTAATTTAGAAATAGTAAGATGAGGAGTGTTTGAAACTTTTAATGATTTAAGTTTCCTGTGTAAATCCCTAATCCATAAAACTTTCATAGCAGTATGAATACTTTTGATAGCTTCCGAAGTAGGGATTTTTAAATATAAGGTATTGGAATTGTTCTCAAATATGCCAAAACCCTCTATGTCTATATGAAATGTTTTGATTTTTGATAATTCATCAAATGTTTTTACTAATAATTCTTGATACGCTGTATCCATTGCAAACTCACCCAGCGTAATATGTGGATTAGATTTAGATAGCGGTTGTTTTCCAACCTTTCTTATTAAAAGATCTTTAAAATTAACCACATCATTGTAAACCGGCTGTGGCGGAACCATTCTCAAGCTATATATCTTTATTGAAGACATTTTAATAATATTAAAAATAAGTCAACAAAAAATTAGAACTTTTCTAAAATCAGCTATTGATTTACTGGCTTAGAGTATAGTCTTTTGGAAGTTTGATATCTTTTACAGCTACATACATGTCCCCTTCTTTTTCAAGTCTTAGCATACTTTGAACTGCTTTGGCGCGACAAGCTAGGGTTAAATCTGGTATTAAAGGATCGTCGTTAAAGAAAAACGACGCCATATCGTATTCTGCTTTACCAGGTTCTTTAATAACTCGATGTATTTGTTTTAGTTCTTTGCTGCGTAAAAATTTACCTGGCATGAAGGTATAAAAGGTGTAATGGCCATCGGCATCCGTTTTTATCCAAGCACGGTGGTATATGTAGCGGTTACGATTTTCATCTTTTTTAACTTCATAATTACCATCTTCATCGGGTTGGTAAATAAAAAGAACCACATCTTTGGCAGGTGTTTTTCCATCGCTATGGAAAATAGTACCAGATATTTTCAGTTTATTGGGTTTGGTATCGAAATCTGGAATGGTATCAGTTGCATTTAGTTGCGCTTCAGACACATCATAAATTGGATTATGTTTTTTATGTTTAGCTGATGCTTCGTCTAAATTATTGGTAAAATTTTGGGCATTTAGTACAATGGTTGAGCCTAAAAAGCCAATAACAAGGCTTAGTTTAATTATATTTTTCATGAACGTGAGGGATTTTAATTATTTAAAACTAAATAATTAGATTGAGTTATCAATTATAAACCTTATGAACTCTAAAAATTTTCGTTAAAAAGATCAAATTTCGATGAAATACAAATCTATTCCACAAGATGTAAGCGATCATTATTGGGAGTTTAAAATCAAGTTTCCTTCCCCGTTTTTTACTTTAAATAAAGGTGTAATTACCATGACTTTAGTTGGAAAGTTTAATAATCAATTCTGATTGTCAGGTCGAGCCTTTCTACTGCGCGCTCAAGATAAACTAAAGTCGAGACCTCATTACTACTCTAGTTGAATAACCTCTCGATTGAGCTCGAAGTGACATTAATTAAGACTATTTTATGCAAAAGCAATATTGAATGTATTCTATAATTCTTCATTTAGAGGATGAACTTTTCCTGTATATCTGATGCTGCTACGTGAGTTTCCATTAACAGTCATATCCGTTTTCAAATTCGGACTTAATTTTATGAAGACTTTAAAATTTTCACTTCTACTTTTCGCATCAAATGTAATGGTATAGCTATTGTCTTGATTATGTTCAACTTCATAGTTCTTCATGGTGCCATCAAACTCAATAGCGCTATCTCTACCTCCATAATCTATATTCATTTGACGTTCACCATAATAAGGTAAATATGATGAAATGCTATCTCCTGAAATGTTTAAAAAATTAGGGTTCCCTATTAAATTGATGCTATTGGCATTATTACCACCTGGTAAAATGCCTGAATTTAATACTTGCTGTAAAGCTATTGAACCTTGTGGATATAACCAGTCCGACTCAATTTGAAAATGTTGGCTTTTCACTAAGTCATTAAATGCATCTAGCTCTGCCGGAGAAACTACCACCTTTTGCGATTTGCAAGAAACAATAATTAAAAAACATAAACTAATAAAGAAATAAAAAGGCTTCATTTTTAATATATTATACATAAAACTAATATACTAAATACTCGTAAAAATTAGTGGTAACAAAAAGTTAAAATAGAGTTTAGAACTATAAATCAATTTGGTTTAATTTAATTATTTCTGAATTATACATTTTGATGAGTTGAAGCGTCGTTTCATCACTTTCAAACACGCTATACCAACCTTGTGGCTCGTGTGAAGGATCTCCAATAAACTCCATGTTGTTATTTGAAACAGTTCCAGGTGTATGAACAGTTCCTGATCCTCCCCAAGCCCAAAAATTACAACCAACAAAACAACTTTCACTTTTAATACTTTCTAAAAGTATATTAAATACATCTTTAAAATATACATCTCTATGATTTACAGATGATTGTTTTGTGTAATCTAAATGATCTCTTGATATTCCAAATTCTTCTAAAACAACAGGTTTGTTCAAAGTATTAGCAATAGTCATATGTTCTTTGATATAATTTTCAGCCTTTTTTAAAGCATTCTTATAGGTCTTTTCATGTTTTTTAGGGTTGTACCATTCCCAATTTTGTATCCAAATATGTATGGTTATATAATCTAAACTTTCAAATTTATAATCAGATAAAGCATTATTATTGGTAAACAAAGGAAAGGGTGTATTGCCCTCTCCTCCTATTGTTAACAATTGATTTGGTGCCAATTTCTTTATAAAATCACTGGAAGTTTCAATCCATTTTAAATATTCAACTTGGTTTTGAATGGCATAAGGCTCGTTTGCTAATTCCCAACTCATAATGGTTTCATCTTCAAAATAAAGCATTTGGCTTATACTATTTACGCGTGTAATGATGGTTTCAACATGCTTATTATAAGCTTTTATTGCATTTTCATTTGCGTAAAATTTTGCTGTAAAACGCATGTATTTTTCCCAATCGTTCGTATCATTTGGGTAAGGAATGGGATCGCCTGTAACCCAGGATAGATACTGCGATAAACCTCCGGACCAATACCAAAAGTTGCTCAAACAAACTACAGCATGCATATTGCGTTTTTGCATTTCAACAAGTAAAAAGTCTAAACCTTCTAAAATATCTTCATTATAAACCCCCAAATCTGGCTGCATGGATATAGGGATGCTATAAGGTAAGTGGTCTGCACCCTCAGAACCTGCCATGATTCTTAAATTAGTAATTCCATGTGCTTGTAATACATCCAGTTCATTTAACAAGCGCTCTCTATTACCCGATTGTTTAGCCCCTAAATGTGCACCGTACCAAAAGTTAGTACCAATAAAATGATATGGTTTATTGTTCTTTATAAATTGATGGCCTTCTACTTTTATAAACATGATAGATTAAGTATTTTTAAGCAAATTAAAATTCTTTTTCGAATATCTTAAGTAAGTATATGGCTATATTTGTTTTTATTTTTTTTCATTATGCTTACACGTAAACAACTTTGTACTTATTTAACATTATTTATGTGCCTGCCGTTTTTTTCTATAAACGCACAGCAAAAAAGTGTGGAAATTTCAGGTAAAGTTCTAGAATCAACAAATAATTTGCCCATTGAATACGCTACGATTTCAATTTTAGACCATTCAACAAAAAAGCCCATAACCGGTACTATTACCAATGCCAACGGAACGTTTTCAATACAATTGGAGGCCAGTAATTTTTATGTGGAGGTTAGTTTTATGGGTTATACAACAAAACGATTTAACAAAGAAAAATTAGTTGGTAAAAAAATAAATTTAGGAACGATAATTTTGGTTGAAGACCAACATGCTTTAGATGAAGTTGTTGTTAATGCTGAAAAATCCCAAACGGAATTTAAGTTAGACAAGCGCATCTTTAATGTAGGAACCGATTTAAGCAACACAGGTGCGAGTGCATTGGAAGTTTTAAATAACGTGCCTTCTGTAAATGTAAATATTGAAGGTGAAATTAGCTTACGAGGAAGTTCTGGGGTGCAAATATTAATTAACGGAAAACCTTCCGTTCTGTCAAATGCAGGTAGCAATGCTCTTGGAACCATTACCGCAGATATGATTGAGCAAATTGAGGTCATCACCAATCCATCAGCTAAATATGAAGCTTCTGGAACAGCAGGCATCATCAACATCATCATGAAAAAATCGGAAAGACGCGGACTTAACGGTTCAGTTTCTTTAAATGCAGGAGTTCCTAACAGTAATAGTTTTGGAATGAGTTTGAATAAACGCACCGAAAAATTCAATATTTTTAGTCAAATTGGGCTCGGGCGTCGCACATATCCTGAAGAGAATAAAACAATAAATTCCGATTTAACCGATAACACTTCCATAAGCAGTGTTGGAGAACGCGAAATGAATGAGAAATTCAATAACTTTATATTGGGTACCGATTACCATATCAATGCTTTAAATGTATTGACGCTATCAGGTTCTTATGCCTTTGAAGTTGAAGATCAAAATTCGCAAGCAGTTTACCAGCAAACAGATTTAAACCAAACCGTAACAGATAGTTGGTTGCGTGAAGAATTAACAGAAGCCAAAAACCCGAAGCTACGTTACGAATTACAATATAAAAAGAATTTTAAAAGACATAAAGAGCAGGCTTTGTTGTTTAGCGCTTTGGGAAGTTCTTTTAAAAAGGATGAAACTTCCACGTTTAACAATACGACCATTTTAGGCGATAATCCTGATGAAGTACAACTATCCAGAACCGATTATGCCTTAGAAGATTACACGTTCAAGCTTGATTATACACATCCTTTTCTTAAAGTTTTTACTTTAGAAACAGGAAGCCAATACGCAATAAATAAAGTAACAAACGATTATGCCGTAGATGGTATAGGAGACATATTCAACTTTAATCAAGATGTACTCGGTATATACAATACGCTGGCATATGAAGGTGACATTTGGGGTGTTAAATTGGGACTTAGACTTGAAAACACAGAAATTAATACGCTTTTACAAACTTCAAATGTTCAAAACAGTAAATCTTATGCCAATTTGTTTCCAACCGTGCATACATCGTATAAATTTTCAGAAAACATGTCTTTTCAAGCCGGATATTCAAAAAGAATCAACAGACCCGGTTTACGGGATTTAAATCCTTTTTCCAATATCAGAAATAATTTTAGCATTTCTACAGGAAATCCAGATTTACAACCAGAATATACCGATTCTTTTGAAATTACCACCATTCATAAATTTGAAAAAGCGTCGTTAAATATGAGTTTTTATAATCGCTACACCACAGATGTTATAGAACGCGTAAATACGTTTGAAGATGGGGTAAACACCTCAAAACCTGAGAATATTGGGACCAACAATACATCTGGTTTGGAGATGAATGGAAAATACAATCCCACAGATTGGTTTTCATTGAATGGTGATTTTAATTGGAATCATTTTAACAGAAAAGGGGATTATGAAACTAATTCGTTTGATTTTAAAGGAAGCCGATGGTCTACAAGTTTAACATCAAAGTTTAAATTACCAGCACGATTTGATTTGGAAGTATCAGGAAATTACAATTCTAGCTTTAAAACGTTTCAAAATCAAATATCCGACAACTTATTTGCCGATGTTGGTGTACGCAAAAAAATATTCAAAGGAAAAACAATTTTAAACATAAGTGTACGCGATTTATTTGCGTCGCGCGTAGATGAAACTACCACAACGCAACCCACTTATTACTTATATAATAGCCGACAAAGAGGTAGGTTTATAACATTTGGCATCAGCTATGGCTTTGGAAAAGGTGAAGCCATGGAATTTTCAGGACAACGCATTCGTTAACCTTTAAGTATGGTGTTTATTAAGTATGGTGTTTATGCTTTTAATCCAATCTTCAATATTCGTTTCTTTGGTGTTTAATGCGATACTTCCGTTGCCATAAGGCTCATAAATATCTGGATCTGTAACCGAAAAGAAGCCAACCGTTGGTGTTAATGAGGCACTGGATAGATGCATAACACCATTATCGGCCGCAATAAATACCGATGTGTTTTTAATAATAGCACCCATTTCGCGAATATCCTTACTATAAAAATGAGGCGCTTTAAAATTAATTTTTGAAATATTCTCAATAGGAAGCATTTCAATAATGTTAAACTCGGGGTATTCTTTTAGTAAACGGGCATAAAAAGTTTCCCACCAAGCTTCAGAATAACATTTGTCGCCCGTAGCATTGGTATAAATGCAAATGTTTTTTTTATCGTTCTTTATAATAGCATCTAAAATGGCCTTGCCTTTGGATAATTCAGTCTCACTCAATTTAATATCTAAAACAGGAACAGTGTTCTCATTCTTTTGAAAACCTAGTTTTGTTAAGTAATTTCTTAAATTATAAATAGGTGATTTTGAAATATGCTTATGGTCTGGATACTGTTTTTGGATCGCATCATCTAAATCGCCAAAAACTTTAAAAGGAGCATTGGCTATTTGTGTAAGTAACCGACCCGATGAAGAGTTTTTATCGCCATTAATTACTAAATCGTATGTTTTACTTTTAATAGAAAGCCACCCACCTGCATATTTAATTAAATTGCTGAATGGTTTTTTGGGCAACTGAATAATTTTATTAACGTGTTTATAGTTTTCAAAAACAGGAAACGCAACGCCTCCTTTTACAAACAAATCGATTTCACATTCTGGAAAAGTATTTATAACCTCTTGTACCAATGGCGTTAATAGCAATTGGTTTCCTAATCGGTGATTGGGTCTAATAATCAACACCTTCTTAATTTCAATTTTTTGACCTGGTTTAATTTTTGGCTCTGAATAAGAATTACCTACACTTTTGGTAATTGTATGCATCAGTTGTCTTCTATAATGGTTGATGCGTTGTTTAAAACTCATAATATAAATTCTAATTAAAAAATTGAGGTGTGTAAAATAACAAAATTATTGTTTCAATCGTCCCTTATACCAAACGTTCAAAACCAGACCAGTAATAATTAATATAATGCCCAAAATACTCCAAAAGGTGTAAATTTCACTAAAAAATGCAACACCTAAAAGCATAGAGAACACCACTTCTATATATTTTAAAGGCGCAATAATATTTGTTGAAGCGGTTTGGAATGCCTTGGTCATGTATATTTGCCCAAAATAGCCCACAACACCCAAACTAAACAATAAAGGCCATTCTATTCCCGTAGGAGTTACCCAATTTCCTATGGAAAGCACACCACCTAAAACCATGGCTGTAATCATAAAATAATTTACCACCACTACAGGATGTTCGGTTTGCCCTATTTGATTAATCATGATATAGACCAAACCACTAAGTATGGCTGCAATCAAAACGAATAACAAGCCTAATGTATCAATTTGGCTATCAAGTCCTTTTAAAACCAGTACACCAATAAATGATATGATAAAAAATAGCCATTGGAACGGTTTTATTCTTTCCTTAAGGATAAAAACCGCAAAAATAGCAGCGAAAATTGGAGCAATATAACGTAGTGAAACAGCAGTTCCTACAGAAAGATATTTAAGCGATATAAAGAAAAAAAGCATGGATGCAGCTCCTACTATCGATCTTAAAATAAGCAGTTTGTTTTTATTTCCTATAAAAGGAATTTTATTTTTTATTAGGTAGCCAAAAGTAAAAAACAGGGAACCTAAAGATCTGAAAAATACAATTTGATAGGAATTAACATTGTTCAAGTACTTAACAATAACATTCATAAATGCAAATGCAAAAGCACTTATAATCATGAATTTAATAGCATTTCTAACGTCCATTCATTCTTGGTTTTATAGTACGTTTTGAATTTATAAAATACACCCCTGTTAATATAATAATGGCTGCAATTATAGATTGTACAGTAATTTTTTCATCTAAAACATACCAGCCCAAAATTAAGGCAATTACTGGATTTACATATGCTGAAGTAGATACTTTTTCAGTTGAAACTTCTTTAAGTAAATAGTTGAATGCTGTAAACGCTACAATACTTCCAAATACAACAAGAAGCGTCATGGATAGTTGTGCCGAACCACTCCAATGGAAAGGTGACAACCAAGTTTCACCTAAAAATAAACTAATTAATAAAAGTAATATGCCAGAACTTAGCATTTGGTAAGCGGTATTTACAAAATAATTGGGTCCCAATTCAGCTCTTGCCACAAACAAACTCCCCCAACTCCAACTAATGACACAGGTAAATATCATGATGATACCTATCAAACTATTTTCTTGATAACTTAATTGCTGTTGGCTAACCAGTAAATACATCCCGATAATGCCTAATGAAATACCTATAATGGAACTTGTTTTTATTTTTTTTCCGTCAATGATACGCATCATTGCCAAAACCATTAATGGCTGTATAGAGGCTTCTAAAGCACCAAAACCACTATCAACATATTTTAGTGCCCAAACAAATACACCGTTACCATAAACCAAAAATAAAAAACCTGCAAATACATTGTTTAGAAATTGCCGTTTGGTAATGACTAAAGTTAGTTTTAGTGCTTTGGCAATTATGAATATTAAAACAGAAGCTGTTGTAAAGCGAATGGATGCTAAATACAAAGGTGCTACTTCCGTAACGACAATTTTGTTAAGCAAATAAGTTGAGCCCCAAATTACATATATGGCAAAAAAAGCCAGAATAATGAGCATAGTTTTACGAGGTACACTCATAAATTCTTAAAAAATAAACTATATAATAAAACGAATTAAATCTTTTTAACACGCACGGCGTTCATCCCTTTCTGACCGCGTTCCAATTCGTAAGTAACTTTGTCGTTTTCTTGTATTGGCTCTAACAAACCACTAACATGCACGAAATACTTTTCTTGATTGATGCTGTCTAAGATAAAACCAAAACCTTTTGAAGTGTCAAAAAATGAAACCTTTCCTTCTTTTCCTACTGGTTCTTCCTCGCCTCTATCTTCTTTCTTAGGTATACCTAACTCAATACTTTCTGCATCCACTTTTACTTTTAAATTTGGATCTGGTGGTGTATCGGTTAAATTTCCATTATAATCTACGTATGCAAACTGAATACCTTGTGGGTTTTCTTTTGCTTCTGCTTTGCGAGCCTCTTTTTTCTTTTGCTTCTCTTCTCGTTTTTTTAAGCGTTTCTTTTCTTTTTCAATTTTGTTAAAAGTTACTTGCGATTTTGCCATTGTTTATGTTAACGGGTTTAATTAATTATATGATTATTTCTTTTATTTGAATATTCAAAGCTTTTTGAATATGTAATATTTTTTGTAATTCTCCGGGAAGTATTAATGCTATAGAATGCCCTTTGTTTCCTGCCCTTGCAGTCCTACCGCTTCTATGTGTGTAATATTCCAGTTGTTCTGGGAGTTGATGATGAATAACGAAAGCTAAATTATTTACATCTATGCCTCTAGCAGATACATCGGTAGAAACCAAAACTTGCAAAGAGCCATTTTTAAAAGCACGCATTACTTTGTCGCGTTCCTTTTGTTGCATATCCCCTTCTAAAGCACCCACTGAAAAACCTTCGTCTATCAATTTTTCGGTTAAATCTTTAGTTCCTGCTTTGGTTCTACAAAAAATAATACCTCTTTCGTTAGTCCTTCTACCTAATATTGTTACTAAGATATTAAATTTTTCTTTGATATGTGTAGAAATATACTGATGTGTAATATTTGCATTTACTAAATCCTCTTTATTTATCTCTACTTTAATAGCACTGGGGGCCATGTAGGATTTAATAATACGCTGAATTTCTTCGGGCATGGTGGCCGAAAACAACCATGTATGCCTTTTACTGGTATTGTGTTTTAGTATTTTATTTAAATCTTCTTTAAAACCCATATTCAACATTTCATCTGCTTCGTCTAAAACCAAGGTTTTAACACCTGCAATGTTTACATCGCCACGTTCTATTAAATCCAATAACCGACCTGGAGTGGCGATAATAATGTGGGTTGTGCGTCTTAATGCTGAAATTTGCTTTTCAATTTTTTCACCTCCATAAACACCTTCTGCAAATATTTTTTCTTCGGAATACTTTGTAAACTTGAAAAGTTGCTTTTTAATTTGCTGAACCAATTCACGTGTTGGTGCTAATATTAAGGCTTGTACTTGGTTTAATGAAGTGTCTATTTGTTGTAGAATAGGCAAACCATAAGCTGCTGTTTTACCAGTACCTGTTTGTGCTAAACCTATAAAATCTGTGGGTGATTTTAACAATACGGGAATGGTTTGTTCCTGTATAGCGGTTGGGGTTTTAATCTCTAATTCTTTAAGAGCTTTTATAAAGTCTTTTTGAACCCCTAATTCTGAAAATGTTGGCATACTTGTTTTTACGATAGTGCAAAGGTACGCCTTCTTTCACAATTATCAATTATCAATTAACAATGAATAATTGATAATTCGTAATTCTAGATTCGAATTTCGTAATTCGTAATTAATCTTCTGGCGGATATCCGTGAATGCTTTCGAAAACTTCATCAAAATTAGCACGCAAGTACGAGTTTAACTTCTTTCTGTAATCATCTTTCAACCATTCCACAAAGTTATAAGTACTTTTACTTATGCATTTGGTGTAACGTTGAATTCTAAAATCGATATCATCACCCAACATTTTTGCCAATCCTAGCGCATCGTAAACATCTTCACTGTTTTCTACACAAATTTTTGCGTGTTGTTCAATAGAACGTTCTAAAACCACTTTTGAAGATTCACCGTTTCTAATAGAATCCACATAGGTTTTTTGGATATCAAAATATACGTCTTTGGATTTTGCAAACTCAGCACGCAAGGCGTCTGGCATTTCATATCTAAAATTACTTTCAAGTTCATCATCACTTAAAATTGAATCTAGATAATAATTAGGCGATCTAAATATACGTTGCCAATCTAAATTATCTCCCCATGGCCCGAAGCGGTGAAAGTTGTTTCCTAAATCGATAACACTAAAGGTCTTTTTGTTTTTTAGAATACGAGAACCACGCCCAATCATTTGATAATAAAGGGTTAAAGATTTTGTTGCACGATTTAAAATAATACTCTCAACCGTAGGTTCATCAAAACCAGTGGTTAAAATACTAACCGACGTTAAAATAGCATCAGGTGTTTTTTTGAACCATTTAAGTATCATGGCGCGCTCTTTCTTAGTATTGGTATTATCAAGATGCGCTATGGGATATCCTGCTCTTCTAAAGGTATCATAAACATGTAATGAGGTGTTGATACCATTATTGAAAATAAGCGTTTTTTTACCTTTACTACGCTCTTCATAAGCTTGGATAAGTTTAGAAAGCATATCATCGGCGGTATATAAATCTTCCGAAGATTTTACGGTATAATCACCGTTTGCTCCAACTACTAACGAGGTTAAACCTACATTATATGTAAACATTTCAGCTTGTGCCAAAAACCCGTTCGAAATAAGGGATTCAATACTTTCGCCTACAATTAATTCATCATAATTATCGGTCATAGGCAACTCAATACTCGAACTTAATGGTGTTGCCGTAACTCCTAAAATAAAGGACTGACTAAAAAACTTAAATAATTTGGTGAATGAATTGTAATGTGCCTCATCAATAATCACCAATCCAATATCAGAAATATCCAGTTTATCGTCGTTCAACCTATTGTTTAAGGTTTCAACCATCGCCACAAAACAACTGTAATTAGCTTGGTCGCTCAAATCGGCTTTACTGTCAATCACTTTGTTATCAACAGCAAACTCGGTAAGCATGGTAGAGGTTTGTTTGCACAATTCTATACGATGCGTCATTACCAACACCTTCTTTTTGTGGTGTTTAAGATATTGTCTTACTATTTCAGAAAATATAACCGTTTTACCGCCGCCCGTTGGAAGCTGGTACAGTAAGTGGTAATCATCTGGAGATTCTTCAAAAGCTTTAAAAATTTTATCTATAGCACCTTTTTGGTAGCTGTATAAATCTTTACCGACATTTCTTTCTTCTTGTTCTGTTTTTGATATAGACATGTATCTAACTTTATGGCGTGCAAAAATAACACCTTTAAAGCGTTTATGACGAATGTTTACAGGGAAAATTCTAATATTTTTTAATTACTTAAACCAAACCATTATTTTTCAGTCTAAAAGCAGTAACACTTTATAAACCATCATTAAACTTATGAATCGTTTTTTATATTTCCCCTTATTTTTACTTATAGTCATAGCTTGCAGTTCAAAAGTTGAAGACGAAATAAAAGAAGATAACAACGCAAGCAAAGCGCCCAATATTCTATTAATTATTGCTGACGACATGGGTTTAGATGCGTGTCCGGGTTATAATTTAGGTACCGTAAAACCCAATATGCCCAATTTACAGGCTATGATAAATTCTGGAATTCGGTTCAATAATGTGTGGTCCAATCCAACCTGTGCACCTACAAGAGCTACCATTCTTACTGGAAAATATGGTTTTAAAACAGGTATTTTAAAACCGGGTGATGTGCTTTCAACTACCGAAACATCTTTACAAAACTACTTAGATAAAAACACCAACAACACTTATAACCATGCGGTTATAGGAAAATGGCATCTATCTAATAATATTAACCATCCAACAGAAATGGGCGTAAATTACTATGCGGGATTTTCTAGAGGCACTGTACCTTCTTATTATAATTGGACTCTAATTGAAAACGGACAAACAACGCCATCTACAGAATATACTACAACAAAATTTACCGATTTGGCCATCAATTGGGTAAGCCAACAATCCAAGTCTTGGTTTTTATGGCTAGCCTACAATGCACCACATACGCCATTTCATCCGCCACCAAGCCATTTACACTCGCAAGGGAACTTGCCTTCAGATGATGCAAGTATTAATGCCAACCCTCTTCCCTATTATATGGCTGCTTTAGAAGCTTTAGATTCTGAAATGGGTAGGCTTTTGGCATCCATGTCGCAAGAAGAAAAAGACAATACCATCATTATTTTTATGGGCGATAATGGTACTCCAAGTCAAGTTGTACAAGATTATGGCTATTACAAGGCAAAGGGAAGTATTTATCAAGGGGGTGTAAATGTACCAATGGTTATTTCAGGAAAAACAGTTACAAGAAAAAATCAAACTGAAGATGCCTTAATTAATACCACCGATTTATTTGCTACTATAGCAAGTGTTGCAGGGGCTGAAACCACTCAAATTAACGATAGCAAGAGCTTCATAAGTTTGCTTTCTAGCGCAAGTGCTGAAAAAAGAATGTTTACTTATGCTGAAAATGATGATTATTCCATTAGAAACGCTACACATAAATACATTTATTTTGATGATGGGTCTGAAGCACTTTATAATTTAAGCAATGATGCTTTGGAAAACACAAACTTGCTGAATGTAAACCAATTGCCATTGAGTGATTCCGATGCTGCAATAAAAACAAGTTTGATTAACGAATTGAATACGCTTTTTAAATAATTATTTATTTGCATTAGGTAACGGAAATGTATTTGGTAATTCATATTTTTACTTTTTGAATTATTGGAAACTATGCAAATCAACGATAAATCTGGAGTACAAGACTATATAGCAAATACACAGCGCTACGAAACCATGACCTATAACAGAACAGGGAAAAGCGGTATACTTTTATCTGCTTTATCTATTGGTTTATGGCATAATTTCGGATTTATCGATAACATTCAAAACGGTAGAGACATTTTACGTACTGCTTTCGATTTAGGAATTACCCACTTCGATTTGGCAAACAATTATGGTCCTCCATACGGTTCTGCTGAAGAAAACTTTGGAACCATCTTCAAAAAAGATTTCAAAAATTATAGAGACGAACTGTTTATAGCTACCAAAGCAGGTTTTGATATGTGGCCTGGACCTTATGGCAATTTAGGTTCTAGAAAATATTTGATTTCTAGTTTAGATCAAAGCTTAAAGCGCATGGGACTGGATTATGTTGATATTTTTTACCATCACAGACCAGACCCCGATACTCCTTTAGAAGAAACCATGGGTGCTTTGGCTGATATTGTGCGTCAAGGAAAGGCGTTATACGTAGGTATTTCAAATTACCAACCCAAGGAAACCCAAGAAGCTGCAGAAATCTTAAAGCGTTCAAACGTGCCTTTTATACTGCACCAAGCGCGTTATTCGATGCTTGACCGTTGGGTTGAAGATGGGCTTTTAAATACTTTAGAGCAAAATGGTGTGGGCTGCATCGCCTTTTCTCCACTAGCCCAAGGCATGCTTACTGACAAGTATCTAAAAGGAATTCCAAAAGATTCTAGAGCCGCAAAAAGTTTAACTTATTTAAACGAAGAAACCGTAACCAGTAATATAGAAAAAGTGCAATTATTGGATGCCATCGCCCAAAAACGAGGACAAAAACTATCACAAATGGCTTTAGCATGGATATTAAGACAGCCACAAGTAGCTTCGGTTTTAATAGGTGCTAGTTCTTCAGGTCAATTAAAGGAAAATGTAAAAGCTTTGGATAACTTGAGTTTTTCCGAAGATGAATTGAAAATGATTGAAAAGATAGTTTCTTAAAAAACTACTCCTTAACAATAATAATAGTCGCTTTTACACCTGTTGCTAAATTCCATCGGTTTGCAGAAACTAAAATACCTTTATCATCAACTACTCGAAATTCTGCGGTATTTGGTCCCGATTCACCTTGGTTTAAAGCCAAAAAGTCTATTTTGTTAAATCCTTTTTGTAAGTCGAGTTTAAAGCCGCTAAACCCCCCATTTAAAAATACTCTAGCCTGCACCACATCATCATTAACCAATACCTGTATTAAATCGCCATCCACATAACCATGATCGCGATACGAGACATTTACAGATTGTGCATTACTTTTAAAATCACCAAAATACTGGTCGGTTAAACTTCCGTTTCTAGCCTCCACTTCCTCAGGTGTTAATTTGGTATTGGCTAACTGATCATCCAATTGCTTTGTATAAAGCTCGCCCGGGTTTCCAAATTTTTCGCCAAATAAAGAAAATTGTTTTTTAGGGGCTTCAACACCCGTAGATAAATTGGGCACATTTAAACTTCCAAAAGTGGAATTATTGTTGTTATCGGGTTGAGAAGGTATTGTTTTAGGAGTATTATCAACTTGTTTCTTGCTTTCAACCGCAGGAATAGCCGTAGATTTATTTTGGCTATCTATCTGGGCGTGAGCAAAAAATGTTGCTGATATTAAAATAAAAAATGACAAAAGTAGCTTCATCAGTTTTATAGGATGATTTTGGTTTATACTAATTATGGGCTTTAATAATACATCAAAGATATTTTTTTATCTTAAAACTGCCTTTAAAAGCCCCTATATTTTACAATGATTTAACAAAAACCGTTCCTTATTCATTAATTTTTCCACTATTCTTTATTTTCTTTAGTAATTTTTTAAAACAAAACATATGTTTCTGATAGCCTAGTACTTATGGTATTGTTTTTGTTATTTAAGTTTTTGTTAACATTTAAACTATAAAACATGAGACATTCAAAATTAATGCCCGAAGTAAATGCTGGCTCTATGGCAGACATTGCGTTTTTATTACTCATTTTCTTTTTGGTAACAGCTACAATTTCTTCAGATGAAGGGATTAATAGAGTATTGCCTGAAGAATGTCCACCCGGAATTGACTGTTCAAGCCCCATAATTGAGCGCAATGTTTTAAAAATAATCATAAATAATGATGATGAAATTATGATTGGCAACCAAATAGTACCCATTGAAGCATTGAAAAATACCACCAAGAATTTTATTGATAACAACGGTGACAATACTTGTGGTTATTGTAATGGTGAGAAATCATCCATGGCTTCTGAAAACCCAACCAAAGCGGTTGTTTCTTTGCAAACCGGACAACAAACCAGCTACAAACGGTTTATTGAAGTTCAAAATGAACTATCAAAAGCTTACTACGAACTTAGAAAAGTAAAGGAAGCCTACCCGTTTACACTTATAGAAACTGAAAACAATTAATTATTTCTTTATAGAATCTAAAGGTTTCAATACGCCATAGGAAATTGAAACCTTTTTTCTACCCCATTTTTTTGCAGCCTTTACATCGGTTCCCATATAGATGTCAATTTTGTTTTTCCAACGTGAGTGCATGCGGTCTTTTACAAAAAAAATACTGTCAAAACCTTTAATTTTCACTGGTGTATCACGTTTTAAACCCTTACGATATAAATCTCTTGAAACTGCTATGTAGTTCAATCCGGGTTTTAAACTGTCGCCAAACGCCGTAATATGCGGATTGGAATCGGTTTGCGATACTACTGAATTGTATGCCGACGCTGTAACCTTTAGATGGTGCCACGTATAATTTGCTTCAAAAGGAATTTCTTTTTCTTTGCAGCTATAAACAAAAACTAAAAACAGTAGTAGAAAAAACTTTTTAAACATGGCTTAATTTTAGTTTTTAAAGATACAAAATTACGATGCTAAAATATTGTAATAAAAAAGAGAGCTTTTTTGCTCTCTTCCATAGTTAAGAAATTTTAATTTGTTTAACAGGTTTCCTTTTTGCTTCTTCCCGTTTTGGAAGATGGATTTTTAAAATACCATCGCTATAATCGGCCGAAATTTTATCGGCATCTACAGATTCTGGAATTGTAAATGTTCTTTTGAATGAAGAATATCCGAACTCTCTGCGCGTATAGTTTTCATTTTTTTCATTGTTTTCTGTTTTGGTTTCAACACCTATAGACAATACTTGGTTGTCGATATTGATTTCAAAATCAGATTTTTTTAAACCGGGAACTGCCATGTCAATTACAAATTCGTTATCAGAATTAATAACATTTACAGCTGGTAAGGTAATACCCGTATTAAAATTAGACATAAACTCTGTTCCTAGGCCTTTACCTAGGATATCATCAAACCAAGAAGGTAAACTTGGTAATAAATTAAAATTAGGTTCAACTGGCTTTTTGTTGCCAGACTTAATTGTTGGAATTAGAGTACTCATAATTAAATATTTTAAAAGTTATACAATTAATTTTACTAGGTATAAGCAAATAAAATACCAATTGAAAATAACTGAAATTTTTTCAGTTATTCTGACAAATTTTCACATTAAAATACTTTAAAACAGACAATTAGTCAATAATTCAGCAAATTAATTAAAGCCGTTTCAAATCTGTTTTTAGGAAGATATTGTTCTTCTAACTGACTAGCAAACGGAATGGGAGTCTCTAAACTGCCAACACGTTTTACAGGCGCATCTAAATACTCAAAACAATGCTCCATAATTAAAGCCGAAATATCACTGGCGATACCACCAAATAAAGTGTCTTCTTGTAAAATAATAGCTTTCCCCGTTTTTTTAACGGAAGTAAAAATAGCTTCGATATCTAAAGGTTGCAGCGTTCGTAAATCTATTACATCGGCCTTTATGTCTAAGTTTTTGTCTAAAGTTTCTAGTGCCCAATGTACAGCTCCACCATAGCTAATTACAGTCACATCGTTGCCGTCTCTAAGCAATGAGGCTTTACCAAAAGGCAGCGTGTAATAATCTTTTGGTACTTCCTGACGGATGCTGCGGTATAAACCTTTATGTTCAAAAAACAGTACCGGATTAGGATCGTTTATGGCTGTATTCAAAAGCCCTTTGGCATCATAAGGAAATGCAGGATATACCACTTTTAGACCTGGTGTTTTGGTAAACCAAGCTTCATTGGTTTGCGAATGAAACGGACCTGCAGCTACACCACCGCCACAAGGCATTCTTAAAACAACGTTGGCGTTTTGTCCCCAACGGTAATGCGATTTTGCCAAATAATTAACTACAGGGTTAAATCCTGAAGAAACAAAATCGGCAAATTGCATTTCAACAACAGCCTTCATCCCTGCAATAGATAAACCCATAGCGGTTTCAATAATGGCCGATTCGCAAATAGGTGTGTTTCTTACGCGCTCTTTTCCAAATTGTTCTACAAAACCCTCAGTAATTTTAAAAGCGCCACCATATTCAGCAATGTCTTGCCCCATGATAATAAGATCTTGATGGCGTTCCATGCTTTGTTTTAAACTTTCAGAAATGGCATCAATAAATCGAATTTCTTTTGCTTCTGAATTATATGCAACATTCTGATAATTAAATTCTTGATATACATCGTTTAATTCGATACTTTCATTTGGAACGATGTCTTCTTCCGCGAAAGCGTTGTTTAAATGCTCGTTGATTTCATTTAAAATAGTCTCTTTTAATTGTGCATCTTCCTGTTCAGCTAAAATGCCTTGCGCTTTTAAAAATAGTTCAAAATTAACCACTGGGTCTTTTAATGCCCAAGCATCCATCAACGCTAGAGGGACATATTTAGTACCACTCGCCTCTTCGTGACCACGCATTCTAAACGTTTTAAATTCTAGTAAAACAGGTCGTGGATTATTACGAATGCTTCTAGCTATTTCAGTTACTTTGGTATAAACTTCAATAATATTATTACCATCAATAATATGGGATTCCATGCCATAACCTATGCCTTTATCGGCTATATGTTGGCAATTATATTGCTCGTTTGTGGGCGTTGAAAGTCCGTATCCGTTATTTTCAACACAAAATAAAACGGGTAATTGCCATACCGATGCTACATTTAAAGCTTCGTGGAAATCGCCCTCACTTGTGCCACCTTCACCTGTAAAAACAGCAGTAACTTGATTTTTGTTTTTCAATTTTGAAGCCAAAGCAATTCCATCGGCAACACCCAATTGCGGGCCTAAATGCGAAATCATTCCCACAATTTTATATGCTTGCGTTCCGAAATGAAAGGACCGATCTCTACCTTTTGTAAAGCCCGAAGCCTTTCCTTGCCATTGTGCAAACAATCGGCATAGGGGTATATTTCTTGAGGTGAAAACGCCTAAATTTCTATGCATAGGCAAAATAAATTCATCTTCATTTAAAGCCAAGGTTACACCTACGGCAATCGCCTCTTGCCCTATGCCAGAAAACCATTTGCTTATTTTTCCCTGACGTAATAAAACAAGCATCTTCTCCTCTATCAAACGTGGTTTTAACATGGATTTATACAAATGCAACAAGGTATTATTATCAAGTTGGTTGGTATCAAAATTTATATTAACGGTAACTGAATTATCACTCATAAATTTAGGTGTTTGGTAAAAACCAAATATACCATAAAAAGAGGAATTCATTTGCAAAGTAAACTCAATGCCATTGCATAAATCTTAGCAATGTTTTTGTACATTTGTTATAGAACATAATTAAAAGATTCCTCATGAATATTATACCAAGTGTAGATTTAAACGATTTTACATCGGGAGATGCTGTTAGAAAGCAAAAATTTGTAGACGCTATAGGAAAAGCCTATGAAGACATTGGGTTTGTAGCATTAAAAGGTCATTTTTTAGACGATGCTTTAGTTGAAAAATTATATGGCGAAGTAAAGAATTTTTTCAGCTTACCAGTTGAAACGAAACAAAAATATGAAATTCCAGGTATTGGTGGTCAACGAGGTTATGTATCGTTTGGAAAAGAAAGCGCCAAAGGTAAAAAAGAAGGTGATTTAAAAGAGTTTTGGCACTTTGGGCAATATGTTGAAGATAACCCAAAATTGGAGGCTGAATACCCTGGTAATGTTATGGTTGAAGAGCTTCCTGAATTCAATAAAGTTGGAAAAGAAGCCTATAAAATGCTTGAGAAAACAGCAAAATATGTGTTGCGCGCCCTTGCATTGCATTTAGGTTTGGAAGAAACCTATTTTGATAATTATATACACAACGGAAATTCTATATTAAGACCCATACATTACCCACCAATTACTGAAGAGCCTAAGGAAGCTGTACGTGCAGCAGCACATGGCGACATTAATTTAATTACGTTGTTAATGGGCGCACAAGGTCGTGGACTGCAAGTACAAAACCATAAAGGCGAATGGATTGATGCCATTGCTGAACCTGATGAGTTGATGATAAACGTTGGCGACATGTTATCCAGACATACCAATAACAAACTAAAATCTACCATCCACCGTGTTATTAATCCACCTCGCGAACTTTGGGGCACATCACGCTATTCCATTCCGTTTTTCATGCACCCTATAAGTGAAATGAAATTAAATGTTTTGGATGAATGTATTGATGAAAACAACCCAAAAGCCTTTGAAGATATTACAGCAGGCGAATTTTTAACAGAGCGTTTAATAGAACTTGGATTAATTAAAAAATAAATTTTAAGTGGCAATCGCAATGTTCTGAGAACTGCGGCTGCGACTGAATACTATAACTATGGACTTACAAGATCAATTAAAAAACCTTTTCCCAGATCATGTTCAGGAAGAACCAGTAGAAAACAATGATGAAGCATCAAAAATTTGGATGCAAGACGACCCCATTCTTTGTAAATATGAAAAACGCAAGGGCAAACCCATAACCATTTTAGAAGGTTATACGGGTGCTACCGAAGATTTTAAGATTTTAGCTAAAGAAATTAAAACCAAACTAAGTGTTGGTGGCAGTTTTAAGGATGATAAAATAATTATACAAGGCGATTATCGCGATAAAATCATGAAAATGCTAAAAGAAAAAGGGTTTAACGTTAAGCGCGTTGGCGGTTAATTTATGAACAAAATACCACTTCATGTCACCAATGGTTCCGTGTTAACCAATCGCCTCAATGAGCTAAATATTGAAGGAGACATCCTTACATGGCAAGAAATGCTGTGTGAAGGACCAACTGTAGAAAAAGTATATTCCGAAGAATTTTCAAAATTAAGAAAGAAATTTTTTAGTGATTTCTATGATATCGATTTAGTTATAAATGAAATTGAACAAGAGTTAGATAAATTAAATCATTCAGAAAAATATTCAGAAATTGTTCTTTGGTTTGAATACGATTTGTTTTGCCATATTAACATGATTGCTGTTATTAGTCTCATTCAACAAAAAAAAATCAAGCTGCCACTCTATTTGGTTTGTAGTGGTAAAGTTGAAAAAAACAAAAATTTAAAAGGTTTGGCAGAACTTAATTCAGGGCAGCTTTTGAAACATTATAGAGATAAAATAGAGCTGACTCCTAAAGATATCGATTTAGCCGTAACCGTTTGGGGTATTTACTGTGGCAAAGACCATAATTTGTTAAAGCCCTTCATTGTTACAAATTCCTCGTTTAAATATTTAAGCAATTGTTTAAAAGCGCATTTAGAACGTTTTCCGGAAACCAAAGATGGCTTAAATGTTATTGAACGTAATGTTTTAGAGATTGTAAAAAGTAGGAGCATAAAATCGAAACACCATTTATTGGGTTACGCCCTTAATTACCAAGGTTTTTATGGTTATGGCGACTTGCAAATTTCAAGAATTATTGAAAAACTCAGTATCTTTTTTACTGAAGAAGAAAATAGCATAAAATTGAATAGAAAAGGACACGAAGCCTTGCTTGGTCAGCATAATTTTGCTTTAGAAGTAAACAACTCAATGGTTTTTGGAGGCGTTAATAAATTCGATTTTCAATTCAATAAACAGGAAAATAAATTAATAAAAACTATTTATAATGCCCATTAAAGCGTCGGAACTTATATTAAATCCTGATGGCAGTGTTTACCATTTAAATTTAAAACCAGAAGATATTGCTAGTACCATTATTTTTGTTGGCGACCAAGACAGGGTTGAAAAAGTTTCAAAGCATTTTGATACCATAGAATTTAAAACTCAAAAAAGAGAGTTCAAAACCCATACCGGTAGCTATAAAGGGAAACGAATTTCGGTTATTTCTACAGGTATTGGACCCGATAACATTGACATCGTTTTAAATGAGTTGGATGCTCTTTTTAACATCGATTTAGAAACAAGGCACCCAAAGGCAAAACTTAAAAGCCTTGAAATAATAAGAGTTGGCACCTCGGGTTCATTACAAACAGATATCCCTGTGGATAGTTTCGTTTTAAGCACCCATGCCCTAGATTTAAATGGCATGCTTCACGCCTACCAAATACAATCCATTTGTAACCCAGAAATTGAAACTGCTTTTATAAAACAAACTAATTGGCATAGCAATAAAGCAAGACCCATTGTAATAAAAAATAGCGAATCTTTACAAAAAAAACTTGAAAGCAATGAAACGTTTAAAGGTTTAACGGCAACTGCAGGCGGGTTTTATGGCCCTCAAGGGCGTGTTTTACGCTTAGCTGTTCAAGATGAAGCCCTGAATAACAAAATGGATAGTTTCAATTTTGATGGTTTGAAAATTACGAATCTTGAAATGGAAACTTCGGCCATATATGGATTATCAAAATTACTAGGGCACCATGCGGTATCATTAAATGCGATTATAGCCAACAGAGCCCAGGGTACTTTTAGTGAAAACCCCTCACAAGTTGTTGAAAATCTTATAACTTATACCCTTAATAAAATTATTGAATAAAAGATTGATTTGATGAACAATGTAAAAATAGGTGGCGTACCTGAACATTTTAATTTGGCGTGGTATTTAACCTTAAAAAACGGAGAGTACAAAGAGGAAAACATCAATTTACGCTGGCAAGATTACCCAGAGGGTACGGGCGCCATGTGTAAAGCGCTCAGAAATAAAGAAATAGATATTGCTGTTATACTTACTGAAGGCATCATAAAAGATATTATTGATGGGAACCCTAGTAAAATTGTACAGACTTTTGTGCAAACACCTTTAAATTGGGGAATTCATGTGGCAAAAAATTCACCTTATAAAACCATTGAAGATTTAAAAGGTACCAAAGCCGCTATTAGTAGGTATGGTTCGGGGTCGCATTTAATGGCTTTTATCAATGCTGAAAATAATAATTGGGATTTAAAAAACGATTTGAATTTTGAAGTTATTAACGATTTGAACGGTGCTATTGAAGGTTTAATAAATGGTACTGCCGATTATTTTATGTGGGAGAAATTCACTACAAAACCACTTGTTGATAACGGAACCTTTAGAAGAATAGGCAACTGCCCTACACCTTGGCCTTGTTTTGTAATTGCTGTAAGAGAAGATTTTATAAAATCCCATAAAGATGATTTAAAAACAATTTTAGATATTATAAATAATACAACTTCAGAATTTAAAGACATTCCAAGCATAGATAGAACTATTGCCAATAGGTACGAGCAACAATTGGACGATGTACGCGAATGGTTAAGTATTACTGAATGGTCGCAAAGCTTAATCGATAAAAAAACGGTTCATACCATTCAAAAAGAATTGTTTGCTTTAAACATAATTCATGAAATGGTGCCTTATGAAAAGCTAACACATAAACTTTAGATAAGTGTTAATGTTTCTCAAAATATAGATGAAAAATTTATTAAAAAGTTACTTTTGAATTTCAAAAATTAAAAATATTCATGAAAAAACTACTTTTATTAACTGCTGCCATTGCTATAATTGCTTGTAAAGAAGAACCGAAAGACTACGTAACACTGTCTGGTAAAATCACAGATAAAAATAGTGACTCCATTGTAGTAAGATCGCGTACCTATTCCAAAACTATTAAAGTAAATACCGATGGTACTTTTAGCGATACCTTAAAAGTAGAAACTGGTGTTTATAATTTTTTTGACGGCAATGAATCAACAAATTTATTTTTGAAAAACGGTTTCGATATCAATATTACTTTAGATACAAAACAGTTTGACGAAACGATAACTTATACAGGAACTGGTGCAGAACACAGTAATTTTTTAGCAAAAAACAGCTTAATGCAAGAGCAACTTTTAGATATGGACGCATTGAGCAATTTGGATATGGAAGGCTTAGAGTCAAAATTTGGTGAGATTAAAACTAAATTAACCGAGTTTTACAATGCAAATAAAAATATTGACACCTCAATAACGAATGCGTTATCTAAAAACATAGACCCGATGCTAAATTACTACAAAGGGTATTTAGCGGAATCTATTGCCTTAAAAACAGAATTGGCAGCAGGTGTAGCTTCACCAACTTTTGAAGATTATGAAAATTATAATGGAAGCAAAACCTCATTATCCGATTTAAAAGGGAAATATGTGTACGTAGATGTTTGGGCTACATGGTGCGGACCATGTAAGGCTGAAATACCATCGTTAAAAGCTTTAGAAAAACAATACCACGGTAAAAACATTCAATTTGTAAGCTTATCTATTGATGATGATAGAAGCCACGGTGGTTCTTGGGAAAAAGCACGTGAAGATTGGAAAGCAATGATAGCCGATAAACAACTCAGCGGCATACAATTATTTGCTCCAAACGGATGGCAATCACAGTTTGTTTTAGATTATAAAATTAAAGGAATTCCTAGATTTATTTTAATTGACCCCAACGGTAATATTGTAACTCCAGATGCACCAAGACCTTCAAGTAGTGAGTTAACAAAATTATTTTCGTCTCTAAATATTTAACAGAATATTTTTTATAAAATTTAACCACGAATACACGTTTGTTAATTATGCTGTATTCGTGGTTTTTTTATTATTTCTTCTTTTCATCTACAGGCTCCTCAGCTACTTGCGGTTGCTCAGGTTGTTTAAATAAATCTTTGTAGGCTTCACCTAAATAGTCAATAACATGACTTGCAATTAAGCTTTGATACCCAAAATCTTCAACAGCAATATCAGCCGATTTTCCGTGTAAATAAACACCAAATACACTGGCGTCTAACGGGTTGTACCCTTGCGAGATTAAGCCCGTAATAACCCCTGTTAATACGTCACCACTTCCTGCAGTAGCTAAACCAGGATTTCCGGTAGAGTTTACATATAGCTTATCTTGAGATACCGTTATTGTATTTGCCCCCTTTATCACAATAATTAAATTATGTTTTTTTGAAATAGCTTTTACCTTTTCCAATTTATCAAAATCATCTGTCCATTTTCCTACTAAACGTTCTAATTCTTTGGGATGTGGCGTTAAAATGGTTTGTTCTGGCAATAATTTTAATAAGGTTTTCTTTTTTGTTAAAATGTTAATACCGTCGGCATCAATAACAAGTGGGGTTTTGTTTTTCTTTAAAAAATCTTCAAATGCTTTAATGGTTTTAGCATCAGTTCCTACACCTACACCAAAACCGATAACAGTTGGTTTCATTTCAAAAGAAATATTGGTAATTTTTTCTTCATCAGCATCTGTAATCACCATGGCTTCAGGAAATGAAGATTGCAAAGGCATATACCCACATTTTGGCACATACACCGACACCAATCCTGCACCAGCAGCCAAAGCACCTCTACCGGCTAACGTAACGGCTCCAATTTTCCCATAACTGCCACCAATTATTAAGCTATGTCCAAATTGTCCTTTATGTGAAAATTTATCTCTAGGCTTATATACTGGCAATACTTCGTGTTTTCCTATTAATTCTACTTCTGTAGCTGTTTCTGATAGAAAATTTACATCTAAACCAATATCCAGCACTTCCCATTGTACCGTGTATTTTACTGTTTCAGGTAAAAAGAACACCAATTTAGGCGTTACAAAACTTAAAGTATAGCTTGCCCAAACAACGGCATCTTCATCTTGAGGTACTTTATCGGTATCTAAACCGGAAGGCACATCAATTGACAACGTAAACGCCTTCGACTTTCTAAAATGCACAAATAAATCTTTCACCCAAGTATCAACAGGTCTATTTAATCCAATACCAAAAATGGCATCTACAATAATATCTTGAGCATTTATTTCAGGAAAATCTTCCTTACAACTTAAAAGTGTGGGCCATTCTTTCGTTACATTTTTAATCCGATCATAATTAATTAAAAAATCTTTCGAACGCTTATCACTACAATTAACAACATAGGTTTTAACATTGTAACCATCTAAAATTAAATGTCTTGCCAAAACCAAACCATCGCCACCATTATTGCCAATGCCACAAAATATATGAATGGGCACTTGTGCCCCTTGCAAACGTACATGCATCCAATTAAAAAGCTGTGCGCCTGCACGTTCCATTAAATCGGTTGATGATACTTTTTGGCGTTCTACGGTTAGTTTGTCGCCTTCGTAGATTTGTTCTTTCGAGAAAATTTTCATCTATTAAATATTTTAAGCAACACTAATATTACGCATTTTTATATATTAAATCAAACCATAGCTTTGTATAAATAAAAAATCCTTAACTAAAATTAGCCAAGGATTTATTCATGTTTCCTAAATGATGGTTTTTATTCCTTTATAAACTTAATCATTTCAAAATCATCTAATTTCAAAAGATATAATCCGCTGTTTAGCGACCTAATATCAATTTTGTTGTTATAAGATATACTACCTCTCACCAATTCTTTTCCTGTCATGTTATAGATGATATAATTTTTGGTTTCCATCAAGCCGGAAAGACTAATATAACCAGTTGATGGATTGGGGTATGTTTTAATTCTGTTTTTTAAGCTCACATCAATGTTTGATTGTGTACTGGTGTCAATAGTACTTACGCCTCCATAAAACGTGTCTTTTTCAGTAGTTGCATACGAGCGAATATAGTAAATAGTGTTTGCTGAAATATCGGATAATTTATAGCTAAAAACCGTTTCTCTATTATCGGCAATAATTTTAGTGTCTAGAACCGTTGGGGTCTTTTCTGAAGTACTATAAACAAAACCTCTTTCAATAATAACAGCTTCTTTATTACTAATAATTTCCCCAGTCATATCTATTTCGTTGGTTGCATTATTTAAACCTGCACTACCACTTATTTCTGTTTTTGTAATATCGGATTTTTCAAGGGTCAGTTTTGAAGTTTCTTGTGCCTGATTAGATAAAACAAACACGAAACATAGAATTGTTGAAATTCCTTTTGAGAGCGTTTGATGTTTCATTTTTAAGGGTTTTAGATGAATTAACAATACAAATATATGAAAAATCTTATTTAAAACAAATTTTATCGAATAAATTTGATTTTAATCGATTTATTTAATAACTTTTGAAAGAAATAGAATGCATTTTGAATGTAAACTAGACTTAAACATGAATAATCCGCTATAAGAAATTTTAAAACCTATTTGGAATATTATAGATTTTTCAATACTTATTTTTAAATAGTTGTTTTTCTTAAATGAAACTTCATTGAATATAAGAATACTATAAAAAGGGATTTTTAATTTTTTTATAAGGTTAAATGTGATATTTTTGAATTCTATTATTTTCAGACAAAATGAATCATTTAAACCAAAATATAAACCCGTCATTTTCTTTTACAACAAAAAGAACAGTTTCTATTTTTGGAACAACTACAATTATTACAACCCCTTGGGGTTGCTAATTAAATATTCTTCGGTCTATCTTTGTGGTTTTTATAATCACAACATCTTTAATATTCTATATAAATCATCAATTCATTAACTAATGAAAGTTTTAAAATTTGGAGGAACTTCTGTAGGTTCGTCAAAAAACATAAATAACGTTATTAGCATCTTAGAAGACTATGCTAAAAAAGACAAAGTAGTATGCGTGGTATCGGCAGTTGGCGGTATTACCGATAAATTACTTTTGGCTGGGAAACAAGCACAAAATAAAGAAACTAACTACATTGAAACCTTTAATTTAATTAAGGACATTCATTTTAACATCGTGAATGAACTTAATTTAGACAAAAGCTCGTCTATCATCGCTTTTGTTGATGAAAAACTAAATGCACTTAAAAGTTTACTGGACGGCATCTTTCTTATAAATGAATTATCGCCAAAAACATCTGATAAATTAGTGAGTTTTGGTGAATTGCTATCATCTTATATTATTGCTGAAACCATGAAAAACCGTGGATTATCGGCTGAAAGCAAAAATTCACAAGAATTATTAGTTACAAATTCAAACTTTACAAAGGCTGAAGTAGATTACACCGTTACCAATAAAAATATACAAACGTATTTTGATTCGGCAAATCAACAAATCACCATACTGCCTGGTTTTATCTCAAAATCTAAAATAGGAGAACAAACTACATTAGGTCGTGGTGGATCGGATTTTACAGCAGCCATTGTTGCGGCAGCATTAAAGGTTAAACAGTTGGAAATTTGGACCGATGTTAGTGGCATGTTTACTACCAATCCAAAATTGGTTAAACAGGCCTACCCTATTGAAAAAATATCGTATCAAGAAGCCATGGAATTGTCGCATTTTGGCGCGAAAGTGTTGTATCCACCAACAGTACAACCTGTTCTGGATTTGAATATTCCTATTCATATTAAAAACACTTTAGAGCCTGAAGCTGCCGGCACCATCATTTCTAACGATGAAATAATTTCTACCTCACCTGTAAAAGGCATTAGTAATATTGGAAATATCGCCTTGTTAACCCTTCAAGGTAGCGGCATGATTGGTATTCCTGGGTTTTCCAGACGTTTATTTGAAGTGCTTTCTCAGGAAAAAATAAATGTTATTTTAATTACGCAAGCATCTTCAGAACATTCCATTTGTTTGGGTATAGATGAAAATGATGCTGAATTGGCTAAAACCACTATTGATGCCGCTTTCGAAAATGAAATCGCATTACATAAAATTGATCCGATTATTGTTGAAAAAGAGCTTTCAATCATCGCTTTAGTGGGTGATAACATGAAGAACCACCAGGGAATCAGTGGTAAAATGTTCAGCGCTTTAGGAAAAAACAATATCAATATTAGAGCAATTGCACAAGGTGCTTCAGAAAAAAATATTTCGGCCGTTATTTTGCAAAGTGATGTTAAAAAAGCATTGAACACCTTGCACGAACAGTTCTTTGAAAGTAAAACCAAACAACTTAATGTATTTATTACGGGTGTTGGAAATGTGGGTGAAAAATTAGTTGAGCAAATAAAACAACAACGCAAATATTTAAAAGAGAACCTAAAAATCAACTTGCGTATTGCTGGATTGTCCAATTCCAGAAAAATGATTTTTAGTGAAGAAGGCATTGACTTAACCAATTGGAAAGAGCAATTGGAAAACGGGGAAAAAGCAACTTTGGAAGGCTTTTTCGAAAACACAAAAACCTTAAACCTTCGCAATAGTATATTTGTGGATGTTACTGCAAATAAGGATGTTGCGAATTTATACGAAAAGTATTTACGCCAAAGTATTGGCGTTGTAGCGTGCAATAAAATTGCTTGTTCTAGCGATTATGAAAACTACAAATTATTAAAGCGCTTATCATTAAAATACAATGCGCCTTATTTATTTGAAACCAATGTAGGCGCAGGCTTACCAATTATTGATACGTTAGGGAATTTAATAGCTTCTGGAGATAAAATTACATCTATCCATGCTGTGTTATCGGGTAGTTTAAACTTTGTGTTCAACAATTTCAACGATACTACTAAATTCTACGACGTTGTAAAACAAGCTGCGGCTGAAGGCTATACAGAACCAGACCCTAGAATTGATTTAAGCGGTGTGGATGTGGCTAGAAAAATTTTAATTCTTGCTAGGGAAAGCGGTATTGAAATGAATTTGGAAGATATTGAAAACACTCCTTTCTTATCTGAGTCTGGAATGGAAAGCGATACAGTTGATGATTTTTACCAAACCTTAATCGCAGACGAAGCACATTACCAAGCTTTATACGCATCGGCAAAAGCAAAAGGTTGCCAATTAAAATATGTGGCACAATTTAACGATGGAAAAGCAAGTGTAAGTTTGCAGGAAATCCCTAGCGATCATCCATTTTACAACCTAAAAGGAAAAGATAATATTGTGATGTTTTACACACAGCGCTACCCAGAACAACCTATGATTATTAAAGGTGCCGGTGCAGGTGCTGATGTTACAGCTTCTGGCTTATTTGCTGATATTATTAGAATTGGAAATGATTAAATAAGACTTTGAGAATAGAGAAAAAAGAATTAAGACAATGTGTAGTCTATTTTCTTTTCTCTATTTTTTTTTTACCTAAAAAAATGAACGAAATAAAAATATTTTCTCCAGCAACCGTAGCCAATGTAGCCTGTGGTTTTGATGTGTTAGGCTTTTGCTTAGATAGTGTTGGTGATGAAATGGTGATTAGAAAAACTGATAAAAAAGGGATTTTCATTACTAAAATTGAAGGTGGGTTCGATTTACCCTATCAAGCAGAATTAAACGTAGCTGGTGTTTCCGCGTTGGCTTTGTATGAAGCAGCAAAACCGGATTGCGGATTTGAAATTGAAATCAACAAAAAAATAAAACCTGGAAGCGGCATAGGAAGCAGTGCTGCAAGTGCTGTTGGTAGTGTTTTTGGAATGAACGAACTTTTAGGAAGACCATTCAATAAAACACAATTAACAGAATTTGCTATTAAAGGCGAAGCTTTAGCCAGTAAATGTGAGCACGCAGATAACCTTGCCCCTGCCCTATTTGGTGGTTTTACGCTTGTAAAAAGTATTTCTCCTTTAGAAATACTAGAAATTCCGTCTCCAGACGACTTGTATGTTACCATCATTCATCCACAAATTGAAATAAAAACATCTGAAGCAAGAGCTATTCTTCCTAAAGAAGTCCCATTAATCGATGCCATTACTCAATGGGCAAATTTTGGAAGTTTAATTCACGCGCTACATACTGGTGATTTTGGCTTAATACAGCGCTCACTTAACGATGTGATTGTAGAGCCCTATAGAAGTCAACTAATTCCACATTACAACAAAGTAAAAACCGAAGCTTTAAAAGCAGGTGCGTTAGGTGCAGGAATTTCAGGCTCAGGACCTTCAATATTTTCTTTAAGTAAAGGAATTGAAAACGCTAAAAATGTGAAAGATGCAATGAAAAAAGTATATTCAAATACGGAAATAGATTTTGATATTCATGTCTCTAAAATCAACAATAAAGGCGTTAAAATTATATATTAGAAGAAGATTTTATTAAATTCTATAATAATGCACGCATTTCATAAAAACATTAATAAAACCTCGGTAACATATTACGGTCTTCCGTCTTCTGTCATCGGCCAATTTTAAAACAATGAACTACTACTCATTAAACCATAAAGCACCAAATACGTCGTTTAAAGATGCCGTTGTAAAAGGAATTGCACCAGATAAAGGATTGTACTTCCCTGAAACTGTCACACCTTTACCAAAAAGTTTTTTTGAAAATATTGATAATTTATCGCATTCTGAAATTGCTTTTGAAGCGATTAAACAATTTGTGTCACCAGAAATTCCCGAGGAAATTTTAAAAACAATTGTTGAAGAAACTTTATCATTCGATTTCCCAGTTGTAAAACTGAATGAAAACATTTCAACATTGGAACTGTTTCATGGTCCAACCATGGCGTTTAAAGATGTTGGAGCACGTTTTATGGCACGATGTTTAGGCTATTTCAACCAAAACAACGATAAAGAAGTTACTGTTTTGGTAGCAACTTCTGGAGATACAGGCGGAGCGGTTGCCAATGGTTTTTTAGGTGTAAAAGGTGTTAATGTGGTGATACTTTACCCTAGCGGAAAGGTGAGCGACATACAAGAAATGCAATTAACCACTTTAGGCCAAAATATTAAGGCACTGGAAGTTAATGGTACTTTTGACGATTGTCAAGCCATGGTGAAAACCGCATTTTTAGACGAAGAACTTACCAACCAAATGCAGTTAACCTCTGCAAACTCCATAAACGTAGCGCGTTGGTTGCCACAATTATTCTATTTTATGTTCGCTTATAAACAGTTGCACAAGCAACATAAAAACATTGTGTTTTCGGTACCAAGTGGTAATTTCGGGAATATATGCGCGGGTATGATGGCTCAACAATTAGGTTTGCCTATTAAACATTTTGTCGCATCTAACAACGCCAATAACGTTGTGACACGTTATTTAATATCGCAATTATACGAACCAAAACCATCAGTACAAACCATAAGCAACGCCATGGATGTTGGCGCACCAAGTAACTTTGTTCGTATTCAAGAAATTTACAAAAATAATTTTGACGTCTTAAAAACAAATCTAACATCATTTAGTTATTCTGATGATGAAACCAAAAAAGCCATGTTAGAAATGCACGCAAATTACAACTATGTAGCCGACCCACATGGCGCTGTTGGTTATTTAGGCTGCAAGGAATATTTAAAAGAAAACCCTAACGCACATTGTGTATTTTTAGAAACAGCACACCCAACAAAGTTTTTAGATGTAGTTGAAGAAGTAGTTAAGGTAAAGCAACCTTTGCCCTCACAAATTCAATCTGTTATGGGTAAAGAAAAAGTATCAATTATTATTTCAAATTATAATGATTTAAAAGCTTTTTTATTGAAGAAGTAATTTCTGTTTTATTTTAAATCTCTATGAATTGGTTCATCTTAATTATTGCTGGATTATCGGAAGTTGCATTTGCTTTTTGTTTAGGAAAAGCTAAAGAAACCATTGGAAACGAGTCTATCTATTGGTATGCAGGCTTTTTGGGATTTTTAATATTAAGTATGGCATTGCTAATAAAAGCAACCAACCAGCTTCCTATTGGGACTGCTTATGCAGTTTGGACTGGTATTGGAGCAGTGGGAACCGTGTTGCTTGGTATTATAGTTTTTAAAGAACCAGCAAGTTTTTGGAGGATTTTCTTTATTACCACACTTATTGCCTCAATTATTGGTCTGAAGGTGGTTTCCAATTGATTGAAAGTTTTTGTTTCTTGTTTTATTTTATGAAATATTCTAAAAATATATAAAGTTTATTAACTCCCGCTTCAACAAAACGTTATTGTACTTTCATTACATTTCTTTCTTGTAAAAAATGTTGTTCTTTTCTTTAGTTAACGCTAGAGAGTCGTTTGTATTGAATATTGAACTCTTATTTAATAGTTTATTTCAGATGTTTTTTTTTTAAACAACCAATGTTTTATCATATTTTTTCAAAATTGCAAAAACATCTTGTTTGCTAAAGGGTTTGGATAGTATGTCGTCAAACCCTAAATCATCCAACTTATTAATGAGTTCTGTACTTGGTATGTTAGCCGTAAATGCAATAACTATTAAATTCGGTCTGTGCTCTTTTATATGACTTATAGCTTTAAATCCATTCATTTGAGGCATTTCTAAATCTAAAAACACCAAATCAATATCGTTATAAGATTTTACTTTTAATATCGCTTCAACACCATTTGTAGCTTCATAAATTTTTGTAACATGTTTTTCCAATAGTTTTTTAGCATACATCATACTTATCATGTTATCTTCAACTAATAATACCGATGAGCTCATTAAAAAATCAATATTAAAAATTTCTTCTTTGTGTAATTTATTTGGTAAAAAAGCAAGGCGTTTTAAAGTTAAAGTAAATTTAAAGCAAGTACCTTTATTTAATTTGCTTTCTATTTTTATCTCAGAATTCATGGCTTCTATTATAGATTGCGATATTGCTAACCCTAAACCTGTACCGCCATAAACTGGGTTGTTTTCATTGGTAATTTGATGGAAACTTTCAAATACTTTTTTAATATTATTAGGGGCAATACCAATTCCTGTATCTATAACACTAAATTGGATTTCTACAGTATCGTTATCTAAATTGATCAGTTCTGCAGAAAAAGTTATTCGTCCTTGTTCCGTAAATTTTATAGCGTTCGATATCAAATTATATATGACTTGAGCAAAGCGTTTTTCGTCAATACTAACTACTATTCCTACCAATTTTGAATCAATTTGAGAATGAAGTTCCAAATTTTTTTCTTCTGCCTTACCAATAAACGGGATTGTAATTTTGTTTAGAAAATCATATAACACTTTCGGCTCGTTGATTAATTCAAAAAGTCCTGATTCAATTTTATGTATATCAAGCATATCGTTAACCAACAAAAGCATATTGTTATTGCAATGATCCAATATTTCAAAATACTTAGTATTGGGAGCTTTGTTTGGGGTATCTCCTAAAATTAATTGGGTAACACCATTGATACTGTTAATTTGTGTTCGTAATTCATGCCCTAAATTGGACAACACTTTGGTTCTTCTATCTTTCTCGCTTACAGCTTGTTTTTTGTCATTATAAATTCTTTTTATATATGATTTATTGTGTGTGAGTGCCTGCATTGAAAAAATCATGGTTAGTACAAAACAAACCAATGAATTTAAAATGAATTTAAAATGTGTCTGTTCATGAGTTAAATGCTCATAATAAACAGAATACATAGGAGAAATTAAAACTGATGTAACTATAAATAGGAAGACCATGGAATAAAGAATATTCGTATGCTTTTGGAAATATACTTCATGACGAATAACATACGGTAAGACAAAAATCAATCCTAATTGATACCAATAGTAACCAGACATCAAACCTTCTAAATAAGACAAACATACTGTAGAAATACCCAAAACAATATAAACAATATAAGGGCCTGCTAAATAATTTCGTCTCACTAAAAGAACATAAACACTTATACAAAAACCAACAAGAGGAAATAAAGTAATAATGGCAGAAGCTATTAGATTATTATTATAACTACTAATTACGTAGAAAATATTAGTTAAAATAGCTGACAAATAGATAAGCATTGCTAGCTTAAAAAAAGATTTCCTTTTTAACTCTTCAAAATTAAGATTATTTATTTTTTGCGCCATATTACAATTAAATGTAGACAAAAGAAGTCTTTCTATCGTTTAAAAGCAAGATGTATTGATAATTTTTGCTGTATTTAAATGGACAAAAAATAGAAATAGAAATGATGCATTCTTTTAACAAACCTTTTACTCTATCGGTAAAAACGTTATTATATATTTTCAATACATTTGTTTTCACAAAAAAAATAAATTTTCTGTTATTACAGAAGCAAAAATTATAAACTTCAATGAAAGATACAGTCTTAACAAAAACTCACGAAGCACTAGGCGCTAAAATGGTGCCTTTTGCAGGATTTAATATGCCCGTTCAGTATGAAGGAGTCACTGCAGAGCACGAAACCGTTAGAAAAGCCGTTGGGGTATTCGATGTATCGCACATGGGTGAGTTTTTAATTGAAGGTGAGCATGCTTTAGAGCTTATTCAAAAAGTAACAACTAATGATGCTTCAAAATTAACCATAGGGAAAGCTCAGTACAGTTGTATGCCAAATGATGAAGGCGGCATTGTAGACGATTTAATTGTATATCGTATAAAAGACAACACCTATTTACTGGTTGTAAACGCAAGCAATATAGAAAAAGATTGGAACTGGATCAGTTCTAGAAATACCATGAACGCAACTATGCGAAATTTAAGCGAAGACTATTCCCTACTCGCAATTCAAGGTCCTAAAGCTGTTGAAGCCATGCAAAGTTTAACCAGTCATGATTTATCTGCTATCAATTTTTACAACTTTATTGTAGGCGATTTTGCGGGAATAGAACATGTTATTATTTCTGCAACCGGCTATACAGGCAGCGGTGGTTTCGAGATTTATTGCAAAAACAGCGAGGTGAAACAAATTTGGGACGACGTATTTGAAGCTGGTAAAAATTTCGGCATCAAACCCATCGGGTTAGCTGCTCGTGATACCTTGCGTCTAGAAATGGGTTATTGCCTGTACGGAAATGATATTAACGATACCACATCACCCATTGAAGCTGGTTTGGGCTGGATAACAAAATTCACCAAAGACTTTACAAATTCCGAAGCCTTAAAAAAACAAAAAGAACAAGGTACAGACCGTAAATTAGTTGCTTTTGAGTTGGATGAACGCGGAATTCCACGACATGATTATGATATAGTTGACAGCCATGGAAATAAAATAGGCATTGTAACTTCAGGTACAATGGCACCTTCTTTGGGTAAAGGTATTGGTTTAGGCTACGTGCCAACTGTTTTTGCTGAAATTGGAAGTAAAATATACATCCAAATTCGAAAAAACGCCATTCCAGCAACGGTTGTAAAACTTCCGTTTTATAAAGGCTAATATGCAAAACTTCAAAGCTATTTTAGATGAAATATATGCTGATGCTAAACGTGCAAAAGAAAAAGGCACTGTAGCATCTTATATTCCAGAATTGGCACATGTGGACGAAAATAATTTTGGTATTCATTTAAGAACCTTAGATGGTTTTGAATATGGGGTTGGCAATTTCGATACCATATTTTCAATACAAAGTATTTCTAAAGTTTTGGCACTATCAAAAGCTATGGCACTCATTGGCGAATCGGTTTGGGAACGTGTAGATGTAGAGCCTTCAGGTAGCCCTTTCAATCAATTAGCCTTATTGGAAATTGAAAATGGTATTCCACGAAATCCGTTAATTAATTCTGGAGCCATCGTTATTTCAGATATTCTATTAACACATTTAAAGAACCCAAAAGAAGATTTTTTAAATTATGTTAGGGAATTGGCGAGTGATCCAAATATATACTACAATTTAGAAGTTGCTCGATCTGAAAAAAATACGGGTTTCAAAAATTATGCAGCGGCAAACCTCTTAAAATCTTTTAATAATTTAGTGAATCCTGTTGATGATGTTTTAGATTTTTACTTCCATCAATGTTCTATAGAAATGACTTGTAATCAAATATCAGATGCATTTTTCTTTTTAACAAATAAAGGCAATTGTTTAACTAATACGGCACACTTAACAGGCGCGCAAGCAAAACGTATCATTGCCATCATGCTCACTTGCGGTTTTTATGATGAAGCGGGCGAGTTTGCTTTTGAAGTTGGATTGCCCGGAAAAAGTGGCGTTGGCGGTGGCATTGTCGCTTTACTTCCAAACCATTTTGTAATTACCACCTGGTCTCCAGGGTTAAACAAAAAAGGTAATTCCCTACTTGGTATGCAAGCCTTAGAGCAGTTTACCACAAAAACAAAATTATCCATTTTCTAAAGATGGCTTATGGATAAAAAAGAAGGTAAACATAGAATTTTAATTTTAGGCGCAAATGGCTTTTTAGGTAACGTCATTTATAGAGAACTCTGCCCCTATTTTAAAACTTTTGGCACTTACAGCACCTCCAATAGTCAGTTAGAAAAAAATAATCATTTTTTTCAATTCAATATTGAAGAAGATGATGTTTATGAAATACTGGATATTGTAAAACCAACCATCATTATTTCTGCACTTCGTGGTGATTTTTCAAAACAAGTTATTGTTCATCAACACCTTACGGAATACGTATTCACCAAAAACATAAAAATTATTTTCCTGTCTTCCGCAAACGTTTTTGATGCCTACAGCAAATACCCAAGTTACGAAACCGACAAAACCTATAGTAACAGCATCTACGGGCATTTCAAAATAAAAATTGAAAACATGCTATTGCGATTACCAAAAAACCAGGTGGCCATTTTAAGATTACCTATGGTTTTTGGTGCAAAATCGCCACGTATTCAAGAAATTATTCTACAAGTAAAGGACAAAGAACCCATAGAAGTATTCCCAAATTTAATAATGAACGTTACAACCGATACCAAGGTAACGCAACAAATTCATTATATCATCAACCGCAATAAATCGGGTATTTTTCACTTAGGCAGCAGCGATTTAGTACATCATGACGAGTTCATAAAGGATATCATCAAATCATTAAACATCAAAAACCCCATCTACAAACAAGTGTACACCACTAACGATGATCGCTATCTTGCCGTATTACCAAAATACAACCTGCTCCCAAAAAACCTGCAATTAATAAGTCAGGAAATCTTAACCGAATTGGAAATTTAAACACTGGGGCGTTCCCCTATCGGGTCGGGTTTTCCACTGTATCTTTTGGTTTTTGTCATTCCAGTTAAGGCATAAATCCACATTAAAAGTCAAAAGTCCTTTTTTTTACTTATTTCCTTATTAAAGTAAACCAAAAGGATGCCGTTTCAACCCCTAACGCGGGCATGCTTGCTATGTACAAGTAATCCCAAAGTGTTTTTCTTCCCTATAAATTTTTAAAACCTATTAGGATTAACCTCAAATAAGCCGCTATAATAATTCTGTTTTCATTCTGAAATTAGTAAATTTACAATCAACATAAAAACAAAAATCATGAGCAAACTTTCAGCAGAAGATATAGAAAAAAGATTATTAGGCTTACCGGAATGGGAATATTACGATGATGCCATTCATGCCGAATTTGAATTCGAAAACTTCAAAGACTGTTTTAGTGCTATGAGCAGAATAGCATTTGAGTGCGAAGCTCTAAACCATCATCCAGATTGGTCCAATGTTTACAACGTACTTACCATTTCATTAACCACACATTCTGTCAACGGCGTTACCGAAAAAGATTTCAAACTGGCAAAAGCCATTGAAGCTATTGTAGAGCCGGACGAAGAAGATTAAATGAGGGTTCGATTTACATGAGGCTTCAGTGAATATTTTTAAAATAAATATCATTATTTCAATTGGCAGATTTTTTTAAATTTGCCAAAGTTTAAAAGACAAACTTTTAAGCTTTTTACTTTTTAACTTTTTACTTATTAAATTATGGGAAGAGCTTTTGAATTTAGAAAAGCACGTAAAATGAAGCGTTGGTCTGCCATGAGTAAGGCATTTACACGTATTGGAAAAGACATTGTTATGGCAGTGAAAGAAGGGGGTCCAGACCCAGCTGCTAATGCAAGGTTAAGAGCCGTAATGCAAAACGCCAAAGCTGTAAACATGCCTAAAGACAATGTGGAACGCGCCATTAAAAAAGCAAGTGAAAAAGGTCAAGGCGATTATAAAGAAGTTATTTTTGAAGGATATGCACCCCACGGTATTGCTATTTTAGTTGAAACTGCAACCGATAACAATACCAGAACCGTTGCCAACGTACGTAGTTATTTTAACAAGTGCGATGGTAGTTTGGGTACATCAGGTTCGGTTGTTTTTATGTTCGACCATACCTGCAATTTCAGAATAAATGCAGAAGGGTTGGATCCTGAAGAAGTAGAATTGGAATTTATAGATTACGGCGCGGAAGAAGTTTTTGCAGATGAAGATGGTATTTTAATTTATGCCCCTTTTGAAAGTTTTGGAGCCATTCAATCAGCTTTAGAAGAAAAAGGCATTGAAATATTATCATCTGGCTTTGAGCGTATACCACAGGTTACAAAAACATTAACGCCCGAGCAAGCTGCAGATGTTGAAAAACTTTTAGAAAAACTGGATGATGATGATGATGTACAAAACGTATATCATACCATGGAAGAAAGTGAAGAATAAATCATTTAATTACCACTAAAAAAGAGCGCCAACAACGCTCTTTTTTTTAGCTTATAAATCAAATTATGGAAAATAAAAAGACTATTAAATGGGGCATTATTGGTTGTGGTAATGTAACAGAAGTTAAAAGTGGCCCTGCATATAAAAATACAGAAGGTTTCGAGCTTATTGCTGTAATGCGCCGTGATGTAGAAAAGCTTAAAGATTACGCGAAGAGGCATGGTATTAAAAAATATTATACCAATGCCGACGATTTAATTAATGATGATGAAGTAGATGCTGTTTACATTGCAACACCTCCAGACACCCATAAACTCTATGCTTTAAAAGTAGCCGAAGCAGGTAAAATTTGCTGTATTGAAAAACCAATGACAGCTAATTATACCGATAGTTTAGCTATATATAATATTTTTAATGATAAGCAACTCCCATTGTTTGTTGCCTATTACAGAAGGTCTCTCCCCCGTTTTTTAAAAATCAAGGAATGGTTAAATAACAATTTTATTGGTGAAGTAAGACATATTAATTGGCATTTTAGCAGACCTGCAAGTGATTTAGATAAATCAGGTGATTACAATTGGCGTACCGATGCTAACATTGCTCCTGCAGGTTATTTTGACGATTTAGCAAGTCATGGCTTGGATTTGTTTAATTTCCTTTTAGGAAATATTAAAGAAGCACATGGTATTAGTTTAAATCAACACAATAATTATACCGCCAAAGATGCTATTACTGCATGTTGGCTGCATGAAAATAACATTACAGGTTCTGGAACTTGGAATTTTGATTGCCATCATTCTTTAGATAAGGTAACTATTTATGGTAGTGAAGGGCGCATTGAATTTTCAATATTCCATGAAAACACTATAGTTTTAGAGAGTATTACCAAAACCGAAGAACTTTTTATTGAAAACCCTAAACATATTCAAATGTATCATGTTGAAGGTATGAGAGATATGTTGATAAATAAAAACTTCACCCACCCATCTACAGGCAAAACAGCCCTACATGCCAATTGGGTTATGGATAAAATTCTTGGGAATCTATAGCTTCAACCTTCTTTTTTCAACAAAAAATCCAGTTAACGCACACGTTTATAGCATGTTTTAACATTATTATTTTAAAAAATAATTTGTTTTATAGTATTTTTAGCGCGACTAATTCAAAAAATAATCAAAAGTTAACTTCCTGTTAACATCATTAAATGTACTATGAAAAAAATCAAACTACATGTAGCGCGTTACATCTGTGTCGTATTGGCACTGTTTACATTCTTATCTTTTCAAAATATTGAAGCCCAAAACAAGAAAAAGAAAAATAAGAAAGATGCAGCCACCGAAGCCCCTGCACCACCCGTAAAAAAGGAAAAAACCATTGCAGAACTTGTAAAAACCAGTAGAAAAATTGATGGGCTATTTCCTATCTATCAAGATACTATTACTGGGAGTTTACAAATGATAGTATCAAAAAATCAAATAGATAAGGAGTTTATTTATTTCAGTCAAATCGCCGATGGGGTTTTAGATGCTGGCAGGGTTATAAGAGGCTCTTATATGGGTTCAGAAGTATTCAAAATTGAAAAATATTTTGATAAAATTGAGTTTGTTATTCAAAATACCTCGTTTTATTTTGATCCAGAAAATCCGCTTTCAAAATCCAAAGACGCTAACATTAGCAATGGAAATATTGCTAGTATCACCATTGCAGCACAAGATAAAGCGAAAGGTCTTTATTTAATTAAGGCAGACGATTTATTTTTGGCTGAAACTTTAGCACAAATTAAAAGACCTAGTAGCCCCGGTGAATCTCCAACATCGTTCAAACTTGGTAATTTAAATAAAGATAAAACAAAAATTAATGCCATTAATAATTACGCAGAAAACACAAATTTGGAAGTGGAATATGTGTATTCGTCACCTTCCATTCTTAATAAAGGCTCTAATGCCATTGCCGATGGCAGAAACGTAAGCATTAAAGTTTTTCACAGCTTAATTGCAATGCCTAATAATGACTATGAAGAACGCTTTGATGACCCTAGAGTTGGTTATTTCACTACACAAGTTGATGATAAAACAACCACTAATAGCATTCCTTACAGAGACCTTATCCATAGATGGAATTTAATAAAGAAAGACCCTAATGCGGCTATTTCTGAACCCGTTGAACCTATTACTTGGTGGATAGAAAACTCAACACCTTTGGAATGGCGAGAAACTATTGCCAATGCCGTTTTACAATGGAATGTTGCTTTTGAAAAAGCAGGGTTTAAAAATGCATTGGTAGTTAAAATACAACCAGATGATGCTACTTGGGATGCAGGAGATTTAAGATACAATGTGTTGCGTTGGACCTCTTCTCCTGAACCTCCATTTGGTGGTTATGGACCTAGTTTTGTAAATCCTAAAACGGGGCAAATTTTAGGTGCTGATATTATGTTGGAATTTGCTCACTTCACAAATCGTGTTTTTTATGATAAAATTTACAGTTTGGCATCATTAGACGCCCCTTTTGAAACTTCTGAAAACAAGCAAACAGATTATACATATTGTTCTTTAGGGCATCAATTACAAGAAGAAGTAATGTTTGCAAATGCCACAGCTATGGCTTCTGCAAATTCTGATTATCAAATGGAGCGTATCAAAAAAGAATCGATGACAGCATTGATTATGCACGAAGTTGGGCATACTTTAGGTTTAAACCATAATATGAAAGCAAGTCAGTTATATTCACCAGAACAATTAAATGATGCTTCTTTTATAGAAGGAAAATGTTTAACGGCTTCGGTTATGGATTATGCCGCATTAAATGTTACCCGAGACCGAAGTAAACAAGGACAGTATGATGATGTTGCTGTTGGACCATATGATATTTGGGCTATTCAATTAGGATATAAACCATTTGCTTCGGAAAGTGAACACCAAGCTTTACTTAGTGAATCTACCAAGCCAGAACATATTTTTGGTAATGATGCAGATGATATGCGTACACCAGGAAAGGCCATAGACCCTAGAGTTAATGTATCCGACCAATCAAACGATCAAATAGCATGGTCCATTGATCGCATTGAACTATCGAATGATTTAATGAAAACCGTTAAAACGAAATTCAGAAAACAGGGTGAATCCTATCAAGAATTGAGACGTGTGTATTATTTATTAAGTGGCCAAAAAGGATCTGCTGCCAATACCATTTCCAGATTTATTGGAGGTGTTTATGTTGATAGAGCCATGGCAGGTCAAACAGGAGAAACCCAACCTTATACACCAGTTAGTTTAAAAGATCAAAAACGTGCTATGGGTGCTTTAAGTAAATATATTTTTGCACCCGATGCGTTTGATGTACCAAACGATTTGTTTAATTATTTAGCCATGCAACGTCGTGGGTTCAATTTTAGAACGCCTGAAGATCCTAAAATTCATAACCAAGTGCTTACCTATCAAAAAAATGTATTAAACCATCTTTTGCATTATAATACGTTGCAAAGAATTTCAGATTCTGAGTTATATGGTAATGCTTATAAACTATCTGCATTTATGACCGATTTAAACAATGCCATTTTTAAAGCGGATATTAATGGAACTGTAAATTCTTTTAGACAAAATTTACAATTGGAATATACTAACATGCTTACGGCCATGTTAACTGGTAAACTAAGTAGCAGTTATTCAAACACAGCCAAATCGATGGCGTTATATAATTTAAAGAATATTAGAACGATGGCTAATGCCACCGGTGATATAGCTTCCATAGCGCATAAACTGCATTTAAGAACACTTATAGACAATGTGTTAGAAGAAGTTAAGTAAGTTAGCACCATAGTATTAAAAGAAAAAAGCTACTTCTAAATAGAGGTAGCTTTTGTTTTGTGAGCTAGTTATGTTTCTTTTTAGGAACAAAATCTTGTTTACTTTATGTTTCATTTTCTAACACAGCAAATATAGTTCAAGTTTTATGCCAAAATTATAATGTTAACAAATAAAAACATTTAACTTTTATGAATTATAAAAGTTATACTAAATAATTCGACAACTATTTTTATAAGTAAAACTCTATCACAAACCAAAGCCAATTTTGGCTCCTTACCCATATTTTTAACTGACAATTTCAGATCTTTTTGTGTAAAAAAATAGGGTACTGCTTAAATAGCTTCTGGAATAGACTTTAACGAAACGGACGCTATTTTAGCCATTATACTTATTTTTTATTAATTATCTTTCTTAATGACAGCAAATAACCAACCAATACACCTATAGCAAAACTGCCCAAAATTATGAGCACTCTAGACATGGATAGTTTCCAAATAAAGAATTTTACATCAGTAACCTCTGCGTTTTGAATTGAAAAAATCACGATAACCAAGGCAATTAAAAGCCCAATAATAGTTCTAAAATTCATTTTTATATGTTTAAATTATTATAAAAATAAGTGTTATTTCTTGATGATTTGCGATTTATCATTTAACCCCTCAACATTAATTTCTGGGTTTCCATAAACATACACATAACTTTTACCTTTAGCGTAAAGACTTAAATACTTACTCGCATACACATAAATGTCTGAACTGTTTGATGCGTTTATATTCGCATTAGTCACTAGCATGTTTTTAGCTTTTACATCTACAGAACCCGATGTAATTAAATTTAAATTATTACAGTTGCCTTGAATATCCATATCGGATTTTTTACTCATGTTCAAATCAAAATCATCAATGGAAAGGCTGGCTTTTAAATAGGAATTATCATTTAGTGCCATGTTAGTTTCAACACTTTTTAATTTTAATTTTCCTTTAGATGAACTGTTTAATTGTAACGCAAACTTATTTGAATTTACATCTAAATCAAACTTAGAATCGTCTAAACATACCACCATTAAATCGTTTGCATTTAAATTATTTTGCCCGTTTAACTCGGCATCATTTTTAAGTGTAATTTTATTCAGTTCTTTACAAGTTAAATAAATTTCCAAGCTTTTGCTAGAGGTTATTTTGCTAGAGGTATAAATTCTTAAAACGCTATCTACAACTTCAAATTTGATGGTGTTTATTAAATTCGAATCTGTTTTTAGCCTATAACCCTCAGTAGTTGTTTGCATGATATTGACTTCTAAATTATCTGCTATTTCAATTTCATTAAAAGCATTTAAATTATCATAAACTTCAATTACTTCTTTATTTCCTTTAATTTTTTGCTTTTTTTGTGCAAAACCATTTAAAGACAATAAAACTGCCAATACTATTATAAGTGTTCTCATTTTGTTTTTTTATTTGATTTATATTTAATGAAACGACTATTCTTTATTCTTAAGAGTTTGAATAATCATTCTCAGCTATTAAATTTGTAATAGCCATTTTGTTTTTTTATAACTATCCTTTTTTTGTAACTCGTTTGTCTATTAAATCACTGATTGGGATAACAATAATATCTTCGCCAACCTTTACATTCATGTAAATATTATCAATAGACACAATTTCTCCTGTAATATTATCTACTGAAATTATTTGTCCTACTTCAAAATTTCTTTTAGAATAAAAAGAGAAAAGTAAACTTTTAATAACCTCTTTTGAACCAAACCCGAACCCAATAGCAATTGTTAATAAAAAGGCGCCTAAAATGATGGTAAGGTTGTTTGTGATAATATCTGTATCAATACCTGCTTGATTTAAAGCTGTTATGGTAATTGTTACTATAATAACGTAAAACACTAAGGAACTTATGGCTCTATTGCCAACCAAATCAAACGATTCAAATAAACCTTGAATGGCATTTTTAATGAAACTAGCTATATATAAACCAACCATAAATAAAGCAATGGCACTAAAAAGTCGTGGAAGATAACGCAATAGGTTTCCAATTTCAACCGATACGATTTTCCAATCCATCACATCTGAAGCTATTATTAGGACTACTAAATATAGAATCCATTTAATAAAAGCGACAATAACGTTGGTAACATTAAATTTTAAATCGGTTTTACCAAATAGTTTTTTATCGTTTATCACTTCGGTTAGTTTATCAACTTTAGCGAAATTCAAAGTACGTTTTAATGCGTAAGCTATTACTTTAACTAGAATCCAACCAACAATTAGAACCAATATTGCAAATAGTAACTTTGGTCCTACTGTAGCAACATTAATTGCCATTTGGTTTAATGATTCTGCCATTAATTCTTTAATACCTGTAACTGTTTCCATAAGTTTATTTTTTGTTATTTCTTCTTTTTGTTTTTTTCGAAAAATGTTTTCGCTGCACTTGGGTAATTAAATGTAAATAAATCAGCTATTTCCATTAACAATTTAACCCTAGCAACTTCTTCCATAACTTTGCTTTTTAGCTCTTTAGGAACCTCCTGTGGTGGATGAGCTATTTTTTTAAATGGGTTCTTTTCCATAAATTTTATCTTATCGTGTTATACGCCTCAATTATTCTAGCTTTTGCTCTTTTCAATCTCATTTTTACGGCACTTTCACTAATTTCCAAAACTGTTGTGATTTTTTTAATTGAAAAATCATCTTGATATTTTAATAAAAGAATCATTTTATCTTCTGGAGCAATAATTTCCAATGCTTTTTTTAAAGTTTCTTCTTTTAAAAGAAATAATGAGGAATCGTCTACTTCAATTTGCAAGGGGCTATAATCTTCAACGTCCATATCATTAGTGCTTACTTTTTTTAAAACATGCTTGTTCACATAATCTACACACATATTGTATGTAAAAGCATATAACCATGTGGAAAATTTCGATTTACCTAAAAAAGATGAAAGTTTTTGAAAAAGCTTTACAAAAACATCTTGTGTTAAATCCTCTGCCTCTACTCTTGTTTTAGTAAAGCCGTAGCATTTGTTATAAACTAAATGAGAATACCTTTCATACAAAATTCCAAATAGGATATCGTTTTTAGTTTTAATGATATTTTCTACAAGTTCCTCATCGGTTAGATTTTGGAATTCGCTAGTCGTTTTCAAGGTGTTATTGATTGGTTATATTATTATGACTGAAATGTTTTTAAAAAGTCACTTTATTTTGAATAATACCCAAAATTCAACTATTTTAATTAGGAGAGTTATTAGTTTACTTTAAAAGTATATTTCTTTTTAAAAGACCTATTAGTTTAAAGATAAGCATTATAAAGGAGATACCATATGCTTAATAAATACTATTTAGAGGAATATTTTTAACGCTTTGCTTTTTCAAGCTTTCAAAAAAAATGCATAAAAAACAGATTTAGTTCTTTATGCATTATTAAAAATATGGTTAATCTTTCAAACCACAGATATTACATTTTTTGGTAAAGTTCTTTTAGCTTTTTTGGTGTTATAATTTGTTTCCAATTTTTTCCTAAGGCATTTTCCCAAAGTGGTACCAAATTTAAGGCAATAGTGGTCATTTTATCAAAATCTGCATCGCTTAAATCGGCACAAATACCTTGAGGCAGCATAATATTGTGTTTTTCTTTCATCGCTTTAAAAAGCTTTACGCCTTCTGGATAAAATTCTTCTAAATGATCAAAAACGATGCAATTTCCAATACCGTGTTTTACACCCAAAACATAAGCTAAGGCATAACTCATGGCATGTGCTACACCAACTTGTGAATAGGCAATACTCATACCACCGTGCCATGAAGCCATCATCAGTTTTTCTTCAGATTCTTCAGCAGTTAAGTTGTTATCTAGAAATATTTCTTTACACAACTCTAAAGACATATTTCCATAAGTTTCGCTAAAAGTGTTTAAATAGGTGCCTTTTAAAGATTCAATACAGTGAATATAGCAATCCATACCAGTATAAAACCACTGGTTTTTTGGAACATCTTTAGTAAGTTCGGAATCTAAAATAACTTGATCGAAAGGTGTGAAATCTGAATTGATGCCTAATTTTTTTTCAGGACCAATAAGAACCGTAGTTCTAGATACTTCGGCACCGGTACCCGATATGGTTGGAATACCAACATGATATATGGCCGGATGCTTAACTAAATCCCAACCTTGGTAATCTTTAGCTTCACCTTCGTTGGTAAGCATAATGGATACGGCTTTTGCCAAATCTAAAACAGAGCCTCCACCAATACCAATAATACCTGAAGGCAATTCTTTGGTTGTTAGAATAATGTCTTCAACTATAGCATCTACTTGTGATGTTTTTGGTTCTTCTTCTGTAGATATAAATAGTATTTTATCGTCGTAAGCTAATGGAATTCTTGATGTTAACCATTGATTGTTTTTAAACACGTCATCTATTATATAAATAAATGGAGCGTTCATGCTTAAGCGTTTTGGGGCTAAAATTTCACTTAACTGGTTGAAACTACCTCTGCCAAAAACTACTTTTGACACCATTGGAAAGTTTTTATAACTCATTTAATTGTTTTCTTTTTCAAGATGTAAAAATACTAATATTTTAATTTTTCTTGTCTGGTTACTTACTATTTTAACTTAATAATTTTAAAAGCTCCCTTAAGCTACTAATTGTTTTATAGTGCTTTCCATTGGTCTCCTTTACACTAACTTGCTCGTGTGCCCAAGTGGTATGAAAAGGTACATGTATGGCATGCGCTTTTATATTAACTAAAGGCAAAACATCCGATTTAAGCGAATTTCCAATCATTAAAAACTCGGATGGTTTTATATCGAGATGGTTTAATAATTTTGAATAATTAGCTTCTTGCTTATCACTTAAAACTTCAATGTGGTGAAAATATTTAGTTAAACCGGATTTTTCAAGTTTACGCTCTTGGTCCAGCAAATCGCCTTTTGTTGCCAATACAAGCCGATACTTTTGCGATACTATTTTTAACACCTCTTCAACCCCATCAAGCAATTCTACTGGTTTATTGAGCATGTCTTTACCTATATTTAAAATAGCTTCAATACTTTTGGTTGAAATATTATAGTTTGATTGTTCCAAGGCACTTTCAACCATAGATAACACAAAAGCTTTTACACCATACCCATACAATGGCAAATTATCGATTTCTTTTTTGAAAAGTTCCTGATCTATAGTGTTTAAGGTTTCATATTCCGATAATAATTTACCAAATTCCATTTCGGCATCTCGAAAATATGTTTCGTTTACCCAAAGCGTATCATCGGCATCAAAACCAATAACTTTTATGTTCTTATAGTCTATTTCCATGCTTTTTTGGCGCGTTCTAAATCTTCTGGTGTATCAATTTCTACACCTTCGGTGGTTGTTTCTACCATTTTAATACGCTTACCATATTCTAAATAGCGTAATTGTTCAAGTTTTTCAGAAGCTTCCAAGGTTAACATCGGGAAACGATAAAAATCCAATAACGCTTGTTTTCTAAATGCATAAACACCCTTATGTTTAAAATATTTAACAGGGATGCTTTTATCACGTGGATATGGAATTGGGTTTCTTGAAAAATATAATGCAAAGTTAGATTGATCTACCACTACTTTAACGGTATTGGGGCTGTTTATGTCCTCTTCTCCAGTTATATGAACCATTAAAGAAGCTAAATCGATATTCTTGTCATGGTCATCTTTAAATACGGCTATTAATTTTTCTAAGGATTCTTTGTCGGTAAATGGTTCATCTCCTTGAACATTAATGACGATATCAATATCCAAAAACTCAATAGCTTCAGCAATTCTATCGCTTCCACATTCATGTTCTTTTTTACTCATCATGGCTTTTCCGCCATGGTTTATAATTTCGTTATAAATAATATCGCTGTCGGTAACCACTATCACATCATCAAACAAGTTGGTGTTAGCGGTTGCTTCGTAAGTACGAACAATTACCGATTTTCCACCAAGGTCTTGCATAAGTTTTCCTGGAAAGCGTGATGCACTATAACGTGCAGGAATCATTGAAATAATCTTCATATATTAAAATTCTGTTTCAAAAATAGAATAAAAATTAGTGGTTTTTTATTTTAGGTGATGTAAACTTTTTATAGAACTTAAAAATTACAAAAAATAATAGAATTACCATTACGAATGCAAGAAAAGGCATAAATATAGAAATAATCGACATTATGATGGAAGTTCCTGTTTCAACCGTTGAAACTACTAGGTTCGCAATTCCACCGGTAGTAACTGTTGAAGTTAATCGTGTTGCACTTGAAGATCCTGATATTGCTGCTGCAGTTCCGCCTCCGGCAATAATGGCTAGTGCCCATGTAACAACCGGACTTAAATCGGATACTGTTGAGAGCATGACTGCGGTTCCTGCTAGAGCAGCCAATGGTACGGCTATACTATCAAGAAGGTTATCTATATAGGGTATGAAATAGGCGAAAATCTCCACAACTGTGGCAACTCCCAATGTTATTAATGCAGTAGTACTTCCAATCCATTGCCAAAAATCGTTTAGTTGCCAAACATCAAAAAAAGCTGCTAAACTTAAAGCGAATAAAGGTAAAAACACCCTAAAACCAACCGATGCGGAAAGTCCGATACCCAGGCAAATACTAATAATGGTTTCTAATGTCATATCCCTATAAACCCAAAAAAGGAACTTTAAATTGTTTATAAATATAAAAATTTTGTTTCTGAAAACTGAGACTGTAAACTGTTATTAATTTTCTTCAAAAAAATCATCTGTAAAACCAATAAGATACAGTTTTTCTTTGGCTCTGGTTACAGCGGTATACAACCAGCGTAAATAGTCCTTATCTATACCATTTGGCAAATAAGGTTGTTCAACAAAAACGGTATTCCACTGTCCACCTTGCGATTTGTGACAGGTTATAGCATAAGAAAACTTAACCTGCAACGCATTAAAATGTTTGCTAGCTTTTACTTTTAAAAACTTTTTGTACTTGCTTGTTTCATTTTCAAAATCTTTCATCACCTCTTGATACAATCTATTGGAATCTTCATAGGATAACGAAGGTGTTTCAGATTCAATAGTATCTAACAATAAAACCGTTTCAAAAGGAGCCATTTTCGGGTAATCTACCATTCGGATTTTAACTTCCGCAAAGCGAAAACCATACAATTCGGTTATACTAAAAATTTCGAGAACTTCAATAATATCGCCATTGGCTATAAATCCTGCTTCGGTGGTTGGTTTAATCCAATGATAGTTATTTTTAACTACCATTAAATAATCGCCCGCAGAGAGTTCGCTTTCATTAAATAAAATTCTATTTCTAATTTGTTGATTGTATAAATTGGCGCGTTTGTTACTTCGCACAATAATGGCAGTTTCCTCGTTGCCTAAATCGCTATAGGCATCGTTAATGGCATCCATAATTTCATGACCATCAATAAGCCTAACAATATCATTAAAATGTGCTAAATTGAATTTAAATGAATTATTGAACCCATTTGACAAGGATTCGCGTAATGAGGTAGCATTTACAAGAATTCCAGAATCATGCTCTTGCCTTACTACTTCATCCAATTCCATTCTAGTAACCTCTTTATTGTAATTTAAAGCCAGGGTGTTTTCATCCAATGCGGGACTTAAATCTAACTTCACAGGTGGTAATTGTGCCGTATCGCCTATTAAAAGTAATTTGCATTGGTGTCCTGAATATACATATTGCATTAAATCATCCAGCAACGAGCCATTTTCAAATAATTTCGAATCTCCTGGCGTATCTGGTATCATGGAAGCTTCATCTACAATAAAAATGGTGTTTTTATGCTTATTGGGTTGCAGAACGAACGATACACCGCCACCTTTATCTTTTTTAGGAAAATATATTTTTTTATGAATGGTAAAGGCTTCTTTTCCCGAATAATTAGCGATTACTTTAGCTGCTCTACCTGTTGGAGCCATTAATACCGAACTTTTCTTGGCTTTCCATAAATTATTAACAATGGTGCCTACAATAGTGGTTTTACCAGTACCAGCATAGCCTTTTAGCAAATAAAGGGTATTTGGGGCCTTATTAAAAATAAATTCAGAAAGCTGATGTAAAACAATATTTTGTTTAATGGTGGGTTGAAACGGAAACTGTTGTTTTATAAGGGAATAGAATTCAGACGGGGTCATTTATGTTTGTAAATTATAAATTATTCAAAGATAGAAATGATTTTTACCGATAATAGATTTTTACGATTAAAAAAAAATTGTAGATTTGCGAAACACCTTTAACAAACTATTTAAATTATAAAACGATTATGTGGAAATTTATTCTTATTGCTGTTGGAGCTATACTGCTTACAATTGTCTTGGTTAAGTTAATTGATAAATTTATACCTTCAAAGTTTAAGCCTGTATTAAATATTGGGCTTTGGGTATTAATTGCTTTCTTGGGTTACCAAACATATATGTCTGTGTACACACCTATTTTATTTAATCAAGAAAAAAAGAAGCGTTATGAAAAAGTAATTAAGAATTTAATTGATATTAGAGATTCTCAATTAGCATACAAACAAGTAAATGGTAAGTTTACAGATAATTTTGACGAATTGGTTAAATTTATTGAAACAGGTAAGTATACCATTACACAACGTAGAGACACTCAAGTTATAGATACAGAATTAACAAAACGTTTTGGAGTTGATACTTATAAAGACATTGTAGAAATTGATACTTTAGGATATGTTCCTGTAAAAGATTCTTTGTTTAAAAATTCAACACGTTACAAAACCATGATGAACGTTCCGGTTGGAAAACCAGGAGAAAAGTTTAAATTAGAAGCAGGTTTATTAAGACAGAATGATATAAATATACCAGTATTTGAAGCTTCGGTTAAAAAAGATGTTATTCTATTTGACCAAGATCGCGATATGGTTATTCAAGAAAATCAAGTAATATCTGTTGACGGTGTTAATGGTGATGCTTTAAAAGTAGGCTCAATGAACGAAGTTAAAACTATTGGAAACTGGCCAAAAACCTATGGCTCAAACGAATAAAGCTTTTAACAAACTAAATAACCTAGAATTGTCCATTCAAATAAGTTTGAGTGGACTTTCTTTTTGTATCCTAAACCGAGATACAAATACTATAATCAATTTAAAGGAAGTTAGTTTTCAGAAAAAACTAAATCCTTTAGAAGTTCTAGATCATTTAAAACATCTTTTCAATACCGAAAACGTTACCCAAAACACATACAGCTCTATAACCATTGTACATGACAATGAGCTTTCAACTTTGGTACCGAAACCTTTGTTTATAGAAGATTGTGTTGCCGATTACTTAAAGTTTAATTCCAAGATTTTGGTATCCGATTTCATAGCGCATGACGAAGTTCTGGTAAACGATAGTATTAATGTTTATGTACCCTACATAAACATAAACAACTTTATTTACGACCAATTTGGAGCGTTTACCTTCAAACATGTTTCTACCGTTTTAATTGAAGAAATTCTACAAATTGAAAAAAATGCAAATACTCCCAAAGTATATGTAAATATTAGTAAAAACCATTTTGAAACTATTATAGTTGATAAAGCAAAACTAATCTTATACAATACGTTCGAGTATAACACACCAGAAGATTTTATCTATTACGTTTTATTTGCAACCGAACAATTAAACTTAAACCCCGAAACATTTAATTTAGTGTTTATTGGTGCTGTTTCTGAAGAAGATACCTTATACAACATAGCCTATAAATATATAAGGAACGTGAGTTTTGGAAACAGGAATGAAACTTACAAATATTTAGAAATCCCCAAACACAATCATTCCAATTTCACTTTAATAAAAAGTTTGTAATGCGCATAATTTCAGGAATTTACAAAAGCAGAAAAATTATAGCGCCAAAAAACTTACCGGTGCGTCCTACTACCGATATGGCAAAGGAATCGTTGTTCAACATTATAAACAACAACTTTTATTTTGATGAATTAATCGTATTGGATTTGTTTGCTGGAACAGGTAACATCAGTTACGAATTCGCTTCAAGAGGTACCGAACAAATAACCTGTGTAGATCAAGATTTTGGCTGCATCAAGTTTATTAACAAAACAGCTTCAGATTATAAAATGCCCATACAGACCATTAAAAGTGATGTGTTTACATTTTTAGAAAAAACCACTTTGCAGTCTAATATCATTTTTGCAGATCCACCTTATAACTTTGCAGACGATGCCTTTGCCAAAATTCCGGAATTAGTATTTAAAAACAACTTATTGCTTGAGGATGGTTTACTTATCGTAGAACACTCAAAACACACCGATTTATCAAAATTATTGAATTTCAGCTACTCAAAAAGTTACGGAGGTAATATGTTTAGCTTTTTCGAAAATTTAGATGCTGAAGATTAGATGTTTGGTTGAAACGATCATTATTCATTATCTTTTTTTAAAAACAAAGCCCTTTGCAAATACAAAGAGCCTGTGTTTTAAAAAGTAAATCTATAAGCCGAATTCTGTACTTTTCCTAAAAAAAGCCCTTATCATTTATCTGAGTGCATTGTTGCCAATACACTTTAGCTGCTTACCCTCCAGCATCAAGCGTGCCGCCTTCAAGCGCTGGTTTACATAGCATTGCACCACATAGAGTTTACCTGGTTTCACTACAGCATTACCTGTACATACTTTCTGTTGCACTTGTCCTAGCCTTTCGGCTGGTGGCCATTAACCACTATATTGCACTACGGTGTTCGGACTTTCCTCCAAATCCCCACGAAAGCGGGGATCTTACTTACAAACCTTTCAATTTATAAAATAAGATACCCAATAAAGTTGGGTATTCAGCGATAAGGCGATTTACTCCCAACAAAAATACAACACTTAGCACACAAAAAACAAAAATAACCATTAATATTTTGGCTTTACCCTAGCGGGTCGGGCTATCCGTTGCAATCTTTTTGCTCGTACCTCACAAAAAGGATTTCCACTTCTATCCCTAAAGCACCTATTTGCTAAGTTTTGGTTATAATGAAAGTAATTTTATTTTGGAGTGGTTGGTTAAACTCTTATATTATGTTGAACGCAGTATTTATTGTTCGTCTAAAAATTCAGATGTATAATTTATTATATGGTCTTTCAAAAATTCTTCAATAAACTTTTTGTTACTTTCGGGATAGTTATTTTTAATATGTTCAAACTGATTTTTATATGTTTCAGTTTTTTTGAATTCGCTATATTGTTTTTCCTTAAATCTCAAAAACTCTTTGTGTCTATAGTTTTTGTGTCTCTTGAATTTCCCATTTTTTATTTCCAATAATATATAATTGCTATATTCGGACGCATATCCAGAATGAATATATTTAATTCTTTCACCATACGGTAAAATTAAAATTCCAGAATACCAATCTATTTTAATGGTGTCTATTTCTGGGAATATGCTTTTTTTGATTGATATATTCTTAAAAATTGTTTTGCCGTCTTTTTCTTTTACACGTCTTGGTTGTGAAATATCAGTCAATATTAGTGTGCTATCAATTATTCCAAAATGTCCAATATAACCACGATATAAAGCTGTTGAAGTCCATTGAGGTCTTTTGTCAGGGTTTTTCTCAAAATATGGTTCTAAAGGATTGGTGCTCAGTGAGTATTCTGTTCCGTTAAATTCTATTAAGTCAGGATATTGAGCAGTTCTAAAACTCTCAATTTTGGAAAATCCAAATGATAAAACCACAAATGATATTAAGATAAGTTTTTCCATTATCCGTAGAATAACAAATTAAAGTTCCGTTTCAATAGACATTATCCGTTGATAAACTAAGTTCGATGTTTTTTTTTAACAAAGTCAAGAATACTCAATATTATAAACACAGCTAGTCAAATGTATCATTATTACTATTTTAAAAAGGCCTGCATTTTTTTATTGACTGTTTCAGCTTGATCAATAGATAAAAAATGTCCTGCGTTTTGTATAACTTCACCTTTTCCTTTTGGCAACATATTGGCAATCTCTACCGTTCTTTTTTCATTAATCATATCGTCATCACCAATTAAAACTAAAACAGGCATTTGTAAAGATTTTAATTCTTTATTAGAAAAAGGTTTCATGCTACTTACAAATTTGTTTTCAGAATCTTTTTCTAAACCTAATTTATATTGCTTTAAGTATACAGCGCTAATATTAGCTACATTGCTAGACATGCTTTCTAAGCTTTGTTCAATTTGTTTTTCCTTTGAAGAAAGTAATTTTGCAATATTTTTAAATAAATCTGCACTGGGTCTAATCCATGTAAATGTTTGAGCAGGACTTAATAATATTAAGCTTTTTATCCTTTTCTGATTGCTTAAAGCTAAATTTACAGCCAACCAACCACCTCGAGAAGCTCCAATTATATGAAAACTTTCTAACTCCAAAGCAAATAAAACTTCTTTATACCAATCGATAACTTTTTCTACACTTTCAATATCATTATATAAATAAGATTTTCCGGGTTCTAAAAGGAGGTCTATTGCAAACACGCGATGGTTTTTGCTAAGCGATTCAATATTAGGGTACCACATAGTAGAACTGGCATTCATACCGTGAAGTAAAACAACTGGATCTGCATTTTTAGGACCACTTACAATTACATGTGCAATACCATGAGTGGTTGGAATATATAATTCTTCAAAAGCGACATTCCATAATTTCAAAGTTTCATCATAAGCTTTATAATAAGCTGCATTTGAAGCAGATGCTTTTGTAATATACTCTGGTGTTTTTTTATATTTATCATATTTGTCAGTACAACTGATAAATATGATAAAAAAAGTAACCAAAAAAAATAGCCTCATAGTATGGAATTTTATTTCTTTAAATATAACTATTTCTGAACGATGTATGGGTTAAAATATATTTCAATGCTAAGATAAAATTACGTTTCAATAAACTTTATTGGTAGCCGAACGGATTTCGTCTTTAATTCTAACATAATCAAAAAAACTCAATATTATCAAGAGTCCATATTTGTTAATAACTCCTATTAAATTCTGAATTCTAAATTCTGAATTCTGAATTCATTTTTTAACTTTGTTACTTTAAGAATCTCCATGGAACACTTTGTAGTATCAGCTAGAAAATACCGTCCGCAAACGTTTAAAGACGTTGTGGGTCAGCAGGCTATTACAAATACCTTACTTAATGCCATTGAAAATAATCATTTAGCACAAGCTTTACTTTTTACAGGACCTCGTGGTGTTGGTAAAACAACTTGTGCCCGTATTTTGGCTAAAATGATTAACAGTGATGGCACCGAAACGGGCGATGAAGATTTTGCATTCAACATTTTTGAGCTGGATGCGGCATCAAACAACTCTGTTGATGATATTAGAAGCTTAACGGATCAAGTGCGTATTCCGCCTCAAATTGGTAAATACAAAGTGTATATTATTGATGAGGTGCACATGCTATCGCAAGCGGCTTTCAATGCTTTTCTTAAAACATTGGAAGAACCGCCAAAGCATTGTATTTTCATTCTTGCAACTACCGAAAAGCATAAAATTATACCAACCATCTTGTCGCGTTGTCAAATATTCGACTTTAAACGGATAACAGTAACCGATGCGAAGGAGTATTTAAAATATATTGCCGAAGAACAAGGTATAAATGCAGAAGATGATGCCTTGCATATCATTGCTCAAAAAGCAGATGGCGCCATGCGTGATGCCTTATCCATTTTTGACCGTGTAGTTAGTTTTTCGGGTAAAAATTTAACAAGACAGGCCGTAACCGAAAATTTAAACGTTCTAGATTACGAAACCTATTTTGAAAGCACCGACCTTATTCTGGAAAATAAAATACCCGAACTGCTCCTTCAATTTAACAACACCCTTTCCAAAGGCTTTGATGGGCATCATTACATTGCGGGTCTAGCATCACACTTTAGAGATTTATTGGTTAGTAAAACACCAGAAACCATCGAATTATTGGAGGTTGGCGAAGAAACCAAAAAGAAATATTTAGAACAATCGCAAAAAGCATCGCAACAGTTTTTACTTCAAGGTATTAATCTGGCTAACGATTGCGACCTTAAATATAAAAGCAGCAAAAACCAACGCTTGCTCATCGAGTTATGCCTTATGCAACTTGCCTCTATCACTTTTGATGGAGAAAAAAAAAATAGCAGACATTACATAATTCCGCCTTCATTCTTTAAAAAGAAAGGTATTACGCCCGTTCGAGTTTCTGTTTCTAATAAAGTTGAAAATCAATCAATCGTTGCAGAAACCAAAACTGCGTCAATAAAATCTACTTCCGATGCTTCCAATAAGTTTCAAGTTAACGTACCACCAAAAGTTGATTTAAAAATTGATAATAATCGCGCTTCGGGTCTTTCATTAAAAAGTCTAAGGGTTAAAAAAGAGCATCTAATCAAGCAGATGGATGTGGTTATAGATGAAGAAAACTTACCTAAAGAACCTTTTACCGAAGCTGAATTGATTAAAGCTTGGAACGAATTTATAGTGATACTTCAAAATGACGGAAAACATAATTTGGCGTCTATCTTATCGATAGATACCCCAAAAGTAAAAGGAACGGTCATTCATTTAGAATACCCAAATGCCACCAATAAAGTGGAATTGGAGCGTAACCAGTACGACCTTATGTTGTACATACGCAAAACTTTAAGCAATTTTGATATTAGCTTATCTATTACTGTAAATGAAGAATTGGAGAAACAATATGCCTACACCACACTTGAGAAATTCGAAAAACTTAAAGAGAAAAACCCAAATATAGACACTTTAAGAAAAACTTTTGATTTAGACATATAAACTACTATATATGAACAAGTTAATATACATGTTATTGATTGTTTTGGCCTTTATAAGTTGTAATGGCGGAAAAACAAAAAAAGATACATTAAAAGAGTCTGTTGAAAAATTCAAAGATACTTTAGGTACGCTTGAAATTGAAGAATATATTCCTAAAGAATATACCGAAGTAAAAACAGACACACTTTTAAGCAATGGTTTTTCAATTAGTATTAAAACGTATACAGACATGAACAGGTCTGTAAAGTTTAAATATAAAGTGGATGCGACACTTACACACATAGATCATTTTAGAGATTGGATCTCTGAAGTAAAAATTAAAAAGAATGATGTATTGATTTTTAATAAAAAATTAGACGCAAATTTCTTTTTAGAACAAGATAAAACCCTAAAAGATAGTTTAAATAAAGCTATAAATAATAAGGTTTGGATTAACGAAGATTTCCCATTAGAAAAAAACCATGTGTATTTATTGGGAGGTTTTATTTTTCCTAAAGCGGAAAAAGTTCTATATTATGATATCAAAATTGATAGTAAAGGAAATTATAGTATAAAAGAAATTGAAGATTATTAGCTATGCTAGGACTTAAATTACCAACAGACCCAAGATGGGTTAATATTGTTGAAAAAAACATTGAAGAAATATTAACAGACCATGCCTTTTGCGAGCAAAAAGCAACCAGTACAGCCATTTCACTAATTGTAAGCTTTCCAGAGTATACCGAATTGGTACAAGAAATGGTTGCTTTGGTAAAAGAGGAGATTAGCCATTTTAAAATGGTTCATGATAAAATTTTAGAACGTGGTTGGGTTTTAGGACGTGATAGACGGGATGATTATGTTATTGAACTCCTAAAGTTTTTTCCAAAAGGAGGTAGTAGAACCACCCAATTAGTACACAGGTTACTTTATGCTGCCCTAATTGAAGCCAGAAGTTGCGAACGTTTTAGATTACTTTCAGAAGAATTAAAAGATAAAGAATTGGCAACCTTTTACAGAAATCTTATGGTAAGCGAAGCGAACCATTACACCATGTTTTTAGGTTTTGCACGACAATATGGAGAAAAAAAAGAAGTTGACACCAAATGGCAGCAACTTCTTGAATATGAGAGTCAAATAATAGTAAAATTAGGAAAAAACGAGACTATACACGGTTAAAACTTGTATCCTATACCTAATTGAATGTTTGAGTTTTTTGCTGAAATAGCTAAATTTTCATCAAATACATTTACAAAACCGTAAGTATATCTAATATCGGCAAACAACATATGGGTTAATTTATAATCTATTCCGGCTACACCAGAATAAGCGAAATTCCGCATATCATCATTTTCCTTAAATATTTTTAGTCCCACTTGCGGACCAGCAGCTAAACGAAATTTTTCACTTAATCGGAATTTGAATAAAATAGGCGCTTGAATATAATCTAATTGCCATACTTCAATTCTGGCGCCTTCAGCAGAAAATTGTAATTCAGGCACCAAAGAAACTGTTTTTGTAAAACGAATGTCTCCAAAAAAACCAATATACATGCTGTTTCTGTGCTTATTTGCCATTACAGGCGTATCTTCAAAATCTAAATTTGAAATATTGTAACCACCTCTTACACCATACTTTACATCTTGAGAAAAGCCATGAAATGAAAAACCAAGTAGAATTAATAGTAATATTTTTTTCATACGTAAAGAGGTTTGGGTTATAAATTTTTTCAATTTATGTTGTACGAATATATATTATAAAAATAAAACTGTACAATTTAACAAGGTGAAGTGCAAAATTTTACTGTGTATTGCTCGATACGGTTTGGAAATAGATACTTTTAATAATACCATCTGCCAGACCAATTTTTGGTACATATATATTTTTAGCTCCGCTCCATTTCATTGAAGACAAGTAAATACGCATGGCTGGAATAATAACGTCTGCCCTATCTTGGTTTAAATCCAGTTCTGTAATACGTTCTTCGTACGAATAACTTTGAAGCATTTGGTAATAAGATGTTAAGTAGAAATAGGTTAAAGGTTTCCCCATGGCTTTCCCCGATATTTTGAATATTTTATTGATGTTCCCACCAGAACCCAACACAGAAATTTTATCGTACTCAGCAGTATGTAGTTTTATCCATTGCTCCAATTCGTGCCATGCTTCTTTAGAAACCATATCGTTCAACAAACGAACCGTACCAATTTTAAAGGATCTTGAAGCCATTTGAACACCTTCATGTATCACTGTAAATTCGGTGCTTCCGCCCCCAACATCAACATACAAATAGGTTTTGCTTGGGTCTATATAAGAGTTTAAATCGGTTGCGGCAATAATGGCAGCCTCTTCTTCACCTCCAATAACATCAATGCTAATTTCAGAATTCTTTAAAATTAAGTCCACAACTTGTTTTCCATTGGTCGATTCTCGCATGGCTGAAGTAGCGCATGCTTTATACTTAACTACTTTGTGTGATTTCATTAGTAATTTAAACGCTAACATCGTATCAACCAAACGTTGGGTGTTTTCTTTAGAAATTCTATTATTAACAAAAACATCGGCGCCCAAACGAATAGGCACGCGCACCAACGAGTTTTTTTTAAATTGAACTGGTTTTCCTTTTTGTTCTATAATGTTTGAAATGAGCAACCTAACGGCATTTGAACCTATATCGATTGCTGCATATTTTTTAATTGATAGCATACTAGTTTTCTAATTTTTTTAAATAATAATCGTAGGTAGCAAATTGTGATCTTACTGGTTCGTTATTATCTATTTTATATTCGTTTTGTTGTGAAGCGTTTAATATACGTGCTTTTACATTATCGCTCCAACAAATGTTGAATGTTTCTATAATTTCTTGTTTTATATCAGCATCATAAATTGGACAACTTACCTCTACCCTATTTTCAATGTTTCTTGTCATCCAATCTGCCGATGAAATGTAAACTTTTGGGTCGCCGTTATTCCCAAAAATATAAACCCTAGAATGTTCTAAAAACTTATCGATAACGCTAATAACCTCAATATTTTCACTCATGTTGGGCACCTCTGGAATTAAACAACAAATACCTCTAACAATCATTTGAATTTTAACACCTGCATTGCTAGCTTCATAAAGTTTATCTACCATATTATAACTAGAAATGCTATTCATTTTTAATCGAATTAGACCTTCTCCTCCATTTTTCACATTATTAATTTCAGCATCTATCAATTTAAATATAGCTTTTTTTGTGTAATGCGGCGATGTTATCAAATGTTTATATCTAAAAATTTTATAGTTGGTTTCAAAAAAACTAAATATTTTATTAACATCTTTTAAAATGCGTTGATCTGCGGTGAAAAGTGTATAATCCGTATATATTTTGGCAGTTGACTCGTTAAAATTACCTGTACTTATAAAGCCATAACGTTTTAGCTTTTTACCTTCTTCACGCTCGATAACACACATTTTGCTGTGTACTTTTAAACCTTTTACGCCAAACACCAAATTAATGCCTTCATCTTCCATTTGTTGGGCATAATCTATATTTGCCTGTTCATCAAATCTCGCTTGAAGTTCTATGGAAACCGTTACGGACTTACCATTGATAGCGGCATTAATAAGCGAGCTTGCTATGTGCGAAATTTGTGCTAAGCGGTAAATGGTGATTTTTAAGGTTTTTACTTGAGGATCTAAAGCGGCTTCCCGTAAAAACTTAACGATATATGAAAATGTTTGGTAAGGTGCATGTAGCAAATAGTCTTTCTTTTCAATTGCTTTAAAAATACTGGTTTCCAAACTAAGGCCTTTAATGGGTAATGCCTCAATTTTATCGTAAAGCAAATCAGTTCTTCCTAAACTGGGAAAACTCATGTAATCGCGTCTGTTATGGTAACGACCACCTGGAATGATACTATCTGTATTATCTATACCCATTTTGGACATTAAAAACTCCAATGTTTCTGTATCGATGGTTTTGTCATAAACAAATCGAACAGGATCGCCTATTTGACGGTGTTTTACACTGTCGGATATTTTCTCAATAAAACTTTTACTTAAATCACTTTCAAAATCCAGTTCGCCATCGCGCGTAATTTTAATCATGTGGGCAGATACTGTTTTGAAGTCGAAAATATTAAAAATATAACCTAAACAATGGCGCAACAAGTCATCAATCATGATAATAAAACTTTTATCACCTTGCTTAGGTAGTTCAACAAAACGATTGATAGACTTTGGTATTTCAATAAGAGCAAATTGCTTTTTATTATCCTCCATAACCATTCTAACGGCTAAATATGCAGCACTATCTTTTAAATTAGGCAGTACCACCAAATCATTTAAAATAATAGTAACCAATGCTGGACTTACTTTTCGGATAAAATATCTTTTTATAAAATCGTGCTGTGAGCTATCTATTTGATTTTCATCAACTACAAAAATATTCTCAGCTTCTAATCTTTTATGGATACAGTCTAAAACCTCTAAACTCTCACTTTGTTGTTTTATAACTATTTGGGTAATTATATCTAGTAGTTCGTTGGCTTTTATACCTCCTAGTTCGCTTTTACCACCTTTTCCTGCCTCAACAATCCGTTTTACAGTGGCATATCTTACTTTAAAAAATTCATCTAAATTATTAGAAAATATACCTAAAAAACGCAATCTTTCTATTAATGGAACTCTTTCATCTGAAGCCTCTTGCAACACTCTTGCATTAAATTGTAACCAACTAATTTCTCTATTTATATAGCTATTTGAATGAATTTCTGCTTTTGTCATACGGGTTATTGAGGTTGTAATGCTTTTCACAAATATATTCTATTTAGAATAAATAATTTGCTAAAAAGCTAATGTTTAAGCATACTTTTGCTTAATAATAACATACAAAATAAGTGCTTGAATTTGATAGAAAAATAAATTCTACCTTAAATCTCTTGGAAATAAAGCACTTACGGTTTTTCCTTTATTTAAATCTTTCCAATCACTTATATTAAATTCAATTTGAACAACACCACATGTAGGTACATTATCAATATAAACATCACCGTAAGTATTTACAAAAGCAGTAATGGCATGGTTATGCCCAAACACCATTAAATTGTTTACTGCATTATCACAATCTTTTATAACTTGCAGAAGGTTGTTTCCTGAAAAATCATACAAATCATGATTCAATTGCAGCATTGATTTGGCTATTTTAAGGTTTTCAAAAAAAATAGCGGCCGTTGTTTTTGTTCTAACGGCATCACTACATAAAACAGCATCAATATTAATTTTATTTGAATTTAAATGAACAGAAATGTTATGGGCATCTGTTGCACCTCTTTCATTTAAAGGTCTTTCATGATCTATCACATTATGTTCCCATGAAGATTTTGCATGTCTAACTAATATTAACTTTTTCATAAAAATATTTCTAATTGATTAATTAAAATTAAGCATAAAAAATATGATGCTATTATTTATTTCATAAAAACAAGCAATAATTTGATAATAACAAGGCTAACAAGTAGTTAATTTTTGCTTTTAAATGTATCTAAAAGCTTTTAAACGAATATATAAGTGATATATCATATTATTTTGACCAACGTTAATCATATTCTTTAATTTGATATACCTATAGAATTGCAAGTTATGACCCCTAATCTAATTTTACATATAAACATAACACAAAAATTGTTATTCAATTTTATCCCTCAAGAACTATTTTATTATTGATTTTAACGTTTAGAAACTGATAGTAAAATCATGTTTCTTTAATATCGGTATAGTATAATTTAATTAAAAAAATCTTTTTTTGCCATGAGAAATAAATCGATAATCACATCCTGTATTTTTTTATTTTCTATTTGCATTTTTTTATTTTCTTATAATAAATTATCAGCACAAGAAAACGGGATTTTTGAGCTTAATGAAAATAATACCTTTTCTAAAGTAACTTCTAAAAACACAAAAGCTAACGACCGAGCAGATTTTTATGATTTAACTTATAAACTTCAGCCCACTTTTTATGTTAATAATAGAACCATAAAGGAAAACAATAATTATAGCAATAAAGTTACTAAGTTGACATTTAACGATTTAAAATCTTTCGATGTGCTATATCGAAATAACTCTGCATTCAATGATATAGAATTAATAACCATTACTTTAAAAAAGGTTGAAGATTTAAACAACAAATTAGACCTAACCAATATACAAGGATTCGGTAATTTAAAATTCATTTATATAAAATGCTATTTTAAATGTAGTGAACAACAGATTAAAGATTTTATTAAATCAAACTCTAATGTTCGAGTTTTTTATAAAAACGAAATTCCATCATAAAAAACAAAAGCATAAGATCCATTTAAAAGATTAAGAAATGAAACAACAATACTTTAAAAAATCAAATACAAAAACATTGGCTTTTAAATTGGCTACATTGTTTTTTTTGTTTTTATGTATTCAAATTGGTTACTCTCAAGTAAGGGTGCCATTTGCTCCAAGGGCCAATTATACAATTAAAGGAGACTTTACTATGATTGGGAATACCAACCTACAATTGGATGGTTTCACGTACCCTACAAATACATCCAACAATAATGATATGATGTATGTTGATATTGATAATGATGATAATACATTTAATTCATCTTCAGCCAATTTAACGTTCTCTACTGAAAATGGTGCTATTCCAGATTGTTCAAAAATTATTTATGCTGGTTTATATTGGACTGGTAGAGCTTTTGGTGAAGTAGAAACGGATCCTGGTTTTACTTTTGATGTCACAAAAACACTTATTCCTGGTGGACCTGCTATTACAAAAACCTTTGACAAGCGTAAAGTTTCCATAAAAGGACCTTCAGCGTCTGTCTATACAGAATTAAATGCTACAGAGATCTATTTTCCAACAAATGGTGTTGACAAAAACATGTATTCTGCTTATTCTGAAATAACAGAATATGTACAGCAAAATGGTATTGGTGAATATTTTGTTGCTGATATTGCATTAAGAGAAGGAAATGTTGATGCAACAGGTTATTATGGTGGCTGGGGCATCGTTGTGGTGTATGAAAACTCTAAAATGAAATGGAGGGACGTAACCGTATTTGATGGACATGCTTTTGTAGAAAACACTACGGCTTCATATTTTCTAAATGTATCTGGATTTAATGCCATTCCAAATGGACCTGTAAATTTAAAATTAGGACTTATGGCTGGTGAAGGGGATATTGAGTTTTCAGGTGATTATTTTCGAATGTTAAGACAAGACACTGGTGCTTATGAAAATTTAAGCTATACCGGTAGTAATGTTACACCTAATAACTCTACCAACTTTTTTAACTCTGCAATCATAACAGGGGGCAATACAAGAAATCCTCAACACCTTAACAATACAGGTTTGGATATTGTTATGTTTGATGTAGATAATGCTAATAACAAATACATAAACAATAACCAAACTTCTACTTCTTTTGAATATGGATCAGCCGTAGATACATATGCTATTTTCAATATTACATTTTCAGTTGAGGCCTATGTTCCTGAACCTGAAGGGGTTATTGAATTAACATCTGTTAATGGAAATCCCCCTGTTTCACCTTACGAATTAGCACCTGGAGAATCTTCAGAACATACTATTCAAATAAAAAATACAGGTAGCGAAAATACTGTAAATACAGTTCTTACTATTCCTTTACCGGATGGTATCGATCCTAATAGCCTTAATATAACCTTTAACCCTTTTTCACTAGCTACAACAAATGTACCTGTGTATAACCCTTTGCTTGGTGATAACGGATCTATTGTTTGGAATTTAGAGACACTTCCTTTTGGAAATCCTGATGAAGTTTTAGCTGAGATTAGTTTAAGTTTAACTGTAACTACAAACTGTTCCATTTTAACCGATCCAAATTTTGATCCTAATGTAACTGTAAATGGAACTATTAATGGTGTTGGAGAAAATTCGAATGTTCCTTTTAGTTTTACTTTAATACAGGGTTATGAAATGAATGGTTTGTGTATTGGTGATCCAATTCCTGCTCCTATCACAATTGCCATTGATTATTTGGATTATATCAGCCAACCTCCAGCAATTACTGCACCAAGCCCAATTAATATTGAAGGTTGTGATGTGAATGATATTACCGCATTAACAGCTGCAAGATATCCCTATAGTGCTACACAATCAGTAGATATAAAAGATACTTATGTTGCACCAGGTTACACTGTTTCTGGTAATGGAAGTATTGCAAGCATCACTTATATTGATGTAATAACACAAGGTTCAAGTTGCCCAATTACTGTAACAAGAACTTTTACAATTACTAATGGCTGTGGTGCTACAGCAACTACCAACCAAACGATTAATATTAATGACAATACTGCTCCCACGGGTACAGCCGCAACAGGTGTTACTGATGTAGATGTTTGTGCAGCCAATGCGCAAACAACATATCCATTTAACGCTACAACCGTAGCTGCCAATTACTCCGATAATTGCAGTGGCGCTGTAACTGTAAACCTAATAGATACAGCTCAGACCGGTGATGACTGTTCTTGGTCTTTGGTATACACTTTTGAAGTAGTGGACGCTTGTGGCAACAAACTGGAAAACCAAACCATCACACATACTGGTAGCGATCAAACAGTGCCAACTGGTACCGCTCCAACAGGAGTAAGCAATGTTAACATTTGTGCTGCTGATGCACAAACATCATATCCATTTAACGCTACAACCGTAGCTGCCAATTACTCCGATAATTGTGGGGGTGCTGTAACCGTAAACCTAACGGATACAACTCAGACAGGTGATGACTGTTCTTGGTCTTTGGTATATACTTTTGAAGTAGTGGACGCTTGTGGAAACAAACTGGAAAACCAAACCATTACATATACAGGTAGCGACCAAACTGCACCTACAGGTACCGCTCCAATTGGTACTGCCAATACAGATGCTTGCGCTACAGATGCGCAAACCACAAATCCTTTTAACGCTACAACCGTAGCTGCCAATTACTCCGATAATTGTGGGGGCGCAGTAACCGCAAACCTAACGGGTACAACTCAAACCGGTGATGACTGTTCTTGGTCTTTGGTATATACTTTTGAAGTAGTGGACGCCTGTGGAAACAAACTGGAAAACCAAACCATCACACATACCGGTAGCGATCAAACGGCACCTACAGGTACAGCCCCAACAGGTGTGATTGATGTTGATGTTTGTGCTACCGATGCGCAAACAACATATCCATTTAACGCTACAACAGTAGCTGCCAATTACTCCGATAATTGTGGAGGCACTGTAACCGTAAACCTAATCGATACAACTCAGACAGGTGATGACTGTTCTTGGTCTTTAGTATATACTTTTGAAGTAGTGGACGCCTGTGGAAACAAACTGGAAAACCAAACCATTACGCATACCGGTAACGACCAAACGGCACCTATTATTGACAATACTAACCTCATTTCTAATTTAGAAATAGAATGTGGTGTTGGAGATACCCAAGCAACTTTAACGGCATGGTTAAACTCTAATGCCGGAGCTACAGCTACTGATAATTGTAGTACGGTTACTTGGAGCAACGATTATGGTTCTGATACGTCTGTGAAATGTGATGATGGAGCCATAACGGTTATATTTACTGCAACCGACGCTTGTAACAATCAAAGTACCACTACCGCTACTTACTTAATAAAAGATAATGTTGCACCTATTGTTACCAATACTTTGGGTGATCTGGACAGAACTCTTGAATGTAGTGATGTAGATGGAATAAATACCGCTTTGGCACTTGCTCCTACCGCTACCGATGACTGTTCAACTCCTAACTTAATATTGGTTAGTGACGTAACAACAAATGATGCCAATTGCCCTAGTGCTTATGTAAGAGTGCGCACTTGGAACTTTACTGATGGGTGTGCCAATATTAGCTCAAACTTTGTTCAAACTATTACAGTGGTTGATTCAACTGCTCCAACAGGTACCGCTCCCACAGGTACAACCAATGCAAATGCTTGCACTGCCGATGCACAAACTACATATCCATTTAACGCTACAACCGTAGCTGCCAATTATTCCGATAATTGTGGGGGCGCTGTAACCGCAAACCTAATCGATACAACTCAGACCAGTGATGACTGTTCTTGGTCTTTGGTATATACTTTTGAAGTAGTGGACGCCTGTGGCAACAAACTGGAAAATCAAACCATTACACATACTGGTAGCGATCAAACGGCACCTACAGGTACCGCTCCAACAGGTGTTACTGATGCAGATGTTTGTGCAGCCAATGCGCAAACAACATATCCATTTAACGCTACAACCGTAGCTGCCAATTACTCCGATAATTGCAGTGGCGCTGTAACTGTAAACCTAATAGATACAGCTCAGACCGGTGATGACTGTTCTTGGTCTTTGGTATACACTTTTGAAGTAGTGGACGCTTGTGGCAACAAACTGGAAAACCAAACCATCACACATACTGGTAGCGATCAAACAGTGCCAACTGGTACCGCTCCAACAGGAGTAAGCAATGTTAACATTTGTGCTGCTGATGCACAAACATCATATCCATTTAACGCTACAACCGTAGCTGCCAATTACTCCGATAATTGTGGGGGTGCTGTAACCGTAAACCTAACGGATACAACTCAGACAGGTGATGACTGTTCTTGGTCTTTGGTATATACTTTTGAAGTAGTGGACGCTTGTGGAAACAAACTGGAAAACCAAACCATTACATATACAGGTAGCGACCAAACTGCACCTACAGGTACCGCTCCAATTGGTACTGCCAATACAGATGCTTGCGCTACAGATGCGCAAACCACAAATCCTTTTAACGCTACAACCGTAGCTGCCAATTACTCCGATAATTGTGGGGGCGCAGTAACCGCAAACCTAACGGGTACAACTCAAACCGGTGATGACTGTTCTTGGTCTTTGGTATATACTTTTGAAGTAGTGGACGCCTGTGGAAACAAACTGGAAAACCAAACCATCACACATACCGGTAGCGATCAAACGGCACCTACAGGTACAGCCCCAACAGGTGTGATTGATGTTGATGTTTGTGCTACCGATGCGCAAACAACATATCCATTTAACGCTACAACAGTAGCTGCCAATTACTCCGATAATTGTGGAGGCACTGTAACCGTAAACCTAATCGATACAACTCAGACAGGTGATGACTGTTCTTGGTCTTTAGTATATACTTTTGAAGTAGTGGACGCCTGTGGAAACAAACTGGAAAACCAAACCATTACGCATACCGGTAACGACCAAACGGCACCTATTATTGACAATACTAACCTCATTTCTAATTTAGAAATAGAATGTGGTGTTGGAGATACCCAAGCAACTTTAACGGCATGGTTAAACTCTAATGCCGGAGCTACAGCTACTGATAATTGTAGTACGGTTACTTGGAGCAACGATTATGGTTCTGATACGTCTGTGAAATGTGATGATGGAGCCATAACGGTTATATTTACTGCAACCGACGCTTGTAACAATCAAAGTACCACTACCGCTACTTACTTAATAAAAGATAATGTTGCACCTATTGTTACCAATACTTTGGGTGATCTGGACAGAACTCTTGAATGTAGTGATGTAGATGGAATAAATACCGCTTTGGCACTTGCTCCTACCGCTACCGATGACTGTTCAACTCCTAACTTAATATTGGTTAGTGACGTAACAACAAATGATGCCAATTGCCCTAGTGCTTATGTAAGAGTGCGCACTTGGAACTTTACTGATGGGTGTGCCAATATTAGCTCAAACTTTGTTCAAACTATTACAGTGGTTGATTCAACTGCGCCAGTACTTTCTCTTCCAGCCAATGTTAGCGCAGAATGTAGTGATGATTTATCACCTATTGCATTTGGAACTGCTACAGCAACCGATAACTGTGATTCATCGCCTATTGTAACTTTCAATGATGTTAGAACCGACGGTGCTTGCTCTGGTACATTTACTATTACTCGTACTTGGACAGCTATAGATGCTTGTGGGAATATAGCAACGGCAGACCAAATTATTTCAACATCTGATACTACGGCTCCAGAGTTTGTAGAAACTGTGCTCCCTGGAGATATGACTGTGGAATGTAATAGTATACCCGCTTCTGTAACTCTCACAGCCACCGATAACTGTGGTATTGCAACGGTTACATTCGATGAAAAAAGAGAAGACGGTAATTGTGCAAATAATTATAAAATTATCCGTACATGGACCGCAACTGATGAATGTGATCTTACCAAGACACACATTCAAACCATAACAGTTCAAGATACAACACCTCCAACGTTTGTCCAAACAACATTACCTCCTTCAAATTTGGTAGTAGAATGTGATGCAGTTCCTACGCCTGAAACATTAACAGCTACCGATATTTGTGGTTCTGCAACAGTATCAGTTAGAGATGTAAGAACTAATGGTAGTTGCGCAAATAATTATACACTTGCTCGTACTTGGACAGCTACCGATTTATGTGGTTTAACTACAGAACATACTCAAATCATTACTGTACGCGATACAAAAGCACCAACATTTGTTGGAACCTTACCTCCTACTACATTAACCGTTGAATGTGATGCCATACCTAATCCTGCAACCTTAACAGCTATTGACAATTGTGGTGATGCAAACGTAACGGTACAAGATGTAAGAACTAATGGAAGTTGTCCTAATAATTATATTATTACGCGTACTTGGACGGCTACTGATGCATGTGGTTTAACAACTGACCGCCGACAAATCATCACCGTTCAAGACACAAAAGCTCCTGTTATTGCAACAGCATACGATGAAGTATTGAATGTAAGTTGTGATAATATCCCTGAAGTAGCTGAGTTAACATTTACAGATAATTGTTCATCTGCATCAAATATTACACAAACGTTTAATGAAACCAGCACATTTGAAGATAATGTATATGAAGATTATGTGATTGTTAGAACATGGACCGTAAGAGATGAATGTAATAATGAAGCTACTTATACGCAAACACTGAATGTAGCTCTTAATGAAATAAAAACAGACTTAAATGCTGATGATTGGTGTTACGATGAAGGTCCACTTGACCTGAATAACCTAACTATTGATGGACTTAACACCACTGGAACTTGGGAAATACTAGAGGGTGAGCCTAACGCAACATTAAATGGAAGCATATTTGACGCTACCAATATCATGTGGACTAGGGAAACGGTCTTGAATGGTATAACCTATGTGTTTAGATATACCACTACACATAACGGCTGTATTAGCATAAGCGATATCACCATGAATGTTAATTACTGTAAAGTGTTAGCTTGTAAAGATACCGATGTTATAATTTCTAAAGCGGTAACTCCTAATGGCGACTTAGTTAATGATTTCTTTTATATCACTGGAATTGACTTATGCGGTTTTGTTGCCGAAGTGAAAATATTTAATAGATGGGGCGCTTTAATTTTTGAGTCAGACAATTACCCGTCAGTAACCGAATTCGAAACCAGGGCAACCCCTCCAGCCAATACCTGGACAGGTAACGCAAGTAAAAAATCTATTGGTGCTTCCGGAAAAGTACCAAATGGAACTTATTATTATATAGTAATTTTAAAAGATAGTGGATTGGCACCATTTACTGGTCCTGTTTACTTAGGAACCAAATAAAACTCAACCTATGAAATTTATAAAACATAACATAATAGCTATTGCATTGTTAAGTTGTACGGTTGGAGTTGCACAACAATTACCGCAATTCACACAGTATATGTACAATACAATCTCTATAAATCCTGCATACGCCGGTAGTAGAGAAGCTTTGAGTATTGTTGGATTACACCGAAGCCAATGGGTTGGTTTTCAAGGAGGACCAATAACACAAACTCTGTCCATACATACGCCACTTAGAAACGATAGAATTGGGGTGGGTTTATCTTTTATTGAAGACGATTTAGGGCCTGAAAACTTCTCATATCTATACGGCGATTTTTCATATAGTATTCCAACAGGAAGAACAGGAAAATTAGCTTTTGGTATAAAAGCTGGGTTTACCCAATATGGTTTAGATGCCGATTTTCGTGAATATGAAAGTTTTGATCCTTCTATATATGGTATAGAAAATAGATGGACTCCAAATGTTGGTTTAGGGCTATACTGGAGTACCAATAGAGTTTACCTTGGTTTATCAACCCCTAGAGTTTTAAATACCGATAAAAATACCGAACAAGGCTTTGAAGCTTTAGATAGATGGAGTTATTATTTTACAGGTGGTGTGGTTGTAGATTTAAGTAAAAACTTCAAATTAAAACCAGCATTTTTAGTAAAAGCAACCAACGGAGCTCCTGTTTCTTATGACCTTACCGCTAATTTCCTATACAAAGAAAAGGTTTGGTTAGGTGGCTCCTATAGAATAAACGAACAAACAGCTGCCATAGGCGTCATTGCTGATTTTCAAGTTTCTAGACAGCTTCGTATTGGTTATGCCTATGAAAAACCAATCTCAGAAATTGCAGACTACACTACTGGTTCTCACGAGATATTGCTCATGTATGAATTCAAATTCTTAAGTTCAAAATTAAAATCACCTAGATATTTCTAATACTATTTTTCATGAATCTTAAAAATCACATATTAGTTTGTATCGCATTAATGTTAAGCATTTCTATGTTTTCACAACAAGGAAAACAAAAGCGTGCAGATACCTTATTTAATAAGTTCTCATTTGTTAAAGCTGCTGAAGTTTACAGAGAACTTATTGCGAATAATTACAACAAAGATTATGCAACTAGAAAACTTGCCGATTGTTATGCCTTTTTAAGAGACCCAAACAATGCATCTAGATATTATAAAAATGTTGTAAAGCAAGAAAATGTGCCTATAGAATATTACTATAAATATGCACAGTCTCTTAGAGGTATGAAAAAATATGACGAATCTCAAGAATGGTTGCAACGCTATAAAGATTCGGGAGGTGTAGTAAATGCCAACGATTTTTCAAAAGACATCAACTTCATCACAAGTGTTTTTGGTGCAAAACAGCAATATTTTTTAGATCGTGTTTACTTCAATTCTAAATACAGTGATTTTGGTGCTTTCGAGCAGAACGGAAAAGTTTACTTTACATCATCTAGAGATGAAGGCGTAGCCGTAAAACGCCTATATGGATGGAATGAACAACCATTTTTAGATATTTATGTTACTGATGCTAAAACAAAAAGAAATGTCGATCATTCTGCTAAATTAAAAGGTGATATAAACTCGATTTACCACGATGGACCAGTAACCATAACAAAAGATGGTCGCACCATGTATTTCTCAAGAAACAACTTCAAAGACCAAATTGAAGTAAAAGATAAAAAAGGGCTTACCAATATGAAAATTTATAGAGTTACTTTACGGGATAGCATCTGGAAAGATGTTGAAGATCTATCTATAAATGGCGATGAATTTTCAACGCAACATGCTGCTTTAAATAGTGATGATACCAAATTATACTTTTCTTCCGATAGACCTGGAGGGCACGGTGGTTCTGATATTTGGGTAGTTAACATCAATCCTGATGGTACCCTTACTGACCTTAAAAATATGGGAGATGTTGTAAATACTGAAAGTGCGGAAGGTTTTCCTTTTATTAATAATGAAAATACGCTGTTCTTTTCTTCTGATGGGCACACAGGTTTAGGTTTATTGGATATATTCGGAACTATTAAAGGTGAAAATGATGAAATTGTAGATGTTATAAACTTAGGCGTTCCTGTTAATTCCAATAGTGACGATTTTTCATTCGCCATGAATCAAGATGGCATCACAGGATACTTTGCCTCAAACAGAAAAGGTGGACGTGGTAGTGATGATATCTATGCATTTCATAGAGTGCCATCATTAGAAGTTGAAGGTGTTGTAACAGACGCTATTAACACAAAACCTGTTCCTAAAGCCATGATTAAATTATTTGATGATAAAGGCAACCAAATAGCCTATATGGAAACCGATGAAAATGGTTTTTATCAAATAAATATTGATAGAAATAAAGATTATAGAATTGTAGCAAGTCAGAACAAATATATTGATGATTACAGAGATTTTACATCTAAAAACCTTCAAACGGAGCTTACTAACATCAATGCCAATTTATTATTAAATCCGAAGCCAGATGTTGTTAAGCTAGCCGACTTAAACACTACTAATTTAGATTACAATTCAAACATTACCAGTCAAGATTCTACAGGAGTAAAAAGTGCTGAATTAAATCCTATTTATTTTGATTTCGAAAAGTATAACATTCTTAAAGAATATGCTTTAGAATTAGATAAGATTGTAAAATTAATGACTTCTGATTACCCTGATATGGTTATTCGTATTGAAGCACATACTGACTCCAGAGGAACTCATGAATACAACGACAGGCTATCTACAAACAGAGCTAATTCTACTTATAACTATTTAATTTCTAAAGGTGTAAACCCATCTAGAATTGCAGAACACAAAGGTTATGGAGAACGAAGATTAATTAATGAATGTGCCGATGGTGTTAGTTGCGATGAAGCAAAACATCAATTAAACCGACGTACAGAATTTATTGTAATTAAAATGGAATAACATATGTAAACAAATAAAAACGCTTTCATTAGATTTTTTATTTAAAATTCAGACCCATGAGATTAAAAAACCACATGATAAGCAGCATTGTTTTAGTAATGGGCATGGCATCATTTTCGCAAACTGGCTTGCAAAAAAAAGCAGATAATTTATTCAATAAGTTTTCATTTGTTGCCGCCACTAATGCTTATAAAGAACTTATCTCAAAAAACGACAATGCAGATTACGCTACCAGACAATTAGCCAATTGTTATGCATATTTGCGTAATCCAGATAGTGCAGTGGTTTACTATAAAAAAGTGATAAAACAACCAAATGTTCCTAATCAATATTACTACAACTATGCACAGGCCTTAAGAGGTGTTCAAGATTATAAAGAATCTCGTATATGGTTAAAGCGTTTTAAAGATGAAGGTGGTGATCTAAAAGAATCTGATATTGTAAACGATAATGATTTTATTAACAAAATTTATAATGTGAAACCCCATTATTTTTTAAAGGATGTTAATTTCAATTCTAAGTTTAGCGATTTTGGTGCTTATGAAAAAAACGGAAATACTTATTTTATTTCTTCAAGAGACGAAGGCGTCATTTTAAAACATATTGATGGTTGGAATGAAGAACCTTTTTTAGATATCTATGTAAAAGCCACCTCCAGTAGCGACAGTATTGTGAACAATAAATTCAAATTGCAGGGGTCAGTTAATACCGTATACCATGAAGGGTCATTAGCCATTTCAAAAGATGGTAAAACCTTGTATTTTTCAAGAAGTGATTTCAATGAACAAATTTTAGGTAAAACAGATGAAAACGTTACAAACCTTAAAATTTACAAAGCAAATTTGGTGGATGGCAAATGGACAAACATTGAAGAGTTGCCCTTTAACAGCAGCACCTACTCTATTGCCCACCCAGCTTTAAATAACGATGAAACAAAGCTATATTTTACATCCAACATGCCAGGAGGTATGGGTGGTACCGATATTTATTATGTAGACATAAATAGCAATGGTTATGGAACACCTCAAAATTTAGGAGCTCCTGTTAACACCAATAAAAATGAAAGTTTTCCTTTTATAAATAACGATGGTAAGCTTTTCTTGGCATCCGATGGTCACCCAGGTTTAGGTTTGCTTGATATTTTCGAAACAGTTTCAGACGAAAACGATAAAATTATTAATGTCATCAATCTAGGTATTCCTGTAAATTCCAGTAAAGACGATTTCTCTTTCTTTATGAATGAAGATGGTTTATCTGGATACTTCGCTTCAAATAGAAATGGTGGCATGGGTAGTGATGATATTTATGCTTTTTATAGAGTCCCACAATTAAAAATTGAAGACACAGTTACCGATGCAGAAACAAACAAACCTATAGCAAATGCCACAGTAACCTTGTTAGATAGCCGTAGCTCTTCTTTAGATACAGTGAAAACAGGTGAAAATGGACATTTCAATATTAATATAGATAGAGATACCGATTACTACATCCAAGTTAAAAAAGATGATTATTTAGATTATACCAAAGCGGTATCCTCAAAAGGCATTGATAAAAACACAACAAGCATTAATACAAGTATTGTGTTAAGTCCAGATAAAATCAAATCAAAGCCCATTACAGAACTTCAGTCAATATATTTTGATTACAATAATTATGATATTAGAAAGGAAAGCACGGTTGAATTAGATCGTATTGTAACCTTAATGACTACCACATATCCAGATATGGTCATTAAAATTGAGTCTTATTCCGATTCTAGAGGGTCATCAAAATACAACAACAAACTTTCGCAAAAAAGAGCAAAAACCACATACAATTACTTAATAAATAAGGGCATAAATCCTGAAAGAATTAGTGAATATAAAGGTTATGGCGAACAAAATTTAACCAACCAATGTAATGATGCAGCTCCTTGTACAGAAGAACAACACCAGTTAAACAGACGTACGCAATTTATTGTTGTAAGAATGTATTAATTTAAAAGTGTTCTGAAATCAATTAAAAAAATCAACAAAAAACTATTATTTTGATGATTTTTTTGTTTTTATATGATGAAAATTATGGTATAATTTACAACTAAATATCATTGCAAATTAGCTATTCAAGTTACTATATTAACTTTAAAATAGTCTTATTTACGGTTATAATTTACATGCTTATTAAAATATAAATTAAATTATTTTTTTATAAAAATGTTGGTATAGAACCATTTTCCTTCGCTATTTTGTTCTGCTGCCAAATCAAAACTTGTAAAATCACCTTCAATGTTTGCACGGTGTCCTTCGCTTTTTAACCAAGCTTTAACCACAGATTCCGCAGAACTATAACCATAAGCCACATTTTCAGACACTTTAATAGCTCCCGCATTTGCTTTTAAATAATCGCTTCTTTTGTAAAAATTTGCATGGGATATTTGATTGTTATCTACCATATAATCGGTATGGGTAAATGCTACTTTTTTAACCACTATCATATCAGATAGGACGTTCAAACCCATAGATTCACGATGGTTATTAATAAGTTCAAGTATCTCTACTTCAATGGTTTTGGTTTCAGGATCGGTAAAGTTTAATTCTATCGCATCTGCTTTCTCATCAAGACTATCCTCGGTACAGGAAAAGCTAAATATAGCTAACAGTGCCAATAATGGCAGTTTGGTTAATAACTTCATAAGTAGGTAATTTAGGTTGTGTAAAACTAAACTCCTATTCTGAAGTAAACGTTAATTAAATGTTAAAATCGACCAAAAACAATCCATACATCGGTATTAATTGTAATACATCGATGAAATACTGTTTTTAAAAATTTCATATGATAATTCATAATGCGATTTAAGGAGATAAACGATTTATTAACCAATTATAATCTGGTTGTAATTGATAACGTATTCTATCATGCAATCTATTTGGTCTCCCTTGCCAAAACTCCATTTCAACGGGCTTAATAATATAGCCTCCCCAATATTCTGGTCTTGGTATTTCTTTTCCTTCAAATTCCTTTTCTAATTCAGCAAGTTTTTGCTCTAGGTAAACTCTACTAGGTACAACATCACTTTGGTGCGAAACCAAAGCTCCTAATTGACTACCACGTGGTCTCGATTCGAAATACCCATCACTTAAATTTTCAGCAATTTTTTCGGCTTTGCCTTTTATAATTATTTGTCGTTCGGCACCATGCCAAAAAAAAGACAAACACACATTGGGGTTTTGTGCTATGGCCTTGCCTTTTTCACTATTATAATTGGTATAAAAAATAAATCCTTCGTGGGTAAATCGTTTTAAAAGTACTACCCTACTTTTAGGAAACCCATCTAAACCAATGGTACTAATGGTCATAGCATTGGTTTCATCTTCACCAAAAAACTTATCAACTTCATAGAACCATTTTTGAAATAATTCTATAGGATTCTCTGGTGCATCTTCTAGTAGAAATTCACTTTTTTCATATGATTTTCTGTAATTACTTAAGTCTTGTTCCATAATTACAAAATAACAAAAATTTATTTTCCTTTTTTTAATAATCGTATTGTTAAACTTAATAAATTAGTATATCCCTAATTCATACATATGAGGTTTGAAAATTCTGAGTTTTTTAAACTGAAACACTACAAATTAGAAATGCCTTTTGGTAACTTCTATTTTTTTGAAACTTTCTTTATTTCTGAAATAAATGAAGGGATACACTTCGATTGGAAAATGATTCAAGAAGCTATGGATTATGTTGTAGCATTTTATGGTGCTGATGCTAAATTGGGCTATATATCAAACAGAGTGAATTCATATTCTATGACCCCTCAAACCTGGAATAAAGTTCAAAAAAAATATAACATAATAGTTGCAGGAGCCATTGTAGCTTATAATAAAATGAATTATTTAAATGCTAGTCTAGAAAAGAGAATAGCTAAAACTACTATAAAACGATGTTTATCCTTATCTGAAGCAATTGAATGGATTCAAAATTTAAAAGAACTTGATAATAAATAAATTTCCTCATTTTTAAAATACATTACATCAAAACTCCTTTATAAAGCTTATTACAAGCATACCAAAGCTATTTTATAGGCTCTGCTTTACATATGCTTAACATTAAACGCATTTTTGTTTTAAAAAATAAGTTGTATATTTCTGACATGAAATTTGAAGAATTTAAAAATCTATCAAAGTTTAGTCATAAAAAAATACAACTTTCATTTGGTAAGTTTTTTATTTGTGAAGATTTTGTGGTGGCCGAATTGAACCACGAATTGCATGTAGATTGGTCCATCATCCAAAAAATAGCCAACATGATTATTGAGCATTATGGCAATACCAAAAAGATTGGTTTTATATCCAACAAAGTAAATTCATACTCTATAGATCCTTTTGTTTGGGTTACTTTTAGTAAAGAATACGATTTTATTGAAGCGGCTGCCATTGTTTGGTATAACGATGCAGGTTTTATGAGTGCTACTTTAGAAAAAATATTTTTAAAAAACAGTGTAAAACTTTGCGAATCTTTAGAAGAGGCTGTGCAATGGGTTTTGAATTCTGATGAAATTAGAAATTAAATGTTTTTCCGTCTTCACACAATTCTACATTATTAAAAACTTTTTGCGCTTCGTCTTTAAATGCATTTAAGCTATCATAACGCGTTGAATAATGTCCAAGCAATAATGTTTCCACATTGGCTTGTTTTGCTATTAAAGCAGCTTGTTTTGCGGTTGAATGCTTTGTTTTAAGTGCCAAATGTTCATGTTTATCTAAAAAAGTAGATTCATGGTAAAGAACATCTACGTTTTTTATAAGAGGTACAATATCTTCTTTGTAATAGGTATCGCTACAAAAAGCATAACTTTTTGGTTTTAATCCCGGTTTGGTTACGGTATTGTTTTTAATGAGGATGCCATCTTCATTTACAACATCAAAACCTTGAGCTAACTTTCTATAATAAGCAACATCAATATTGGCTTCTTCAACCAAATTAATATCTAATTTACGGTGGCCTTCCTTCTCTTTAAAAAGGAATCCATTGGTGTAAATACGATGGTTTAAAGGAATGGTATGTACTTCTACTTCTTCGTCTTCAAAGATAAGTTCTGAGTTTTCTGAAGTTAATTCATGAAAAATAAGATTGTAATTGGTCCAAGAATCGGCAAGTTTCATTTGAAGCGTTACCACTTCTTTAATGCCTTTAGGGCCGTAAACATGTAAATCGGTTTCACGGGTTAACAGTCTGAATGTTGAAATTAAACCTACCAATCCAAAAAAATGATCGCCATGTAAATGCGAAATGAAAATGTGCTTTATACGGTTGAATTTAATTTTATGCTTGCGTAGTTGCACCTGAGTACCCTCACCACAATCTATTAAAAACATGTGATTGTTTATTTCTAATACTTGCGATGTGGTATTGTTTAAAGCTCTTGGTGTAGCACTGTAACAACCTAATATGGTTAATTTCATTTAATATTAGTTTATAGGTTTATTGGGTTATGTGTTTATAGTTTAATGGATTGGCATATAAACTTATAAACGTTCTCATAAACTCATAAACATTTTTTAGAACCCTAAATCGCGTTCCATTTCTTCCATTTCAATAATATCGTATGCTTCTTGGGTGGTTGGAACAACAACTATTTCATCTGGAACTACGTCTAAATCTATTTTATCTGAAACAATTACAAACGAATGATTGGTAGCTCTATGTTTATTTGAAAGTGCTAGAAACTCAACAATATCCTGCAACTCTATTTTGTTTAATGAAGATAGAGATACAATAATGTTATTGTTTTTAAACTTTGGGTATAACGCCTCTATTTTTTTTACCAATTCAACAATGGTAGCTTTTTCTTGAGTGATTATTGAAATGGTTCCGTCTTGATCTATAATCATAATTTATTGTTTTATTTTTGAAGCTAACAAATAAATAACTGCCATCCTAATGGCAACCCCATTTTGTACCTGATCTAAAATAATGGCTTGTTTAGAATCGGCCACATCACTTGTAATTTCAACCCCTCTGTTGATGGGTCCTGGATGCATAATGGTAATTTCTTTGTCTAAAGAATCTAACAATTCTTTATTAACTCCAAACTGTTGTGTATATTCTCTTGTTGATGGAAAATAGCTTATATCCATGCGTTCGTTTTGTACACGAAGCATATTTGCTACATCACACCAATTCAATGCCTTACGTAAATCGGTTTCAACTTTTACTCCAAGTTCATTTATATACTTAGGTAATAATGTTTTTGGTCCGCAAACCATAACTTCAGCACCTTGAAGCTGTAAGGCAAATATGTTTGAAAGCGCTACTCTGCTGTGTAAAATATCGCCCACAATAACGACTTTTTTCCCTTGAACACCACCTAATCGTTCCCTAATGGAATAGGAATCCAATAAAGCTTGCGTAGGGTGTTCATGTGCGCCATCACCTGCATTTATAATGCTTGCTTTTACGTGTTTTGATAAGAAGACACCTGCGCCTGGGTTTGGATGCCTCATCACGACCATATCTACTTTCATAGATAAGATGTTATTTACAGTATCTATTAAGGTTTCTCCTTTTTTTACTGAAGATTGTGATGATGAAAAATTAAGCACATCGGCAGATAGACGTTTTTCAGCCAGTTCAAAAGACAACTTCGTTCTGGTTGAATTTTCGAAAAACAGATTAGCAATGGTAATATCTCTTAGCGAAGGCACTTTTTTAATAGGCCTGTTAATCACTTCTTTAAAATGATCGGCAGTTTCAAAAATAAGTTGAATATCTTGTTTGTTTAGATATTTGATTCCTAATAAGTGATTTACACTTAATTCGCTCATTTTTTAAGTTTAAAGTTTAAAGTTTAAAGTTTAAAGTTTAAAGTTGCTAAAGAGTTGTTTAAACTGAAACCTTATAATTGTTAATTTTTAATTGTCAATTCTTAATTGACTCTATTTTTCTATTAAGTAAACTGAATCTTCATTATCATGCTCTTTCCAGTTTACTTTTACTTTTTCGTTGTTTATAACATCTACCTGCCTACCTCTATAGTTGGGCTGAATGGGCAAATGCCTGCTAAAACGCCTGTCTATAAGTGTTAAAAGCTCAATTTCGTTGGGTCTTCCAAACGATTGTATAGCGGTTAAAGCGGCGCGTATGCTTCTGCCTGTATGCAAAACATCGTCTATAAAAACAACATCTTTATCTTCAACTAAAAAATTAATTTTGGTGGTATTTGCTTCTAAAGGCTTTTCGCCTCTTCGAAAATCATCCCTAAAAAAAGTAATGTCTAAATGCCCTAATTGAATGTTTTTAACTTTATAATCTTCTCGTAAAATTTTAGCGATTCTATCGGCTAAAAACACGCCACGAGGCTGTAAACCAATAAGAACGGTGTTTGAGAAGTCGTTATGTTTTTCAATAAGTTGACAAGCCAATCGGTGAAGAATGATGTTTACCTCTTTTTCGTTAAGTAAAACTTTTTGACTCATAGATTATCCAAACGTATTCGGAATACAAATGTAATGTAAAATTTAAAAACTTAGGCTATTTTTATAAAAAGACCTTTCAGGTTTTAAAAACCTAACAGATCTAAAAATATTGAACATAAAAAAAGCCTTCAATTTCTTGAAGGCTTTTGGTTTATAAATGGTTTTACTTTAGTTAAAGTAAATTACTTCTTAGCTTTTTTTGCAGCTTTTCCGTCCATTTTATCTTTAAGAGCTTGTAAAGCTTCGTTAGCATCACCTAAAGTTGGTTTTGCCTCAGCAGCTTGTGCTTCTATTTTCTTAGCAGCAGCTTTAACGTTAGCAATTTCTTCTGCTTTAAAAATAGCAGTGTGAGATGCAACTACACGTTTAAACTCTTTATTGAATTCAATAATCTTAAATTCGGCAGTATCGCCTTTTTTAAGTTTACTTCCGTCTTCTTTTTCAAGGTGACGTGTTGGAATGAATGCTACGATATCTTCGTTAAATTCTACAGTAGCTCCTTTATCAACGATTTCAGAAATTTCACCCTTGTGAACAGTTTCTAAAGCGAAATCAGTTTCGTAAGCATCCCAAGGATTTACAGTTGTTTGTTTGTGACCTAAAGATAATTTACGTCCTTCAACATCTAACTCAAGTACGATAACTTCTAATTTATCTCCAGCTGCACAGAATTCAGATGGGTGCTTGATTTTCTTAGTCCAAGATAAATCTGAGATGTAAATTAATCCGTCGATACCTTCTTCTAATTCAACAAAAACACCAAAGTTTGTAAAGTTACGAACGATACCTGTGTGCTTAGAACCTAATGGGTATTTAGCAGTAATATCAGTCCAAGGATCAGATGTTAATTGTTTGATACCTAAAGACATTTTACGCTCTTCTCTATCTAAAGTTAAGATAACCGCTTCTACTTCATCACCAACATTTACGAAATCTTGAGCCGAACGTAAGTGTGTAGACCAAGACATTTCAGAAACGTGGATTAATCCTTCTACACCATCAGCAACTTCAATAAATGCACCGTAATCTGCAATAACAACTACTTTACCTTTTACTTTGTCTCCAACAGCTACAGTATCAGCTAATGCTTCCCATGGGTGTTTAGATAATTGTTTAAGGCCTAATTGGATTCTTGATTTGTTTTCATCAAAATCAAGGATTACCACGTTAAGTTTTTGATCTAATTCTACAATCTCGTTTGGATGATTGATACGAGACCAAGATAAATCGGTAATGTGGATTAAACCATCTACACCACCAAGATCGATGAACACACCGTAAGAAGTAATGTTTTTAACGATACCTTCTAATACTTGACCTTTTTCTAATTGACCAATAATTTCTTTTTTCTGAACCTCGATATCAGCTTCAATAAGCGCTTTATGAGATACTACTACGTTTTTGAATTCGTGGTTGATTTTAACAACTTTGAATTCCATAGTTTTATTTACGTACTGATCGTAATCTCTAATTGGTTTCACATCAATTTGAGAACCTGGTAAGAATGCTTCGATACCGAATACATCTACAATCATACCACCTTTAGTTCTACATTTAACAAAACCATTAACGATTTCACCAGTTTCGTTAGCTTTAATAACTCTGTCCCATGCTTTGATTACACGAGCTTTTCTGTGAGATAATACTAATTGTCCAGTTGCATCTTCACGAACATCAATTAATACTTCTACTTTGTCACCAACTGCTAAGTTTGGGTTGTAACGGAATTCGTTTAAAGAAATAACACCTTCAGATTTAGCGTTGATATCAATAATAGCATCTCTATCAGAAATGTGTACTACGGTACCTTCAACAACTTCATCGTTTAAAGTGTCAACGAAATTCTCAGCTACTAATTTTTCAAATTCTTGTAATTGCTTTTCATCAACTTCATCAATACCTTCTTGGTAATTGTGCCAGTTAAAGTTTGCTAAGAATTTTTCAGGGTTTGCTTTAGCTTCAGATACTACTGGAGCTTCTACTGTTGGAGCGTTAGTTGCTTCAACTTCAGCTTGATTTGCTTTTTCAGCCATTTAAAATATAATTAAGTAATTCAATAAGGTTTTTAGTTTTAAATAGCCCATTAAACTACATTTTGTATTCTGTATGTTTCGGAAGATTTTAAGCGATTAACACACAGAAGTGTTATTAATTTTCGTTTTCAGTTCCTCTTATCTTTCCGTAAATTCGCTAAAAGGAGTGCAAAAATACATATTATTAAGGTAATTACCTAAAAATGAGTGAACAAAATTAATTGTGACTTCCAGCTCTTTTTCGTGTCATAATAACAAAGACAAAAAGTTAACTTTAAATTAATAAAATATAGCTGAATAATTCAGTATATTTAAAGAGAATAAACTATTAAATCATTTATAATTATGGCAGTAAAAGCAAAATACCAAGCGGTTTTAGACTTAGGAGAAAAACTAAACATTCAAAACGGTGATGTAACTGAAGAAAATGGCGTTTTAAAAGTAAAAGGAGCGGCAAATACACCTTATGAAAAAAACCTACTTTGGGACAAAATAAAAGAAATTGGTGGTGAAAACCCAAGCGATATTAAAGCAAATATTAACGTTGCTGATGAAAGCGTTTACGCAAGACATACCGTAAAAAGTGGAGAAACTTTAGGTAAAATTGCAAAACAGTATTATGACAATGCATCAAAATACAATGCTATTTTTCAAGCAAACACCAATATTTTGAAGAATCCAGATTTAATTCATCCAGGACAGGAATTGGTAATTCCTAATATCTAGGAAATTCACTAAAAATATTTAAGAAAGACGAATCTTTATTTATATGAAGGTTCGTTTTTTTTTGAAGTTTCAAAGTTACTGAGATTCAAAGTTACTGAGATTCAAAGTTTCTAAGTTAAAATAGTAAGAAAGTGATTTAGGCTTTAAATTTTAAAGTTTTTCTGAATTTTCTAAAGTTCGTTTCGCTAGCTGCAAAATGTTATTGAATTGTTCTTGCAAACTCATATTGGAATTATCTATTTGAATAGCGTCTTTGGCTTTTGTTAGGGGTGAATCTTCTCTGTTGGAATCTGTATAATCCCGCTCTTGAACATTTTTAAGCACCGCTTCATAAGTAACGGTTTCACCTCTTTCAATTAATTCAGCATAACGTCTTTCTGCCCTTGTTTCGGCTGAAGCAGTCATAAACAATTTAAGTTCGGCATCAGGGAATACTACGGTGCCTATATCGCGCCCATCCATAACCACGCCGCCATTTTTCCCCAATTGCTGCTGTTGTTCTACCAGTTTTTGGCGTACTTCGGATATTTCGGCAACTTTACTAACAAAACTGGACACTTCTAATGTGCGGATATCGTTTTCTATGTTAGTACCGTTTAAGTACACTTCGGCAAACCCGACATCTTTATTGAATTTAAAACTGATTGTGATTGCTTTTAAACTAGCAACCAAACCTTCAACATCAAAATGATTATTATTTATAAAACCATGTTGCATGGCATAAAAAGTAACCGCACGGTACATCGCTCCAGAATCTACATATACATAACCCAAATGTTTGGCAATTTGTTTGGCGACCGTACTTTTTCCTGTGGACGAAAACCCGTCTATAGCGATTGTGATGTTTTTCATTGAAATTTTGTTGGTGGTAAAGTTAAAAGTTATAAAGTAAAAAGTTGCTGTTTTTTTTAATTGAATTTTCTTTATAAAATTTCAACATGCAAACTTTACAAACTTCTATTGCAAATCTATCTGTAAACCAAAAAAGTTTGAATTGGCAGCACTTGTATATTTGGCATGAGTGTAACTAAAGCGCATTTTGTTCATTTTTATTGAAAAACCAGCGGATAAGCCTGAAAAATTTCGTTGGTCTACAATTCGTAATTCTTCGGCACGTCTAAAATTATAGCCAATACGAATGTTAAATCCGCCTTCAGGAAAAATTTCAGCACCAACAATAGTGTGTCGCATTACTTGACCCAAAAAACCAATTTTTTCATCGGTTTGGTTGCCACTTAAATCGCTTGTTGTTCTTGCTGGATTTGGACGTGCTATAGGCCATTCCTGCAAATTTTCTAGAGTAAGATGCCAACGAAGGGGTACATTTTCTAAACTTTGCGACATACCAAAATCGACTTCAAAAGGGAGTTTTTCATTTAAACCTGCATAGGTGGTAATTTGTGTTCCAAAATTCCTAACAGCTAAAGCGGCATGAAAATCGATATCTTCATTAATGTACAACAAACCAACATCAACCGCAGCGCCAAAAGAGCTGTATTGTTCTAACTTAGAAGTAATCAGTTTTGCATTGGCACCTAAATAAAAATCGGAGTACCCAATTTGAGTTGCATACCCAAATGACAAGGCGGTTTCGTTTCCTGAAAATGTTCCTGTAGAATTACCATCTTCATCGTAACCATCAAACGAACCGTAATTTATATAAGTAATACCTGCATGAAAAGTTTGTGTGCGTCTATCTACAGTGTAAGCATACGCCGCCGTACCATAACTGATACCTCCTAAATAGCTGATGTAATTTAATGCCAATTGCTTGTCCATATCAACGTTTATAGTTGCTGGATTGTAAAGTCCTTGTGTTACATCATAATCTACAATGGTAAGTACTTTACCTCCAAGAGCTGCCTGACGTGGCGACGATACCAAATTCAAAAATTGATACGTAGACTCACCTCCTACCTGCGCATAGGTTAAGACTGTAAGAAGCAAACAAAAAAGCGTGATAATTTTTTTTAGCATATTTACATCGCAAAGTAAGTAAATCTATCTTAAAACGGTAGCATGTATCTTTTATTTTAAATGAAGTAAAAAGAGACAAGACAGATTTACCAAGTCACATCGAGCGCAGTCGAGATGTTTTTAAGGTTCACTACACCATAAGAGTTCTCGACTGCGCTCGAACAGACCTATTATATCCAAGATTCTATAACGTTTTTGCGTTTGTAACCTTTTGATTTGTGAGCGCTATTTTTATAACATCACTCATATCGGTAACGTAATGGAACGTAAGCCCCTTTAAGTAATCGGGTTTTATTTCTTCAATATCACGACGGTTTTCTTCACACAATAAAATTTCTTTAATTCGAGCACGTTTTGCTGCCAGAATTTTTTCTTTAATACCACCCACAGGAAGTACCTTTCCACGAAGTGTAATCTCTCCTGTCATGGCTAAACTTTTCTTCACTTTTCTTTGCGTGAATAATGACACCAACGATGTTAACATGGTTACACCTGCACTTGGGCCATCTTTAGGAGTTGCACCTTCTGGCACGTGAATATGTACGTTGTATTTTTCAAAAACTTCTGAATTAATTCCAAATTCATCAGCATTTGATTTGATGTATTCCATAGCAATAGTAGCCGATTCTTTCATAACCGTACCTAAATTACCCGTAATACTCAATGTGCCTTTTCCTTTTGATAATATGGATTCAATGAACAAAATATCGCCACCAACACTGGTCCAAGCTAAGCCTGTAACCACACCAGCCACATTATTGTTTTCGTATTTATCGCGTTCCATTTTAGGGCCACCCAATACTTCAATAATATCTTCATTGGTTACTTTAATGTTGTAATCTTCTTCCATCGCAATATTTTTGGCAGCGTAACGCACCATTTTTGCGATTTGCTTTTCCAATCCACGCACACCGGATTCACGGGTATAACCTTCAACAATTTTTTCTAATTGTGCCTTACCTATTTTAAGGTTTTTCTCGGTTAAACCATGTTCTTTTAATTGCTTTGGAAGCAAGTGACGTTTTGCAATTTCTACCTTTTCTTCAATAGTATAACCCGTTACATTGATAATTTCCATACGGTCTCTCAATGCCGGTTGAATGGTTGACAAACTATTTGAAGTGGCTATAAACATTACTTTGGAAAGGTCGTAACCCATTTCTAAAAAGTTATCGTAAAACTCGCTGTTTTGTTCTGGGTCCAATACTTCCAACATGGCAGAAGATGGGTCGCCTTGGTTTGAATTTGAAAGTTTATCAATTTCATCTAAAACAAAAACGGGATTGGATGTTCCTGCCTTTTTCAAACTTTGAATGATACGCCCAGGCATCGCACCAATATAGGTTTTTCTATGGCCACGAATTTCAGCTTCATCTCGTAAACCACCCAATGAAATACGCACATATTGTCTACCCAAAGCCTCGGCAATAGATTTTCCTAAAGATGTTTTACCAACTCCTGGAGGTCCGTACAAACACAAAATAGGCGATTTCATATCGTTACGCAGTTTTAAAACCGCTAGATATTCAATAATACGGCGCTTTACGTCTTCCAAACCAAAATGGTCGCGGTCTAGAATTTTCATGGCGCGTTTTAAATCGAATTTATCTTTGCTGAACTCGTTCCAAGGCAAATCTAAAAACAGCTCTAAATAATTGCGTTGAATGGAATATTCAGCCACTTGCGGATTCATGCGTTGCATTTTGGACAGTTCTTTTTCAAAATGCTTTGCCACTTTTTCATCCCATAATTTTTCCTCGGCACGTAAGCGCATTTCATCAATTTCTTCTTCATGATTTACGCCACCCAATTCTTCTTGAATGGTTTTCATTTGTTGATGCAAGAAATATTCACGTTGTTGCTGGCTCATATCCATCTGCACTTTAGACTGAATATCGTTTTTTAATTCCAATTTTTGAAATTCAACATTCATAAACTTAAGTGTTGAAAGCGCACGTTTTTTTAGGTCATCAATTTCTAAAAGTGCCTGTTTTTCAGCCACTGTCAAATTCATGTTAGACGACACAAAATTGATTAAAAACGAATCGCTTTCTATATTTTTAATAGCGAAAGAGGCCTCACTTGGAATGTTTGGGCTCTCCTTGATGATATTAAGAGCCAAATCTTTAATGGACTCAATGATCGCGATAAACTCTTTATTTTTTTGCGCAGGTCGTGCCTCTGGTATTTCCCTAACAGTGGCATTCATGTAAGGTTCTTCTGTAAGAACTTCTGCCACTTTAAAACGTTTTTTACCTTGAATGATAACCGTTACGTTACCATCGGGCATTTTTAAAACACGTAAAATTTTGGCAACTGTACCTATTTCGTGAATTTCTTTTGCTGAAGGATTTTCAACAGATTCATCTTTTTGAGCCACCACCCCAATAACTTTACTCCCTTTATTCGCATCGTTAATCAATCGGATGGATTTATCGCGACCGGCAGTAATAGGAATAACCACCCCTGGAAACAATACCGTATTGCGCAAAGACAAAATAGGCAGTGTTTCGGGTAATTTTTCATTGTTTATTTCTTCTTCGTCTTCAGGTGTCATTAACGGGATTAATTCTGAATTCTCATCAAAATCCTGTAATGACAAACTGTCTAGAGATATAAAATTAGATTTTTTCATATATGTATTTAGGTCAATATGTCATAAAAACTATTGAATCCTTAATTTTTAATAATTTACAAAAAATAATATTGTTTTGAATATCAATAATTTAAAATAATTATATCCTATTCATTCTATATATAAATTCAATAGCTGTGCCAATAATTAGATTTTTAGAAATTTAGACCTTTAGAACGCTAGACTCTATTGTCTTTAACTTCAAAAGAATCTAAATTTTCCCCGCTTTCTTCAAAATAAACAATAAAACAATGGGGATTAATAATAAACCAATCATAAGTAAATTGGTTTGAAATAAATTTGGTGCTAAAATTAATGTAGCTACAAAACCACCTATGGCACCACCAAAATGTGCATCATGACCAATGTTTCCTATTCGGTTTTTCATCCCATAAATGGAATACAACAAATAGGCAATACCAAATAAATATGCAGGAATGGGGATGGGTATAAAAAATATCATAAGTTTCATACCGGGTTGTAACAAAATGGCAGCATATAAAATTCCTGTTACAGCTCCACTTGCGCCAACGGCACTGTAATGATATTCGTTTTTATGGAAATAGAGTGACAGCAAACTTCCTGCAAGCAAACTAACCACGTAAATTATGATAAAACCTAAGGGCGCTACATAATTAATTACCGTGCCTGCAAAAAAGTACAAGGTTAACATATTAAACAACAAATGCTGTGTGTCTACATGTAAAAAACCAGAACTAAACATGCGTATTTTTTCGCCCCTTTGAACTCCACCAATATGGAATTTATAGGTATCAAAAAAAGCATAATCGCCAAATCCCTTATAGGATATAATAATACTTGCTGCAATAATAATGATGGTTATTAAATCTAAATTGCCCATGAAGTGTAATCGTTTAATTTCAAATTAACATATATTTGCTGCTACAAATCTAAAATTAATTCATGCAACTTTTAGCATATATTCTTGTTTATCCACTTTTATGGATGGTTTCCATACTTCCGTTTAGATTGCTTTACTTAATTTCAGATGGTTTATCCCTATTGCTTTATTATATAATTGGGTACCGCAAAAAGGTAGTTTACAGTAATTTAAAACTTGTGTTGCCTAATAAAACTGAAAAAGAATTAAAGCTCATTCAAAAAAAATTCTATAAGCATTTATGTGATATGTTTTTAGAAATGGCAAAAACCATGACCATTTCTGAAAAAGAACTAAAAAAGCGTTTTAAAGTTTTGAATCCTGAAGAATTTCAACGTTTGGAATCTTTAAATAAAAGCGTGTTATTGATGTATGGGCATTATGCAAGTTGGGAATGGTCTGTGGTGTTACAAAATTACATCAACTTTAAAGGTTTTGGGGTTTATAAAAAACTGGCCAATAAGTACTTTGACAAATTAGTGCGCGATATTAGGTCTAAATACAACACACAGTTAATCAGTACCAAAGAAACCATTAGCGTGATTAACCAAAATGAAATTGAAGGCAATAAAAGCATTACCGCTTTTTTAAGCGATCAATCCCCAAGACTTACGAAAGAAGTGTATTGGGGTACCTTTATGGGTATTGAAACGCCATGCTTTACGGGTGCTGAACGATTGGCAAAAAAATTAGATTTAACCATTGCCTATTTAAAAGTGAACAAAGTAAAGCGTGGACATTATGAAGCTGAAATTATAACGCTTTCTGAAAATCCAAAAGATTTCAAAGATTATGAATTGACAGATTTATTTTTACGTGAAGTAGAAAAACAAATTTACGAAGCCCCAGAATATTACTTTTGGACACACAAGCGTTGGAAACATAACAGGGAGACCACGTAAAATAAATTTCAAACTTTTAACATCCCACGAAACCCTCTGGCAGCATAGTACGATTGTACACCATTATGATATACAAAAACGTTGTTATAGCGTTTATCACCAAAAATAGCACCATCAAGTTTTCTTATATCATCGGGGGTTTTTAGCCAACTGGAGGTTTTCAAATCGAAATCACCAAGTTGTTGTAATTCCCTATATTGATTTTCTGTTAGCAGTTCTATTCCCATTGCTTTAGCCATATCAATCGCGCTATTTTTTGGCTTGTGCTCTTTTCTGGCATCTAAAGCTTCACGGTCGTAACAAAAACTTCTACGTCCTTTAGGGCTTTCATCAGAACAATCATAAAAAATGAATTCATCTGTATTTTTATCATACGCAACCACATCGGGTTCACCACCTGATACTTCCATTTCGTTTAAAGACCAAAGTTTTTCTTCATTAGTGCGTAACTTCAATTCTACCTGAGACCAATCTATACCTAAATGACGTTTGGTGTTTTTTTCAAAACGAACTTTTAGAGTTTTGATTAGCGCCTCTTGTTGTTCTGGTGACAATAGTTTTTTGGTATTCATAGCTATAAAATATTGAATTTAGATAAGCTATTTTAAGATTACAAAAAAATCACGTAAACCACTAAGAATACTTTGTACTGCGTAAGATGCAAGTATAAGTCCCATTATTTTACTAATTACCGTAATTCCATACTCACCTACCCTTTTTTGAACACCATTAGCAGCCAGTAGTAAAAGCATGGTTAATACCACAACAAATAGTACCAACAGTATGGTTATAAACTGTTCTTCAATAGTATATAAATGATTATCCGTCATAAGCACCACTGCCATAATAGCTCCAGGTGACGCAATGGATGGAATGGCAACAGGGAAAATGGTAACGTGTTTATAATCTTTAATGGAATGTTTTTCTGATTCTGGCTTCCCTTCGCCAAAAATCATGGTTAAGGCAAACAAGAATAGTATCACACCGCCAGAAATTTGAAAAGCATCTAAAGATACTTGCATGCCTTCCAAAATTAATTGACCTACTAGAATAAAAAACAATAAAATTAAAAAAGCCACAATTGATGCTCTTATGGCTACCTTCCTTTTATACTTTAAATCAAAATGTTTTGTTGCCTCTAAATAAACTGGTACCGACCCTAATGGGTCAATGACAGCAATCATGAATAAAATTTTAGTAACTATTGCAGCAAACATATTAATTTAGAGTTTTTCCTTGTGTTGTAAATGAAATACCTTGTTGCCCCGAAGTAGAAATCATAACACTTTCAAAAAAAGGTGCGTTTGATTCTGGTTTAATTCTCCAATTAAATAAAAAATTAGCTCCGGTGCCCCCTGTTTTATCTAGCTCGTCTATAACAATTTCAACAGTTTCCATAGGAGCGATAAAAATTGTTTTGTTAAAATAGGTTCTAATTGCTTCACCATGGGTATTATAGTATGTTGCTTTATCTATATAAACCGTGTCGTTTGTATTGATGTTGCGAAGACTAACGGTAGCAGTTAAACTATGGACCCGATGTTCGGTTTCACTATAAATTTCAGAATAAACAGATAGGTAGGTTTTACCTTGTTCCAAACTATCGCTTAAAGGATGGTTAACGGTTCGGTGTTTCCAGTTTGTAGGATGCACCGAACTTATTTCTTTTTCTTTTTGACATGAAAAATTAAATAGCAAAATAACTATTAAAGTGCATAGATTATATGTATTTATGTATTTCATGTTCATACTTATTTTTAATTAGCCTTTAGCTATACTGCCTATTTCTTCAATAAATTTATCGGCTAAGACATCAGCTTCTTGTTGCGATTTTGCTTCGGTATAGATTCTAATAATAGGCTCGGTATTGCTTTTGCGTAAATGCACCCAGCTTTCAGAAAAATCAATTTTAACACCATCAATAGTGGTTAATTGCTCGTTTTGGTAACGGGTTTCAATCTTCTTTAAAATACCATCAACATCTAACCCAGGCGTTAATTCAATTTTCTTTTTGCTCATAAAATAATTAGGGTAGCTTTTTCTAAGTTCGCTTACAGAGATACCTCTTTCTGCCAATAAACTCAAAAATAAGGCGATGCCAACTAGCGCATCACGACCATAATGGGATTCTGGATAAATAATACCACCGTTACCTTCACCACCAATAACCACTTTATTTTTCTTCATTAATTTTACCACATTCACTTCACCTACTGCACTGGCTTCGTACATACCGCCATGTTTTTCGGTTACATCACGCAATGCTCTGGTAGAACTCATATTGCTTACGGTGTTTCCTGGGGTTTTGCTTAGTACATAATCGGCACAAGCAACCAAAGTATATTCCTCACCAAACATGTCGCCGTTTTCATCCATGAACGCTAAACGGTCTACATCTGGATCTACAACAATACCAAAATCGGCATTGTGTTTTTTTACAGCTTCAGACAAATCGGTTAAATGTTCTTTTAAAGGCTCTGGATTGTGCGGAAACTGACCGTTTGGTTCACAATATAGCTTTACAACTTCAACCCCTAAACGCTCTAAAAGTAAAGGAACAGCAATACCTCCGGTAGAATTTACGCCATCTACCACCACTTTAAAACGGGCTTCCTCAATGGCAGGAACGGTTACCAAAGGCAAATCTAAAACTTCTATAATATGTAAATCTATATATGCTTTGTTTTTTGTGATTTTACCCAAACTATCTACATCGGCAAAACTCATGTTATCACTTTCTGCAATATCTAATATTTTAGCACCTTCAACAGCATCTAAAAACTCACCTTTTTCATTCAATAACTTTAATGCATTCCATTGTTTGGGGTTGTGGCTTGCTGTTAAAATAATACCACCATCGGCATGTTCCATAGGTACAGCCATTTCAACGGTAGGTGTTGTAGACAAGCCTAAATCAACTACATTAATACCTAAACCAACCAATGTATTCATTACTAAATTTTGAATCATGGCTCCGGAAATACGTGCATCTCTACCAACCACAACTTTGTAAGTATCCTTTTGGCGTTGTTGTTTTAACCACACACCATAAGCTGCAGCAAATTTTACAGCATCAATAGGTGTTAAATTATCAGCCACGTTTCCGCCAATAGTTCCTCTAATTCCTGAAATTGATTTTATAAGTGTCATAAAGTTTTTTTCAAATTATTGAACAAATATACCACTTCAAATGTATATTTTATTGTTTTTTTATAGTCATATGGTATCGCTTTATAATAATTTAGTGTTCAATTTTTTAAAATATTATTAATTACGATTTCAAAGTTGCAATTCTAAATTCGTAATTCGTAAATTTCACAAATGAATTATTTAGCGCACATTTACCTGTCTGGAGATAACGATTTGATTACCATTGGAAATTTTATTGCAGATGGTATTAAAGGCAAATCGTATAAAAATTATCCGAAAGACATTCAAATTGGAATTTTGCTTCATCGAAACATTGACACATTCACTGATGCGCACCCAACCGTTAGACTAAGTACCAAACGATTGCACGAAAAATACGGGCATTATTCAGGTATTATAGTAGATATTCTATACGATCATTTTTTGGCAAAAAACTGGGACACATACAGTGATATCCCTCTAAAAAATTATGTTGAAACGTTTTATAATTCGTTAGAAAACAATTTTGAAATCTTACCACAACGCATTCAAAAAATGATGCCCTATATGCTTACCGACAATTGGTTGCTGAGCTATGCTTCCATAGAAGGAATTTCTAGAGTTTTGGCAGGTATGAATAGACGTACCAAAAATGTTTCTGGAATGGATGAAGCAGTTAAAGAATTAGAACTGTTTTACAATGAATTTGAAACGGAGTTTTCTTCCTTTTTTGACGAACTCATTAGCTTTTCAAAAGAAAGACTAAAAGAGTATTCGTTAAATTTTGAGTAAAAACAAACTCGACAGTATTCTAATTTTAAAGATAAACTGCAAACCTAGATACAGATAATCGAATAGACCATGCCGCTGTCGGTTTTCAACAGTTTTCTTTGATTAATATATTAGTAATTAATAATTTAGGTTTTTTATTACCTGAACACTCTTAAATGATATCTAAAAAAACAGTAAAAATTACCACTGGAGTTCTTGTGTTTTTAACACTGCCCAGTTTACTGCTTTTTTGTTTTTTATATTTTAAGTATAACGAAGATTTACCCGAAGGTATTACAGGAAAGGAAGCCGATGCTTTAGCTTACAAAATGTTGGAAGCACTTAATTACAAAGCTTTTGAAAATACAGACTATTTAGAATGGACTTTTAAACGAAGGCACCTATTTAAATGGCAGAAAAACAAAAACACCTGTGATGTTTACTGGAAAGATTATAAGGTAAGTCTTGATTTAAAAGATGCATCGAAAAACCAAGCATTTGTACACAGTTTTAGGGTTATGGATGCCGATTTATCAAAAGAACTTATTGAAAAAGCCGTTAAATACTTTAACAACGATTCGTTTTGGTTAGTGGCACCTTATAAAGTATTTGACAAAGGGGCTGAACGCCGTTTGGTAAACTTAGAAAACAATAAAAAAGCACTTTTAGTAACCTACACTTCTGGTGGCACAACTCCAGGAGATTCGTATTTATGGCATTTGGATAATAACGGAAAACCCACAAGTTTTCAAATGTGGGTTGATATTTTACCTATTAATGGCTTAACAGCTACATGGAGCGATTGGACCACCACAGAAAGTGGCGCTCAATTACCTACATTCCATAAAATGGGAGTTTTTGGGTTGGAAATTAGCCATATCAAAGGAACTGAATGAGTTTTTAGTCTCAGTCACAATCACTATCTTTTACTGAAAACTGAAACTGAGACTGCAAACTTAGTATTAACTCCCCTTCTGCCCAACAAAACGATGACTATCCGATTTAAACAGAATATTAAAACTGGTTAAACTGCCGTAAATTCTAGTAATATATTGTTGCAAATCTATTTTACCTTGCTCATCCAAATCACTGGCATTAACGCGTTGCTCCATAACACGTAAGCGGTCGCGCACCATGGTTATTTTATGAAAAAAAGTATCAATTGGCAATTCGTATGACTTTAAATTGGTATCTGCTGGTTCTAAAATAAGTTTTCCTCCTTTATATTTATCGGCAATGGGCACAATTTCACTAGCATCGCTCCACTTCTTTAAAATGTTCACCAAGCTACTTTCAACATCAAAAAAACTTACGGTATCCACATCACCATCAGCCGCTTCAATAACTTCAAAATCACTATCCAAATCAATGGTTTCCAATCCGTTTTCTATAAAAGTTACCCAATAATGTTGCGATGTTACATTGGTTACAACACCTTTTCCGTATTCAGCATGGTTAATCCTAGAGCCTATTCCTAATAATTTCATATTGATATTTTTATGTTAATTCTATTTACAATGATACTAAAACTTCACAAAAACCTAAATTGAATTCTGAAAAATTAGAAACTGATAGTCAGTAACTAGTTATAATTCAATTTCCATGTCAGATCGAGCGTAGTTGAGACCTCTTTATTACTTGAGTTAATAAAAACACTTCTCGATTCGCTTTGCGAGCTACCTTCAACCAAAACACGTTTTGTCTTCGGCAATGCTCGAGGAGACATCGAGATTTAAGCAATACTGTACAAAAGTTAATTTTTTGTTAATTAAGCATAATTTACACTTTGAAAATACCCCTAGTTTTTTAAGGGCAAAAGCTATAAAAATCATCTATTTTTTAACCTGAGTACATAAAAAGGAATAGCAAAAAACCATTAAATATCTTCTCCCATTTCTTACACCCATATTTAGTTAGGGTCGTTCATTTTTATTTGAAAATTCTAAAAAAGTTAAACAATTCTAAACGGTATTAAAAATTACTTTTCTGTTACTATTTTAGTCTTCGAACATTAATAATCTTTAAAAATTTTAAATTATGAAAAGAATTTATTTATTACTATTACTCGTATCTGGTTTTGCTTTTGCAAATAACACACATCCGCTTGAATTAAAACAAAACGACCCAAAAATTGGCGATGTTTTAGTTATCAATTCAACATCAAATATTAAGTATAACCATATAGATTTTCCACAATTAAACATCATAGTAAAAAAAGGAAATGTTGCTAATTACAAAAGTGTACATGGAAAGCGTGTGGTAATAAAAGAGGTTGTTAATCATGAAAGTGGCCATACTAAAGTGCTTTTAGGAAACGAAGACAACACTAAATTTTTTGGGGTTGTAAAACATGTAGAAGCTAACTACTCAAAAGCATTATCTTCTGGTGAAATGTCTAAAGTTAATCCGTAAAAAGATTTTCAAGCATACATATTTAGAAGCTATGTCGTAATGATATAGCTTCTTTTTTTTTTGAAGTAAAAAGTCTAAAAAGTTGTTTTAGGCGTATAATTAAAAATCAATTCTTTCGTTACTTGTAAGAATTATTAAAAGAAGTATATGAAGTTAACGACTCAAATTATAGGTTTTTTAGGGCTTATTATTATTTTAAGCAGCTTTAAATCTTCAAATACAAGAACGGAAAAAAGTGCTTCGTACAATATCGTTCAAATAGATTCCATTTTAAGCGATTCAATATTTATAGATTCTACATCAACTGCATATATACCATATCTTGAAAATGCACATGCCTCTTATTACCACGATAAATTTAATGGAAGAAAAACGGCGAGTGGTGAAAAGTTTGATAATAACCTATATACAGCCGCACACAAAACCCTAAAATTTGGCACCAAAGTGAAGGTAACCAATACGGTTAATGGCGAATCGGTTATTGTAACGGTAAACGACAGAGGACCTTTTGTAAAAGGCAGAGAAATTGATTTATCAAAAAAAGCCTTCATGGAAATTGCCAAGTTTAAATTACGTGGTTATTTAATTGTAAATCTTGAAGTGCTTGAAGAACCGCTTGAGAATTAAAATTCTATTATTTCATTTTATCTTCTGAAATAATTTGAATATCTATAAACAATCATAATAAAACTTCCCGTGTCAGGTCGAGCGCAGTCGAGACCTCACTTTGAAGTAATTTATGATTAATAACGGATAAGCATTGGAATAACAAACAGTAATTAAAGATGAAATAAATCTTCACAAGAATTTAACAACTAAAATCGTAACTTTGCGCTTTTGCCAATTTATGACCCAATTTGACGATTTTATTGAAGTTAAAGGAGCTAGAGTCCATAACCTTAAAAATATTGATGTTTCTATTCCCCGTGAAAAACTTGTAGTTATTACTGGTTTATCTGGCAGTGGAAAATCATCATTGGCTTTTGATACTATTTATGCCGAAGGACAACGTAGATATATTGAAACGTTTTCGGCGTATGCACGTCAGTTTTTAGGTGGATTGGAACGTCCAGATGTTGACAAAATTGATGGTTTAAGTCCCGTAATTGCCATCGAACAAAAAACAACCAGCAAATCGCCACGATCTACGGTGGGTACCATCACAGAAATTTACGATTTCCTCCGTCTTTTATACGCACGAGCCAGTGATGCATACAGTTACAATACGGGCGATAAAATGGTAAGCTATAGTGATGCCCAAATTAAAGAACTCATTATTAGCGATTTTAAAGGGAAACGCATTAATGTTTTAGCTCCTATAATACGTTCACGTAAAGGTCATTATCGCGAATTATTTGAACAAATAGCAAAACAAGGTTTTGTAAAAGTGAGGACGGATGGCGAGATAAAAGACCTTACAAAAGGCATGATGCTGGACCGATACAAAACCCACGATATTGAAATTGTTATAGATAGATTGGTTATTGACGATTCAGCAGATAACGATAAACGCCTTACAGAAACCATAAATACCGCCATGCATCATGGTGATGATGTATTGATGGTTTTAGATCAAGACACCAATGAAACCCGCTATTTTAGCAGAAGTTTAATGTGTCCTACTTCGGGCATTTCATATCCAAATCCTGAACCCAACAATTTCTCTTTCAACTCACCAAAAGGCGCTTGTGATACTTGTAACGGTATTGGCACACTATATAAAGTGAACGAAAAGAAAATAGTTCCAGACGATAGTATTTCTATAAAAGCGGGAGCCCTTGCACCACATGGCCCCGAAAAAAGTAGTTGGATTTTTAAACAGTTTGAAACCATTGCACAACGTTTCAACTTCAAATTAACCGATGCTTATAAAGACATTCCTGAAGAAGCCAAACAAATGATTTTGTATGGAGGGAATGAAAAATTTTCGGTACAAAGCAAAACTTTGGGTGTTACCCGCGATTATAAAATAGATTTTGAAGGTGTCGCCAATTTTATTGAAAATCAATATAAAACAGCCGAATCTACTTCTTTAAAACGATGGGCAAAAGATTATATGGACAAAGTAAAATGTCCTGAATGCGAAGGGTCTCGTTTAAAAAAAGAATCACTTTTCTTCAAGATAAACAACAAAAACATTGCTGAATTAGCGAATGCCGATGTTGTGGAGTTAACCCAATGGTTTAACGATTTACACCATCATTTATCTGAAAAACAATTACAAATTGCTGAAGAAGTAATAAAGGAAATAAAATCGAGACTTCAATTTTTATTGGATGTAGGCTTAGATTATTTATCGTTAAACCGAAGCTCAAAATCACTTTCGGGTGGTGAAGCACAACGCATCCGATTGGCAACCCAAATTGGCTCACAATTGGTTGGAGTCCTTTATATTTTAGATGAGCCTAGTATTGGTTTGCATCAGCGCGATAACGAAAAATTGATAAATTCACTGGTATCACTTCGTGATATTGGCAACTCAGTCATTGTGGTTGAACACGATAAAGACATGATTGAGCGTGCCGATTATGTGATAGATATTGGACCAAAAGCTGGGAAATATGGAGGAGAAATAATAAGCATTGGCACCCCAAAAGAGCTTTTAACACACCATACTTTAACGGCCGATTATTTAAACGGTACCAAACAAATTGAAATTCCTAAAAAACGACGTGAAGGCAATGGGAAGTTTATCGAGCTTAAAGGCTGTACGGGCAATAATCTAAAAAATGTATCGGTAAAAATTCCTTTAGGAAAAATGATTGGGGTTACGGGCGTTTCTGGTAGTGGAAAATCGACTTTAATTAACGAAACCCTCTACCCCATTTTAAACGCCCATTACTTTAATGGCGTTAAAAAACCGATGCCCTATAAAAGTATTAGCGGTTTAGAACATATTGATAAAGTGATTGATATCAACCAGTCGCCCATTGGCCGTACACCACGAAGCAATCCTGCAACATATACGAAGACGTTTGACGAAATTCGCAGTTTGTTTGCTAAAATCCCCGAAGCCATGATTCGTGGTTACAAAGCAGGCCGTTTCAGTTTCAATGTAAAAGGCGGTCGTTGTGAAACCTGCCAAGGTGGTGGTTTAAGGGTTATAGAAATGAATTTTCTACCCGATGTATATGTGGAATGCGAAACTTGCCAAGGTAAACGTTTCAATCGCGAAACTTTAGAAATTCGATACAAAGGAAAAAGCATCAGCGATGTGTTGGATATGACCATCAACGAAGCGGTTCCTTTCTTTGAGCACATTCCAAAAATTCACAATAAATTAAAAACCATTAAAGATGTTGGTCTGGGATACATCACTTTAGGGCAACAAAGCACAACGCTTTCTGGTGGTGAAGCACAACGCATTAAATTGGCAACCGAATTAAGTAAACGCGATACCGGAAACACGTTTTACATACTTGATGAACCCACAACCGGCTTGCATTTTGAAGATATTCGAGTATTAATGATCGTACTTAATAAACTGGCAGATAAGGGCAATACGGTATTAATTATTGAACATAATTTGGACGTTATTAAAACTGTAGACCACATTATCGATATTGGTTATGAAGGCGGAAGAGGTGGCGGACAAGTAGTTGTTGAAGGTACTCCCGAAGTAGTGGCCAACCACAAAAAAAGCTATACGGCTAAGTTTCTTAAAAAGGAATTAGCTCCATTGATAATTGATAATTGATAATTGATAATTGAATTTAAACGAATAAACAAATAGACACAATATGAGATTAGAAAAACATAGTAAAGCATGGAACGAGATTAAAACAAACGATTCTTGGGCTATTTTTAAAATCATGGGCGAATTTGTTAATGGTTATGAAAAGCTAAGTAAAATTGGTCCGTGTGTATCCATATTCGGTTCAGCAAGAACGAAACCAGAAGATGCATACTACCTTCTTGCAGAGAAAATTGCAAAACGTATTGTAGAAGCTGGTTATGGTGTTATTACCGGTGGTGGTCCTGGTATTATGGAAGCGGGAAATAAAGGTGCTCATTTAGGTGGCGGAACCTCGGTAGGATTGAATATAGATTTACCTTTCGAACAACACGATAACCCTTATATCGATTCTGATAAAAGTTTGGATTTTGATTACTTTTTTGTTCGTAAAGTCATGTTTGTAAAGTATTCACAGGGCTTTGTAGTTATGCCCGGAGGTTTTGGTACCTTAGATGAGTTGTTTGAAGCCATTACGCTTATTCAAACACATAAAATTGAAAAATTCCCTATTATTTTAGTAGGAACCAAATTTTGGGAAGGACTTTTAGATTGGATTAAAACCACGCTTTTAGAGTCTTTTGGAAATATAAGTGCCAAAGATTTAGATTTAATCCATCTTGTTGATACTGAAGAAGAAGTAGTTACCATTCTAGACTCTTTCTATAATGGGTCTGGATTGAGTCCTAATTTCTAACTTAGCCCTGCAAACAAAAAATTGCAGGTTTATTTTATTATATTGCATCGCCTTACGAATTTTTAACCTCTAAATGTTTAAAAGTAAATTGAAATTACGTCTTTTCTGTTGTGCGTTATATGCATTGGTATGTTATGCAGGCTTTGGTCAAAACAAAATTGACTTAAAGGCGGTTTTTGATATTAAAAACAAACAAATTAAAATATCGCAAACCATTCAATACCAAAACACAACCCAAGATGAGCTTCAAACCATTTATTTAAACGATTGGAACAATAGTTATTCAACAAAAAAAACACCACTTGCGCAAAGATTGGCAGATGAATACAAAAATGTGTTTCATTTAGCTAAAAATGAAGAAAGAGGTTATTCTGTAATAGCTTCAATTAAACAAGATGGTGAAGATTTAGTGTTTCAAAATGTAAAAAACCAAATAGATATTATTAAAGTTGAACTTAAAAAGCCCTTAAAACCAAATGACTTTTACAACATTCAATTAGAATATCTAGTACAAATACCTAGCGATAAATTCACAAGTTATGGTATTACAAACACAGGTGCTTTAAACTTAAGATATTGGTATATTACACCTGCCGTTTACAATGGTAAGTGGCATTACTACAGCAATAAAGATTTAGATGACATGTACATTCCTCCAGCCGATGTACATTTAGAAATTGAATACCCATTGGGGTATAAATTAACTTCAGAATTAGACGTAATTAACCAAACACAATCTGCTAACAAACAGCTTATTACGTTAGAAGGAGAAAATATTCTGAACAACAAATTATTCATAAGTAAAACTTCAAAATTCAATACAATTCAAAAAGATGGCTTTTCACTTATCACCAATATTGATGATGAAGGTTTAGAAATGATTGATAAGGTTTTAATTACCGAAAAGGTAACAAACTTTATTCAAGAAAAACTTGGGGCTTACCCGCACAACCAACTTCTTTTATCAGATATTGATTATAACAAAAACCCCGTGTATGGCTTAAATTTTTTGCCAAACTTTATTAAAACCTATCCTAACCATTTTCAATATGAACTGAAACTTTTAAAAATTGCCTTAAATAATTATTTAGAAAATACATTGCTTATAAACCCAAGAACCGATCAATGGTTGCTTGATGGTATTCAAATGTATTATTTAATAGATTATGTTGACAAGTATTACCCCAATATGAAATTTTTAGGAAATTTAGCAGGAATTTGGGGGATTCGTTCCTTTCATGCTGCCAACATGAAATATAACGACAAATACACCCTAGCCTATATGCTAATGGCTAGAACCAATAGAGACCAATCGTTAACAACTTCCAAAGATTCGTTGTTAAAATTCAACAATAGCATTGCCAACAAATACAAAGCTGGCGTGGGATTAAAATATTTAGATGATTTTATAAACCATGATGTGGTTGAAAACAGTTTATCATCATTCATTATTGAAAACAAGTTAAAACCAGTTTCTACAACAGATTTTGAGGCTTATTTAAAATCGAAAACAAATAAAAACATTGATTGGTTTTTTACCGATTATATAAACACAAGAAAAAAGATAGATTTTAAAATAAAAAAGGTTCATAAAACGGAGGACTCCATTACTTTAACTATTAAAAACAAGCAAGATAATGGCATGCCCGTTTCATTATATACTTTAAATAATGATAGCATCATATCAAAAACCTGGATAGAGAATATTACCGAAAACAAAACCATTACCATTCCTAGAAATAATGCCAACAAACTGGTTTTAAATTATAACAATGTCATCCCCGAAATTAATGCACGTGATAATTGGAAGTCGCTAAAAGGATTCTTTTTTAATAATAAACCACTACAGTTTAGGCTTTTTAAAGATATGGAAGACCCCTATTACAACCAGGTGTTTTTTATGCCAATAGTACAATTTAACAATATTTATGATGGGCTAAATTTAGGAGTTAAAGCTTACAACAAAACCCTCTTAAAAAAAGCCTTTAATTACAAATTTGAACCCCAATATTCTCTTAAATCGAGAACATTAACCGGTTCATCATTTGTTTCTATGACGCATCAAATTGAAAACAGGTCATTATATTCCATATATTATGGTATTGGTGGTGCATATACTTCTTACGCACCAGATTTGTTTGTTACGCAAATAACACCATCGTTAGGCTTTTTGTTTAGGCAAAAAGACGATTTGCGTTCAAATAAAAAACAATCGCTTTTATTTAGATATATAGATACTAACAAAGACGAAGACGTAAATAATATTTATACAAACAACACACCAAATTACAATATATTTAATGCTAGATATATTGATTCTAATGATAATTTAATAACCTTTAGCAAATGGTACGCAGATTTTCAAATTGCAAAAACATTTACTAAAGTAGCCTTTAATTATGAATTTAGGCACTTATTTGAAAATAACAGACAATTGAATCTACGATTTTTTTCAGGGGTATTTTTAAGAAACACAAATAATCCAAATTCAGACTACTTTAGTTTTGCATTGGATAGACCAACCGATTATTTATTTGACTATCAATATTTAGGACGCTCGGAGGAGTCGGGTATATTCAGTCAGCAATATATAGATGCCGAAGGTGGATTTAAATCAAAATTAGAAACTCCATTTGCGAATCAATGGATGACCACATTAAACACAAGTACCACATTATGGAAGTATATTTTAATGTATGGTGATGTAGGTTTGGTTAAAAACAAATTCGATAATGCGCATTTTGTTTACGATTCTGGTATTAGAATCAATTTAGTTACCGATTATTTTGAAATTTACTTACCAGTTTATTCCAATTTAGGCTGGGAAATAGCCCAACCCCATTACGACCAAAAAATACGATTTAAGTTTACCGTAGACCCACAGGCCTTATTGGGTTTATTTAGACGCCGTTGGTACTAATTGTTAAATATGTTATACAATTATAGGCTATTTTAAACTTCTTATAGTAAATTGCTAATTTTAAATTAAAATATTAAAAATTATTGAGAATTTCATAATTAATTGTGTTGATGTTTTAATTGTAAAAACCGTAAACTTTAACTACTTTTGCAAAAGTTAAAGCATCAAACCTATGCACACAATTCCAGATTTGAAAAACAATTTATCATTCGAAGATTTTAAAGCAGAAGTTTTGAACGACTATAAAACAGCTGTAAAAAGTCGGGAATGTAGTTTATTAGGTCGTCGTGAAGTTTTAACAGGAAAGGCTAAATTTGGAATTTTTGGCGATGGCAAAGAAGTACCTCAGTTAGCCATGGCTAAAGCCTTTAAAAAAGGTGATTGGAGATCGGGCTACTACCGAGACCAAACCTTTATGATGGCTATTGGTGAATTAACCGTTGAACAATTTTTCGCTGGTTTATACGCCAATACGGATTTACAACAGGAGCCCATGTCCGCAGGTCGCCAAATGGGTGGGCATTTTGTTACCCATAGTTTGAATAACGATGGGAGTTGGAAAAATCTAACCGAGCAATACAATTCCAGTGCCGATATATCGCCTACTGCTGCACAAATGCCACGTTTACTAGGGTTAGCGCAAGCATCAAAAATTTTCAGACAAGTTGAAGGCATTAATACCACTAATTTTTCAGTAAATGGAAATGAAGTGGCTTGGGGTACCATTGGTAATGCCAGCACTAGTGAAGGCTTATTTTTCGAAACCATAAATGCAGCTGGGGTTTTACAAGTTCCTTTGGTAATTAGTATTTGGGATGATGAGTATGGAATTTCAGTACATGCAAAACATCAAACAACTAAAGAAAATATATCAGAAATTCTAAAAGGATTTCAAAGAACAGACGATGAAAAAGGTTTTGAAATCCTTCGTGTTAAAGGTTGGGATTATGCGAATTTGGTAGAAACCTACCAAGAAGCTGCCATTATAGCTCGTCAAGAACACGTTCCTGTTTTAATTCATGTTTTAGAATTAACACAACCACAAGGGCACTCTACATCTGGTTCGCACGAACGCTATAAAACTTCCGATCGATTAGCTTGGGAAAGCCAACACGATTGCAACACTAAAATGCGCGATTGGATTATTGAAAGCGGCATTGCTACCAATGAAACGCTTATTGAAATTGAAAGAGCCATAAAAAGAGAAGTTAGAGAAGCAAGAAAAAATGCTTGGAACACCTTTTTAAAACCCATATTAAAAGAGCAAAACGAATTAATTACAATTTTAAAGCAAGTAGCATCCCATAGCGCTAATGGCGTTTTTATAGAAAAAATAAAAGATACTTTAGCTGCTATAGATGAACCTACAAGAAAAGATATTTTATCTGCAGCAAGAAAAACTTTAGTTCATTTAATCAAGGAATCTTTTTTAGAAAAGGAGCAACTTGTTAATTGGATCAATAAAACATTTGAAAACATTCAACCAAATTTCAGTTCTCATTTATATTCTGAAACGAATCGGTCTAACATCCTTGTAAAAGAAATTAAGCCCATTTATAGTGACGAAGCAGAGTTAGTTGATGGACGCATCATTCTTCGTGATAATTTTGATGCTATTTTCAGCAACTATCCAGAGGCACTTGTTTTTGGGGAAGACACAGGAAATATTGGTGACGTAAACCAAGGTTTAGAAGGTTTACAGGAAAAATATGGCGAATTAAGAGTTGCTGATGCTGGTATTAGAGAAGCCACTATTGTTGGCCAAGGTATTGGTATGTCGTTACGCGGTTTACGCCCCATTGCCGAAATCCAGTATTTAGATTATATCCTTTATGCGCTACAAATTATTAGCGACGATTTAGCAACCACACACTACCGAACCAAAGGGAAGCAAAAATCGCCTTTAATTATTAGAACACGTGGCCATAGATTAGAGGGCATCTGGCATTCAGGTTCTCAAATGGGTGGTATTTTACATTTAGTTAGAGGCGTAAATGTATTAGTGCCCAGAAACATGACCAAAGCTGCAGGTTTCTACAACACACTTTTAAAAGGTGACGATCCTGCTATTGTGGTGGAATGTCTAAATGGATACAGATTAAAAGAAAAAAAACCAAATAACTTAAGTGACATTCAAACACCAATTGGCGTTGTTGAAACCATAAAAGAAGGCACAGATATTACTTTGGTTTCCTACGGTTCAACACTTAGAATTGTAGAACAAGTAGCTAAAGATTTATTAGCAGTTGGTATTGATGCTGAAATAATTGATGTACAATCATTATTACCTTTCGATTTAAACCATGATATCGCTAAAAGCATTCAAAAAACCAATCGTTTAATGGTTATTGATGAAGATGTCCCTGGTGGTGCATCCGCATATATTTTAAATGAAATATTAAACGTTCAAAATGCATATAACTATTTAGATAGCCAACCAAAAACGCTTACCGCTAAGGCACACAGACCTGCATATGGAAATGATGGTGATTATTTTTCAAAACCATCGGCCGAAGATATTTTTGAAGCTGTTTATGGTGTTATGCATGAAGCAAATCCCAGTGAATTCCCCAAATTAAGATAGATTTCACGTAATTATCAATATTTAAATGAATAAAAATTTCCCCGATTTAGGTTTACTAATTCTAAGAATTGGTTTCGCAAGTTTAATGCTTACACACGGTATCCCAAAAATTAACTCACTTTTTGAAAGTCCCATAAAATTTGCCGACCCTTTTGGTATTGGTGAAACAACGTCATTAATCTTAACTTTAATAGGCGAAGTTGTTGCTCCTATTTTAATTTTAATAGGGTTCAAAACAAAATTAGCTGCTATACCAGTTGTTATTACCATGTTTGTAGCTGCATTTGTTATTCACGCCAGCGACCCATTAAATGTTAAAGAAAAAGCATTACTATACTTATTTGGTTTTTTAGTGTTACTTTTCACTGGTTCTGGTAAATATTCAGTTGACGGGTTTAAAAAATAGATACATTTGAAAGGTGCTTCACTTGCTGAAATAAAAAAGGAACTAAGCCATAAATCGTATGATGACATGGCGGAACTTTGTTTACGTCTTGCCCGATTTAAAAAAGAAAACAAAGAACTCCTTACCTATCTACTTTTTGAATCCCATAATGAAGAAGGCTATATTGAATCTGTTAAAAGTTATATAGACGAGCAATTCGAGTTAATTAACACCGCCAGTTATTTTTACATTCGTAAAAGCGCCCGAAAAATTCTAACCAATACAAAAAAATTCATTCGGTATTCCCAAAATAAGGAAACCGAAGCGACAATCCTCCTCTATTTCTGCGAAAAATTAAAAGCTTTTTCGCCCAGTATTAAGTACAGCACACAGTTGCAAAATATGTATTATAGGCAAATAGCATTGATAAAAAAAATAGTTTGTACGCTTCATGAAGATTTGCAGTACGATTTTAATTTAATACTGGAAGACCTATCCAAATAGCATTTCGCTAAATTACTTAAAAACTCGATAAATTACTATTTTATAAAATTTTACTAGTTATTTTAACAATATTCGCATTATTTAAAGAAAATAAATGATTTGTTAATAATTAACCATTAATAGAATAAAACACTATTCTTATCGAAAAAAATGGTTTTTATTTAAAATTGTAGTTATTTTCATTTCGCTATTAATCTTTAACTTAAAATTTTACAAATGAAAAAAAAAAATTACAAATTAATTAAAACTATCAGAATATCTATTGTGGTATTAGCTCTAACATTTTCAAGTAATATACATGCAGCACAACCAAGTTTGTTTGGAGGCTGGTTGAGTTGGCTTTTTGGAGGCCATACACATACACAAGGATGTGGACATAATAGCTCAACAGATTCTGTTCCGTTAGACGGAGGTCTTGGAATTCTATTAGCTGGTGCAGCAATTTTTGGTGTGAAAAAATTACGTGAAAACAAAAATGAAAAAGTTTAATTCACTAAAAAATAACATTCCTTTACCAATAAGGCTTTTTTTAGGAAAAGCCTTATTATTTTTCATTGCATGGAAAATAATTTATGTTTTTTTCTTATTTGACTCACAATATCTTGATAGTATTTTAACTAAACACGTGGGAAATTCTTCCGTTAAGGTTTTAAACGGATTAGGTTCTATGTCTGGATTTACTGCTATAAACGAAACATATCCTGAAATTCATTATGGAGAAATACAAGAATTTAATATGTCTGTAATTTATCATAATGATAAAAAAATACTTAATATAGCTAATGCTTGTAATGGTTTAGAATTAATAATTTTATATATAGGTTTTATTATTTGCATGCCATCTAGTTTTTTACGGAAAGTTCTATATATAATTATTGGTGTCATTCTCATTGATTTTATAAACATTATTAGATGTGTGGGACTTATTTATTTAAGAGAATATTTTCAACAATATTTTCAATTTGCACATCATTATTTATTTAAAATCATAGTATATTCCACAACATTTATAATGTGGATTGTATATTCAAGAAAAATTCAATTAAAAAATGAATCTATACAAGTCGGATAAAGTTCGTTTTATATCAGGACTTATATTAATTTTTATTATTTACACATGTTATTATGTGCTTTTTGAAGAAAACAGTGATTTAGAATTACCTTCGAAAGTAAGACATATAATAAAATTCCTCGCTACGGTGGTTGTGTACTTTGTTGGTACTTTTCATCTTGGAAAATTAACTGATTCGTGGATGTCTTTTATCTGGCATGTTGTACATATTTCAGGGTTAACTATTATAATATCTCTTGGCATTTTTGATTTGCTAATCGGCGGTATGAGTCTTAATTTAAGGGCTTTTGCTGGCAGTATTCAAGAAGCACTTATATCTCCTGTTCTGTATGTTGCTATGGGACTTCTCAACCATAGTTTTAAAAAAAACAGTCATAAACTATAACCTATAAAAAATATATAATTCACTAATCTAAAACTGTTGAATTTCCTGTAAAAAAAACAGTTCTTAGATACATATTGATTAAATATTTTTAAATTTCCAATAAAATTCCTTTTTAATACTTAAGATACAGTTCAGAATAATTGGCTTTATTCAAAACTTTGCTTTTACATCCCACTTTTGTTTCCTAATTTTAAGAAACTTTAAAACTTAAAATCATGGAAAATCCACACTCTAATCCCGTTGCTTGGTTCGAAATTTATGTAGACAATATGCCCAGATCCAAAAAATTCTACGAAGCTGTATTTAAAACCACTTTAGAAAAACTTCCAGCACCTGATGAAGAAGGAGGCTTAATTATGTACACTTTTCCCAGTAACATGACCAGTTACGGTTCTGGAGGTGCTTTAGTAAAAATGGAAGGTTTTAAAGCCGGTGGCAATAGTACCTTGGTATATTTTCATAGTGAAGACTGCCACGAAGAAGCAAACATTGAAGCCGCAGGCGGTAAAGTATTTAAACCCAAAATGTCTATTGGTGAATATGGTTTTATTGTTTTAGGTACAGATACTGAAGGTAATATGTTTGGTTTACATTCTATGAAATAGGTAATTACAAGACTGTTAAAATAATATTGAAATTATACCAAAAAAAGATATTTTCATCGAAAACTTAAATCAACTTTTTGCTACAGGTTTTTCCATTAGTGATAGTGAAACTAAATGTCTCAGTTCTTAGGGAATTTTGATAATGCAAATTCGTGAAGCAAGAGAGTCTCTGCTGTTTTCTAAGAAATTTGGTAACAAAAAAACTTTTGAGAATTTTGAAGAATTTGTATTGGCTAACGCAATGTTTAAAAATTCTATTTTGTCTTACGCAAAATGTTTCTCAAGTTCTGGTACTGGTAAAATATCAATTGACGCAAACGAAATAATACTAAGTCACACCGTAACCTATAAAATTTCAGTTGGAGATTTTGATAAATATTTCGAACTTTTCGATTATTGCTCAAATTTCATTGTGACACAAGTAAACAAAAAGACTGACAAGATAGAGTATCGATTAGGCATAAAAATAAAATTTAATTAATTTATACATCTTAAAATCAATACTAACAACATCCTGCTCATTACGAAAACAACAAAACAAAACAAAACAACTAGAAACATACTACCTAACATTATTCACAGCAAATAGTTGCGTTAGAGATTATTCATGCATATTATTTTTAAATCAAGGAAATTGTGAATGCGTCGCATTTGAAGCGAAAAGCCCACAGCGACGCAGGAGCGAGGACTTGTAACCCTTCGTATGCGCTCAGGATAGACTCCAAGCCAGACTCTGGTACCTGAACTTGTTTCAGTATAAAGGTAAAACCCAAAATAAGTTAATGTTTTCAATTTTTCTGTGTATTAATATGTTCAAAAGTCAGTGTTTCTAAGCGTGCTTTATAAAGTTTTTTAGAAATAAAATATGTATTTTTGCACACTTTAAAACAGGAATTAATCTATGAAAATTTCATACAACTGGTTAAAACAATTTATTAAGATTGATTGGACACCGGAACAAACTAGCGAATTACTTACCGATTTAGGATTGGAAGTTGAAGGTATAGAAGTCTATCAATCGGTTAAAGGTGGATTGGAAGGTGTTGTTGTTGGTGAGGTTTTAACCTGTGTAGCACACCCAAATGCTGATAAATTAAGGATTACCACTGTAAATATTGGTGAAGATGCCCCATTACAAATTGTATGTGGCGCACCAAATGTGGCTGTTGGGCAAAAAGTACCTGTAGCAACTATTGGAACAACCTTATACACGGAAACAGGCGAAGCTTGGGCCATTAAAAAGGGTAAGATTAGAGGTGAAGAAAGCCACGGTATGATTTGCGCCGAAGACGAACTTGGGTTAGGGAAAAGTCATGATGGTATTATGGTTTTAGACACCAATATTAAAGTAGGAACAGCTGCTGCTACTATTTTTGATATTGAAAACGACCAGGTTTTTGAAATTGGCTTAACACCAAACCGTGCCGATGCGATGAGCCATTTAGGAACTGCCCGCGATTTGAAAGCTGGCTTGGTACAAAAAGACATCAATTTAGAGTTTATTACCCCATCTGTAAGTGCGTTTCATGTTGATAGCCGCACCTTGCGTATTGATGTGGACGTAAAAAACAAGGAATTGGCACCGCGTTATTGCGGACTTACCATCTCAGGGATTGTGGTAAAACCGTCTCCTGCTTGGTTACAACACCGCTTAAAGGCCATTGGTTTAAACCCTATTAACAATATTGTAGATGCTACTAATTATGTATTGCACGATTTAGGGCAACCACTACACGCCTTTGATGCCGCTAAAATTACAGGCAACAAAGTAGAGGTTAAAACCTTGCCTTCGGGTACAAAATTCACCACATTAGATGGTGTGGTAAGAGAGTTGCATGAAGATGATTTAATGATTTGTGATGCCGAAAAGCCAATGTGTATTGCGGGTGTTTTTGGTGGTATACATTCGGGAGTGACGGAAGAAACTACTAGTATTTTCTTGGAAAGTGCTTATTTTAACCCTGTTAGTGTTCGTAAATCGGCTAAACGCCATGGCTTAAATACCGATGCTTCTTTTAGATTTGAACGTGGTATTGACCCAAATATTACAGAATATGCTTTAAAGCGTGCCGCATTATTGATTCAGGAAGTAGCTGGTGGAGAAATCACTAGTGATATTGTGGATATTTACTCGAATAAAATTGAAGATTTTCAAGTACGTTTAAGTTTTGAAAATGCTAAGAAATTAATTGGGGAGGAAATTCCAAAGGAAATTATCAAACGTATTTTAACATCATTAGAGATTAAAATAAACAACGTTACTGAAACAGGATTGGGATTAACGGTTCCTGCTTACAGAAACGATGTAACCCGTGAAGCTGATATTATTGAAGAAATATTACGCGTTTACGGTTATAATAATATTAAAACTACCGAAAAGTTAAATGCTTCCATTTCCAATTCTACACGTTTTGAAGATCATAAAATCCAGAATTTAGTTGGAAACCAATTAGCTGCTCAAGGTTTTTTCGAAATACTTTCAAATTCATTGACGACGCCTAATTATGCGGCGTTAAGCGACCAATTAAAAGAAGAACATAACATAACAATTCTAAATCCTTTAAGTGGCGATTTGTCTGTTTTGAGACAATCGTTGTTGTTTTCAGGTTTGGAAGCTGTATCATTTAATATCAATAGAAGACGTTCCGATTTAAAGCTTTTTGAATTTGGAAAAACCTACCATGGTTATGGCGACAAACATGAAGAGTTCAAACATTTATCTTTATTTGTTACAGGAAACCAAACAGTTGAGAATTGGAACACACCAAATGTAAAAAGTAATTTTTTCTTCCTGAAAGGAAATATTATTAGTATCTTAGAACGTTTAGGAATCTCAAGATTTAACGAATCACCTATAGAAAACGACATGTTCAGTGAAGGTTTGAGTTTTGGTTTAGGTAAAATGACATTGGTAGATTTTGGTTTGATTAAAAAACCAATTTTAAAGCATTTTGATATTTCGCAAGAAGTCATGTATGCAAATTTTTACTGGGATGCTATTTTAGAAATTGTGAAGCGCAATAAAATTTCATTTAAAGCGATTCCTAAATATCCTGAGGCGCGTCGTGATTTTGCTTTGTTGCTAGATGATAAAGTTACTTTTGAATCTATTCAAAAAATTGCTAAACAAAGTGAAAAGCAGTTATTGAAAAGTGTAAACCTTTTTGATGTGTATCAAGGTAAAAACTTACCTGCTGGAAAAAAGAGTTATGCCGTTAGTTTCATTTTACAAGATGAAAACAAAACACTTACCGACAAGCAAATAGATAAAATAATGAAAACGCTCCAAACACAGTTTGAAAACCAATTGGGTGCGGAATTGAGATAAGTGTTAGGTGTTAGGTGTTGTAAATTAACTTTTTACTTTATACTTTCAAACTTTCCAACTTAAATTTGTATCTTTAGGTTGAACCTATAATTTTGCATTATGTCTGATTCAAATTATATAAAAATATACACCGGGAATTTTGCTGTTGTAAAGCGCATTACAATAGAATTAAATGACATGGATATTAACCCGGTGGTTAAAGACCAAGCAGAATCTGCTATTTTAGGTGGCTTTGGTGGTACATTGGCTCCAGATTTTCAGGAAGTTTATGTACATAAAGATGAACTTGAAAAAGCTACAAAAGTAGTTAACGATATAACTTCAGAATTGGAAGCGTAATTTAACCTACTTCCATAAAAAAGGAGCAATTTTATTAAAAATTGCTCCTTTTTTTATTTATAATTAATACTTTATACGGTAACCGCATACATTTTATTGCGCATTTCCTTAATTTTTGGGTCTTGCATATATTCATCAAACGTAGTATATCTATCGATAATGCCGTTTGGTGTTAATTCAACTACCCTATTTGCTACTGTTTGCGCAAATTCGTGGTCGTGCGTTGTAAACAACATAGTGCCTTTAAAATTGGTAAGCGAGTTGTTAAACGCCGTAATGCTTTCTAAATCTAAGTGGTTTGTTGGTTCGTCTAACATCAAGACATTAGCTCTCATCATCATCATTCTGCTCAACATACAACGTACTTTTTCACCTCCAGAAAGCACATTCGATTTTTTTAAGGCTTCTTCACCACTAAAAATCATTTTTCCTAAGAAACCTCTAATATTTACCTCTTCACGCTCTTCTTCGGTAGTTGCCCATTGGCGTAACCAATCAACCAACGTTAAATCGTTATCGAAAAATTCACTGTTATCCAATGGTAAATAGGATTGTGTTGTGGTAACTCCCCAATCAAATTTACCAGCATCCGCTTTTTCTTTATTGTTCAATATTTCATAAAAAGCTGTGGTGGCTCTTGAATCTTTTGAAAACACAACAACTTTATCGCCTTTGGCCAAGTTTAAATCAATGTCTTTAAATAATACTTCACCTTCTTCACTCGAGGCAGCCAATCCTTGAATATTTAAAATTTGATCACCAGCTTCTCTATCGCGTTCAAAAATAATAGCTGGATACCTCCTGCTTGTACGTCTAATATCTGCAATGTTCAATTTTTCAATCATTTTCTTTCTACTGGTTGCTTGCTTACTTTTTGCAACGTTGGCAGAAAAACGACGAATAAACTCTTCCAATTCTTTTTTCTTCTCTTCAGCTTTTTTGTTTTGTTGTGCATGTTGGCGTGCAGCTAATTGCGACGATTCATACCAAAAAGTGTAATTTCCAGAGTAATGATTAATTTTACCGAAATCGATATCTGAAATATGGGTACAAACGGCATCTAAAAAGTGACGGTCATGCGATACAACAATTACACAGTTTTCATAATTAGCTAAAAAGTTTTCAAGCCAAGAGATGGTTTCATAATCCAAATCGTTGGTAGGCTCATCCATAATTAGCACATCTGGATTTCCAAATAAGGCTTGTGCCAAAAGCACACGTACTTTTTGTTTTCCATCCAATTCACCCATCAAAGTATAATGGAATTCTTCTTTAATACCTAAATTAGATAACATGGCAGCAGCATCACTATCAGCATTCCACCCATTCATTTCTTCAAACAGTACTTGAAGCTCTCCTATTCTATCAGCATTTTCATCTGAATAATCCGCATAAAGCGCATCCATTTCGGTCTTAATTTTATATAATGGCTTGTTACCCATTAAAATAGTTTCCAAAACGGTGTGTGCATCGTATAAATTATGGTCCTGCTCTAAAACGGACATACGTTTACCTGGCTCTAAATGTACATGTCCAGATGTGGGATCCTGTTTACCAGATATTATTTTTAAAAAAGTAGATTTTCCAGCACCATTAGCGCCAATAATTCCGTAGCAATTCCCTGTATTAAAGGTGGTGCTTACTTCATCAAAAAGTATGCGTTTGCCAAATTGAACCGAAAGGTTTGATACTGATAACATAGTGGGTATTTTAAATTTACTCAGATTATTTTTAATGGCCCATATAAGCCTTCGTGAACTTTCAATAATATTAAGATTTTTACTTAATTATCCCTCTTTTTGAAAGTTTGCTGCAAAAGTAAAAAATTCAAACCGTAAGTCGAAACTTAGTTGGTTAATTTTAAAAAGTAAAACTATAAATTAAAAAAAATGTGCATTTTTGAATAAATTAGGCATTGTAACATTTAACAGCGTGTTAACAGCAGTTTATAAATACAACGCATATTTTTGTATATGTAAATTGCATACACTTTAAGTTACCTTTTTTAAGTTTTATAGAATTATTGAAAGGTTCTGCGTAAGCAGCAATTTTTAAAATACGAACGAAAATTTTCAAATGAAATTACACATTTTAGGTTTATTGGTTATTTTAACACTGTTTAATTGCAAAAATGACGGCAATAATTCAGCAGATAATTATGCCTATTTTGGTGGTGAAATTATGAACCCAAATGGTGATTTTGTTGTTCTCTTAAAATCGGATGAGGTCATTGACACTATTAAATTAGATAACAGAAATAGGTTTCTATATAAAATTAACGATTTAAAAGAAGGTTTATACACTTTTTACCACGGTGGTGAAATCCAAATGGTTTTGTTGGAGCCCAAAGATAGTTTGCTTTTTAGATTGAATACGCTTGAATTTGACGAGTCTTTGGTTTTTACAGGTATTGGCGATAAAAAAAACAATTATTTAATGAACGAATTTCTTGAAAATGAAATTCAAGAAAAGAAGATTTTTAAATTCTGTCAATTAAAACCAGATACCTATGAAAGAAGGGTTGACTCATTAAAAGCTTTTAAACTAGATAAGCTCAACAAATTTAGATCTAAATACAATCCATCTCCTCTTTTTGACAAAATAGCTAAAGCAAACATAGATTACAGTTATTTTTCTAGCAAAGAAGTATATCCCTTTGTGCATCATGGCAATAATAAGGGCGACATTGTAAAATCACTCCCAAAGGATTTTTATGATTATAGAAAATCGATAAATTATGATGACGATTTTTTTAAAGAACACAACCATTATAACTCTTTTTTAAGATATAGCGTTAATAACTTTGCGCTAGAAGACCACTTACAACATAGTACAGATAAGGAATTTAAAAGAAATTCCTTATGCTATAACATAGACAGACTTAAAATTGTAGATAGCTTGATAAAAAATAAAAATATTAAGAATGATTTGCTTTATCACTTTACTTCAATTTATCTATCAAAAAGCAACAACCCTGAAAATAACGATGCTATTGTAAAATCTTATTTAAGTATAAGTACCGATGAAACAGGTAAAACTGAAATAAAACGTTTTGCTACATCTTTGAATAATTTAAAAGAAGGCGGTAACTTTCCTAATATTAAAATTATTGATTATAAAAATGCTGAATTAGAAATTAACTCCTTAATCAATACAGCTACTGTCATTTGTTTTTGGTCCAACCAATATTACAATCACTTTAAAGAAAGTCATTATAAACTTAATGAACTTAAAGAGAAGTATCCTGAAGTTAAGTTTATAGCAATAAATATTGATGATTTTGGACAAGACAAACCTAAAGCTTCCCTTAAAGAAAACAGGTTCAAATTTAAGGATGAATATCAGTTCAAAAACCCTAAAGAATCTATTGAAGCTTTGGCTATTCAACCCATGACCAAAACCATTGTTCTGGATAAAAACAAAAAAATAGTTTATAGCAACACCAATATTTTTTCAGGAAATTTTGAAGAACAACTCTTAGGAGCTATTAATAGAAAGTAAATTATAGTTTATAATGCTTCATCAACATTTTTTCATAAACTTTATCTGGTAAAATACGTTTCAATACAATCGAAAATTTCTGCATAAACTCCCCTACTTTATAATGCACTTTTGGGTTTTCGGTATTAATAACTTTTAGTACCGCTTGTGCCATCATAGTGGGGTCGCTACCATTATCAACATGTGTATTCATTAAATTTAAAGTATCGCCATACGGTTTTTTATAGGGCGAATTGTCCAGAAGCGGCGCATGGTACCTTCCTGCAGCTATATTGGTCGCAAAATCACCAGGAGCTATATTGGTCATTTTTATATTGAAGTCCTTAATTTCCATTCTAAAAGCTTCAGTAACCAATTCTAAAGCACCTTTACTAGCACTATAAATACCACGGTAAGGTAAACCCATGTAACCTGCAATTGATGTAATATTAATTACCAAACCCGAATGTTGTTTACGCATTTGTGGCAACACAGCTTTAATGACGTTTATAGGTCCAAAAAAATTAGTATCGAAATTTGCTTTAATTTCAGCTTCCGGAATTTCTTCAATAGCTCCCGTAATACCCGCCCCAGCATTGTTTATTACCACGTCTAGCCTACCTTCAGCATCTATAATTGTTTTTACAGTTTGGTGTATGGTTTCAATGTTTTTCACATCCAACTTTAAAATAGAAAACTTACTGGCTTTATAGTTTTCGGGATTTCGGCTTGTTCCATAAACTTTAAATCCTTTTTCGGTAAGGTACTCGCCTACCGATTTTCCAATCCCAGAAGACCCTCCTGTAATTAATACAACTTTAGACATATTTCAATTGATAATTGATAATTGATAATTGATAATTGATAATTGATAATTGATAATTGATAATTGATAATTGATAATGTAAAATTAAGAATGAATTTGACAATATCAGATAAAAAGAAAGTTTTTGAGTGAATTTGAGCAGAAAAATGCGAGATTTAGTACTTCACAATAAGGCACAAAAAAAGGCAAGCTACCTACATCACACCGCTACGACCATTTACCTTTGCTGCGTTCCCGCCCTGGAGGATTCAACAGGAGCTGGTTGTGTAGGACTTGCCGAGTGCAAAGATACAACCTTTTAAAATTTTCACAATGATTTTTTAAACTGATTTTAAATAAATATCTTGCTTCAAATTTAATATTTCAAATGAATACATTTAAACACCTATTAATCATTTTATTAAGCGCTCTTATCATTTCTTGTGGTTCTAACACAGGACAAAAAAAAAGTGATTTTATTATAAAAACCAATGCTATTAAAGGAGATATTTCTAATAATGAAACCTTAAATCTCTCCATAGAAAACAAAAAAAAACATCCAATTGACTCTGTAAGCTATACTTTAAATGGTAAAAAAATAAGCAATACATCCAATTTAAAAAGTTTTAAGTTAGGAAAGCACAACATAAATGCGACCATTTATTTTAATAATGACAAGCAAGTGGCCACTACAACGGTTACCATTTTAAATAATGAAGCTCCAAAAGTGTATACCTATAAAATTATAAATGAATACCCACACGACATAACGTCGTACACACAAGGTTTGGAGTTTTATAAAGGCAATTTATACGAAAGTACAGGGCAACGTAAAGAATCGAAACTAAGACAAGTTGATTACAAAACAGGTGAAGTTTTGAAGAACGTTAACTTAGCTGATGCTTTTTTTGGTGAAGGCCTTACCGTACTTAACGACAAAATTTATCAGCTAACATGGCAATCGGGCACAGGTTTTATTTACGATGTGAATACGTTTGAAAAAACAAATAGTTTTAAATACGGAAACAGTAAAGAAGGTTGGGGCATTTGCAACGATTCAAAAAAACTTTATAAAAGTGATGGTACCGAAAATATTTGGATTTTAAATCCTGATACTTTGGTTGAAGAAGACCACATACAAGTTTACACCAACAAAGGAAAAATTGTTGAGATTAATGAAATGGAATGGATTAACGGGGTTATTTATGCGAATCGTTATCAAAAAGATGGTGTTGCTTTAATTAATCCAGAAAATGGTGCCGTAATTGGTGTGATTGATTTTTCTCCGTTAAAAAAATTAGTAACACAGCACGAAGGTTTAGATGTTTTAAACGGTATTGCTTACAATCCAGATACTAAAACCATTTTTGTTACCGGGAAACGCTGGGACAAATTATTTGAGGTTGAAATTGCTGAAAAGTAAACGTTACTCAACAAAATAACCCGCTCACTCATTCTAACTTTTAGTTTTGCTTTTTCTTATGGTAATTTGAACTATGAGAAAAGTAATAAATATAGATATTCCGAAGCCTTGTAGCGAAAACTGGAATAACATGACGCCAAATGAAAAAGGGCGTCACTGTGCTGCGTGCAAAAAAACCGTGTTTGATTTTACTACCAAAACCGACGAGCAAATAATTAAAACTTTTGAGCAGAACAATAACCTTTGCGGACGTTTTAAAGCCACACAACTACAAAGAGATATTGTATTAAGTAGAAAAGAAAAGAATAACTACGTTACCTATTTAGCTTCTGGATTTTTTGCTTTTATGGGCTTAGCAAGTCCATATATCCATGCACAAGGTGAAACCAAAGTGGTTCAAACAGATTCTACTAAACAGAACCATATTGTAGGTAAGATAAAACCAAAACCTTTGGTTAATGAAAACCTCATCAGCGGTATTATAACAGATGAAGACAACACGCCTTTACCTGGTGTAAATGTTCTTGTTAAAGGAACCAGTGATGGAATAGCTACGGATTTTGATGGGAAATTTTCTTTAAAAGCAAACAAAGGAGATGTTTTAGTTATGAGTTATATTGGGTTTAAAACTAAAGAGTTGAAAATTACTGAAAAAGAAAACAACATAATTCTTGTTATGGATGAAGCTATATTGGACGGCATGGTTGTGGTTGGATATGGGGTTGTAGACGAAAGCGAGACAAAATACGTTTGCTCTCCTGAAGAATTAGAACGTAAAAAGCAAAATAAATTCAGAAGAACCAATGCTTCTGAATTTTATAAAAAACAGTATAAAGCGCATAGACAAAAAATAAGAAATGGTGACATTGAGCGCAGTAGCTTTGGAAAATTCTTTTACAAAATGGCTTCTATTTTTAGGTGAAACTTTTACTTTGCAAATACGCCCGCGCAAGGGGTAGTAACGGAAAGCCCGCAGTGAGGCACGAACGAGGACTTGCAGTGGATAACCCGACCCTTTAGGGTTGCGCCCAAAACTTATAAATTCTTAGCTTGAAACTTAAAAAAAGAACGTGATACAGGAATAAATAGTAACCCAAGGATTATAAAAATAATAAAAGCGTTTTTTAAGTTAAATGCCTGTGCCAAATATCCTATTAATGGTGGCCCTATCAACATGCCTGCAATCGCGTAAGTGGTTACTATAGATATTGCCATACCGGGTGAGTATTTTTTTGAGGTCCCTGCCAACGATAATGTTACCGGAAAAATAGCTGCTGTACCAAAACCTACAAAACAAAAACCTAATAAAGCAGACCAAAAAAATGGAAATGCCACCGCAATAGCAATCCCCAATGCTATAAGTACAGAGCTTAAGATATACATTTTTTGTAATCCAAATACATCAACTAACCTATCACAGAAAAATCTTGAAAGTGCCATGGTAGTCATAAACATAAGATATCCAAAGGTGAAGACTTCTTCATTTACAACATCTTTAAAGTACACCCCACTCCAATCGAACATACCGCCTTCGCAAATAGCACCTAGAAATATTAAAATCCCTAAATACAAAATAAACGGATCGGGTTTTCCTATTATTAATTTGTTTCCTGTAGTGGAGATATCTCCCTTAACAGTAAATGGATAGGTTAGTAAGGCTAATATTAACCCAAATATTGAAATGCTTAGTAGATGTATTTCTATAGAAACATCCATTTTTACCATAAGTGTTGAAAAAGCAACACCTAACAATCCGCCGGTACTCCAAAGCCCGTGAAAAGCTCCCACAACACGTTTCTCAAATTTTTTCTGTAGAGTTATTGATTGAGTATTTACCGAAATATTTAAAATTCGCATGGAAAATGAAAATAAACATACTGAAAAAACCAACCAAAAAGGTGTTGTAGCAAAACCAATGCAGGTTAAGGCTATTGAGAAAAATACGAATGAAACGATTAGCGGTACACGACTATCAAACTTAGATACCAACCAACTTGAAATAGGAAGCCCAATTAAAGAGCTTACAGGCATAGCTAAAAGAATGGTTCCCAGTTCTGCTTCATTTAAATTGAAAAAATCTTTAATGGTAGGTATACGTGATGCCCATGATGCAAAACAGATACCAGACAGAAAAAAATAGACACTTAAAGCGATACGTTGTTTTTTCCTTAATTCCATTGTTGTTACCTATTCTAATTTTAGCTTTTAGAAAGATGTATTTAGCTAGATCCTTCAAGCTGCAAAAATAGTATAACGTTTTTGTTTTTCTAATTAAAAACAGATTAATAATGTACTGGGTTTTGGGTACAGGGACAATTGCTGATGCCCTGTAGAAAATCCAATCCAATGGTTACCACATGCGTACCGGAATTGAAACCAGACAGGTCGTTCATGGTAATTTGGTACGCATAGCCAAAGTAAAAGTTGTTTTTCTTTAGCCCTGCCATGGGCCCTACGTTCAACGGCCTTAAAAACTGGTCGTTCAAAAAACGGTACGAGATGCCCGCCCAATAATAATCATCGTTCCTGTTGTATTTCCTGAACTTAAAATTCACATCGGTACTGGAACGGTTATCGCTACTGAACATTTGGTAGTAAATGGACGGTTCAAACTCCAGGCCGTTTTTATTGGGACCCCTAAAGGTGTACCCAGAATATACCTGGTAGTTTAATAGCATACCGGGTTCCGCTTTCCGGATGTCCTCATCTATGTTCTTCTCAAGGATGTTGTTGGCATTGAAACTTGCAAAGAACCCTTTGTTCCTGTAAAGGATACCTACGTCGAAATTGTTGTTCGATGTGCGCCTGTCATCCGATACGGTCGAAGGAACCGGATTCCCATTGTTCTCGTCATAGCCATACAAGTTGTTAACATCGATCCTGAAGTTGTTCAGGTTGTACGATATCCCGAAGGAAAGGTACTGTTTTGAATAATAGTCCAGGGTCAAATGGTGCGCAAAGGAAACCTTTCCGCCAGATTGGATGGTGTTCCCGTTCCTATCATTGTAAAAGGACAAGCCTACCCCAGATCGGTTGGCGATCCTAAAATCGGCATATACCGATTGGTTATCGGGAGCGCCCTTGATGCCAACCCATTGCGTTAAACCGTTGGCCCTGATCTTTAAATTATCGCCAATGCCCGCATAGGTTGGCGAAACCACAAAGTTGTTATCGGCCAAGTACTGCGTGAAGACGGGCAAGTTAAGCTCTTGCCCATGGATGCTTACCATGGATAGTAGAAAAATATATAGGAGTGTTTTACGCATAATTTTTATTTTTTCTAATGATTTTCAATCACTAATTAACCTTGCTTTTATCGGTATAATGTAAAATGTCCAACGACTTGTTTATCGTACTTTTTATCGTTTAGCTTAATGGTATACCAGTAATCACCTGATGGAAGATCTTTTCCTTGGTACTTACCATCCCATTTATCATTAACACCTAAAATGGCTAATCTTCTTCCATACCTATCAAAAATGTTAACTTTCATATTTGGATATTGCCATGCACAACCTGGACTCCAAGTATCTAGAACGCCATCATTATCTGGTGTAAAGTAATTTGGAACACATAAATCGATAAACTCGAAATATTGGGTAGCCGATGCAAAACACCCATTACTATCGGTTACTGTAACCGTGTAATCACCAGACTTGTAAATTATGAATGTATCGGTGCTTCCGTAAGATTCACCATTCAATGTGTATTCATAAGTACCAGAACCACCAGAAGTTGCTGTAATAATTTCATTTATTTCACCCATAGCTATTCCAATGGTTAATGGGTTATATTGTTCCACATCAAAACTTGGTGTTCTTTTTATACAACCATTGGTATGTCGAACATCTATATAATGCCCTACTCCTGCAGGAACATTTATAAACTCGTTACTAGACTGGTATGTGCCTCCGTTAAGAGAATAGTCTAAATCGTTCGTATCTGTTATACTCGGGTCTACACTCACTCTTACAATGTTGGTTGAAATGTTGTTGGTACAACCAAACTCAACCGTAGCTTCTGGATTAATGGTAACAGACTCTGGGAACGTAATATTCCATTCAGTTTCACAACCAAAAGCATCACGCACATATACCATTTTGTCACCACCTTCTAAATTTGTAAAATCAAATTGTGTTTGTGTTGGAGTTCCTGTTGTATAAGGTCCATTAATATTATCTATAGCAACGCTGTATGGGGCAGTTCCTCCTGAAAGTTCTACACTAAACTCGCCATCCATATCGCCTGAACAAACTTCTGGTAGCAATGATCCTGAAACGATAGATAATGCTAATGGATCTGGTTCTGTAATTGTGAAATTTACAACTATGAAACATCCTAACTCATCTTGAGCAATCACGTCATAGGTTCCTGGAGCAAGATTACTAAACGTATTGGTTTCAAAAAATTGATTTAACTGAGGAGAGATAGCATATTTAATCTGACCTGTTCCTCCTGAAGCATTTACAGTTATAGATCCGTTACTTGACCCATTACAAGTAACGTTACTTGTTGTAAATGGAGCAATTAATGGAGCGCTAGGTTCTGTAATTGATACAACAGTAGATGTTGCTTCACAATCACCACTATCAACATGTACTTGATAATCTGCTGCAAAAAGCTCAGTAAATCTACCAGGACTCAATTGAGTAGCTGGAACAGTATTTCCTAAGGCATCTTGTAAAGTATAAATATAATTTCCTAAGCCACCTTGAGCCTTTGCAACAATAACACCTGTGTTATCGCCTGCACAATTAATAAAAGCATTGGTTGCATCTACATTTACTTCCAATGTGGGCAATGGATCAATTTTAATTTCATTGGATACATTAGCTACACAACCATTAACATCTCTTACATAATACATGTAAGTTCCTGGTGCCACATTTACTGTTGTTGAAGAAGCAAATGAACCTAAAACTGTAGCGAAATCTGATGTACTACTGTATTCATACATACCTGTTCCTCCTGTGGCACTAAGTCTTAAAGTAGTACCGGTTAAACACGTTTGAGATGTTTCTTTTACTAACAATGATTCCACTTGAGTTGGTTCACTTATAACAATATTAGATGATGTAAATGAACAATTAAAGCCATCTCTAACAGTTACATTGTATGTTCCTGCACCCAATCCATTAAACACAGGTGATAATTGTGGCCCTGAACTACTAATCACTGGAGATACTGTATTAAGTGTATATGTATAATTGGAACCTTGTCCACCTGTAACACCACTTACTGTAATACTAGCATTAGTATTTCCAAAACAAACTAGTAGTGTAGGTGTTGCTGTAACAGTAGCGTTTATTGGAGTTGGAACTACTAATAATACATTAACTGAAGCAATACAACCTCTACTATCCCTTACACTTACTATATAATCACCTGGAGTTAATCCTTCAAAATCATAATTATCGCTATATGAATAAATAATTGATCCTGAAGATAGCTCTAATTGATATTCATAATCACCTGGCCATCCACCAGTTGCTCTTGCAGAAATAGAACCATCATTATTACCACTTACACATGTTATTTCAGTGTGTGTTTCAGTAATAGCTAAAGCAGCGTTTGGTGCCGTAATAGTAAAGTTTTTATTAACTGTACAATAAGGAGCGTTTGATAAACTAGCCGCTATAGTATAAGTTCCTGCTAAAAGTCCAGATATAGTAATTGGTCCAGCATCAATAGCTGATCCTGTGGCAACCGAATTACCTAAACTATTAAATACCTCGTAATTAAAAGCACCAGATTCATCACTAGGAAGTGGTTTTCTATCAATAAAAGTCACTTCAACGCTACCATCATTATCACCAAAACAAGTCACATTAACACCATTGTTAATAGCAAGATCAAATGTGTTTGGATTATTTACATAATGTACTTTTTGAACACTACATCCTGTATCATTATTTAAAACCGTAGCTAAATAACTACCAATAGGTAATCCTGTAAATATTCCAGTAGTATTTGTTTGATTATATACACCTCCCTTTGTTGATCCAACAACATCTACTAAAGTATATTGTAAATTGGTTGGAGTACCTCCTGTACTAGTTACAGAAAGTGTAATATCTTCATTATTGGTACAAGTAATGGCATTATCGATAGTAATTTCCAAAGAATCTAATCTTATAAATGGATTAATATTAGCACTTGTAGTGCCAGAACAACCATTACTATCATACACGTTGATGATATAAGTACCTCCTTGGTAATCTGTTTCAGTATACACATTATTACTTCCTGATTGTACAATAGTACTCCCTTTTATAAATTCATAAATAGTGTAAGTACCACTACCACCCGTAGAACCAGAAACTGTGATTGTTGCATAGTTAGACGAATTAGTATTGGTTGAACAAGCATATTCTATTACAGTAGGTGTTGGTACTGCTATTGCATTAGGTTCTCCTACAGTAATATCTTGACTCGCTACACAATTTCTTCCCGAAGTTACTTCAACTGTATAAATTCCTGCTGCCAACCCTGAAAAAGTATTAGAATTTTGGGTTGAAGCTGTTGAAGGTCCAGCGGTTATTGCATAAGTATAAATTGGATTGTCATTACTTAAAGGTAAACTTACAGTAATAATACCATCACTACCACCATAACAGCTTGCATCATCAACCGATGCTGTAAATGTTACTGGTGTAGCTGATGTTACTGTTACATCTATATCTTTGGTACATAATGTTGTCGTATCCGTAATTGTGATGGTATAAGTTCCTGATGGAACACCTGAAAACACATTTCCTGATAAACTAATTGAACCACTTGGTGATATCGCATACGAATAGTTTCCTGAACCTCCTGAAGGAACCATACTAATTACGCCATCATCATCTGAACATGATGGTAATGTAGTAACAGTTGGTGTAAAATCTAATGGCTCATATATCGTTACAGAAGTTGGGCTAATGGCCTCACAACCATTTCCGTCTTTTACTGTTACGAAATAATTACCAGGTGTTAAACCTGTGAATGTTCCGCTTGATTGGAAACCACTTCCTACAGAATATGTTAAAGGAGCAACACCTGTACTACCTATGATAGTAAACGTATAAGGGTCTCCAGTCAAATTACATTGATTTGAGGCCAATGCCGGTGTTGATACCGTTGGCAATGGATCCAATATTACCGTAACGGTATTCATTTCAATACATCCGTTTGCATCCCTTACATAGACATCCCAAACCAGGTCCGTTCCAGAATTCGTATCTACTGTTACTACATTACTTGTTCCATAAGTTGCCGGTGCCGGTGCTCCCGTTACCACTGCCGCATAGCTATAGCTCACTGTGCCTCCCGATGCCGTCACGGTTATCTGTGACTCATCATTGGTACAATACACGTTCGTTGCTGTCGCAGTAAATGTCAATGGACTTGCTGGCTCGCTAACCATTACTGTAAACGTATCCGTACATCCTGTGATTTCATCTGTTACAACAATTTGTTGGTTCCCTATTGGCAATCCGGTCAAGTTAATCGTTACCGATGATTGCCCAACTACTGCTGCTGCTCCATTTACGGTATAACTATAAGTTCCTGTAAAATTTCCTACAGTAAAGTCTACTGCACCATTTGAGCCTCCATTACAGGAAACATCATTAACCAATGCTCCTGAAACTGTAATGTTCGTTACCGGTACAACCGTATAGGATTCTTGGTAGGTACAGCCATTGGCATCGGTTACCTCAAACATATAGGTATCCGGTGCCAGACCTGTAAACAGACCCGTTGAGGCGCCCGATACGTTCCCCGTTGAAGCTGCCGGTGACAGTATGGCATAGCTTAATGTTCCCACACCGTCCGTTGCCGTCAACTGCACATCGCTTGTTGTGGCTATACACGTTACCGCTGTTGCTGAGAAATCCAGGTCCGTTGGTACATTCAATGCAGGTACCGCAACATCTATAGGAGTTGGTATGATGCATCCATTGGCGTCTTTTACATAAGCCGTTACCATTCCCGCGGTAAATGTGGAATAGGTATTGGTTGATGTGTAATTGATACCGCCGTCAAAACTATAGGTATAAGGTGACGTTCCGCCGCTGCCCGTAATGGTTACGGTAGCCGCTTGGGCCGCATTGCCCGCACCACAGGTCAGGCCTTGGGTCAAAACACCCGAGCCTCCAACCAATGCCGGTTCCGTTATGGTTACCAAGGTAGCTGGCGACACACAGCTTTTGCTGTCCCTAACAATTACATTGTATATGCCCGCTGCGTTTAACCCCGTGAACACATTCGATGCCTGGTAAGTTGCGCCGTTATCGATACTGTACTGGTATGGAGCTATTCCTCCTGTTGCGGTTACCACGATGCTGCCATCCGCTCCGCCATTACAGCTTACGTTCGTTTGGGTAAACGTGAACGCAGGGTTCGTCAATGGGTCTATCGTGATGATGGTTGTTTCTACTGGGCAGCCATTTGCATCCGTAATTCTAAATTGGTACGTTCCTGCACTTGCTGTAGTATATGTATAAGGGGTTGCCACAGCACCCAATGCTGTATACCCTATACCATTTATATCCACTTCATAGGTATATGGTGCTAAACCTCCGGTTATTGTTCCGGTAATTACAGCATCTGGTGTTCCTGTACAATCCAATTCTTTGGTCAAGGTTATCACTGAATTTAACGGTGCATATACCTCAGTCGTGGTTGCACTATTGGCAGTACATCCATTAGCATCTCTAATGGTAACCGTATAGGTTCCTGGGGCATTTACTATAAATGTTGGACTTGCTTGATATGATGCGCCTCCATTGATGCTATATGTAAATGGTGCTACCCCTGTCTCTCCGAATGCCGTAAAAGCAAATCCTGAAGAAACAGTACATTGATTTGAAGCCAATGCCAGTGTTGATACCGTTGGCAATGGATCCAATATTACCGTAACGGTATTCATTTCAATACATCCGTTTGCATCCCTTACATAGACATCCCAAACCAGGTCCGTTCCAGAATTCGTATCTACTGTTACTACATTACTTGTTCCATAAGTTGCCGGTGCCGGTGCTCCCGTTACCACTGCCGCATAGCTATAGCTCACTGTGCCTCCCGATGCCGTCACGGTTATCTGTGACTCATCATTGGTACAATACACGTTCGTTGCTGTCGCAGTAAATGTCAATGGACTTGCTGGCTCGCTAACCATTACTGTAAACGTATCCGTACATCCTGTGATTTCATCTGTTACAACAATTTGTTGGTTCCCTATTGGCAATCCGGTCAAGTTAATCGTTACCGATGATTGCCCAACTACTGCTGCTGCTCCATTTACGGTATAACTATAAGTTCCTGTAAAATTTCCTACAGTAAAGTCTACTGCACCATTTGAGCCTCCATTACAGGAAACATCATTAACCAATGCTCCTGAAACTGTAATGTTCGTTACCGGTACAACCGTATAGGATTCTTGGTAGGTACAGCCATTGGCATCGGTTACCTCAAACATATAGGTATCCGGTGCCAGACCTGTAAACAGACCCGTTGAGGCGCCCGATACGTTCCCCGTTGAAGCTGCCGGTGACAGTATGGCATAGCTTAATGTTCCCACACCGTCCGTTGCCGTCAACTGCACATCGCTTGTTGTGGCTATACACGTTACCGCTGTTGCTGAGAAATCCAGGTCCGTTGGTACATTCAATGCAGGTACCGCAACATCTATAGGAGTTGGTATGATGCATCCATTGGCGTCTTTTACATAAGCCGTTACCATTCCCGCGGTAAATGTGGAATAGGTATTGGTTGATGTGTAATTGATACCGCCGTCAAAACTATAGGTATAAGGTGACGTTCCGCCGCTGCCCGTAATGGTTACGGTAGCCGCTTGGGCCGCATTGCCCGCACCACAGGTCAGGCCTTGGGTCAAAACACCCGAGCCTCCAACCAATGCCGGTTCCGTTATGGTTACCAAGGTAGCTGGCGACACACAGCTTTTGCTGTCCCTAACAATTACATTGTATATGCCCGCTGCGTTTAACCCCGTGAACACATTCGATGCCTGGTAAGTTGCGCCGTTATCGATACTGTACTGGTATGGAGCTATTCCTCCTGTTGCGGTTACCACGATGCTGCCATCCGCTCCGCCATTACAGCTTACGTTCGTTTGGGTAAACGTGAACGCAGGGTTCGTCAATGGGTCTATCGTGATGATGGTTGTTTCTGCCTGACAACCTTGGGAATCTGTCACTCTAAACTGGTACGTACCAGCTGCTGCCGCAGAATATGGTGAGCCTCCAATTCCTACATAACCTCCTCCATTATAATCTACTTCATAAGTAGTGTATGTTCCTGTTCCTCCACTAGATGTTAAGGTAATTACCGCATCTGGTGGAACTGTACAATCTAATTCTTTTGTTACTTCTGCATCTAATAACAATGCAGGTTGTACAACATAAGTAGTTGTTGCTATACAGCCATTTCCATCTTTAATAAATACATCATAAGTTCCTGCTGCATTAATTATGAATGTAGCACTTGACTGGTAAGCACCTGCTACACCGCTAGTTCCAATAGCATACGTTACTGGACCTACAGTTGTTGTACCTGATAAAGTAATTGAAATTGGTGAGCCTGTAAAACATTGTTCGGTTACTGCATCAATTGTAGGGTCAGCATCTCTTGTTAACGTAATAGGAGCATTTCTAACACAACCATAAGCATCTTTTACATAAACGATATAACTATCCGCAGTAGCAGTAAAGGTGTTTACTGATCCCCAACCTGATGATGTATTGTCTGGTGCAGGATCGGTAGCTAATAAAAGTTGGTATGTATAAGGCGACGTACCATCTTTTCCTATAGCAGTAATAACACCTAATTCGTTACAGTTTTCGTTTTTAGTTAGAGATGCTGTAACATTTAATTCTATGGCAGATTCTGTTATATTAAAAGGTAATGATGCCACACTACAACCAGCATTTGGACCTGAAGTTTCTTCTATAACTAGTATGTAGTTACCAAAAGGCAAAGAACCTAGATTCAAATCGGTTAACGTACCATTGGCAGGAACTGTATCAGAACCAGAGATACCCGTAGTAACTAATGTTTGAGAATCTAAAATTTCATAAGTTACATCGGTATCGCTACCATATGCGCTTGTAATATTAAAACTTACACTTCCATCTGTTTCTCCTGTACATGTAATATTATAAGCGGTTAAACCAGAAATACTAAGAGTAGAATTTGTTGGTACTGCTAAAGTTGCCGTTTCATAATAATAACATTTTGTATCATCATCATAAACTATAAACGTGTAAGTTACGTCTGGTATTAAATTGGTGAAAGTTGCTGAGGCTGGAGAACCTGTACCCAACACCCAAGTTGGAGAACCATCATAAAGCATTCCTGGTCCAGTATAAATTGCAAAATAAAATGGTCCTACTCCTGTTATACTTGAAGATGAGCCTATACTTACTTCTGCTTCACCTCCTGTGGCACAGTTTACTGTAGCATCAATGGTAATATCTAAATCATCTGGCGGAGATGCTACTATTATATTCTGTTCTAATAAAGTACATCCATTGGCATCAGTAATTATTATTTCATACAAACCAAAATCAACTACTTCAAAAACCTGAGTTGCTCCTGTTTGATTCAATAGTTGTTGACTATAACCATTGGTACCTCTTACGTGATATATATAATTTGCAGTACCACCCGTTACGGAATTAATTATAATTTCTCCTAATGAAATACCACCGGCTCCACATGTAATTGGATTTACATCATAATCCAAAACAATTGGATCAGGCTCAGTAATTGGATTTACAAGTGTAAAGGTATCAGTACAACCTTTTGAATCTGTAACGGTTATCTCGTAATCCCCTGCTGTTAAACCAGATGTTTGTGTACCAAAATTTTGACCTGTTGTTGTATTTACTACTGTAAATACAAAAGGAGCTAGCCCTTTAGAATTATCAACAGTAATTTGAATAGCCGCTGTTGCTTCTCCACTGCATGAAATGAATTGGGTTTGAACAACGTTTGTAATCTCTGGGTTTACAATTGGATTAACTGTAATAACATTCGTTTCAATTGTACAACTGTTAGCATCTGTTATTCTAAACTGATATGTTCCATTTAAAGATGTCGAATAAGGAACGCTTGCCATAGCAGTATACCCGCTACCATTATAATTAACTTCATAAGAATAAGGCGCATTTCCTCCAGATACTGTTATATCAATAGTTGCGTCTGTTGGAACCGAACACGTTAAATCTTTTGTAAGAACAGCATTGGTGCTTAGTGGTGCATAAACAACCGTTGGAGTGGAACTAGTTGCTGTACAACCGTTGCCATCTTTTATAGTAACTGTATAACTTCCAGGTGTATTTACTGTAAATGTTGGACTTGTTTGATAAGAAGTACCTCCATTTATACTATAAGAAAGAGGCGCTAATCCAGTACCTGTTGCTGTAAATGTAAATCCAGTTGAAGCTGTACATTGGTTTGATGCTAAAGCAGGTGTCGTTACTGTTGGTAAAGCATCTGCCGTAATAGTTACGGTGTTCATAGTAATACAACCATTGGCATCTTTAACATATAAATCCCATACTAAGTTTGCTGCTGAATTGGTATCAACAGTTATTACGTTACTAGCATCATACACTACTGGTGCCGCTGCTCCTGTTACTACAGCTGCATATGTATAGCTAACAGTTCCTCCTGATGCAGACACCGTAATTTGTGATTCATCATTTGTACAGAACACATTGGTTGATGTTGAAGTAAAAGTTAAAGCAGTAGGCTCTGTGATTGTAATTGAATAGTTTGCTGTACATCCTGTATTGTCATCAGTAACTTCAATAGTATAGGTGTCTGCAATTAAATTGGTTAAATTTACGGTATTTCCTGATTGAACCAAGGTACCTGCGCCACTGGTTAAAGTACTTGAATACGTTCCCGCATATCCAGAAACTGTAAATCGAATGGCACCTGTATTATTTCCATTACATAAAACATCACTTAATTTTAATCCTGTTACAGCAATCGGCGTTACTGAAGCAATCGTGTACGATTCCGTATAGTAACAACCATTCGCATCGGTTACCTGAAACACATAAGTTCCAGGTGTAAGGTTCGCAAATGAATTAGAGGTCTGTTTTGCTCTTATTATTGGCGAAGGCGCAATAGTTTCATATTGCAACGTTCCAACTCCATTTGTTGCCGTTAAACTTACACTAGATGTAGTAGCTAAACATGTAACTGCAGATGAAGTAAAAGCTAAATCCGTGGGTGGATCCAATGCCGCTAACGTAATGCTTTGTGCTGTTGTTAAACAACCATTAGCATCTCTTACCACATAGGTAAAGGTCTGGTCCGATCCGTTATCGTTTACCGTTAAGGTATTGCTTGAACTGAACGATGTGCCGTTATTAAAACTGTATTGGTAAGGTGATGTTCCCGTAGTTGGTACCGCAATAGTGATTACCGCCGATTGTTTCGCGTTGGTTGCACTACAGTTGAAGGACGTTGCACTTGCAGTGGCCGATAATGCTGTTGGCTGGGTGATAGTAACCACTGTTGCTACAGAAATACAGCTTTTACTGTCTCTTACAACAATATTGTAAGTTCCTGCTGCTAATCCATTAAACACATTCGATGCTTGGAAGGTCGCTCCATTATCCCTACTGTATTGGTAAGGGGCGATACCATTAGCTGCCGTTACTACTATACCGCCATCGCTTGCACCGTTACAGCTTACATTGGTTTGTGTATAGGTTTGAGTTGGGGTTGTTTTTGGCGTTACTATTATGATATTTGATATCGCCTGACATCCCTGTGAATCGGTAACCCTAAACTGGTAATTTCCATCTGTAGTCGCTGTATATGAAGAACCTGCAATATTTGTATAAGTTGTTCCTCCATCAGAGCTTACAGCATAAGTGCTGTAAGTTCCCGTTCCGCCATTAGCCGTTAAGGTTATACTGGCATCAACCGCACAGGTTAAATCCTGTGTCATGTTCGCATCCAATAGCAATTCCGGTTGAACTTCAAAGGTTCTGGAGGCTATACATCCATTACCATCTCTTATACTCACATTATAGACTCCCGGAGCATTGATGCTAAAGGTTGGACTTGCTTGATAGCTTCCTCCTATACTGTATGTTGGTGTTCCTACAGCTGTCCCAGATAAGGTGATCGAAATTGGGCTACCTGTATAGCATTGCAGCGCTACAGGGTCAATGGTTGGTACTGGATCGGTAGCAATAACAACATCTATTTTAGCTGTACAGCCTTGATTATCCATAACCCAAACATCCCAATTCGTATTGGTTATTGGGTCTAAAGTGGCCGTATTACTAGAGGTATATAGTCCTGCCGGTGAAGCACCATCTTGAACAAAAGCATAGGTGTAATTTGGTGTTCCGCCAGATCCGGCTACTGTTACCTGTGCTCTATTAAAACAATTCGCATTGATATTACTTGTTGTTGCAAGTGTTAATACATCTGCAGGTTCGCTAACGGTTATGCTTGCATTGGCAACACATCCCGTAGCTGAATCTGTAACTTGTACGGTATAGGTTCCGACTGCTACATTCGATAAGGTCAATACGTCTCCTGATTTTGTAAGGCTTCCTGTTCCTAATGTCCCTGCTGTTAATGCATATGTATAATTTCCAACTGTGGCATTGCCTGAAACGTTATATGTTCCTGAACCGGTAGTACCGCCTTTACACAACACATTACTAACCAAGTTGCCAGCAATTGCTATGGGCGTTACCGGTGCAATCGTGTAAGACTCTGAATAATAACATCCGTTCGCATCGGTTACCTGAAATACATACGTGCCCGGTGCTAAGCCTGCAAATGAATTAGATCCTTGTTTGGCTCTTATAACCGGTGAAGGCGCAATGGTTTCATATTGTAATGGTCCTACTCCGTTCGTTGCTGTTAAAGTTACCGTTGTTGTGGTAGCTGTACATGTTACTGCTGCTGAAGCAAAGGCTAAATCCGTTGGCGGATCCAATGCCGTTAGCGTGATGCTTTGCGCTGCTGTTAAACAACCATTGGCATCCCTTACCACATAATTGAAGGTCTGGTCCGATCCGTTATCGTTTACCGTTAGGGTATTGCTTGAACTGAACGTTGTGCCGTTATTAAAACTGTACTGGTAAGGTGCTGTTCCCGTTGTTGGCACCGCAATCGTGATTACTGCCGATTGTTTGGCGTTGGTGGCACTACAACTAAATGCCGTAGCACTTGCTGTGGCCGTTAAGGGCGTTGGCTGGGTGATGTTCACCGTTACGCTAGAAGTACAGTTTTTACTATCTCTAACATAAAACGTATGTGAACCGTTTGATAAACCGGTGAATAAAGACGACGCTGTAAATGTCACATTATCATTACTAAATGTATAGCCTCCTGAACCTCCTGAACCTACTAACTGTGCAGATCCATCTGAAGCCCCATTACAACTTACATTTGTTGTGGTTGCTGAAACTGTAGGATTGGTTATTGGGCTTATAGTGATAACATTTGAAACAGATTGACAATTTCTGGCATCAGTTACTCTAAATTGATATGTTGCTGCCGTGGCAGTTGAGTATGTGAATGACGTTCCTGTTGAACCTAATGACGCATATGCACCATTATTAATAGAAACTTCATATGTAAATGGAGCGTAACCGCCAGCAATAGTTCCTGTAATTACTGCATTTGGCGATGCTGTACAATCTAATTCTTTGGTTAAAACCGCATTTACTGATAATTGTTGTGCAATGGTTTCTGTTGGCAAAGTAACCGTACATCCATAGGCATCCCTAACAATTATAGTATAATTTCCTGGTGTTAAACTAGTAAATGTATTGCTTAATTGAAATGGACCTCCGTTTATATTAAACTCATAAGGAGTTTGCCCGCCTGTAGCGGTAACTTCAAATGATGCCCCATTAATAGAATCATAACAATAATCGGCATTCGTTATAGTTGCTGTTGGTGCTGTTGATTCTGTTAAAGTAAGTGTTGTTGTTGCTGTACATCCTTTTGCATCGGTAATTCTCACAGTATAATTTCCAGCAGGAATGTCTGTTAAAACACCATTACTTGGAAAATTAGAAATTAGGTTTAATGTTGCTGTATCTAATAATTCATAAGAATATGCTGGTGTACCTCCAGTTCCAGTTGCTCTAATTGTTGCACCATTTATGCAGGTAATTGGAGTTGCTGAAGCAGTAACCCCTAAAGGACTTGGTGACCCAATAACTTGCGTAAACGCATTTATACATGCAGTATTTGAAGTATTTGCATATCTAATTTGAACATCATATGTACCTTGTGCCAATCCAGTAATAGTGTAAGGAGATGTTAATTGTGTATTCCATGTTGCTCCATTATCAATAGAATATTGGAATCCGTTATTAGTATCAAAATTTTGTGCTGCCACAGTTATAGTACCATCACTGGCTCCAAAACAGGACACGTCACTACTATTAACTATTTGAGAATTAAAAGCATTACCCGATCCAACAACAATAGGAAAATCTACTTGAGTGACACAAGATTTAGGTAATTGAAACACTTCTATATCATCAACAGCAAAATCTATTCCATTCGATTGAGAAACTTCTAGCCTTAAAACAAAATCTAAGGTTGTATTATTTCCTGGATTAATAGTTCTTTCATATCTAACCCACCCATTTGTTTTTGTATTCCACCTGTTGAACTAGAAGACAATGAAGTTCCTGAACTATTTTGCAATTCTACCGTTAAAGAGGCATTTGGTTGTGTATTTCCTACTTTTAATAAATTTGTAGCATAAAATACTACTTGTATAGGTTGATTAGGAATAATATCATTAATAGTTTTTCTATATAGAACTGCATTATTTGGAATTACACTTCCTGCATCAACAGCCATATATCTACCTGTTGAACTTCCACTCGTATGATCTATTGGATTGTGCCAGCCTGTATACGGATTGTTTTCTAAACGTTTAGTAATAGTATATTCCCCATTATTCAGTCTTCCATTTTTATCACATGATGTAAAATCTTGTTTCTCCCAACAAAAAGCTGGATTTATACCAGGTGAAGACACATCAGATCCAGAACCAAAATCTTCCTTCAACAAATTACTATAAGTTGGTACATTCGATAAAACATACCCTACGGTTATAATATGTTCTCCTTCTGGTACATTTAAAAAAGTTTTTGGATCGGCTGTATTCGTATTTGGTACACCATCTATTAAATAGGTATATGTAAAAGTATCAACTTCTTCATTGGTTACAGTTACTGTTGAGTTTGCTGAACCGTCGCAATTATAATTTGGAGTTCCCACATTTATAGTTGGAGCAACTGGTTCTGGATCCAAAACAATATTAGGCATTGCATATATACAGCCATTGGCATCTCTTATGTACAATGTATAAGTTCCTGGTTGTAAATAAGCATCGTTGGTGGTACTCCAACTTGCTTGGTTATCAAAACTATATTCATAGGGTGCTGTACCTCCTTGAGGATTGGTAATTCGCAATCTCCCTGCACCGTTTGGCCCACAACCAGCTAACTCTGATACTCCTGCTGAAGCTGTTAAACCAGCATCTGGTTGGGTTATAGTTATATTTTGTGCTGTTGTAAAACATTCTGATCCACTAAATGTATACTTAACCAAAGCTTGATAAGTATTTGGACCTAGATTTGAAAAAACCGGATTAGAGGTAAAACTAACACCATTATCTATACTAAATTCCAAATTATTACCATTCGCATTTGAAACATTAAATCGAATCTCACCTGTGTTAGAATTATAACATAAAATATCAGTTTTACTAACAGTATAAACAGGTGGTGAAATAGCATTAACCGTAATTGAAGTAGTTGTACTACAGTTATTAGAATCAACGACAGTTATGTCATATACTCCCGATGTTGTAACAACAATTTCGGGTACATCTTGAAAATCAATTGTACTGTTTACAAAGTAAAAATAAGGAGCGGTACCTCCAGTTGGATAAACAGTAATTTCACCATCGGTACAAGTTAACGGCTTTGTAATTGCTGAAGTTGCTGTTAATAATGAAGGATTGGTAATTTGAACATTTACAGTTTGTGTACACCCATCTTCAGTTGATACCGTAGCAGTATAGTTTCCTGGGTTTAAATTTGCAAAGGTATAATCACCTTGGTTTATTGGCCCAACACTATTTATTAAAGTAGCACCCTGATAAATAGCATAAGAATATTGGGCACGTACATCATTAGCCGCTAATATTACAGATCCTTTTCCATTATGGCACAACGGAGGCGTAATAACTGTTGAAACCGTAAAATTTCTTCGTCTTATTTGAATATCTGGTACAGAAAATATACAAGGATTAGTAGTAACACCTAGTTGCTTTATGTAAACAGTATAAGTATTTTGAGTATTAATAGTAAAAATATTACTCAATTGATATGTTACACCATCTAAACTATATTCATATCCAGCAGGAACTCCTCCAATCGTGATTTGCCCAGGTGTGGTACATATAATGTCGCGAGTTGACACCGTTGGATTCAATAAGTTTTGATAGGAGTTAAAATAATACCTATTGAAACAACCTCCTGCATAATTCAATGTCAATCTGAATTGCCCTGAAGTATTCACTGTATAGTTTGGTCCAGTACCCACTTGAGTCCATGTACAAGAAGTACTCTCATTCGCACAATTAGGACTAAAACCTGCTGCACAACTTCCTTCATTTAATTTCTCCCAAATAATGGTTGATCCATCTGAAATACCTGTTCGAATTTCTCGAGATGCATTGGCTCCACATAGAAATATGTTAGGTAATGGTTTTCCGTCATTAGGACAAATGGCTACCTCATCCGCATATGGAATTACAGGATTTGTCAAAACACCTCCAAATGGGACAACTGTAATTTCTTGATCAATAGACAAACAAGGAGCGACCGCCGTATTATGAACATAGTAAGTTCCAACATTTGACACCGTTATAGATTGAGTGGTTCCAATTACTGGAGTACCAGTTGGACTCGTAGACCAAGAATAAGAACTATACCCGTTTGCCGCTGTTAACTCTACAGTTGCGCCACAAAGCACTTCGGTTCCAGTAAACAAACAATCATCTACACCAACTAAAAAATTTGTTGCTTTGGGCGTTAAAATACATCCTGTATTGCTATTAATACTTGGATCATCAGAAATAACAAAATTAGGATTAAAAACTCCTTCATAAGTAGCATATGCCTGATTATCAATACTATTAGAACAAGCATCACTTAACATGTTACATAATGGCACAACCCGTACCTTAAATCGAATCTCTAAAACAGGGTCATTAATTTCCACTACTGAATCATCAATTTTAAAAATAATTTCTCTGGTTACAGGATTATAACTTTGAACTGTCACCCCTGGAGGCAAAATCCCTATGTCTGCAGGATAATTAAAAATTACATTTACAGGTAATATATCTTTAATAGTAAACTTAGTGGCATCATCATTACCTATATTTTGAAAGCCTATAATGTAATTTAACTCATCCCCAAGAGTTACATCGGCACCGCTTACATCATTTCCTAATGCATCTTCTACAATTTTAGTTAGTAAAATCTTGGGTTCTATAATATCTACTGCAAAAGAAGCAACAAAAGCTCCATATCCATCACCACTTGTAGTTAGTTTTAGATCTCCAGCCGTTGCATTATTTGGAAGAACCCCATTAAGTGGATTGGGGATGATCACATTCTTAATGTCATATCCTAATGTATTCCTACTATTAGGGTTTCGATTATTTAAATAAGAACCATTATTTGTAATTCTAGAATTAAAAAAATTATTTGCAGGGCTTAAAGCATCGCTTATAGTGGTAAATACACCAGATGTACTTGCTTTGAATCTAAAAGTATCACCAGATATGCCATAATCCCCTTCTAAAGCAGAAACCCCAATTCTAGCAACGACTGGAGATGGCGCGGGCAAGGTTTGAAAACCAGAAACAGGGATATCAACAGAAGTACTTCCTTGAACACCTGCATAACCGTCAAAAATAGAAATAAATTTACTAGGCAAAGTAGGACTTTCATATATTACTACAAGCGTCCACCCTCCTGCACAACCACCAGTCCTTTTTCCTCTGGTAGCTCTTAAATTGGCAACGGTATAGGTTCCTTCAGCTTCTGTTAATCCTTGTAATAAATTTGTAACATTTTTATAACATATTATAGGTGAATCTTTAAATGAGTTATTAATATTAGAATAATCATAACCATCAAAAATAATATCATCTTCTTCTCCAGCAGGGTCTGGGTTATTATCAGCAACCAAGTCAACAAACCCTCCTGTTGGCAACTTAAATTTTACCTGATTCCAATCATTTAATCTAGGTGTACCAACAAATTGTTGCCCTGAATTGGTACCAACCTCATTAGGATACACAGATGCCCAGTATAAACCAGCATATAAAATATTTTTACATGACGTATCTAAAGTTAAATCTGCTGTACTGGAACTAAATATTGACGGATCTCCTCCTGATGCAACATTTATATATTCTCCGTCATAACTATTATTGTTACCACTTCCATTATACGGGTCAGCTAGTCCTTGACCTTTAATTATGCTATTTCCAATTAAAACAATATCTCCTTTTACTTTAACACTTCCTCCTGGTAGCCTAGTAGTAAACGGCTTTGCAAGTTGTGAAAATGCTGTTGCACTACTCAATAAAATTAAGCAACATACCATTTGGTAAGCTACTCTCTTAAGTTGCAATGAACCACTACAACCAAAGATTAACAAGAGTTTTGTATTACTTAATTTTTTAGCAACTTCTATTAATAAAGAAATCATCTTTTTAATAAAATTGTTAAAAATGATTAGTGCAGAAAGTAGAAAACTGAAAAAAGTAGAGTTTTTAATCATAATTAAATTTTGCTTTTTCTTTCCCTAGAGAGATTCTAAAAAAAATTTAGAGTTATTGTACAATTTTAAATAAAACATTTTCTGTTATTGTGGGCTACAACACTTCTCAATAACAAAACCCAAAAATATAAAAAAAATCCATGAAACGTAACTTTTTTTCGATAAAATGCATTTTATTGTTTTTTTAACGTGTATTTTCATGTTTTTAAATCCGATAAATTTGCAGAACAACGGTATTTTTTATAGAATTTTTAAAAAATTATCTGAAGGATAATTATATTTTAAAAAATATAATACCCTATATAACAAGCCGTTAAATTGATTAGTTTATGATTGTTCTTGTTGTATGAAAGGAAGAAAATATAAAAAATACTACAAAAATTCCATCAAAAAAGATTTTTGTTAAATTTTTATAGCGCCAAAAAAACCAATATGTAAGATACTTTTAGAAGGGCATAATTGATAATAAAGAAGTTTATTTGAAGTTTTTTTTACTTACCTCAACCTTTAAATTTTATTTAATTAAAAAGAAAATTTTATCCTTTTTCTATACTTTTATTGAGATTTTTTCTAAGAATTAAGCCTTTAATATTATAAAAAACAGATTAATAATGTACCGGATTTTGGGTACAGGGACAATTGCTGATGCCCTGTAGAAAATCCAATCCAATGGTTACCACATGCGTACCGGAATTGAAACCAGACAGGTCGTTCATGGTAATTTGGTACGCATAGCCAAAGTAAAAGTTGTTTTTCTTTAGCCCTGCCATGGGCCCTACGTTCAACGGCCTTAAAAACTGGTCGTTCAAAAAACGGTAAGAGATGCCCGCCCAATAATAATCATCGTTCCTGTTGTATTTCCTGAACTTAAAATTCACATCGGTACTGGAACGGTTATCGCTACTGAACATTTGGTAGTAAATGGACGGTTCAAACTCCAGGCCGTTTTTATTGGGACCCCTAAAGGTGTACCCAGAATATACCTGGTAGTTTAATAGCATACCGGGTTCCGCTTTCCGGATGTCCTCATCTATGTTCTTCTCAAGGATGTTGTTGGCATTGAAACTTGCAAAGAATCCTTTGTTCCTGTAAAGGATACCTACGTCGAAATTGTTGTTCGATGTGCGCCTGTCATCCGATACGGTCGAAGGAACCGGATTCCCATTGTTCTCATCATAGCCATACAAGTTGTTAACATCGATCCTGAAGTTGTTCAGGTTGTACGATATCCCGAAGGAAAGGTACTGTTTTGAATAATAGTCCAGGGTCAAATGGTGCGCAAAGGAAACCTTTCCCCCAGATTGGATGGTGTTCCCGTTCCTATCATTGTAAAAGGACAACCCTACCCCCGATCGGTTGGCGATCCTAAAATCGGCATATACCGATTGGTTATCGGGAGCGCCCTTGATGCCAACCCATTGCGTTAAACCGTTGGCCCTGATCTTTAAATTATCGCCAATGCCCGCATAGGTTGGCGAAACCACAAAGTTGTTATCGGCCAAGTACTGCGTGAAGACGGGCAAGTGAAGCTCTTGCCCATGGATGCTTACCATGGATAGTAGAAAAATATATAGGAGTGTTTTACGCATAGTTTTTATCTGTAAAGCGTAAAATGTCCAACAAATTCTCGATCATACTTTATTTCGTTTAGTTTTACTACATACCAATAATCGCCTGTTGGCAGTTCTAGTCCATTATATTTTCCATCCCATTTTTCATCAACACCTAAAGTGGCTACTCTTCTTCCGTATCTATCAAAAATATGGAACTTTAAATTTCTATATTGCGAGGCACAACCAGGACCCCATTCATAATTAGAATTTTTATCTGGTGTGAAATAATTAGGGATACACAAGTCTATAAACTCAAAATACCTAGTTGCAGATGCAAAACACCCATTACTATCGGTTACTGTAACCGTGTAATTTCCAGATTCATAAATAAAGAACGTATTGGTACTACCCTTTGATTCCCCATTAAGTGTATATTCATAAGTACCAGAGCCGCCTGCTGCTACTGCAACAATTTCATTTATTGCACCATCTTGCAACACCAAAGTTAATGGGTTGTATTGTTCAATATCAAAACTTGCAGTTCTTTTAATACATCCATTTGTATGCCTTACATCTATATAATGCCCTAAACCAGCTGGTACATTAACAAATTGATTACTTGCTTGATAAGTGCCCCCGTTTAATGAATAATCTAAATCGGCGGGATTGTTAATACTTGCATCAACCGTAACTGTTACTGTATTGGTTGAAACGTTGTTGGTACAACCAAACACAACCGTGGCTACAGGATTAATAGTAACAGATTCGGGCATTGTGATATTCCATTCTGACTCACAACCAAGCGCATCACGCACATATACAATTTTATCGCCTCCATCTAAATTTGTAAAATCAAATTGTGTTTGTGTTGGTGTTCCTGTTGTATAAGGTCCATTAATATCATCTATAGCAACGCTGTATGGGGCTGTTCCACCTGAAATATCGATACTAAATTCACCATCCATATCGCCTGTACAAACCTCTGGAATCATTGAATTAGGAACAATCGTAATTGTTACTGGTAATGGTTCATCTATAACAAAATCATAGGTAACAAAACAACCCAATTCATCCTGAGCCATCGCTTGATAATTGCCAGGTGATAGATTTTCAAATATGGGGCTTTCAAAAAATTGGTCCAGTCGTGGTGAAATAGCATATTTAATAATACCTGTTCCTCCAGAAGCCGTAATTTCCAACTGACCATTATTTATTCCTGGACATGTAATATTTGTAGGTACAAAATTTGCCACTAATGGAGACGCAGGCTGAGAAATTGTGATTGGAGAAGTTGTAGTTAAACAATCGCCACTATCAACACGTACTTGATAGGTTCCAACAGAAAGTTCGGTAAAAACCCCTGGGCTATTTTGAATAGCTCCTGGTATATTGGTGCCAGAGCCATCTTGCAAGGTATAAACATAACTGCCTAATCCACCTTCAGCTTTGGCAATAATAACACCTGTAGTATCACCCGAACAATTTATAGAAGCATTCGTAGTATCTAAATTAACAACTAATGTTGGAAGCGGATCAATTTTTATTTGATTCGATACGTTTGCAACACAACCATTAGCATCTCTTACATAATACATATAGGTTCCAGCAGGTACTGATATTGCTGAAGATTGTGACATAAAGGTACCTAAAACGGTTGCAAAATTTGGCGTATCACTATAGGTATACGGACCTGTTCCACCCGTAGCACTTAATCTTAATGTTGCATTGGTTGTACAGGTTTGCGATGTTGCCTTTACTAAAGTTGCTTCTACCTGAGTTGGTTCGGTAATTACAATATTTGGTGATGTAAATTGACAGTTATAACCATCGGTAACAACCACATTATAAGTTCCCGCTCCTAACCCACTAAATACGGATGATGATTGTGGACCAGACGCTGTTACAATTGGCGAAACCATGTGAAGCGTATAACTATAATTACTGCCTTGACCACCACTAACTGCATTTGCAGTAATAGTCGCATTTTTATCACCCAAACAAGATAATGTTGTTGTATTTGCAGTTACAACAGCATTTATTGGTGATGGTATTGTAAGTGTCACATTATCTGAAGCAATACAACCCCCAGAATCTCTGACATTCACTGTGTAGGTTCCTGCAGACAAATTTCTAAAGTTTCCATTCGCAGAATAAGCCACGGTAGCTGAACCTGTTAATTCATATTCATAAGGACCATAACCACCAGTAGCTGTAGCTGAAATGGTACCTTTATTATCATCACATGTAACGTTAGATGTTTCTAAAGCTGTTACCGATAACGGATTTATAGGCGATGCAATGTTAACTACATTTGAAGAGGCAGAACAAAACGGACTCGCTGTTTCAGTTACTACAACCGTATAATTTCCAGCTGGTATTCCTGTTACCAATAACGGATTGGTTGAGGTATTTGCAGATACAACGCCATTTATTGATGTTCCTGAACTATTAAAAACTTCAAAAGAATAAGGACCTGAATAACCGTTTACAGTAATTTCAAAAGTACCGTTGGAATCTCCAAAACAAGTCACTTGTGTTGGTGCACCTAGTGTTATTGTTGGAAGTGTTGTTGCTGGTAAATACACTTCAACATCTGCCGTACATAAAGTAGCAGTATCTGTCATGGTTACGGTATAAGTTCCAGATGGTAATCCTGAAATAACATTCCCACTAATGCTAGCTGTTGCTGGACTTGGACTTATGCTAAAAGTATATGAGCCTGAGCCACCCGTACCCGTTAAAGTTAATTCACCATCATCATCATTACATGTTGGTGCAGCTGTAATAACTGGTGTTAAACCTAATGGTGCCTCAATATTTACAATTGCTAAATTACCACAGCCATTAGCGTCTCTAACCTCAACAGTATGACTTCCCGATGCTAAATTTGAGATGGTAAAAGGAGCTGTTTTAGTTTGAAAAGCGCCTCCATCAATACTATAAGCGTAAGGTGCAATACCTGCTGTTGCAAGTACAACATCAATAGCAAAACTTCCTTCAACATCTGTACATTGATTATTTAGTGTTGCTGAAATTACCGGTGAAGGATCTGATGGTATAAAAACAACTGCAGTTGTTTTTATACACCCATAAGCATCTTTAACATGCGCATAATAACTACCTGCATCTCTATTAAAAGTTGATGCAGATGCCCATAAAGGATCGGTTGCCAAGGGAGCAGTAGCCGATGTGGTTAATTGATATAAATAAGGAGCTGTTCCATCTCTTGCAATAGCACTTATAACACCTGAATTGGTATTACAATTCGCGTTTTTATCAACAGTAGCACTAATACTTAAATCAATGGCAGATTCACTTATATTAAAAGGATCGGTTACCACGCCACACCCTGCATTTGGTCCAACGGTTTCACTAATCAAAACAAAATACGTTCCATAAGGTAATGGCCCTAAATTAGCTATTGGTAAAGAACCACCCGCAGGTACAACTCCGGTTCCACTAATTCCCGTAGGTGTTGTTGATAAAGAATCCCATATTTCATAATTTACAGTTGTTGCTACTCCATAAACACTGTTGATTGTAAATGACACATTACCATCGGCACTTCCCACGCATGTAATATTATTAGCGGTTAAAGCTGAAGTTGTTAATGTTGAATTTGTTGGTATGGGTGCTGTTGCCGTTTGATAGTAGCTACAATTTGTTGCATCATCATAAACAATAAATGTGTAGGTAACTCCTGGAACTAACCCTGTAAACGTTGTTTTTTTGCTTTGGTAAGCATCTTCTGGAAACCAAGTACCTACTGGGTTTGGATATACAGAAGTTGGTCCGCGATAAATACTGAAATAGAAAGGACCTACACTTGCCAATGCAGTACCAATTCTTACCTCTGCTTCACCGCCTGTAAGACAGTTTGCTGTTGGGGTTATTGTAATATCTAAATTATTTGGAGGAGATGCCACTAAAACATCTTCAATTAATACTGAACAACCATTAGCATCAACTACATTTATTTGATATAATCCAAAATCGACCACGTCAAAAGTAAAGGAAGTTGTTCCGGCTGAGTTAAGTTCTGAAGCAGAATAACCATTAGTTCCAGTTACAAAGTAATTATAAGGAGCTGTACCTCCAGAAACCGCATCAATGATAACCGAACCTTTTGAAATTCCAAAAATAGCATCACAAGTAATATCAACTGCATGATGGGTTACATTAATAGGCGTTGGTTCACTTATTACAATCGTTTTTGTGTCTGTACAAGATTTAGAATCGGTTAAAGTAATGGTATAAGTTCCTGCAGTTAAGCCCGATGTTTGTGTGCCATAATTAGTTCCCGTAGTGTCATTATTCACATTAACAACAAAAGCTGGTGTACCTACCGTATTATCTATTGTAATTCTAATAGCTGCTGAACTATCTCCAGGACATAAAATTGGTTGTGTTTGTACCACAGAAAAACTAGGGGGTGAAATAGCATTAACGGTATGCACACTGGATTCTGCCGTACAACCATTGGCATCTGTAACTAAAAATTGATAGGTGCCACTGGTTGGAGTTGAATAACTGAACGGCGACGTTGTAGTACCTAAAGAACTATATGCTGCACCGTTAATTGATACGGCATAAGTAAAAGGTGCAACACCTCCTGAAAATGTTCCAGTTATGATAGCATCTGGTGATGCCGTACAATCTAAATCTTTGGTTAAAACTGTTTTTAATGTTATAGGCACTAAAGGTGCAATGGTGTAAGATTCTGTATAAATACAATCATTCGCATCTTTTACCCTGAACGTATACGTATTTGGCGACAAACCATTAAAGGTGTTAGATGTTTGGTATGCCGTTGCAGAAGCAGCTGGTGCAATAATTTGATATTCTAAAGTACCAACACCTCCAGTAGCTGTTAGTGTTACACTAGAAGTTATTGAAGGACAACTTAAAGGTGTATTTGAAAAACTTAAATCTGTTGGAGGATTTAAAGGATCTATTGTTATAGGAGCCGTTGCAAATGTACAATCATTAGCATCTCTTATGGTTACTGTATAAGTACCATTTACTAAGCCTGAAAATGTTAGTCCAGGTTGGAAATTGACACCATCAATACTATAAGTATATGGTGAAGTGCCTCCTGAAACACCCGATACCGTGATAACACCATTGGTTGTACATGTATAAGGTGTGGTTAAAGTAGCGGTACCATTAATAGCCGTTGTAGTTGTAATAGTTATGGGTTGCGGTGTTGAAAGACATACATCTGTTCCTATGGAATATTGAACTACAGCATCATAATTACCCGCAGCTAATCCGTTAAAAACTGGTGAATTAAAAAATGTAACACCATTATCAATACTATACATTAAACTGTTACCATTAGCATTGGTAACATTAAAGGTTATGTTACCTACATCACCCGCATTTGTACATAAGATATCTGTTTTAGAAACATTAAAATCGGGCGCAGGAGTTGCATTTACTGTTATAGAAGTTACAGCAGAACAGTTATTGGAATCCATAACTGTAATATTATAAACTCCTGGAGTTGTTACTTCTATTATGGGCTCTCCCTGAAAAACAGTTGTACTATTAACAAAGTAGTAATAAGGAGGCGTCCCACCTGCTGGGTACACTGTAATCTCTCCATCTGTACAAGTGAGCGGTTTTGTTAGTGCTGAAGTTGCTGTTAAAAGCGGCGGATTTATAATATCAAAGTTTATTGTTGCCGTACAACCATCTTCCGTAGATACTGTTGCTGTATATGCTCCAGGATTTAGGTTTGCAAACGTGTAATCACTTTCGTTTATCGGACCCACACTATTTATTAAAGTAGCTCCTTGATAAATTGCATAGAAGTATTGTGGACGTACATTATTAGCTGCTAATTTTACGCTGCCTTTTTCGCCATTACAATATGGTTGAACCACTACTGATGAAGCCGTGAAATTTCTTTGTCTTATTTGAACATCGGGTACTGTAAATATACAGGGATTAGGTGTTATACCTATTTGTCGTATATAAACGGGATATAAATTTGGAGTTGTAATTGAAAAAACATTGCTTGTTTGATAATTAGTTCCATCAATACTATACTCGTAACCACTTGGTACACCGCCTATGCTAATTTCACCAGGTGTTGTACAGTAAATATCTCTTGAAGTAACCGTTGGTACTAATAAGTTTTCATACACATTGAAATAAAACTGATTAAAACAGCCTCCTGTATAATTTAAAGTTAATCGGTATTGACCTGCGGTATCTGCAGTAAAGTTTGGCCCTGTTCCTACCTGATTCCAAGTACAAGCAGGATTTTCATTAGCACAATCTTTCTGTGTTACCGCTGCACAACTTGTTTCATCTAATTTTTCCCAAATAATAGATGAGGTATCGGTAATATTGGTTTCTATAAAACGGGAATCATTAGCGCCACAAAGAAAAATATTGGGTAGTTTTTTTCCATCGTTTGGACATTCCACTACTTGGTCTGCAAAAGGTAAAACGGGATTTGTAACATTAGCACCAAAAGTTATAACATCGAATACTTGGTCGGTAGATTGACAAGGTGCTATAGCTGTATTATGTACATAATAAGTACCAGGCGTTGTAACAGTAATTGATCTCGTATTTCCTATAACAGGTGTTCCTGATGGACTTGTAGACCACGAATAGGCATCATAACCACTACCCGCTGTTAATACTGTACTATCACCACAAAGTATCACTTCCTCTTCAAAAGTACAATTGTTTAAATCGGCTAAAAAGTTAGTTGCACCAGGTGTTAACAAACAGCCAGAGTTACTATTATAACTAGGGTCATCTGAAATAGTGAAATCTGGATTTATAGTGCCTTTATAAGTTGCATAGGCTTGATTGTCTATATTATTAGAACAGGCATTACTCAACAAACTACATGTAGATACCACTGTAACTTTAAAACGAATTTCTGATATTGGGTCATGTTCCTCAACCACAGAAGGATCGACTCTAAAAATAAGTTCTCTAGTAGCTGCATTATAACTTTGAACAGTAACTCCAGTAGGTAAAACCCCAATATCTGAGGGATAATTAAATACAATATTTGTTGGAAGTATATCTCTTATAGTTAAATCGGTTGCATCATCGTTTCCTGTATTCTGAAAACCTATGGTGTAATATAACTCATCTCCAAGATCAACTATTTGTCCACCAATATCATTTCCGTTTACATCTTCAACAATTTTGGTTAGTACAATATTTGGTGCAATAATTTCAATAGCAAAAGCACTAAAATAAAAATAATATATATCAGTATTGGTACCTAATCGTATGTTGGCAGATGTATCACCATTTGCAATTAAACTATTTCCCGCATTGGGTATGTTTATAATACCTGCATCAAAACCTAAAGTGTTTGCACTTGCAGGGTTTCTATCTGTAAAAAGTACTGGAGAATTAGTGACTGGATCAATAATGGATACCGTACTATTAAAAAAGTTATTATTAGGACGAATGGTTGTTCCGCTTGAATTAGTGGCGCTAATTCTTGTTCCGTTAATTTCCAAATAATCTTGAGTCCATCCTCTATCTCCTTCTAAGGCACTAAAAGCATATTTAGCCCGCACTGGCCCCATAGGAATTGTTTTGAAACCATTTATAACAAAATCCTGTTGTGTATTAGGCGCTTGATTATCAATTTTTGTAAATCCGTCAAAAGATGTTATATACTTACTTGGTAAAAGTGGGTCCTCGTAAATAACAAAAAGTGACCACCCTGCTGATAAACCTTCGGTATTACGCCCATCGCCACTATTCATCATGGCAGAGGTCATAGATGAAATATTAGCAACTGTGTAAGTTCCTTCAGGATCACTTAATGATGTTAAGATATTTGTTACATCATGATAATAAGCATACGTATTGGAATTTCTATTGTTTGAAGAGTTTTGGTAATAAATTTGTGTTCCGGTAATATCTAAATAAGTGCTACTTCCCGGGGTTTTAAATTTAATTTGTTCCATGGCAGTATTACCTTTAACCACAGAACTCCAATACAAACCGGCGTATACAATTTTGTAACAATTAACATCATTTGGTACATCTAAATCGGCACTACTAGAGTTAAAGGTATTGCCATCATTATCAATGTCAACATATACCATTTGGTCTCTATTAGTACTACTTTCATTATTATTAGTTCCAGAATAAGGGTTTGTTGCATGCACACCCATGTTACTGTTTCCAATTAAAAGTATATCTCCTTTTATGGCTTCATCATACCTTGGATTAAATGGTACTAGGTTTTGAGCTATAACACTGTTAAAACTCAGTATAGCAAATAAAACAATGAGTAGGTTAAAAAAAGTAGTTTTTCTCATAGTCAATTATTTTTATTATTTCTCTTCTGGGGCATAAAAAGAAATATTAATAATAGCCTTAGTTTCGCAAAAAACAACTTTATTCTTACAAAAAAAATATTTCATCCAGAATAAATGTTTTTAAGCGATATAAATATCGTAAATTATTTCTGAACAATAAAACACACATATCATAAATTAAGAGTTTAATCGATGAAATGACGCCTAAAATTGATTTGGTCGATTATTTTTAAGTATTTAAAATATAAACACTTAAAAGGAAAGTAGTATAATCTTTTAGTTTGCTATAAAAAGTTTTTTATATAATTCTAAATGAAGCCCGAGGCATGACCTCGAGGCATTCATTTTTATTTAAAAATTTAGTAAATAAGAACTTACTATAAATTTATGAGTTAAAAATTACCACTATAAGGTAACAATAGTTACTAATTCTCAATTTTAATCATAGATTTTTTAGCATTATAAGGAGCATTTCCTTTAGAGTTCATGACACCACTTGCTTCTCCTATAGAATCAAATCTTTGATAATATATGTAATATTTACTAGAGGCAGCATCATAAAAGAAATTAATGTCTTTTTGACCTGCAGCTACCGCTTTAGTTAAAAACTCATCTCTCTTGGTTGCATCATTATGCACTGCAATTATGATATAATAACCGCTTTCTACATTTCGAACGCCTTTCATAATTTCAATATTACTGCCTCGTTCTTCACCAAAATCAAAATCAGATTCCTTAAGTGGTGTTGTAGCCAATGGTGTTGATTGTTTAATAAAACTCAACGCTGCTTTATCTTTAGCTAATCTATCCTCCTCATTATCATAAGCAGCTCGTTTGATACGTCGTTTACGTTCATACTCGGTAGCTTCTTTTATAATTTCTAATTGCGAATCTAATTCTGCTTTTACCGTTTTGGTTTCCAATTGAGCTTCTTTTAGTGCATTGATTTCATCTAAATAAACTACATTTCCTGAACCTTGTCCATTAGACACATTTTCAAGCCTTTCATTATAAAGATTTTCTAATTCTTTAATTTTTACATCTTGTGCTATTATGACTTCATCAATTTGATTTTTTAAAGATTCTAAAGCTGCATTTTCACCTGATATACTTTTAAAAGGTTTAGGTGCTGTATATATACCTTGTTCGCTTAAATCATTTTCTCTCTTTAATTCTTGAAGCTCTTTTTCTTTAATAGCTACCGTTTCGTTTAATTTTGAAATTAATTCTTCTTGCTTTAATTTATAGTCTGTTGCAGATTTTGTTAAATTATTTAACGCAATACTAGCATCATCTTTAGGTGCATTTGCTGCATCCTTTGCTTTCTGTTTAGCCAATGCTCCTTCATCTGCCTTCGCTTTTTCTTGTGCTAATTTCATTTTAGCATATTCTGCTTCGGCCTTTGCTTTAGCTTCTTCTTGTAATAATTTAATTCTTGCTTCTTTATCTGCTTTAGCTTGTGCCTCTTCTTGTGCTAGCTTAATTCTAGCTTCTTCCTTCGCTTTAGCTAACGCTTCTTCTTGTGCCAACTTCATTCTTGCTTCCTCTTCTGCTTTAGCTTGTGCCTCTTCTTGCGCCAGCTTCTTTCTAGCTTCTTCATCTGCCTTAGCTTGCGCCTCTTCTTGCGCTAACTTCATTCTAGCCTCTTCATCTGCCCTAGCCTGTTCTTCGTCTGTTAATTTAGCTATCACTTCTTCTTCGGGTTTCGGCTGTACATCTTTTCTTTGCTCAACAGATTTAAGTCGTTCGGCTTTTCTAGCTTCTATTTTTGCCAATGCATCGGCTTTTGCTTTAGCTCTTTCTGCAGCTTTAGATTCAGCAAGTGCTTTTCTATCAATTTTAGTATTAGATCCGTCACGTTTTGCAGAAGTATTTTTTGATTTTGTAGATGGCGTAATTAACGCACCTTCTTCATCATTATCATCACTATAAATATATCGTTGTTTTTTCTTGAATTTATATGCTAAGGTAATTTCATGGGAATTTCCAAAAGTTGACATTTCACCCAATTCCTTTTCATAGTTATATTCTAGGGCTATTTGATTGGTAATATTAAGTCCAAGTCCTGCTGATGCTCCATATAAGGTATTATAACCCGCTTGTCCCCAAATGCCTTTTGATGTACTAAACATCAAAATTCCAGAAAGGACTGTTTCTTCTTTTTTAAATTCTGAACGTACCAGTGCTGAAAATTTACTTCCATCAAAAAAACCACGACTTTCTACAAAACCTGTGTACATACCATGCACTTGAATACTTTCTTCAGGGTTTTCTTCTATAATTTGTGATGTTTTAATATTGTATGAAACCAGGTTATTTAATGATACCCCAAAATCCAAAAAGGTAGTTCCATAATTTATACCAGGGTTGATAGTGCCTATGATATTTGAAGGTATATTTTGCAATGAAGGGTCTGGATAGTTTGTAACAACACTACCCTCATTAATACCACTTTTATATACACCAAGATTTAAACCAAATGTTAAATTGTTATCTCTATTTATAACAACATTGTATGCATAATTTACTACCCCTCCAAAAGTGGTTAATACGCCATAATCTTGTTGAAAGAAACCAATACCAGCACCTGTATTTTCTGCAAACCTTCCTGAAAAACTAAAAAGGTAGGTTTGTGGGGCATTATCAAACTGAACCCATTCTCTTTTATTGGTAAAAGTTAAGTATTTATTTTGTTCCCTTACCAAACTAAATGTAGGGTTAATAGCATATCTATTAAATTTTAAAGAATTTCTAACAGGGAGTGATAAAGCAACAACACCATCATCTTGGGCATGAAGCAACTGCGTTAGAAATAAAAAGAATATTATGTGGATGAGAGATTTTTGCATGTTATTTTACAACCGTTATCGAGCCTTTTAGAGTTTTATTACTTGATGTTGTAATGACGTAATAATAAACAGGGTTTACATTTATAAAGTCTATTTGATTTTCTGGCCAATTATTTTGATAATCGTCGGTTTGAAAAACAACTTTACCTTGAGAATTCATTATAGCAATTTTTGTATTTGTTCCTGTTATATATTTTTGAGGTATTACCCAAGTATCATTAATATTGTCACCGTTTGGACTGATCATATTAGGGATGTTTTCTACATCTGGAAATGGCTCTGTAATTGAGAAAAGAAATTCTTTTGACGACACACAATCTTCTGTTTGTGTAACTATCACTTTATAATTCCCACTTTCTGAAGCTTCAAAACTATTACTTGTTGCACTTGCAATGATAGTTTCATTCAAAAACCATTGGAACTCAGGGTTGATAGCATCTGTTGTTATAGTAGCAACTAAAGTGCCACTTGAATCTAATGTGTTGGTTTCCGGTACATCTATACTACTAGTAAACCCAGTTACTTCAAGATCAATACTTGCACTTGTAGTACAAGTGCCTAAATTAACCGTAGCCGAATACGTTCCTGTTTCATTTGTTACGTAAGTTCTGTTGGTAGCTCCTGGTATTTCAATACCATCTTTAAACCATTTATAGCTATCTCCATTAACAGTGCTTAACGTTGTAGAACCTTCGCTTGGACAAAATGGATTTCCTAAACTAGAATCAATTGATGAACTTGCACCAGAATTAACTTCAGTAATGGTTACAGCATTTGAATAAGAATCTGAAGTACATGTACCATAATTGGTTCTAACAAAATAGGTTCCTGGAGTACTTACAGATAACGTTTGTCCTGAAGCCACAAAGTCGGATGTTGTTTGGTTAGCTTCATTAACTTTATACCAATTATAGGTTAATGATGGGTATTGTAAAGGTGAATTATTACCACCTGTTCCAGGATTATCTATAGTTAATATATAACTTCCGCCTGAGCAATATGAACTTGATGAAACCAAATTATTGATACTAAAAGGCTCATTATGTATTTTATAATATGCAGCAAAAGCATCTGAAGCTGGACTTGTAGCTGCTGGAGATGTGCTTTTAATTCTAATTTTGTAGGCTTCGCCTGCGGTTGTTATTGGCAGAGAAAAACTTAATGTTGCTTGAGATGTTGTAACAGCACCAGCTGCTGATGTATAAATAACTGTAGGATTGGAAAAACTACCACTACTATCTGAAAGCTCTATAATAAACTGGTTGCTTCCACCCACTAAAAGATCTGTAAAACTAAATTTTGTGTTGTAAGTGTTAAAAGAAGGACTTGCACAAGCTTGTCCAAATTGCAAGCTCGGTTTACCAATAATCATTTGTGCAGAAATGGTTTCGGTAAAAAAAAGTGCAAATAAAACAAGAATGTTAAAAAGAGTAAAGTTCTTCATAAATACGGTGTTATTTCTTTTATCAATAAAACTTCAATAGTTTTAATCTCATATAAATAGTAGTTCTACCAGCAAATAGTTACATAGGAATTATATTATTTAATTTCCTATTCCTACTGTTTCTTTCGCATAAGTCGCATCTTTTGACGCAATTATCTTATTGATACGCAATCTAAAATCCGGTCTTTTCTCATTGGAAAAATCAATAAATGTTTCAGCATTGTTACTTTTGGAATACACGTTAAAAAAAGTACTGTTGCCATACCAATTTTCCAAATCTTCATTATTTGAATCGTTTTCAAGAAAAATATTTCCATTGCAGTTATTGAAATACATATTGGCAAACTGGATTTTTTCTAAATTTTCCTGATTGATATGTATAGACGATTCTAATATTACTGCTGGATTAAACCCAGAAATAACACTTTTGTTCATATTTAAATTGGCGTTTTGACCTATGAAAACGGCATCTTTTACCAAGCCCTTTTCAATATCAGATTTTAAACTTTCACTATCGTTTATAAACGTTAAGTTTTTGGCTTCTACGCTTGTGCCTTTTTTAGTAAAATCAACTTCTTCCATCTTATTATAAGAGGTGATTTGCAAACATCTAGCAGCAGTACTACTTGATATATAAGGAGATCTTATGGCTAAGGAATTATCTATCTTACATTGGGCTCCATAATTTAATTTAAAATCATTATTATTTGATCTGTAGGACACTAACTTGTTTAAACAAACATCACCACCCAAAACTTCAAAAGAATTACCACCGGAATAGCTTACCATAATATTATCTAAAATGGTTTTATTTCCAACACCGGCCAATAGCAATCCATCAAAATAATCATCATTTTTAATTCTCTTACCTGCAAATTCAATTCTTACATATCTTAAAATACCAGAACTACTTTCTGCATTAACTCCTCCATAATTTGTGAAAGAATAAGAAGATTGCGATAAGTCACTATATAACGAAGCTACCGAACCATTTCCAAATTTGTTTGTTGGCGCATCACCCAATAGAATAATTCCACCCCAATCTCCAGAGCGTTTTATTCCTCTATTAGACGTAAAAATAATAGGGTCTGTTTCTAAACCATCAGCAATAATTTTTGCGCCTTTAGTAATAGTTAAAGAAGCTTTTGAAGCAAAATCTCCAATGATTACTGTTCCTGGCTCTATGGTAAGTGTAGCGTTATTTGTTACAAAAACGTTTCCTAACAACATGTAAGTTTCTCTCTTAACTAGTTTTTTATCTTTATCAATATTACCAGCTAATATTTGCGTTGGCTCATCATACTGTTTTTGGTTAGGTTTAAACTCTGTCCAGTTGTGCAACCAGTTAGCAGTTCCTATAATTCCCTTTTCTTGTTGGCCATAAAGATTCCCCAGTATAAAAAGAAATATAAAGGTCGTTTGAATGAAGTTTTTCATAGTCATTTTTTTTAATTGTAAAAACCAAATAAGATTTTTCTACTGAATATTTGTCAAATCTATAAAAATATTCCATGAAATACCAAATATTTCGCCCAAATACACAAAATAAGTAAAATTATAAATAAATTTTATCGATGAAATGCGCATATGTTAGACTAAAAACTATTTTGTTGCAAAAAAAATGTCTATTTGAAGGTCCTTTTATATAAAAATAAATATGGATACGTATGGTTTGATATAAAAAAACAAAACCAACCTTAGAAAATAAGATTGATTTTGTTTATAATTAATTTATTGTATTGATATTATCTAATTCAAATTAATAGATAGAATCTTTTTTAATGGTATGCACTATACTCATGCAATGATTTCATAATTTCTTCATAAAATATAATAGCCGAAATTAATTTGCTAGTATCTGAATATGGTAATATTTTTTTATGAAATTCGGTTGTAGCTTCCAAATAATCGTCTGTAGCCTCAAATTGACTCTCTAATATTTTTCTGTTATCACTATCATTAGGAATCCCTAAGGTAGACATGGTAACTCCCGGTTTGGTAGCAAATGCAATATAAGGTAAGGTTTTAGTCAAAACCACAATACGTTCTATATATAGGGATAACAACTCCCCTTTTTGCATACGTTCTAACTCTTCCTTTTTATGGTACTTTTTTATAGCTACGTTTTCACTAATAATGCTTTTAGGATCATTCTTTTTTTGGGCAAAACTAACACCTGCCATTAAAAATAAAGCAACACTAAGTAGAATAATTTTTGTTTTCATATTTGCGATTTACGGATTTGGGGATTAGAAAAAACAAATTTATGCAATTAATCGTTAAAAACAAGCTTTTAATCGAATTTTTTCATTTATTACACAATAATTTGAAAACAGAACTGAAATAAATACCATGTATTATAGTAAAAATGAGACATTTGCAAATACTAAAAACAATTAATAATTTGAGTAAGTTTAAACCAACTCTAAAAACTTCTATTAAAATTTGCTTAGTGTTAAATTTAATTTGTTTTAGAATTTTTACTACAATGCTTACGGTAATCATTTAAAATTGTGAAATGCTTTTATTTAAACAATAGCGATAGTCTCTAAGAAAAGTTAAATATAAAAAAAAACAGAAAGCCCATTACAACTATTTGATTTACATTATTACAGTTTGTTTTGACTTCAAATAAAATAATTGACTACTTCCCATTACAGAATTATATTTTCCTTGAGCCATACGGATTTGGATCAAATGAGGTAAAATGGCCAATTAAATTTTAATTTTTCTCAATCGTAGGGCATTACCAATCACAGAAACTGAACTAAAGCTCATGGCTAATGCCGCAATCATTGGTGATAATAACAAACCAAAAACTGGATATAATACGCCTGCCGCTACGGGCACGCCTAAAACATTATAAATAAAGGCAAAAAACAAGTTTTGTTTTATATTTTTAACAACCTTATGACTTAGTTTTTTAGCTTTTACTATACCTTGTAAGTCCCCTTTAACTAACGTAATAGAAGCACTTTCAATTGCAACATCGGTTCCTGTTCCCATGGCTATACCAACGTCTGATTGCGCTAATGCTGGTGCATCGTTTATGCCGTCTCCGGCCATAGCAACAACTTTCCCTTGTTCTTGAAGACGTTTAATTTCGTTTAATTTGTCTTCTGGAAGGCATTCTGCTTTATAGTGTTTTAGATTTAATTGTTCCGCAACTGCCTTAGCAGTATTTTTATTATCTCCAGTAAGCATGATCACATCAACCCCATTATTCTGTAATTCTTTAATGGCATTCTTACTGGTTGATTTGATGGCGTCAAAAATGGTAACATATCCAACAGCATCGTTATCGACCGCGATATATGAAACTGTTTTTCCCTGTTCTTGTTCATTTTTAACTTTTATTGATAAATCTTCAGGAATACTAATAGATAATTGCTCTAACAATTTTACATTACCCACCGCTACTTTATTATTTCCAACGGTTCCAACAACTCCTTTTCCTGCAATAGCTTCAAAATCATCTACCTTAATTAGTGAAACTTGTTTTGCTCTCCCATAATTTACGACAGCTTCTGCAAGCGGATGCTCGCTATATTGATTTAACGATGCTATATATTGAATTAAAGTTGTATTATCCAAATCGCTTATTGAAATTACACTTTCAACCGAAGGTTTTCCTTCAGTAATAGTTCCGGTTTTGTCAATTATTAACGTATCAACCTTATTCATTTTTTCTAAGGCTTCGGCGTTCTTTATTAGAACACCAGATTGGGCACCTCTACCAACACCTACCATAACAGACATTGGAGTTGCCAAACCTAACGCACAAGGACACGCAATAATCAATACCGCTATGGCATTAACAAACGCAAAAACATAAGCTGGTGCAGGACCAAATACAGCCCAAGTAATAAAAGTAATTACAGAAACTATAATTACAATTGGTACAAAATATTTTGAAATTCTATCTGCTAATTTTTGAATGGGAGCTTTTGAACGACTAGCCATATTAACCATATGAATAATTTGTGAAAGCAGTGTTTCCGAACCTACTTTTTCGGCTTTCATAATGAATGATTTTGTGCCATTAATGGTGCCAGAACTCACTTTATCATTAATCTCTTTATCTACAGGAATTGGCTCTCCGGTTATCATCGATTCATCTATATGGCTACGTCCTTCTACAATAACACCATCAACTGGAATTTTTTCACCTGGTTTTACTCTTAATAAATTTCCTTGCTGAATTTTATCGATAGCGATAATTTTGTCTTCTCCGTCTTCGACTAAAGTTGCTATTGAAGGCACCAATTTTAGCAATTCCTTTATAGCACCACTGGTTTGACTATGTGCTTTTGCTTCTAACAATTGCCCTAACAAAACCAATGTTAAAATTACTGTAGCTGCTTCAAAATAAACGTATACATTGCCGTGCGGTGTTTTAAACGCATCCGGAAACACACTTGGAAAAAACATAGCAAATACACTAAACACCCAGGCAATTCCAGAACCGATACCAATTAACGTAAACATATTTAGGTTCATGGTTTTTAAGGACACCCAGGCACGTTCAAAAAACATCCAGGTTGCATAAAATACAACAGGAATAGATAGCGCAAATTGAACCCAGTTCCAATAGGTTTGTTCTAGAAGTTGATACAGCGGATTATTGCTTATCATTTCGGACATTGCTATCAAAAAAATAGGCAATGTAAACGCCACTGCAATCCAGAACTTTTTTAATAATTTTTTAAAGGTTTTATCTTCTTCTGAAGCATCTGCTTCAACTGCCACTAAATCCATGCCGCAAATAGGACATGAACCAGGTTCATCTATTATAACTTCGGGATGCATCTGGCAAGTAAATTGCACACTTGCTGAAGCAATTGTTCGCTCTTCAACCAAATCCATGCCGCATACGGGACAATCTCCAGCCTGATTATATGTTTTTTCACCTTCGCAATGCATGGGGCAATAAAAGATTCCTGTGCCTTTAACTTTAGGTTTTTCTTCTTTTTTTTCTGTGGAAGGATGATGGTCTCCATGGTTATGAATACTATAGCTTCCACCATCGTTTTTTAAAGTCTCTTGAAATATTTCGATAGGTATATGAGATGCCATTTCCAGAATAGCTTCGGCTTTTTCTAAATTAACAGATGCTTTTGTAAAACCTTTTACTTTTGAAAGCGTTTCTTCAACATGACTCCTGCAACCGTTACAAGTCATTCCATGTATATGATATGTATGTTTCATGATTTTAAGTTTTTTTATTAAGCAAAGATCAAAGTTATCGCAAACAGATTTGTATACAATTTTGGTTAAATTGTATCCAATTTTTTTCTGGTTCGAATGTTTTTGAATTCAGAAGGCGTTAAACCGGTAATTTGCTTAAACTGCCGCGATAAATGCTGAGGGCTACTGTAATTTAACTCATATGAAATTTGACTTAAATTTAATTCGTTATAAACAATTAATTCCTTTGCACGCTCTATTCGTTGTTCAATGATATAATGCTCAATGGTATTTCCTTTTATTTCTGAAAAGAGTTTACTTAATTGAGAATAATCCATATTGATTTCTGAAGAAATAAACTCGGAAAAATTTTGAAAGCTGGGTTTCTCTTTACCATGATGAATTATTTGAACTATTATAGATTTTATGTTTTCCACTATAACAGCTTCTTTGTCTTCAACCAACTCAAAACCTTCTTTTTCAAGTATGGTTTTTAACTTTTCTTTTTCCACTTCTAAAATATCCTCCTTAAAATAGATGGTTCCTAAATCAACATGACTGAAATTTATGTTGTTTTTAATCAATTCCTCTTTAACCACTTTTATACAGCGGTTACAAACCATATTCTTAACAGCTAAATGTGCCATGTTGACTTAAAAATTTGAAAATTATTTCATTTGATTCATTTCCATTTCATGATCGTATTGGCAACAACCTGGTAACCCATTATAAGCTTCTGTATTTCCAGATACTTTTTCAGTATCATAACCAGACATGGCAACAGCATTGTGAATGGCCATTTCATTGGTTTTTGTGTTGTTATAAATAACATCGATTTTCTTTTTTTCAACATCCCACACCGCGTTTGTGACTCCATCAACAGCATTTGCAGCTTTTTCAATGTTTTTTTTGCACATACCACAATTACCTCTTACGCCAAAACTAATTGTTGTTAAATTTTGGGCTACTTCGGCAATAATGGTGTCATTTTCTTTTTTGGTCTCATTTTTACAAGACATAGCCGATAAAGCTAAAAATGCTACTAATATAATTCCTGTTGTTACTTTTAAATTTTTCATTTTTAATTTGATTTAATTGTTAATACTTATTGTTTAAATTATTTTAATTCTTTTGAAACCTCTCCGCAAGTCAGCATCGATTTTCCGTAATACGGATTTCTCACTTCTTTTGATGTGCTTAACCAATCTGCTCCCTTGTTATTATTTGCCATGGGACAATGCAATACATATAATGGTTTATCATTCGGATTGAAGGTCGTCTCTAAATTGATTATGGAATTAGATACTTGAAGAAAGGCTTTCCGAAGTTCTTCTAAAGTTTTAAAGTGCCCTAAATGTTCAAGAGACGTTTTTAATTCGGTACTCAAACTCATCCAAATATTATGCGATTCGCCTGTAAATAATGCCATATTGACATTTTCAACCGATTTAAGTAAATTATTGCCAGATTTTTTGGCAGCTTCTAAATTATCGTTTGTCAGCGCGTCTTTCATTTCCAAATAGTTTTCAAAAATAGGTTTTAGATTATCCTTTGCTTTTTGACTTATTGATACGCTTTTAGTGTTCTTACCTTTTGTTTCTGAAACATTAGACACTGGTGAGGTTTCATTCCCATGATTATGCCCTATTATTGCTTTTCCTCCGTCTGGACTCATCATGCTTGGTTTTCCTGCCAATTGTGAAGCCGCATCTACAGCAAACGTACCATTTATAACTATTTCCTCTCCTTCAGAAAGGCCATCTTTAATAATATAAGCATCTCCAAGTGAAGCTCCTAAAGTGACATTTCTTAATTTGAAACTTACTTTATTGGAAACGATACTTTTAATATAAACTACCGAACGTTCACCCGTCCACATAACCGCAGATTTTGGAATCACCATACCTTTTGAGCTTGTAGTCGCTAAAATATTGTTCACGATACCAGAGGCAAACATTTCAGGTTTTAATTTATTTTCAGAGTTTTTTACCTCAACTCTTGCTGACGCTACTCGGGTTTGTGGATTGATTAAAGGATCTATAAATGAAACTACCCCTTCAAAAGTTTCACCAGGCAAAGATTGAATGGTATAACTAATCTTGTTACCTACTTTTACCCATGGCATATCGCTTTCATAAACATCAAAAAGTACCCAAAGTGATGATAAATCGGCTATTTCATATATGGGCATCCCCTGACCAACATAATCGCCTAGGTCCACTTTTTTAGCCGTAATAATTCCAGAAACATCTGCCGTAATAGGAAACTGTTGAATGGGTTTATTTGAACTTAATATTTTGTTTATTGTAGCAGATCCTATTTTCCAATTACCTAATTTTTGTTTTGCTGCCTCAAACAATTCTGGTTGCGCCTCTTTAATACGATTCGCTTGTAATAATTCTTCTTGAGCCGTTACCATTTCAGGCGAATATACCATGGCTAAAGTTTGCCCTCGGTTTACCTTTTCACCTGTAAAATTAATCATCAATCTTTCAATTCTACCTGGAATATGCGTGGATTGTGTATATAATTTACGTTCGTCAATCTGCACTTTTCCATTAAGTGCCAATTTTTTATTCGCGCCGTTACCACCACCTACTATCATGGTTTGAATATTAGCCAATTTCATGGCATCTTCGGTCATTTGTATCGCATTTGGATCCATGGCCGATTCATTCGACTCCAAAGGAATTAAATCCATGCCGCATAACGGGCATTGCCCAGGTTCTTTCATTTGAATTTGTGGATGCATGGAACAGGTCCATATGGTTTCTGTGCCTTCTTCCGCATTGTGGTCATGCTCAGATTTTGAAGCATCATTGCCTCCAAAAATCATCCATCCTAGCAGAAGTCCTACAAATAGAACACCTACCATTTTTATTATATTTTTATTTTTTGTATTCATCATTATTTCTCTTTAGAAATTAAATAATCTATGGTTGATTGTGCTATAAATTGATTTTTATTAGCAGAAACTGTTGCCGTTTGAAGCATTAATAAATCCTGATTCATTCGTAAAATTTCTTCAAAGTCGGTTCCGGAATTGCTATAAGCCGCTATTAATAAAGAAATGGCTTGATTCGTGCTTTCGGTTTGCTTTTTGTATAATTCTTTTAATGATTTTGCTTTTGAAACATTATAATTAGACAAACTGTATTTAGACTGCAAATTGTTTTTTACTGCCTGTTTATCAAATTTTGTAGCCTCAAGCATGAAATCCACTTCCTTTTGCATGGCATGGTATTTCTTTCTGAAAATGGGTAAGGTAACTGTTAGCATTGGCATAATGGCATCTTGCCCATTCATTTCCAAATCGGGTACATCGCGTTTTGAAATAATCGAATAATCTATGCCCAATCCAATCATTGGATAACCATCTTTCTTAGCTACCTTTTTTTGTTCCTCAAAGGATGCCATTTTTTTATCTAATGCCAATAATTTTGGGTTAGAATTAAATAAACTGTCTTTTTCAATAGGCATTGTATTTTCAACCAGTGGTAATGCTTCAGGAATATTAATAAGCGCATTCAAATCTCTATTCAGCAAACTATTAAATTCTACTTGAAGTGGATGGATTTGATCTTTTAATAATTGAATATTGGTTTCACTCTCGCTTCTTTTAATATCAATTCTCACCACATCTACCATAGCGCCTTTTCCATTTTTAAATTTGCTCAAGGCTAGCTCTCGATAATCATTTAGAATTTGAAGATTTTCTGTTTCAAGCTGAATCATTTTATTGATTTCATAAAGTCCTGAATAGGCCTTCTTAATTTCTAAAAACACTTCATTTCGAGCATCTATAAATTTCTGAAACGATGCTTCTGCCATTAAATTAGCAGCATTCTTTTTAGCTTCCAAAGTACCAAACCATGGAAACATTTGCATTAAGCTAAAACGCGCTTCTTGAGCACCCACTCTGGTTTCTATCATACGTCCAAAAGCACTTACGGTTAAGCTGGGATCTGGCAACGAACTAACTTGAGGAGCCTTTTGTAACGCCGCTTCAAACTCTTTGTATACCGATTGTATCTCAGGGTTATTTTGAGATGCCATACTTAAATAATCCTGCAATGTTTGGCTTTTCACATTTGTAGCGTATAACACCAAAACAAGAATTAAATATCTTATATTCAATATCTTATATTTATTTTTTGTTTTCATTATTGATTTCTTTTAATTACGGTCTCTCTCCAAAAAGCTTGTAGTACTGGCACCACGAACATGGTCATGAGCTGAATAATCATCCCTCCAAAAACTGGAATTGCCATAGGAATCATAATATCTGCTCCTTTACCTGTGGATGTTAAAACAGGCAGTAAGGCAATAATGGCAACTGCTGCCGTCATCATTGCGGGTCGTACTCGTTTTTTACCTGCAACCAAAACGGCTTCTCGAACACCCTCTATAGTATCAGGTTGCCGTTCTTCAAATACTTGGTGAATGTAGGTTCCCATAATAACCCCATCATCTGTAGCAATACCAAATAAGGCGATAAACCCAACCCAAACGGCAACACTTAAATTGATTGGATGTATTTGAAATAAATGCCTCATGTTAACACCAGAAACTGAAAAATTCAAAAACCAATCTTGTCCATATAACCACAACATGATAAAACCGCCTGCAAAAGCAACAAACACACCAGAAAAATGAATGGATGAAGCAATGATTGTTTTAAATTGAAAGTACAATAGCAAGAATATCACAATCAAACTTATTGGAATAACTATGGATAATTTTTTAACCGCTCGAATTTGATTTTCATAACTACCAGAAAATTTATAGCTCACACCTTTAGGAACTATTAATTCACCTGTATTAATCTTTTCTTTTATTAAATCTTGGGCATTGTTTACAACATCAACCTCTGCGAAATTTTCTTTTTTATCAAATAACACATAGCCAACTAAAAAAGTCTCTTCACTTTTTATCATTTGTGGTCCTCGAACAAACTCCAAACCAACCAATTCCCCTAAAGGCACCTGTACCCCTGTTGGTGTAGGCACTAATATTTTTTTAATTTTCTCTGGATCGTCGCGTAATTCCCTTGGGTATCGAACTCTTACCGGATAGCGTTCCCTACCTTCAACCGTGGTTGTTACATTCATGCCCCCAACGGCAGTTTCAATAACTTGCTGAACTTTTTCAACACTTAATCCGTATCGAGCAATGGCGGAACGATTGATATTTATTTGCAAATATGGTTTCCCTACAATTCTATCGGCAAAAACCGCTTCGGCCTTTACGGAAGGTTCTTGCTTTAAAATTCCTTCTAATGCTATACCAAAGTCTTGAATTGTTTTTAAATCGGGGCCATAAACCTTTATTCCCATAGGAGCGCGCATACCTGTTTGTAACATGACTAAACGGGTTTCTATAGGCTGTAATTTAGGTGCAGAAGTAACTCCAGGTAGATTTGAAACTTTAACGATTTCTTTCCAAATATCATCGGAGTTTCTAATATGGGAACGCCAGTTTCTAAAAAATTCACCATCGTCATCTGTTACTAAATCAGCTTCTTTTATGTCTTGAAGTAAGGCATCATCATTAGATAGTGACGTTCCATTAGTCAACACAAATTTATCATCTTTATCAACCTTAAATCGTTTTGATTTTCCGTCGTAGGTAACTATATACTCGGGTTTATAATTGATAATATTTTCAAACATAGAAATAGGTGCTGGGTCAATAGCACTTTCAACCCTTCCTAGTTTTCCAACAGCCACATCAACCTCAGGTATATTGGCTAATAACATATCCAGATTTTGAACGATGCTTTTAGTTTCTTCCAAACCAGCATGTGGCATCGCCGAAGGCATCAATAAAAAGCTTCCTTCATTTAAGGTTGGCATAAACTCCGAGCCAATACCCGGAAATGTTTTCGAGATGGAAGTCCAAACTTTAGTTTCTTTAATCTTCCATCCCATTTTATCAAATCCCTTGGAAACAAACCCAAAAGTGCTATCAAAACCAACCCAAATGAAAACGCCAAACAACAATGTGAACAATGGGATTAACATAAACTTTCCTTTGTTGTTCAAACACCATTTAAGCACGGGTTCATAAAAATGCACGATGGTTAGCAATGTTCCTAAAATAGAACCGATTAATACTAATACAAACAAATAATTTACAATAAGATAGTTTTGAGGTCCTAATGGCATCCATTCTTCCGCTAAGAAAAATGTGGCAATAAATAAGACTAACCCTATATTGATATAGTTAGAATACTTATTAAATCGAAGTGGTAATTTATGTTCAAAAAAAGAATTTAACCCTAAAACACATAAAACAAGAGGCAGCCAAATATGCATATAAATTGCAAACAACAAACCGCCAACAATTAATATAATTCCCCAGGTTCTTTTAACTTTCTTTTTATCATAATTAATACCGAACACAAAATGCGCCAAAGCCGGCAATACGATAATACCTAATAAAAAGGCTCCTAACAAGGCGAAGGTTTTAGTAAATGCTAGAGGCCTAAACAACTTACCTTCTGCACCCACCATGGCGAAAACAGGCACAAAACTAACCACGGTTGTTGCTAACGCGGTTGTGATGGCCGATGCCACTTCTTTGGTGGCAACGTAAATAACGTTCATTAATTCTTTGCCTTTTACCCCATGGTTTTCGGGCATTTCTAAGTGCCTGATAATGTTTTCAACGAACACAATGCCTATATCGACCATAACGCCAATGGCAATTGCGATACCAGACAAGGCCACCACATTCGCATCTACCCCTGCATAGCGCATAATAATAAAGGTCATAAGCACCCCTACGGGTAATAAACTGGAAATGATAAAAGAAGCCCTTAAATTCATCATAAGAACAAGAACTACTATTATGCTAATAAGAACCTCATGAGAAAGTGCGGTTTCTAAAGTGCTAATAGTTTCTTCAATAAGATGGGTGCGATCGTAGAACGGAACGATGGTGAGCTGACTTACCGTGCCATCTGCTAATGTTTTTTTAGGTAAACCTGAAGAAAAATCTTTTATTTTATCTTTTACATTATTGATAACCTCTAAAGGATTGGAACCATACCGCACTACAACGACGCCTCCCACAACTTCGGCACCACCTTTATCTAAAACACCTCTACGAGTTTCGGGTCCTAAACTTACGTGAGCAACATCTTTAATAAGTATTGGTTTGTTATTATTGACACTTACCACGGTGTTTTCAATATCTTGAATGTTTTTAATGTATCCGAGTCCGCGAATAAAATACTCAGCTTTATTGATTTCAATGGTTTTAGCACCAATATCACGATTGGAATTTTTAACCGCCATCATAACCATATCGATGCCAATATTAAAGGCTTTAAGAGCATCTGGATTTACATCAATTTGATATTCTTTTACATAGCCGCCAACCGATGCGACTTCCGAAACACCAGAAACGCCATTTAAGGCATACTTAACATAGTAGTCTTGCACAGAGCGCAATTCGTCTAAATCCCATCCACCTGTCACATTTCCTTCTGGGTCGCGACCTTCAATAGTGTACCAATACACTTGCCCTAAAGCGGTAGCATCGGGACCTAATGCGGGTTTTGCATCCATAGGCAACAAATTGTCTGGTAGCGAGTTTAATTTTTCTAAAACCCTAGAGCGCGACCAATAAAAATCTACCTTTTCTTCAAAAATGATGTAGATGCTTGAAAAACCAAACATGGACGTACTTCTTATTGATTTTACGTTTGGGATTCCTAAAAGCGAGGTAGTAAGCGGGTAGGTTATTTGATCTTCAATATCTTGTGGTGAGCGCCCGCCCCACTCGGTGAACACTATTTGCTGGTTTTCACCTAAATCGGGTATCGCATCAACAGGCACGGGATCTTTGGGTATAAAACCCGTATTCCAATTGAATGGAGATGTTGATACACCCCAAACAATGAACATAATTAGAATGAGCGCAGTAATTAACTTGTTCTCAAGAAAATATTTTATAATTTTATTTAGCATGTAAGTTGATTATTAAACTGTTAGACAAAGGTGCATTGCAAAACACCAAATACAGCAAATTACCCTCATAACATTACGTTATTGGATAATTGAGTCTAAAGTTTAAAAATCAAATTAAATAGGTTTCGTCAAGTTTGTAGATTTGCCTTGTGACGAGTGGTGGCGAATAATCTTTGAAGGAAACTACATTTTCTTCAAGATTTTCAAAAAGATTTATATAAGAATAAACAAACGATGCAACAAAAATTTGTTTCTCAAATGAAATTTTGTCTACTTGCAGTTGTAGTTCCTCTTGACCTTGAATTGCTAACTGTTCATCATCGCAACAATTTTTTTTGGCTATTGAACAATCGTCGGCAGAAGGCTTTTCCATTTCCATACCGCAACCTTTTGCTTTAAGAAACATAGCTGTTTCAACCAAGGTATCGCCGCAATAATGCATATTAAGCGTGAATGACATTGTAGAGAATAACACTACAAATGCCATGGTTAAAGACATTATTTTATGGAAAAACTGCTTCATATTGGTTACGAAGTTACAAAATTTTAACAAACGCTGATTTTGTTTAACAGAAATTTAAAACCTTGAAATTTAAGCTACAATGGTAAAAAAGGTAAACCATACGTCACATTAAAAGACATTATTTTCTTTTAAACCAGCAAAACACAAAATTTTGACTTGTATCAAAAGGCGTTTTGTGATCTATATCAATACACTTTACTTTATCAAAAAACATTTTAAATTGATTAGTCATTGTCGCTTCTGAATATTGTTTTATATCTAAACCACTACACTTTTTTGGGCCATTTTCAGAAAAAGTACCTATAACTAAATTACCATTCTTGTTCAGAGATTTTTGAACCGTTTCAACATAATTATCTATACTTTGTTTATCTGTTAAAAAGTGAAATGCTGCTCTGTCGTGCCAAAAATCATAATTTTCAGGTGGTGAAAAATTTGCTACATCTGCCACTATCCATTTCACATGTTTTGATTTGTCTTTCAAACGAAGTTTTGCTCTATCTAATTCCGCATCAGATATATCTAAAACTGTGATATCTTTATACCCCAACCTTAAAAGATTATCTACCAAAAAACTATCGCCACCACCAATATCGATGATTTTTGCAGATTTAGAAATATTAGATTCCTTAAAAAAGGATAAAGATGTTTCTGGCACGACTTCATACCAACTCACTTCATCTAAAGATTTCGTTTTAAAAACCTTTTCCCAATGTTCTTTTCTATTCATAGTATTTATACTTTAACTCCAATTCATCCGTTGTAATCTTACCGCATTTAAAATGGCTAATAATGCGACACCAACGTCTGCAAATACTGCTTCCCACATAGTTGCTAATCCACCTGCTCCTAAAATTAAAACAATTACTTTAACACCGAATGCCAGTATGATGTTCTGCCATACAATTTTGCGAGTGGAACGACTTATTTTGATGGCTTTTACCACTTTTGAAGGTTGGTCTGTTTGAATAATAACATCAGCTGTTTCAATAGCCACATCACTACCTAAACCACCCATAGCGATACCAACATCACTTACGGCCAACACTGGAGCATCATTGATGCCATCGCCAATAAATGCGATTTTATTTTCTGCGGTTTTCTTTAAAATTTCAACTTCATTTAATTTATCCTCAGGTAATAGACCTCCTTTAGCCTTTTCAATATTTAATTCTTTTGCGACTTGTTGGGTAATGGAATCTTTATCGCCTGAAAGCATCATTATATTTTTGATACCTACTTTATGTAAGGCTGTAATGGTTTCTTTTGCATCTTCTTTTAATTCATCTGCAATAATCACATAACCTGCAAATGCTTTGTCTATAGATACCAATACAATCGATTCTACAATAGTTTCTGTTTCTTTTGGGCTTTCTATATTATTGGAATCCATTAAGGCTTTGTTGCCTACTAAAACCGTTTTATCATTCACGATACCTTTTAAACCTTTTCCTGCGATTTCCGATACTTCGGAAGCTTCATAATCTTCGCCTTCTGCTTTATATTCCAAAATGGCTTTGGCGATGGGATGCGTGGACTGCTCTTCCATGGCCATGAGATACTTCATAAATTCAGACTCTTCCCAACCAATAGCTTTAATTTCTTTGATTTTGAAAACTCCTTTGGTAACCGTTCCTGTTTTGTCCATTACCAAAGTGTTTATTTTGGTCATGGCATCTAAAAATGAAGCGCCTTTAAATAAAATTCCGTTTTTTGAAGCGGCTCCCAATCCTCCGAAATAACCCAACGGAATAGAAATAACCAAGGCACAAGGACAAGAAATCACCAGAAAAATTAAGGCTCTATATAACCAATCTCTAAAGACATAATCGTCTACAAAAAAGTAAGGTAGAAACGTGACGCCTATGGCTAAAAAAACAACTATTGGCGTATAAATACGTGCAAATTTTCTAATGAATAATTCTGTTTTAGATTTTCGTGCTGTGGCGTTCTGTACCATATCCAAAATTCTGGCAATGGAACTATCTTTAAATTCTTTGGTGGTTTCTACTTCAATGACACCGTCCAAATTTATGCTCCCAGCAAATACTTTTTCACCTTTTGCAATGGTATTGGGTTTACTTTCTCCAGTTAATGCTGCGGTATTGAACGATCCTTTTTCAGAAAGTAAAATACCGTCTAAAGGCACTTTTTCCCCAACTCTAACCTGAACTTTTTCACCAATTTCAACCGTTTCAGGGTTTACAGATACATAATTGTTGTTACGATATACCAGAGCTTCCTTTGGCCTGACATCAAGCAAAGCTTTTATGTTTCCTTTGGCTCTGTTAACTGCTGCATTTTGGAATAATTCCCCAACTGCGTAGAATAACATGACTGCAACACCTTCTGGATATTCGCCAATAATAAAGGCTCCAATAGTGGCAATAGACATTAAAAAAAACTCGGTAAACACATCGCCTTTTTTAATACTTTCCAAACCTTCCTTTACAACGGGAAATCCTACGGGTATATAAGCAATACCATACCAAATAATACGTACACCATTTTTGAAAAAAGTAATATCAAAATAATCTAATGCTATCCCAATAATAAGCATTGAAAAACTTATAATTGCTGGAATATAGGCTTTGAAATTATTGGGTTGACCCTTATGGTCGTGACCATCATCGTGACTATGTTCTTTTTCAGAATTAGGCTTAATATCTCTTAAATTCAGCTTCCTTTTTTTCATAATAAAATTTATCTCATCCAAAGATGATAATTTAATGAGTGAAATGGAAGTGCAATTATTGCCCACTACATTTGTCGCACATGCCTTTTACAACCAAGTTTACATTTTCTGAAACAAAACCATCTGGCACTTTTATTTGAGGAATTTTATGGTCTGTTAAGCAAATGGTTTCTCCACAATTGTTACAATGGAAATGCAAATGCAAATCGGTTTCAATTTCACAATGGCATCCGCTTTCACATAAAGCATATTTAGTGATTCCTGTACCATCATCTATTTGATGCACAATATCATTTTCTTCAAAGGTTTTTATAGTTCTATATAGTGTGGTTCTGTCTGCCTTTTCAAAGGCATTTTCTATATCACTTAATGTCACCGCCACTTTCCTTTCTGCAAGAAACTTATAAATTAATAATCGCATTGCCGTAATACGGATATCTTTTAACTCAAATAATTTTTCTATTTCGTTCATATCGTATTGTTAATGTCCATGTCCACCTTCTTCTTCACTGTTTTTTGCTTTTGCTAAAAGGGTGAAGGCATCTTTTAAAACAACTTCAATTTTAGTTATGTCTTCTTCTTTATTTTCTAAAGATAATGCTACAAAACCTCCTTCATCGTTACCTTTCGAAATTTCAAGCATTTCAAAATCATTCATTGTCTGTTCACCTTCTTTCCGATTGCCTAACGATTTAAAAATATAATGTTTGCCATCAAATCTAACAATGGCTTCCTCTGGAACTGCGTATTGCTCTAAAGCTTCTACTTCAATATTTGCATTTACAAACATCCCTGGCAGTAAGTCTTCATTTTTTTCTTTTAAATGACCATGAATTGTAATGGATCTATCCTCTCGAACATTGTTCCCTATAAGAAAAACTTCTGCTTCCATCCATTTATTTGGTGCGTTTGCCAGTCTAAAACGAATACGCTGACCAACTCTAATAAGTGGAATATCATCCTCGTAAACCTTTAATTCTACATGCAAATCAGAAGGATCGGTTATGTCCATTAATACATCTTGCGGATTAAAATATTTACCAGTATTAATATAAACTTCTCGAACAATACCATTAATTGGGGAATACACGTTGACAACTGAAGCTATCTTACCGTTTTTTACGCCTGAGGGATTTATGCCAATTAACCGCAACTTGCTTTCTAAAGCTTGAATGTTTGCCTTATTGGTCATATAATTGCTCTTCGCTTTTTGAAATACTTTACTAGATGTTACTTCGGCATCGTTCAACGTTTGTTGACGTTCAAAATCTGCTTTAAGATATTCATTATTTGCTACTGCTTCTAAATAATCTCTTTGAAAATCAATAAATTCAGGGTTTTCAACTGTAGCAATTATTTGCCCTTTTTTTAACTTGGTTCCCGGAAGCATTGTTGTGTATTTTAAGAAGCCCCCATAAGGAACAGTTACAGAAATATTGCCCTGAGGTGGTACGTCTATCATGCCGTTAACAGAAATTTCGTGTCCTATTTTTCGTTTTTCAACTTTACCAATAACAATTTCAGTTTGTGCTAATTGTGCTTCTGTGAGCTCAACAATATTCTCATTTTCGGCTTCGTGAGCATCTTCCACAACAGTTGTTTTTTCTTTACACCCTACTGCTAAAATTAGCGTAATACACAGGATTATCTTATATGCTATATTTTTCATGTCTTTAATTATTTGCTGTCAATTTTTCAATGGTTATTAATGTTTGATTATATTGATTGATATAATCCAGGTATTTGGTTTGTATGGCTAAAGCTCGATTGATTCCTTGTACATATTCTATGTATTCAATGGCTCCTTCTTGAAAACCACGTTGTGAGCTTTTCAATAACAATTCAGCTTGTGGCAACGCATTGAGTCGGTAAAAACCCATATTGTCTTGGTCTTTCTTTAAGGTTTCCACTGCTGTTTGCAATTGTGATTTGGTGTAATTTGTAACCGCTTCCAGTTGTGTTTCGCTTTCCATTTGTTGGATTTTAGCCGCTTTAATTTTTGAGGTGTGCGATTTAAAAAAGATAGGAATACTTAATCCCAATTGTACACCTGTAAAACGGTCTCCAGAGTCAAACACAGTTTGCATGCCATTTGCTGTTTCGCCATTGCCTATAAACGATTGATTAAAATACCCCAAAGTAATATCAGGCAGCATTTTTGCTGACTGCACTGAGCACTCTTTGTCGGCAACTGCTACTTTTGATTTATAAAATGCAACCAAAGGATTATTAGACACAGCTAAACTGTCTTTCAATGCCTCTGAAAACAGGCTTGAAATAACCTCCAATTCCCCAACATTGATGTCTATTAGGCTGTCTGACTGTGTTAAATTTTGCAACAGCAATTGGTAAGCTTTAATTTCTGAAACATTATTTTTCAAACCAATGTTAATATCTGCTACTTCTGCATTGGCAGTTGCCTGTTCCAACGCATTACTTTCTCCTGATTTAAAACGAAGATTCGCCGCGTATTGGAATTTTTCATAAATACTGTCCTGTTGCTGTAACAAACGTTGTTTGCTTTTTAAATACCAAAGCTGATAATAGGCTGATTTTATTTGAGCTATCAATTCATTTTTAACAACCTCTTGATGAAGCTCGCTCTTTACTATCTTTGCTTTTGACAATTTATTTTGATTACCATACAAGGTTGGAAACGCAAAGGTTTGGCTTACACTAAAACGGGTATCATTAGTTGCTATACTATTGGTTTGCCCATATTCCAAACCAAACTCCGTTTTTGTAATATCGAAGCTCGCTCCCTTTAAAGCTTGCTCTTGTGCTGTTTGCAGTTTTGAAATTTTAATATTTGGATTGTTCTTTAGTGCCACCTCAATAACTGCATCAAGATTATCAAACGTTTTTACATTTTGGATTGTTTGGGCATTTATTGAAACTACGCTTGTAAAAAAGATGAAAAGCAGCAGCATTACCGTTTTATTTGTTTTCATTTTTATTTTCTTTTCTGAATAATAATAGAGAATGGGCAATACGATAAGCGTTAGAAAAGTGGCCGTAATTAATCCACCAATAACCACTGTTGCCAGAGGGCGTTGCACTTCAGCCCCAGAAGTTTGAGAAATTGCCATTGGCAAAAACCCTAAAGATGCTACAGCGGCGGTCAGTATTACAGGACGTAAACGTGTTTTTGTACCTTGGTAAATACGTTCAAAAACATCTGAAACGCCATCTTTTTTAAGTCGGTTAAACTCTGCTATTAAAACAATTCCGTTTAATACAGCTACCCCAAACAAGGCAATAAACCCTACCCCTGCCGAAATACTAAATGGTAAATCGCGCAGCCAAAGTGCAAAAACACCGCCAATAGCAGATAATGGAATGGCTGTAAAAATGAGAACACCTTGCTTGATAGAGCCAAAAGTGAAATACAACAAAATAAAAATAAGCAACAGCGCCATTGGTACGGCAATGGACAAACGCTGTCTTGCTTCTACCAAATTCTCAAATTGTCCACCATAACTAACACTATAACCAGGTGCTAAATTGACTTGACTTTCAATTTTTTTACTGATTTCATCTACAACACTTTCTACATCACGATTTCGCACATTAAACGCTGTAATAATTCTTCTTCGTGTATCATCGCGTTGAATTTGATAGGGGCCATCTATAATTGAAACTTTCGCTACTTGCTGTAACGGTATCTGTTGCCCCTGAGCACCATTAATGTATAAGTTTTGGACATCGGAAAGATTTGTTCTATGGTCGCCTTCCAAACGCACCACCAAATCAAATTGCTTTTCCCCTTCATAAACCAATCCAGATGATGCTCCTGCAAACGCTGCTTGAATGGTATTATTCACAGATTTTATATCCAAACCATATTTTGCCAATTGAGCGCGGTTATAATCAATTACTATTTGTGGTATCCCTGTTACTTCTTCAACATAAACATCTACCGCGCCATCAACAGTACCAGCTATTTTACCAATTTGGTTGGCATAATTGGATAATTGGTCTAAATCTTCACCATAAATTTTAACAGCAACATCTTGACGTACACCCGTCATCAACTCATTAAAACGCATTTGTATGGGTTGCTGAAAACCAAAAATAACGCCTGGAATAACCTCTAAAGCTTCAGCCATTTTATTTGCCAACGCTTCTCTGTTTGAAGCTGATGTCCATTCCGATTTGTCTTTGAGAATAATCATTAAATCCGCAGCTTCAACAGGCATGGGGTCTGTTGGAATTTCACCCGAACCAATTTTAGAAACAACCTGTAAAACTTCAGGAAAGTTATCCAATAATATTTTTTCTGCTTTCGTTGTTGCCTTTATCGTATTGTTTAATGAACTTCCGGTCATGACTCTAGTTTCAACTGCAAAATCGCCTTCTTCAAGGGTTGGTATAAATTCTCCCCCTAAATTTCTAAAAACCATAAACGCGATACCAAATAACACTACGGTTATTACAACAACGACCATTCGAGTATGCATGGCTTTTTTAAGAATGGGTTGATACATGCGGTAAAAGAAACTCATTATCCTATCAGAGATATTCTTTTTGTGCTCTGTCTTTTTGCTTAATACTAATGCAGACATCATAGGAATATAGGTCAACGATAAAATAAAGGCACCCAATATGGCAAAACTTACGGTTTGTGCCATGGGACCGAACATTTTTCCTTCAGTCCCCACTAATGCTAAAATTGGCAAATACACAATAAGAATAATAATTTCTCCAAACGCTGCCGAATTCCTAATTTTACTGGCAGATTGGTACACCTCTTCATCCATTTCTTTTTGCGTGAGTTTTCGAGTAAGCTTCATAGCCCCTAAATGGAATAAAGTGGCTTCTACTATAATGACAGCGCCATCTACAATCAATCCGAAATCAATGGCTCCAAGACTCATTAAGTTTGCTGAAACACCAAAAAGGTGCATCATACTAAAGGCAAATAATAAAGCCAATGGTATTACGGATGCCGTGATTAATCCTGCCCGCCAATTGCCTAATAACAATAATAAAATAAAAATAACAATAAGCGCGCCTTCTATAAGGTTTGTTGTAACCGTTCCTATGGCATTATCAACCAATTTAGTTCTGTCCAAAAAAGGCTCAATCACAACACCTTCTGGCAATGTTTTACTAATGGTTTCAATTTTATCTTTAACATCTGTGATTACCCGCGCTGAATTTGCTCCTTTCAACATCATTACAATGGCACTGACCACTTCGCCTTCACCATTTCTGGTAGTTGCACCATAGCGTATCGCAGTACCTATTTGTACCTTAGCTACATCACTTATTAAAATAGGGATTCCGCTTTCTGTTTGTTTAACAAGAATATTTTCAATATCGTTAACAGAACCAACCAACCCTTCACTTCTAATGAATAGCGCTTTATCATTTTTTTCAATGTAAGCACCTCCGGTATTTTGATTGTTATTTTCCAACGCATCAAAAATTTCAGAAATAGTAACCTGCATTGCATTCAAACGTTCTGGATGAATGGCTATTTCATATTGTTTTAAATAGCCACCAAAGCTACTTACATCGGCAACACCTTTGGTTCCTAAAAGTTGTCTTTTAATAACCCAGTCTTGGATGGTACGCAATTGAATGGCATCGTATTTATCTTCATAACCCGGTTTTGTGGTTACTACATATTGGTATATTTCACCAAGGCCCGTGGTTAAAGGTGCAATACCCGGTTTGCCTATGCCTTCGGGTATTTGGGATTGTGCATCTGCAAGACGTTCATTTACTTGTTGTCGTGCCCAATACACATCCACATCTTCTTCAAAAACGATGGTGACAACCGACAAACCAAACCGAGAAAACGAACGAATTTCATCAATCTGCGGAATGGTTGCCATGGTAATTTCAATGGGGAAGGTTATTAAGCGCTCCACCTCTTGTGTGGCAAGTGTTGGCGAATTGGTAATAACCTGTACTTGATTGTTGGTAATATCTGGCACCGCATCAACAGGCAATTGCTTTAATGAATAAATTCCTGCTAATATTAACGCCAATGTGAGTATCCCTATAACCAATTTATGGGTTATAGAGTACCTAATAATTTTATTAAGCATATAAAATGATTTAAAAATATTTAAAAAACAGTTTTGCCTTATGGAATGTTAAGGCTTGTATTTTTTATTCTCAAAACAATTATTGAGAACAGCTATTTTTAAACCCGAGGTGGTTGAAATAAAGTATCTAAATATGCCGAAGAAAAAAAGGCATTATAATAATCGAAACGTATGTTTTCGCTAAAATTAAAATTTTCTAAAACAAACTGTGACTGATACGTTATGAAATACGCTATATGGCTGCATTGGTGGGAATTATGAAGAGGTGCTTCATGATGATTTGAGTCTTCATGATGCTCTTTTGAACCTTCTTCACCCAGAACATAATCTTCCATAATAAACTCAAAAAACGAATCCCCATCAAAGCTTTTGTGTTCTTGATAATGTGAATAGATTGCTGTAATCTTTTGGAACTCGCAACCCATATCCATACTAGGCAAAATTGCCTGAAGCATAAATAATATTGACAATGATATGGATATGATTAATTTCATTACGAAAACAAAGATATAAATTATTTAATGCAATGCTGTTGCAAAAAATTTTATAACAAGTCAAATATACATTGTTAAAATTATGATTGCTCTACTTTAGCAATTTCCTCATCGGTTAAACCATATAAATCATAAACCATTTTGTCTATTGCTTTTTCGGTTTGGGTTATTTGGGTTTGTAGGGCTTGGGCTTTTTTCTTGTTGTCTTCAAAAAGCTCTAACCACTCAAACTCATCTTTTTTGGTAAGTGGCGTAGCGCCTGCTGTTTTAATGGCTTTATTAAGTTCTTTTATAAAGTCTGAAAAGTTTAACTCACTCCTGTTTTCGAGTTTTGTTGAATAATCATTTATATTATCTTTTTGAAAATTTAATTCATTAAACTTTCTAAAGTCTATTTGAATATTTTTTTGCATGCCAAGTTTACTCCACTTTATTTAAATGATATATGTAAGTATTCAAAAGCCCTTATTTGTTCAGCGGCAACAGGATTTGCAGAATGAACTTTAAACTTTATAGTGATTTAAAACTATCTGTAACGTCTTTAGTGTCTTCGAACGCTACGAAGTGAATCTATTTTTATACTGTGGGTTATGTATATCTCTTGTATGCCCATTATCAAGAATGAAAACTTTTTCACAAGATTCTGTTTGTTGCTTAACCTTGAAGAATCCAGCCACCTTCCAAATTACATTGAAATAAAATAATGATGCTAAAATGAACAAAACATAAACCTCTTATTTAAACTGATAACCTAAAGATAACAGGATGCTTCTATTATTATATTTATTCCCTTCAAAATCATCTTTATTGGCAATATTAGATAAGCCATGAATGTACCCTAATTGTACCATCCCTTTTTCTAAAAAATGAATTCCTACAATAGCATTAAGCCCAAAATCAAAACGTTTGAACCCCATACCCCCATCTTCAACATCTTTAAATGTTTTTACTTTAAAAAATTCCGTATTAGTTTGAGGACCTACTTGCATGGTATCAAAAACTTCTGCATTTCCAGAAATTCCATAACCAAATGACGGACCGACTCCAACATACCATTTACTTTGGTTATTGTCCAAATTATAAATAGCTAATATTGGCACTTCTATATAATCAAGATTTATACGTGTCTTCTGAGTAAATGTACCACCTCCCTCTCCTCCAGGCCGTTTTTCAGTTGTCTTAACACCTTTTTGAAGATAATTTAAAGATGGTTTTAAACTAAATGCGCTAGAAATAGGAATTTCAACAAAGAAACCTCCGCCATAACCAAATTTCCAATCTTTATCAGGTAGAGGGCTTGTTTCGGCTGTAAATGATGCCGTATTCAACTGCCCATGTATTTGGGCACCATATTTAATTTGGGCCTTTAATGAAATGCTAGACAAGAATAGCACAGCTACAATGAATCCGTTTTTAATAATTTTATGCTTCATGATAAAAAATCTTAATTGATGATTGAAAAAAATATTTATTTCGTGTTTAATATTATTTGATACACTTGTTCATAATCTGAAGCGCTAGAAACTTCATGATAACAGATTTCTGCAACTTTGCCAATTGTTTCCCCTATACTCATTTCTAGTTGAGCAAGTGACAATTCTGTATTGGTACCATCAATAATGTTATTCATTTTTCCATTTACACGGTACTCATTCTTATCTAAAAAGTCATAGTAATCCGAAATAGTTTTATTAATAACCGATATTAAATTTTTATGCTCTGCATGTAATTGTGCAAGTTCCAAAGCTGCTCTTTTTTTATGTTTTAAAGCATAATTCAATTTTAATTCTCTTTCCATTTTGGGGTCTGGTTCTCTACCCTCTCCCATTACCACTAAAGGGATTTTAGCATGTTCTTTGGCATAACTAAGCTCTAGCTCATCATGATTTCCATTTGTGTTTTTAAATTCTTTGATTTTAAAGCTATAATTTTCAAAGGCATTTATTAATTGCTTTGTAGTCTCAGCTACAAACAGATTTATATCCATTGTGTTTTTGTACACTTGCCGTTTTTTTAAACTATTTTCAAATTCTTCATTAGATACATAAATGTCTTTTTTTTCAAGTTGATTCATAACCATGTCTGCTTTCTGCTTTTCGATCATGTTATTATACTTCGATGCCATTTGCTTGGCATATTCTGGGTCATTCATCATACGTTGCATTTCTTCTTCAGAAAAAGGGCTAAATGACAGCGTTGAAGTGTTTTTGGCAAGTTCTCTTTTAGCTACCTCTTCTCTCTCCTTTTCACTCATTTGACTTATTCTATCTACTCCACCCATTTGCTTTATCAATTCATTTTGGTTTACTTGATTTTTTGTGTCATTAAATATTTCGTCATGGTTTTTATTACCATAAAAACTTTGGGTCTTATGTTGTATTGATGATGCCAATTGATTAGTATAATTCTCCATCTTTTTCTTAAATTTTTCATATTGTAACTCTAATTGAGAATCACCTTGACAGTTAATATTATTATTACAAGCATATTCAAATGCAGCTTCTGTTGTTGATTTTAACTCAGGAGCCGATTCTATCAGTGAAAAAAAATCTATATTTCCTAATACAGATGGTTTTGATTGTTGGGAAAACAAAATGCTTGTTCCCATCAAGACTATAATTGTTAAACGTTTTTTCATTTTTTGTAAATTCATTTTTGTTATTTTAAATTATTTTAAACTCAACACGTCTGTTTTTTGGTTTTTTAAGGGCATAGTTCACTCTGCACCACGAATGATGTTGAATAAAACCGTAAAAAATGACTATATCTTTATTGTATTGGTGGGACAGGTTGAGGCACTATATTTTCAACCGGTTTAATGCTTTTCAAATAGGCAAAAATGGCTTTTATGTCCTCATCTGGCATATTAGAATACGCTGGCCAGGGCATAGGTGGCAATAATTGTCTACTCCCCTCAAGACCTTTGTATTTCCCTTCCTTCATGGCTTTTAAAAATTGAGCCTCTGTCCAGGTTCCAATACCTGTATCATCAGGTGTTAAATTTCCAGCAAAAGAAGTTCCCCAAGGCCCTACTACGGCGGTACTATTCATATTAAATAATACATATCCTTTCACTGCCTCAGGATCAAACGAAGGTAAAACTTCATTTGAGTCATGTCCAGACAACAACCTATTGGGGTCAGGAATTGGACCTCTTTCCGTCATAACTTTTGGAGAATGGCAATCGTTACAGCCAATAACGTCAACTAAATTTTTACCCCTTTCAATTTGATTTTGAATTGATTCTTTGTTTTGGTAATCTTGTTTCTCTTCTTTGGAATTATTACAGCCAATTAGCATTAATACAGCTGCAATTGTTGCAAATTTAAAAATGTGTGTTTTCATAATTCTGTTCGTTTTTGATTTTTGATTAATTGATTTTTGAACTACCCTATGACTACTGTCATAATATTCTGTTACAGATTATTAATAAATTTTAACATAGTTTAACATATTTAAAAGCCATTCTATTTACTTGATTTTGGATTTCCTGTAATTAATACGTTTCATGGTTGGGTACAAAACCGTCAAAGAAAATAGCATTGGAAGTAACAGCTGCTAGTCGTAATTCTTTAAGCTTACTATACTCTTTAGAATTGTACCAAGCCTCAGCCAAATCTAAAGAAGGAAATTCTATCATCACGGGGTATACGGGCTTATATGAACCTTCCTTTACAGTGCCATTGCCAATTACAATGTATTTTCCCTTAAACTTACCTACAACATCGATTACGTTGTTTCGATAGGTATTCATTGCTTCTTCATTATGAATTTCAATGATGTCAAATAAACAATATGCTGCCATTTTTTAACTTTTTAAATTATACTAGTTTTATTAATTGTGTTGTGCTTTACTTTTCTCTATTTCCGGCAAATAGTTACTTCCATAAAAATTCAGATGTTCTATGCATTTTAAAACAGTCCAGGAAGATGATGATGCTATATAGCAAGATCCCTCAAAGGAATTTTTTTCAGTTCTTCAGCACGGTTTAAATTGCTTCTAATGATTTCAACTAAATCATTAATTAAATAATTTAATTGATATTCATTGCTTTTTTTGACAAATATCAGCACTTGTATTTACCTAAACCTTGATTGAAATCAAGAATTTAGATTTATTAAAAAAACTTAATGTTTACAGCATTAAAATTGGTGCGGAATGGTAGAAGATATAATTTTAATACTTTTTTATCCTGGATAAAGTTTCAGGTGTCATTCTCAAATAAGAAGCAATATATTTTGATGGAATTTCCTGAAACAAATGAGGGTTTTCCTTTAAAGCATTAAAATAGCGTTCGTCTGGAGTGGATGTAAATATTTCTCGTACTCTATCGTACATAATGAGGATTATTTTTTCAAGAAACTCACTCCATTCCTTATTTAAATGAGGGTATTGTTCCAAAAGTAAAGTTATTCTTTTCTTGCTTATAGCCTTCACCTCGGATTTCTTTATGGCTTGTATATAATAATCCGTTGATTTTTCAGTAATAAAACTTTCTAGATCTAAGACCAAATCATTATATTTCTTATAGCCAATACAAACTATGTGCTCCTCAAACTTGTCTACTGAATAAACAGATAAAGCACCTTCTTCCACATAATACAAATTGGTATCTGAACTTCCAGCAATTTTTAAATATTCATTTTTTTTAAGATGAACACTTTTTTCAAAAGCATTTTCTTCTATAATTTTAGATAATAAACCCCTTAATAGATTCATAAGTTAAACTTTACAGAATGACTACAACAAAAGTATTGTTTAAACATTAAAAGTCAAACAAGTATGTTAAAATTTTTAATCAATTTTAAAAATGAATGATACTTATTTCCAGGTTAATTTAAAGTCATTCAAATAAAGATACTTTGAACTTTAAAAAATTTATAAATTTTAATAAGTAGTCAATTACAGCTTTAAATAATAGAGATTAGCAAAATAAATCTTTCAAATTGTGCTAATTAAATTTAATTACTTCCCGATACAGAATACAACTTAATCTAAATATCGGTTAGTTGTAATTTTAGGTCCATAATTAATTCTAAAACTTAGCCGATTTAAATTAAATTAATAACTATTTTCAGAATTTTCACTTAAGAAATAACAAAATAATATTTTTATACAAGGGTTTGATTTAGTTGGTTCGGCTTAAGTCTTGGGCGTTTCCGCCTCCAAATCCGCTTTTAGTATCATCTCCCTGAATTGCATGTTGGATTTCATGGATGGCTGTACTTTTTTACAAATCTCCCTCGGCAACGTTAAGAGTAATGATAACTCTTCTCTTCTCGTCGGTGTTAATTTGCCTCTTGATGTTTTTTTGTCTTTCATAAAATGTGAATGTAATATGTAATTATCTTAGTTAGAAGTCAAGTTTAAATTTTAGCTCTAATTTAGGGTTTCCGGGTTTTACTCTTTTTGAATCCTTTTTCTATTAATTCCCTGAATTGCAAGTTTGATTCCTTAGAAGGAGAAACTTCGATATAAATCTCTGTTGGTGCTTTTAATAATTTTAACAACTCTTCTCTTCGTTCCTGTGTTAATTTTATTTTCGCTTGATTTTTATCATTCATAAAACGTAAGTATTGCGTTGTTTACTAAAGTTGAATACCTAATTAAAGAGCTTTATAGCGGTTTAGTGTGTTTTCGGTATTCTTTAAATAATGGCGGATTATTTCCCGATACAATATCTAACTACCCTTGAATCCATTGAGGTTACAGCATTTGGGCAACAAATAGGATACAAAAATTGATAAAAAAGGGAATATTTGCAACAACTAAAAACAAAACTATAATTGCTATAAGAACGAATATAGCATAAAAAAAACCGCTCAATTTGAGCGGTTTCCAAACATAAAACACCAAGCCTTAATTAGCTATTCCAGAGCCTAAATAAGTGCTATTCGATAACTGACTACCATCAGCTGCTATAAATGCCATAAATAGCTCTACAGTATCGCCTACGTAAGTCGTTGGGATTGGCACAGTTTGCGTTCCAACTGTTCTTGCAGCTCCTTCAGTACCGGACATAGATTCCTTTTTTGAAGGATTATAAACAAGCACCATCGCTCTATCCGTAACATTGGCATTACCCTCGGCAGAGTTGTCGTCCCAATTGAAAGTGACTTCACCCGCAACAGCAAGGTCTACAGTTGGGTTTAAAGCACCAGACAAACCTCCTCTACTCACCAGGGCGTTTGCATAATCAACCTCAAAGTTGGGTTCAATCCCTGTAATCGCATTGTTTAGCACGTACGACATCGCCGCATTAAATGCAGTTTTCTTCACAGCTAAAAACTTATATCCTTTCTGGATAAAAGGTTTAATAGCTTGAATAAATTCTAAAGTAGCGGTAAACTTCGTTCTTTGATTTACCTGTCCTACAGTTCTTGGATTTGCTACACTTGAAGGTTTAATTCTAATGTAGTCAATCCCTTTCCAGCTTCCACCGATAATGTTTCCAACCTTACCTGAAAGCCCTCCTAAAATACCTTGAGCAATTTTACCCATTTTTTCTATTAATTTAAATGAAACAATTTTTTGTTTGGACTTGATACGGCTTTGGCCTGAAGCAATACCTTCCGATTAAATGTATGGCAATAATTATGCATACAATTCAATCAAGATTATGTTGCGTAGAATTGCATTCTTTTGCATTGCAGTCAAGAGTTGAAAGGTTTATATGGTTTTTGTTCTAATGACAGATGGATATTATGACATTGCGCAGCAATGCATTAAATCCGTATGTTTTGACTTGTTCAATCCGTTTTTCCTGATGGATATAATTTTTCCAGATTCTTTTGGTTCCATCTTTTATGTATTTTTTTAGAAGCGAATAAAAAAAGAGCCTCCTAAAAAGGAAGCTCTGAAAGACAGCACTCGAACCAAAAGATGCGCAACGTGTACTCTTTAAAGCCAACGTAATGAACACCTACATGGAATGGACTACCTGATGTACGTATGCCCGCCAGTAACCATCTGCTACCTAAACGGACTGTAAATAAAGACTTAAACATAATGCCCTTGTTTCACAGGACGGTGCGATTGACGCAAGGGCTGTAAAAAAAATACTACCCGTGTTTTAGTTCACAGTGTTCAATAGCAGTACGCAGTATGATTAACAATAAAAAGTATAATGCAAGCAAAAAGCAAGGGTGGAGATTTTTTTCAACAGGCGTAGTGAACCCTTGTGGCTCTCGCATCCGCACGCCTGTACCTTTGCTTTATGTATGAGTTTTTTTTATATAATCGGATTTGACGTTTAAAGTCTATCAATATTCAATAAAAATCAAAAAGCTGATTGTCTTTATATTCCATCTAATTTCAATTGGAACTTCTATTTAGCAGGTAATCTAAAAGGCGCGAGCCGGCTGCGAGTTGAGCAAGGGTGGTGTGGTAATAGCCCATTGCATTTTTCTGCAAAAGGGCGTACCACAGCAACGGTTTACCGCAAGGGTGGCGCATTTTTTGATTTTTATATTGTATCAGGTGGATTTTTATGGGTAGTTCAAAATATTCAAGTTTATGCAAGTGCAAGGATTGAAGGAAGCAAATGGAAGGGCTGGGAATAGTTTTCATTTTGGGATTGCCAAATATCCTACGCAAATAGGGTTTGAGGAATTATAGGATTTTGAGGAATCAATTCATTCCATTCTAAAGTAAGGCAAACCCGGAATGTAAAAACTATTGAGCGTTGGATGGAATTTGCGGACTGAATGAGTTGCTCTTGTGTACACTTTGCAAAATAGGATAATCCGCAGTGTTAATTGAAGTTTAAGATATCCTTAAATACAAAATTGTCAATTCAATAACAAATTTTCTGAATTGTACTGCGGTTATCTTATTTGCAAACTTGGGACGTTCAAAAAATGTGACACCCGTAAACCCACAGTTTTAAATAGGATGATTTTGAAGTAATCCTATATTTTATTATTGTCGAATGATCTTATGGTATAACAATTTGACTGTGGGTTTTGCCCGAAGCGACCCGCAGGCTCGCATAAAGTGAAGCAGCGGTTGTACCCAATTAAAAGAGCGCGCGAAGCGCAACCTTATTGGGTTTGGGTACAAGAGTAGCTGCGGGTGAGGAAGGAGTGCAATGTGTGAAGTAAAACAAATAAATAGCGCCAACGAGGACGTGTCGCCGCAGTGGTGCTATTTATGGTATATGCAAGCCCTTTGAAGATACTAATAAAATTGATTGAGTGAGTGCTTCGCCTTGATTGGAATGATATTGAAAATACTGTATGGCTTGCAGATATGTTTTATGGAACAAAATGAACGACTGACGAACACCTTATTACCTGCCCCCCAAATTCTCAATACCAGCGTTAATTATGTATATAACGCTAATGAATGTTAAAGACACAGGAAATTGCTTCATTTTATAATCAACAAAATGAAGCAATTCTCATATTTTTAACTTGGCTAATTGGCGGCTGAAATGATGAGGTTTGCAACTTCTTTAGGATGTGACATAAATACTACATGACTCGCTCCTTTAATCTCTGTTAATTGTGTTCCAGAGCGTTCATACATTTTTCTTAAAATGAGTGGGTTGATACTCTTGTCTTCAGAACCAAGGATTGCAAAAGATTTTTTATCATGCCAAGCAGCCTTTGAAATCACATCTGTAAAACAAGAGGCTGCAATAGGTTGTTGAGCATCTGCCATAAAATTTGCTTGTTCCTTGGTTAAATCGGCTGCAAAACCAGCATGAAATTTCTCTTTATCATAATACACCAAGCCTTTATCATCTGGAGGCAAGAGTCCACTTTCTGGAGCTGAAGGTTCAGATTGCACCCACTGTAAGGTATTTTCCCCAACATCAGGCTGAAAGGCACTGATAAAGACTAATGATGCAACATTTGGATGTACTCCAGCTTCAGTAATTACAGTTCCACTCCATGAATGTCCTACAAGAACAGCTTTACCGTCCAATTTATTTAATGCTCGATTAACAGCCACTACATCATCTTCAAGGGATGTCAAGGGGATTTGCACTACGGTTGTATGATATCCATTTTTGGTTAAAATTGAATACACTTGTTGCCATCCCGAACGTGGGGCAAACGCTCCATGAACTAACACTACATTCTTCACATTTGAATTTTGTGAATGTGTGACATCTACAAATCCCAACACTGTTATTAAAACCACTGAAATTACAAATGGTTTTATTCTTAAAATGGTTTTCATTTTCAAGAGTTTTGAAGTTTTAATATTTCTACTCCTACCTCAATAGTAACATTAATATTACTTTTTACGGCTTTCGAGTATGGACAAGTTTGATGAGCCATTTCAGCAAGTTGCTTCGCTAAATCTTTGTCAAGACCTGGCATGTTTATTTTAAGACGAGCTTCTAACTGGAAGCCATCCACTGTTGTACCTAAATCAACCTCGGCATCTATTGACGTATCTGAAGGTAACATCACCTCACTCTTTTTAGCTGCCAATCCTAATGCGCCCAGAAAACAGGCAGACCAGCCAGCCGCAAACATTTGTTCTGGATTGGTGCCTTCAGATTTTATTCCTGGAGGTGTAAGTTTAATGTCCAGTTTGCCGTCGCTACTTATTGCTTTTCCGTCTCTCCCACCTATAGTATGGGTTTTGGCTGTGTACAATACTTTTTGAATTTCGTTTTTCATGACTTTTGATTTTAATTTAAGATTATATGCTTTTACTATAAAGGTTCTCGTATTTAAGGTAACACAGAAGGTCGATATTCGAATATATAGTCCATTCGTGCCTTCTTATTTAACTGAACACCATTCACTGGAAGTGGATTTCCTTTCTCGATTCTGTAATCAAAAACTAGATATTCTCTTTCTTCATCCTGCTTTACTCTTATACGTTCCACCGAGACTAAATCTTTGCTTATATTACTACCAAACCATCGAGGGTTTTCAATATATTTCCATGTTACATAGATATATTCCTCTCCGGGATTGTGTACGTCATTTTCTAAAAGTGCCGCTTGATAGGCTCTTTTGTTACCATAAAGTACAGCCATAGTTTCTAATTTCGGATTGATAACTGTTGTTATAACTATCATACTTTCATGGTCAAAAATGAGTCTTTTAGAGTCCGTTTCCGCAATTGGTTTATTACTGCAAGCCATTATAGATAGAGCAGACAAAAGAGCCAGAGTTTTATTTTTTACCATATACTTCATATCAATTTATTTTTTGAAGGTGATTTTATCGGGAACATTAAATAGATATCCTGTTTCTTTAGCCTTCAAACGATGGCAACTTATACAGGCATTCACAGCAAAATCCGGTGTTTTTCCGTAAGGTATCAAGTTTTGTGTTGAGAATTTTGCAAAACCCCAGCCTTCTGTATCCTTATGTTTTTTAGCATCTTTTACCATAAACTGAACATTAATAAACTTACCAGGTGTTATTTCACCATATTTATTTTGTGTTTGTTCCCAAACGGCTTTTACAGCTATGGCTCCATCTGGTATCGAATTAAATTGTTCGGATTCTATCGCTTTTACAAGGATATCATTACCATATGTTACGCGCATGGTTTCTCCGTAAAGTGTATTTAGACTTAATACCTTCCAGTTTTTGAAATCGTCGGAGTATTTAATACCGTTAGGAGATAAAGGGACAGAGTCCATATGGTGTTCTATATTTCTCCATAGCTTAAATTCGTCGTCAGAAATCTTTTTACGAAGGGTGTCTTTTGCAAAGTTTTCATCTGGCAATGCCCGAACGTAACCCTCAATAAGTGCTATCTCTTGGTCTGTAACATTGGCTTCAGGGTGTACCGTTAAATAATTTTCGAGAGGCATTTTATAAGATTTTACCATATTTAAAATAGCCCATAACTTTCCATTTTCAGCAGCAGGGGTACTATCCCATTCTGAAAAATTCATTACTTCCCGAGCATATGATACGTCTCTTTTTACAATCCATGAAATTGGAACCACTTTGTCGAACCATTTCAAAGACACTTCATTAGAATGGCAATTGTAACAAGCACGTTGGAAAACCGCATTAATTTCAGGATTAATATTTACTTCGGAGATAACAGGTCTATTCTCCAACGGTTTATCAGCAAACTGAAGAATCAGAAATAGTATTATAATTCCAGTTAGAGCTATTAGTACAATCTTTATAGTTCGCTTTTTCATGACTATTGTGTGTTTGATTCTGCCAGCTTAATTTTCCTGTAAAAAATATAGGTATTGAACACAATAGCATAAGCGATAGCTGGAGCAATAATTTCAGAAGGTCCAAATACTACACATCCAGAAACCAGTGCGAAGAAAATATCAAAAAAGAGTCCTGCGAAAACCCATTCTTTTACCCAGCTATAGGTCGATTTCATAGGAATTATTAGCAACACAATACCAAGAAGTTTTACTATTCCTAATGTTATTATAAAGTAGGCGGGATAGCCTAACGCGATGGTTTTATCCCATACAGTTGGATTTTTTGTAATTTCAAATAAGCCACTTAAGCCAAACCATATTGAGGTTAATGCTATTCCAATCCTATAAATTGTTTTTTGTTTTTTTGTTGTCATTGCAATTAAAATTAGACATTAATGATTATTCTTTCTAATACATTTTACCAAGGCAATTCTCCATGTTCACCAAAATATTTACCAGTTGGACCATTCTCATCTAGCATAGCATATTTAGAAAGATTGATACAATTTTCTTTAGCCGATTTTCCACCGCTATGACCATTGAAATCTGTGGATGTCCAACCTGGAGTCACACAATTGACTTTAAAATTCAAATCTTTCAATTCATAGGCTAATGCAACTGTATAGGCGTTTAAAGCTGTTTTAGAAGGTCCATAACTAATGGATTTAGCTTTATAGAGATGCCAATCTTCATTTTGATGGCACGTAAGTGAAGCCAAATCACTCGTAATGTTTTCTATAACTGCAAGTGAAGATTTCTTTAAAAACGGCAAAAAAGCTTCAGTCACCATTATTGTTCCGAAAAAATTGGTTTCAAATACTTCCCGAACATCCTTAACTGTCAACGGGTCATTTAAACTCTGTCTTTTACCTAAAATTCCTGCATTATTGATTAGAATATCGAGTACTTCTGTGCTTGATGCAAGCGTTTCTACTGCTTCCGATATAGAATCTTGATTGGATATGTCAATCTTCAGGAATTGGCAATTATTCAATCTTTCTTCTTTTAGCTTTTCAAAAGCTATTTTTCCTTGTTCAATACTTCTACAGCCCAAATACACAAAATACCCCTGTTCTAACAGAAATTTTGCAAGTTCAAAGCCCAAACCTTTATTTGCTCCCGTTATTAATACTTTTCTCATGTTTAATTATTTAATTTTTGATGAACAAAATTATTATTGAAAGCAATTTTCAATTATGCTAGTTGGCTCAATTTTGATATGCTGTAAGGCTCAAAAAATGAATAAGGGTTATTTAAGATGATTGAAACATATGAGCTTTTCAACAATGCAACCTAGAGCCATTTAACAATATGGTTACAGAAGTAAGGCTATAATTTTGTTGAAAATTTTTATTATGAGAATATTTAATCAAAATTATGTCAACGGTACTTTCATCGATATATTAGGTGATGAAGTACTGTTCCTAAAAAATCCCACTACCGAAGAAGTTATCACCGAGGTTCGTATGAGCACAGAAACCGATGCGTTAAAAGCTATAGAATCTGCTAAAAATGCCATGGAACACTTTTCACAAACTACGGTTCAACAAAGAAAAAGCTACTTGAAAAGCTTGCATGATGCCTTAACAGAAAAAATGGATATGCTCAAGGAAGCTACAGTTGAAGAATATGGTGCCAGCGAGCAACGCGCGTTATGGTCAAACCAATATGCTGCGGATATTTTTCTTTACTTTCAAAACGTATTGGATGAATTTGAATTTGAAAAAACAGTTGGAAATTCCCGCGTAGTTATGGAACCTGTTGGTGTAACAGTTATTTTAACCGCATGGAACTCTAGTGCAGGTTCTATATGTGTAAAGCTTGCCGCTGCCATAGCCGCAGGATGTACAGTAATTATAAAACCGAGTGAATTTAGTGCACAACAAACACAAATCCTGATGGAATGTTTCCATAAGGCTAATTTACCTTCTGGGGTTATAAATGTCATTAATGGCCGAGGCGCTATATTAGGCGAATTACTTTCTACGCATCCCTATATTTCAAAAATTTGCTTTACGGGTTCTACTCAAGTAGGTCAAATAATCGCCCGTAACGCATCAAACTCCATGAAACGTTTAACTTTGGAATTAAGTGGAAAGTCACCCAATATTATTCTTGAAGATGCCGATTTAGAAACAGCAATTCCCATGGCTGTACAATGCTGTTTTCAAAATAATGGCCAAGCTTGTATTGCAGGTTCTAGATTGCTTGTCCCTGAAAAATTACTACCTGAAGTCAAAAAAATAGTTGTAAAAAGCATTGAAGCCCTTAAAGTAGGTGACCCAAGAAATCCAAAAAATGATATTGGCCCTTTGGCTAATGAAAAACAGTTTATACGAGTGCAAAACTATATCCGTTTCGGAATTGAAGAAGGAGCTGAATTGTTGATTGGTGGTGAGGGAAAACCAAAAGGAAACACAAAAGGATATTTTGTAAAGCCCACCGCCTTTGCTAATGTAACTTCAGATATGGTAATTGCGAAAGAAGAAATCTTTGGTCCCGTATTATCTATCCTTACTTACCGAACAGAAGAGGAAGCCATTAGTATTGCCAACGATACAGTTTTTGGTTTACATGCATTTATAAGTAGTAATGATATTGATAAAGCCAATTTAATGGCAAAACGTATCCAAGCAGGTAGGGTTTCCATCAATACTATGGCACATGACCCTTACGCTCCTTTTGGTGGTTTCAAGATGTCGGGTATAGGCCGAGAGGGTGGAATATATGGACTAGAAGCACAATTAGAGCCAAAAGCAATTTTGATTTAAAGAACTTTTAAAAATGAGCTTTTTAACAAACAACCATTGAGCTTTTCAACAAAGTTTCATTATTTAAATCCAAATAACTTTGCAAAAAAATAAAGTGAATTTGTTAAGGGGTACTGCACATTAACATCTGTAGTATCAAATAAGTTTACTAATTTTATATTTGGATGCAATTAGATAAAGAACATAAAAAACCATCGAGTATAGTTTTCCATTGTTATCATCAACAAAACTGGGAAGGTGAACATTTTGTGCCCGAACATACATTAAGTTACCAAATAGCAGGTTCGCTCACATTCAACGATGGCAGCAATGAGTATGTCTCTTCGAATGGTTCATTCCGTTTTTTGAGAAGAAACCAGTTAATGAAATTTTTGAAACAGCCACCTGAACATGGGGAGTATCAATCCGTATCTATTTATCTCGACCAGCAAACGCTGAAAGATTACTGTTTGGAGTATGGTATTGAAGGCAAACACACACCGAACAGCATCAAACTATTGAATTTACAAAAGAACAACTTGTTTTTAGGTTACATTGATTCATTGTTTAGATATCATAAAATGGGCGGATTGGAGAGTCAAGAACTGATGAACCTAAAATTAAAAGAAGCCATTACATTGGTATTAATAACCAACCCAGAACTAAAGGACGTTTTATTTGACTTTACAGACCCTCATAAGATTGATTTGGAAGCCTTTATGAACAAGAATTACCATTTTAATGTTAAACTTGACCGGTTTGCATACCTTACTGGTAGAAGTCTTGCCACCTTTAAGAGGGATTTTGAAACAATTTTTAATAGCTCACCTGGTCGTTGGCTTCAGCAAAAAAGGTTAGAACAAGCCTATTATTTAATTACACGAAAAGGGAAAACGGCTTCCGATATTTATTTGGATTTGGGTTTTGAAGACCTTTCGCATTTTTCTTTTGTATTTAAAAAGATGTTTGGAGAATCGCCCTCTAAAATTAGTTCAGTTTAAGAAAGCCACTTTTACAAATTATGACTTCACAACAATTTTTTCAATAAATCAATAATTCTTTATATTTGCCCTCATAAAACCTTTATAGCCATATGTGATTAAATAGTTTCTTTCAAAACAAATAAAACAAGACCATATTTATAATGATTGGTCTATTTGTGAATCTCTAAAGAAAGGACTAATGATTACTTTACAACATCTTACATATACCCATACCAATACTGATTTACTATTTCAAAATTTAAATCTTACAGTAAACAAACAGGATAAAATTGCCATTGTAGGTAATAACGGCTCTGGTAAATCTTCATTACTCAAGGTTATTACTGGAAAATTAAAAGCTTCGGAAGGACATATAAGGGTTGATGAGCAGCCCTATTTTATACCACAGCTTTTCGGACAATTCAATGATTTTAGCATTGCTCAAGTATTACAGGTTGAAGGTAAAATAAACGCATTGCAAGAAATTTTAAAGGGAAACACCTCTGAAGAAAACTTTAATGCATTAAATGACGATTGGACGATTGAAGAGCGTTGCAAAGAGGCTTTACAACATTGGCAATTGACAGATTTAGAGCTGTCCCAAAAAATGAAAACTTTGAGTGGTGGACAAAAAACAAAAGTTTTTTTGGCAGGAATTTTTATTCATAAGCCTGAATTGATTTTGTTAGACGAGCCAAGTAATCATTTAGACTTTACAAGTCGACAACTTTTATATGAATTTATTCAAACTACAAAAAGTACTTTGATAGTGGTGAGCCACGACAAAACATTATTAGGTTTTATGACTACTATTTGCGAGTTGAATAAAAGTGGCATTAAACTTTATGGTGGCAATTATGAGTTTTATAAACAACAAAAACTGATAGAAAAGAACACTTTAAATCAGGATTTACAGAACAAAGAAAAAGCATTACGAAAAGCCAAAGAAAAAGAGAGAGAGACGTTAGAGCGACAACAAAAACAAAATTCACGAGGAAAAAAACAACAAAACAAAGAAGGTACTCCAAAGGCAATGAGAGACAAAATGAAAAATGATGCCGAAAAAAGTACATCAAGGCTTAAAAGTGTTCACACCGAAAAAATTGGTGGTATTGCACAAGACTTAATGGACCTTCGTTCTTCATTGCCAGATATTGATAAGATAAAATTTGGGTTTGATAACTCTGCATTGCACATTGGTAAAATTTTGTTTACAGCAACCAACATCAATTTCGCATATAACCCATCGCAATTTCTGTGGAAGAACAACTTGAACATTCAAATTACAAGCGGCGAAAGGATTGCCTTAAAAGGACAAAACGGTTCAGGAAAGACAACTTTTATTAAACTCCTTTTGGGTGACCTTGAACCTACAACAGGAACAATTTACCGAGTAGATAACCAATCTGCCTATATTGACCAAGACTATTCTTTGCTTGACAATACTTTAAAAGTTTATGAACAAGTCCAACAATTTAATACAACAGCGTTAGAAGAACACGATATCAAAACACGTCTCAACCGTTTTTTGTTTGGTCAAGAGGATTGGGACAAAACTTGTATTGCCTTAAGTGGTGGTGAGAGAATGCGGTTGATGCTATGCTGTCTGACCATTGGAAAACAAGCACCAGATATCATCATTTTAGATGAACCTACCAATAATTTAGACATTCAAAACATAGACATACTGACAGCAGCTATTAACGAATATCAAGGGACATTGATTGTGGTATCTCATGATGAGATTTTTTTGGAATCTATAAACATTAAACGAACAATTGCATTCACCATATAAAATTTAATTTAAAATGACAAGACAAATAAGAACCTCATCCATGTATCCCAATCCGCCAACAGGTGGTGTTTTGGCTGATATTAGAGCGTATTTGAAATCTATGGATATGCCTGATTACCGATTTAACCAAATAGTTCAATCACTACAACATGGAACTGAATATTTTGAAGATGTACAGGAACTTCCTAAAAGCTTAAGACAAAAACTAAAAGTCCAGTTTGGTGAAACACCGCTGCCCTTGAAACCTGCTGTAATTCATTCAGCAAATCAGGTAGAAAAAGTACTTTTTGAAACTAAATCAGGTGCGAAAATAGAAACGGTATTATCTCACTATCGCGAAGGCTGGACATCCATGTGTATATCGTCACAATCTGGCTGTGGATTGGGTTGTACCTTTTGTGCAACAGCAGCAATGGGCTTAATGAAGAATCTTACCGCTGATGAAATATGTGCGCAAGTATTTCATTCACATTGGAACAAACAATTACCTGACAGTATTGCCTTTATGGGTATGGGTGAGGCACTTGCGAATCCAAATATTTTTGAGGCTCTTAAAGCATTTACCACTAAAGGTTATGGTGGAATTTCTCAAAGAAGAATGACTGTCTCCACAGTGGGTTTTGCTCCTAATTTAGAGCGATTAGTTAATCAGTTTCCACAGGTGACCATTACCCTTTCTGTTCATTCACCTTTTTCAGTACAGCGTGCAGAATTAATACCTCTAGAAAAACGCTTTTCATTACAGGAAAATCTAGCCATCCTTGACACTTATGTGAAGAAGTTTAACCGTAAAGTTTACCTCGCTTATTTGCTGATTGCTGGTTTAAATGACACAAATGACCATTTGAAAAGATTGGTAGATTTGATAAAATTACGTGAAAGACCCAAACTTTTTCATGTTAGCGTCATCCGTTATAATCCAGCTTTTGGTGCAAATCCATCTTTCCAACAGCCCACAAAAGAAAAAGTTTCAGAATTTGTGGAACAGTTAAATGCACATGGTATCGACGCAACACGGAGGACACAATTTGGTTCAGGAATTGAAGCCGCTTGTGGGCAATTACATGCTGACTATATAAAGAAAAATAAGGGAAATATTTAACTGCTAAATTAATACTGCCAGGATTTTAAGAAGGATGTATAATTTTAGCTCTAAATTTAATTATAAAAACCATAATTTATCTTTAGCTTCATCTTTAATACCTCTTTTGAAACGTGGTGCTATTTGTGCTACCATTTCGGGATATTTTATGGTGATGGGTACATTTTGTTGACGTAGAGACTTCCAATACAATCTGCTAAATTGATACACTTGGGTCAATAATTCGTCAACTACCTCAACATCTTCAAAAGCATCTTCATCTGGACTGCTAATTTTAATTTTGATAGGAAATGGATACCCATCTGTGTCAGCATAATATTGAGATGTGGGATACCTAGCATTATTAAACAATAAAAATTGATTTTCGGCAATGCGAATATATGTGCCGCTTACAGGCATCAATTTATCTCCCCAATTAAGGTCGTATGCAATAATATCCTCTGCGTCGGTTTTATTTATATTCAAAATATACAAGGGAACTTTTAAGCTTAACTTATTCATTCGCTCTCTAATTGGCTTTAGTTCTTCGTAGCTCATTTCTTTATAGAAATGTATCACCACCTTGTCCGCCTGTGCCTTTGAAGTAAAATCACGAATTGCCGTACTTATACTTGAGGCCAATAAATCTGTTTGGTTTTGATTGAAGTATTCGAAATTTCTAAAGAGACCATTATTTTGAAAACTAAAGGCACTTGCGATGTAGCGTCGGTTTTCATCCTGATGGGTAAATGCCCCTACTCCAATTACCAATTCCTTTTTATCTGTTACTGCCAACTTCCATGGGACACCACCTAATTTAGCATGAAGGGCCAAAGACATATTTTGAAGAGAAAACTGAAAATTATATTGGTCCTCAATATTCAGCACCATCTTCTCATAATCGACCACTTGGGTTACGATACCTTCATTTAAGAATAATTCTTTAATGCGGATGTAAATTTCGCGGTCTTCAGGTTCTGGAGTGTATCTATCAAAAGGACTTATATAAAATGCTGCATATAACACATTTTCTTGGTCAAATTTTAATTCTTCCAGTTTTTGGATAATCTCCGGTATTGGGTCATTTGCATTGTCAAATTCTATGAAATGTTCTTTTGAAGCTGATGCCTTAATATTCATATAGGCTTCCAATCCAAAAAAGTATTTTTTCTTATCCTCTAATGTGACACCTTTTATTAATTTCTGGTAAAATGAAAGTACTGAATTTTTATGCGATGTATGGCAAATGAAAAATATCTTAATGTTTGGTTTATCAGGACGTCGATATGGATTAAGATAGTTCAGGGCAATTTTTGGCACTAAATGTGTTTTTTTATTGCCGTTATGGTCTTTCCCGAACTCTAATAAGCCGAGGTTTGGGTCGATATGATTAATGCGGTTTTCTGGAACATCGATAAAGGCATCTTGTACAAAGGGAAAAATGGTTTTGAACTCTGACGTAAAAAGCTGTTGTTTGGCAAATGTACCAATGAGGGACACATATTTTTGATATCGATTTTTGCCTCTTTCAAGTTCTTCAAGGGGAATGTTCAAGTCTTTCGCCAATTGCAAATTGAAAATGGGAAAGGAAATAGAAAAGTCAATACTGTTAAAGAACTCCTGTTTGTCGTCACTATCTAAATTCATTTGATAATTGAACGTTTTTTGACCATACACGCAGCGTTTGATATGCATTGTATCCTCAATATCCATAACGGATTTTGTGAGAACTTTTGACGTGCCATCATATGCTACCACAAGCTCTGGTAGGTCTGTAAGTTGGGCATACTGTATTTTAAAAGAAAATTTATAATACAAATTATAATCAGTAGTATTGCCATTTTTTGAAGGTAACCAAACTTGAACATCGCGCACAAAATTCTTTACGACGATAAAACCTTTTGCCTTAAAATATTCCCGAAGCTGCAGTTTTAAATACTGCTTATAAATGCTCAACTCTTTATCATCCTCTAGGTCTATTTTGATACTTTTGGCATTTGGTGTAGATTGCGTGTAAGAAGTGAAAATTTGGTCTGATTTAGACAAATCTTTATCAAGGAAGGCCTCTTTGATTTGACCAGAAAACTTTGATTTGTGAATGGGATGACTTCCTTCTATTTCTTCTATAAAAAAGTAGAATGTAGGAGCTGGATTAGGCCAATTGAAATTGAGGATGTTGGTTTTTAGGTGTTCTTGCATGGATTAAGCGGGTGATGGGTTTTTACATACTTTAGTTTTTTTCTATTAATAAGAGGAATTTTATTTATTTAAATTGTTGTGTAAATACCAAACCCCTATCTATTACATCTACAATATCATTACTGGATTTAGCTTGTGCATTTAAGGATAAAATTATCTTTAAATTTTCTTGAGTCTCATAGCTCAAATCTTGCTTAAAAAAGATGTCTATTGCTTGTTCTATTCTTTTTTTCAGAACGGATAACTCCTTCTGACTATTCCCCTTTACTTCTGCTCTTGTAAGGGTATAATATTCTCCTTTTGAGGGTCTTGTAATACGTTTATCTAACCTAAAAGCTCTATCTAAAAAGTTTTCAAGTCTTTTTGCTTTCATTTCTTCTGTTGCCATAATATATTCCGTGTTCATTCTACCGCCTGCTCGATTAGACTTATTATGTATTCAAAATTTGAATTGTCTTTTATAGTTAATTCATAATCACCATTACCCCAATGACCAATTTCTGACACATCCCGAGTTAAGGCTTTTTGGTCTTTTAGCTTCCCTTTTTTAAGATTAATCCACATCTTTATTTGTTTAGTTTGGATTGAGATATCCAAAATATTTGTATTCTTCTTGAACGCTATATAATCTTTTAAAGGCTGAATCTTAATATTAGCGTCTAATTTTGAAATCGCAGCCTTTAGTTCCTTATATATTTTAATTGTTCTGGGTGTGCCCTTTTTGAAGTGGTCTTCTTCTGTGTATTTTTTTCTTACAATAGTAAGTGGAACAAGTTCTTTCAAATTAGGTTTTTTATTTACCTTTTTAGTAACCATTTCTTTTGCGACTTTTGCTGTTTGCGTTGATAACATATCTAATTTTATTTTTTGGATAGTATCAAACAAAGGTTCAAAATGTTTTAAGTCACTTATTTCAAAAGACACACAATTTTGAGCTAAAATATTTTTTGCTGATTTTTTTAAATCTGAACCAATTTTTTCGATTGATAAATTTGAGAAAAAGCCCTTTTTATCTTGAAATGCTTTTTCAAAAGCTTCCTCAAACTTAACAGATTCGTACATGTTTTCTATTGTACAATCCGCTGAATGACCACTAGGTTTAGGCAATGTTATTGCATAAAAATTGTTATTCCATTGTTGTTTTTCTGGTTCAACCTTAAGCCCTTTTCTAAAACCATTTTGATTTTCTTCATTCTGAAATTTTCCTAATGAATTTTGACCGGGTGAATCATTATCATAAATAGCAACATAAGTTTTATTATTATTTAAGTTTGCTTCAAATAATCCAAGCATAAAGGGTTGGATTTTAGACTCACTACCAAAAGAAAATATATCAAAGTCCAAATCTTTGAACTTTGGTTTTAATTTGTTCAGGGCGTTTTTTATATGGATTTTATCATGCTCACCTTCTACTAATAAAATTAAATTTTTATTACTTGAAAGAAATGTGCTTTGTTGATGTTTGTTCCAAAAATCTCCCGCTAAATCATCAATTATCTCTTGTTTTTCTTTTGATATTATTTTACCCTCATTCACCATAAATAAACAATCATCATTCATTGCTTTTGTAACTGTAGGTGAATGAGTTGTAATCACAATTTGTCTATTATTTTTATAAGGTTCAAATGTTTTTACTATTTGCTCTTTATTATTTAAATGTATATGTGCATCTGGTTCATCTAATATAAACAAGCTATCTTCTTGCTCTGCAAATTCAAATGCCGCTTTAATAAGCAGCAATTTTTTTTCGCCTTCACTTAAATCTTCAATTGTGAGATGCTGATTGAAACGGATAATAATATCAGTAATAATTTTTGTATTCTTTGGTGAAAAAGCGATGTACAACAGTTTGTATACGTCATCGGGAATATAACCCTCTCCCTCAATAAGTTGTTTGAATTCTTGTAATGTATATTCACTTTTTTTATCGATTTTCTTTATAAAATCCAATACCAATCCTTCATTGTATTGAGTGTAATTAGATTTATTAAAGCTTATCGATATTTTATCTACCTGTGTTATGTTTAAAACATTTTCAACAAATGCCTTATTATCATCTAAATCTGAAAGTAATAAGCTTAATAAAGAGAGATGCCAATAAAATTTATTTAAATAAAGCATTTGAGGCATTAAAGATGTAGCCTTTAAAATACCTGTGTTGCTTGATTTATTTATATTCTTAACATAATCATCGTAGAAAGGGAAGAAGCACTTATTCCATAATCTATCTTCCTCGCCACTATAAATTGCTATTACTTTTTTTGGCAGATACTCTTTTATGTTTATTGTGGCAACGCCATCTACAAATGATGTAACTTTTGAACGATTCTTTTCAATCTTGATTTTTTGATTGTTACTATTTGTATATTCAATAAGATAATCAAAAGATACGTTTTCATTGCTGCGGTATAAGCTCCTAAAAATATAACTAATAGCTTCGAGTAAATTACTTTTGCCACTTCCATTATTCCCGATTAATGCAATAATATCTGCGCTAGCAACTAATTTAGCTTCTAGGTTCTTGTAACCTTCAATTTTGAGATTTGTTATTTTCATTAGTTGAATATTTCTTGTTCAAACTGCTTTAAGGCTTCACCTTTATTTAGTTGTGCTTTATTTTGAAGTTCCCTAATTTTATCCCTCATTTTCTTAATTTCAGAAGCAATTTCAGTCTGAATGAATTTTGGTGGAAAAGGAACAAGGATTTCTTTAAGTTCACTTGAAGTAATTGCAGGATATGTTGCTCCTGTCATTCTATTTTTCAACTGCTCTAAACCATAGTAAGACATTAAAAATTCTTTCAGATAGGCTAATTCAGTTTTTTGATTTGGTTCTAAAATTGCAAATCCTGAAGAGCAAATATCACCATCATAGTTACTGTCAATTATTACAAATCTTTTTAAATAGGGCCTTGTAGTTCCAATCAAAAAATCTCCTTCAACGACTTGTTGAGTAGCTCTACTTGGTGCCTTTTTTACATTCAATTCTTTCACTTCTGTAATACCTTCAATAGTATCAATAGCACCTAATTCGATATATCTGAATGTCTCTTTGTCATAATCTTTTTTATTCCAAGAGCGATTTGCAAAACTAAATACATCACCTAATTTTCTTAATTGAAATGTTGAGGTTGCCAGTCCATTAAGGATACGCATATCTTTAGCAAGAATATCCCATCTATCAATATTCTTAAAACTAATTAATTGTAACCCTTTTATATTTTCCTTGAATTCAAGTTTTTTTAAACTTAATCTATTCATCAAATACTCTTCAATACCGTTTCCAACAATATCTGCTTCTTCTTGTTGCTGTTGAGCCAATTTTATTTTTTGTCCGTATTGTGACACAATACGATTTTGTTCTGTTAAAGTTGGTAATGGAATTTGCTGCATTAGAAACATTTCCATATCAATTCTTTGCCTGTTGGTAGTGCCAACACTACAACTTTGGGCAAACTTTATAAATTCTTTAGTTGTTGTTATCAATAAAAAGAAATCAGGAATTACTAGTTTTTTATTTATATCATAAGTAGGAAAATCATTAGTTACAATAGCCCCGTCCAATTCTGTGGGAATAATGCCGAAAGCCCCATTTCTAGCATCTATTTTTGATAATATAAATTGACCACTCTTAACCTTAAATTGATTTTTAGTTCCAATTTGTTCCCCTTTAACTTCATCTCTTAATATAACACCATTATTTTTAGACTTAACAGTGATGCGCTTATATAGTACATCATTCTCAATTTGTATTCTGTTATTATTTTTTTTCAATAAGGAATCTATATGAACTAACTCAAAATCTGGATTATAATTAAAACTAGATTCAAGCAGAAATCTTACACTCCAATTAATAAGGTTTGTTAAGGGTATTTTTACTAATTCTGCCATCTATTAATTATAAAATATTTCAGGTTCTTGTGCTTTGTTCTCACCAGATAAAGGAATGCGGTACATTTTTTTATCGTCCACTATTTGGTATTCTACTTTATTAATGATGTTTTCCCAAAGATGATTTTGTTCACGATATTCTGTAAACTCCTTCGCTAAAGGTTCAAGCTCATTATCAATTTTAGCCCCTGTAGTACTAATCCCTGCCTTTTCAACTTCTGCAATTGGTATTTCGTAATTGAACTTTTCTTTTATTAAAGCTTTCTTTTCAATTTCTTTTTCTTGTGCTATGGTTTTTATAGTACTTTTATATTCTTTTTTGGCTTCCTTTTCTTTTTCTTTTAAATCGCCAACCTTATACAATAAATCGTCATATTCTTTAGGGTTTAGCTTTATATTTCCCTTCTTTTGACCTTTTAAATTATTAATATCTTTTAAGGTTTTAGCCGCTTCGTTATACGCAGTTTCTATATTCTTATAATTTGTCAACGCTTCTTCCTCTTGAGGTTTGAATTTGACATTTATAGTTTTTGTGGCTGACACTACGATTGCCTTGTATTGTTTAACTTCTTCTTCAGTAAACTTTTTAAAGAACAGCAAACTTGGTTTTACAGTTGCACCAGAAGCAATAAATACATCTTGCGGTATGGAAGTAATCAACACAATTTTAGCTTTGCTTTCTACAAAGTCACGTATTTTTTGAAGATTGGAATTATTTAAAACACCTTCGGGCAATACAATGCCAATTCTTCCTCCTGGTTTTAATAAGTTAAGGCATCGCTCTATAAATAAGACTTCAGTAAGGGAACTCATAGTACCTGTTTTATATAAGCTTAATAAAGGCTTACCAATGTTATCACTTATTTGTTTTAGAGCATTTGTATATGCTGGATTTCCCGGAACATCATACCTTTCCTTATATTTCAGAATACGGTCTAAATCTTTATACTTATCTGCCTCTGTGATTTTTAAGCTCTTTTCTACTCTTGAACCGAATGGTGGATTTGTAAGAATGACATCAAAACGATTATCAAATATGCCGTTCACGTTCAATAATCCATCATTATGATGCACACCTCCATGACCATCACCGTGCATAATCATATTCATTTTTGCGGTGCGGCTCATTCTAGGATTGGCATCTGTACCGAAAATACATTCGTAACTCAATACTCTTAAACGACTTTTTGGATTGGTGATATCCAACTCTTGATTAAGTTTGTTGAATAGCTCGTTTACTATCTCGTCCACTTCTTCTTTTTTACTTTCTGTAAGCTTCTCGTATTCTTCCGTATAATAAATACTTTTGATTTTTTCTTTCTCTTCGTGGATATCTTCTTCAATTTTTGCCCTTACATATTCAAATGCTTTAATTAAGAAACCACCAGAACCACAGCAGGGGTCACAAATTATTTCTCCTTCTTGTGGGTCTAATACTTCTACCATAAAATCTACAATCGTACGAGGTGTAAAGAACTGTCCTAACTCTCCTCTAAATGTTCTTCCTAAAAACTGCTCAAAAGCTATCCCTTTTACATCATCTGACGTTGTAGAGAGATTGTATGTTTCTAACTCCTTTACAATCGCTTCAAAACTATTTTCTCTAATTCTAATTGATTCATTAGGGTCAAACAAATCATCATCTTTAAATTCTTCTTTAGTGTTTTCAAACAACTGTTGATAAAACGGTCTACTTGAAGAAGAAGAATATCGATTGTAGGCTTCTTTATCTTTTAAAAATTGTTCTTGTGAAAATACCTGTGCTTTAGAATTTTCTCTTTCGTATCTAATTTTGATGAATAGGATTTTGCTAATTTCATCAAATGCAGCTTCCGGTGATAATTTATCATTATTACGAATAATGTTATGACACTTGAATAGTAGTTTAGAAAACTCATCACGAGTAAACGCTTTTGTTTGCTTTAATAAAGCATCAACCTTTTTCGCATTAGTAATCATATTTGCGTTTGGAATGTCAATAACCTCATCCAATCTATCAGGAATATGCCCTTTTACAACTTTGAATATCTTTGTCTCTTTTAGATTTGTCGTCACAAAAAAATCAGCTCCTGCCCATGTTGCATAATTTAATCCTTGAAAATAATCTTCTTCTCGAATCGTTAAATGTTCTGCTTTACATTCCACAACAATGGAGGCATGTTTTCTTTTATTTTTATCTTCTTTCGACTTCCAAATAGCAATATCAGCCATTGCTCTACCCTGTCCACGTTGGGAGTTGCTAACCTTCAATTCTTGCGCCATTTGGTCTGGTGAGAATCCATAATTATCAATTAGTCTTAGAATATATGTTTGCCTAACTAACTCCTCTGGTTTTAGTACCAACCATTTTTCCAATAATGGCGCATATATTTTGTTGTCTTTAATTTGAAGTGTGTTTTCCATTATTGTCTAACTATCTTGTTTTTTAATTTGATTAATTTCCTTTTCAGCAGCATTCAAAATATCTTGAGGATTTTCTTCATCATCAATTAATTCTATTATCTGGTCTGCCATATAAAGGGTTTGTAATTCTGTTACCGAAGTATTTAAAAGTTTAGCCAATTGCGGAATAAGTTCACGTTTCGCTTTACGCTCGCTACGCTCAATTTTACTCATCATAGCTGTATCTATGTCTAAATCACTTGCTAAATGCCGCAATAATAAATTCTTTTTTTCTCTTAATTGCCTTATGTGTTCGCCGAATCTCATAGTTCTAAAATTGACTTGTCAATATTTGTCTAAAATAAGAAAAAGAAAACAACACCCAACCAACAACAAACACTATTTTAAAAGTAGTTTTTAACATTTCAGTATTTATGCGGGAAACCGTATCATGAAAAATTAATGTTGAGAATATTGAGGATTTAAAGGATTTTAAAGAAATACAATTCGCATTTCCTTAAAATCCTCAATTCCTTAATTACTCTTTTGAAGATTAGAGTAGTTGTTATGGGTATCTCTATGGATAAGCCCAGCATCCACAAATTTAGTGATATAGCCCTCTGCGGTTTTATGTGGTATGCTTTGTTGTGTAGCTAAATCTAAATAGTCTTGACGACTAAATTGAGTGGGCAAAGTGTCTAAAAATCGTTCTTTTCGATTCAATCGTTTTGCAGATTTCTGTTCTATAGGCAAATCATTGAAGACTTTACTACTATGTTTTACAAGAATTGAAATTATGGTAAGTGCATTGGCAAAGTCCGTATCTTCACATTCTTTAACTGCATTTACATCACCATCTTCCATGATGCGAAATACTGTAAATAGCATCATTATTCTAAAGGCAATCAAACCTAATCTACGAATGGTTGCAATATATTCTTCAGGTTGTAAATTGATGTATTTCGTTTGCAGTGATTCAAAAAATGTGTTGAATTGCTCTTGTTGTGCTGTCTTTAACCTTACTTCAATTTCTGGGTTATTTTTAAGGGTTTTATATAATTCCAAAAATTCGCTGCCCAACTGGTTATAATAATCATCCAATCCTAATTTATGATTGTTTTGGAAGACATTTTTCCAAGTAGGCTTGATGTTCATATAGTAAAACATAAACCTACTGAATAGACCGTTTTCGGCATTTGGGATTAAGGTTGCCACTTGTTTTGGTGTGCCAGATAGGACTGTTGATAAACAGGGTTTATCAATATCCACATATTCTCTATCGGTTCTTCGATAATAACAAATCGTTTCGTGATGAAAGGCCTTACGGAATCCATCACTATAATTCCCATAATCACTTTTAAAAGCTTGCGCCAAGGTATCGCCTTCGGTTTCAAAAATCAAGCCTCTACCTTCGTTATCAGATATCAACTGATAGACACCGGTTACACTATTATTGGCAGGAATGAATAACATTCTTTCAGGTGGTTTGCTCGGTTTTTCCAAGTTTTCATCTTTGCCCTTATTCATGTTATAGACCGCTGTTTCTGTTTCAAATTGCTGTTTTAATACTTTGGCTTGCTCTCGTTTTAATTTATGCACAGGTTCTACCAAATTTTTGATTTGGTTCAACCTTCCTTTACCTGCAGAAGCAGGTGCGGTTACAAATAGGTATAAATTGCTAAATACTTTCCTTTGGTCGTAAACACCAAATAACTTTGGGAAACAGGCACTAAAAGCCGTCAAAGCTCCTAACAACAAAATGTCCTTTTCCTCTGGACTATTTGCTGGGTTTATTACTTGTTGCAAAAACTGGGGCATACTTTCGTACACTTTTTCGGGAAATGTTGGCATGTTTTGCTGTTCCCTTTCCTCAATTTGTTGCGGCTGAATTACCTCATTTTTTGTCGGTTTAATATTCGCATGATGTGCATGATGATAAAAGGTTGCGATACTTATTCCGTGTCCTTTGGCGTTTAGACATTTATTGAATTGTTCATCACATTCTTTGGTATCATATCCTGCATAATTTTTACTTATTCGGTGGAAATACTCTCTGCCTAATTCTCCATATTCTTCAGCCAACGCAAAGCCTAAATCTCTCCAAGTTCCATAATTACCTGTTATATCCATCCCTGATTGCTCAATTGCTACCATGTAGGATTCTATGTCGTTATTAGCAACAGCAACAAATTTCGTTGTTGCTTTATTGCTGACTGCTGGTTTTTGTTGCTCTTGTGGAACGTCCAACCAATCTTTTGGGTTAAATGTTTTGCTCATAAGGCTTGGTGTCTTTTATGTAAAAAGGCTGTTGGGTCGTATGGTAAAAAACACGCTCTGGAAACGTCTTTACCTGACTGGTCAACCTCTATGTTATAAGTATGCTTAATGTAATTTGCTATTGCCTTGAAATATTCATTATGAGATACTTCTAAAATGTCAATTCTGATTATCCATTTAAGACCATCTCCAGAAGGTGAAGTGAATAGCATTTCCGTTTCAAAGTATTCATCATTCAACAACTGTTCTTTTAATTCTTGAAGGTTTTCCAAGTGGTCAAAATCAATTGTCAATAAATTTGAGTGCTTCAATAAATTGCTGTCATTACGTTTTTCAAAAGTTCCTGAAAAAGTGACGTAGTCAAAATGATTCGCTTTGAATTTCCGAGCTTCTTTTATATCTGTAATCGCTCTTAAGGCATCAGTGATTTTTTTGTATTTATCACTTGTGATTAATTCGAATACTTGATGCAATCGCAAGGTTTCCACAGGAAACACATTGCGAACAGGTGCTTTAAAAAAACTACAGCGCGCATACCAGGTATCGTCTGGACCATTCAACCATACCAATTCATCTTTTACCTTTATTTCTAAATTCAGATGCAATTCTTGATTTATCATCTGCAATACATCTGTTTCATCAGCCATTTTAAAGTGGTATTGCGCAAAATCGAATACATCGCCTTGGAAGGTTTCAAGTTCGGTATCTCTATGGGTTGCAATCACACCATCGATATGAATACGAAGCGTTTCTTTACCACCATTAAAAGGGTTTCTGGTTATCCCGCAGTCCCTTCCTTTTACGGAAAGGACTGTAGTTTCAGGATAATACTGTCTCAACACATAGGCGTAAATATTTAAACCATAATGTGTTCTATCCAAAATTGCTTGCCTACTTACTTCCATTTTGTTTGAAATTATGGTTATAGTAGTTGTCTTGAAGCAATTGCTCTAAATCTGACACTTTGTAATAGAACTTCCCTTGTATTTTGCTGTATGGCAATGTTCCATTATCCCTAAAGGTTTGTAGCGTTCGCTTGCTAATATGCAAGGTTTGCAATACGTCTTGGTTGTCCAACCATGTTTCCTTTAATAGTTCTGCCCTTGATTGTCTAAAAATTTCTATTCGGGCTTTTATGTCTTTAATTTCTTGGGAAATTGACAAGATTAAATCGATGATTTCAGTCATAACTTCACCGCTCCTTTCTTAATTAAGAAGTCGGCAGCTTGCTGCTCGATTTCATCTTGTGAGTCCATACGGTTACGCAGTAACCAACGGTCTAATTCCTCACGTTGGAAGTAAATCTTTTTGCCATTCGGTTTATAATGTGGAATGGCTCCCGTACTTGTCAATTTATACAAGTGTGATTGGGAAAGTTCTAAATAATTGCAAGTTTCATTGAAATTCAATACTTGCTTTTGCATCCTATGTTGCTCCTGCAACATTTTTTCGATGCGGTCTAATTGTTCTGTGATGTTTGAGTCCATCTTTATCTGTGATTAAAATAAATAAGGACATCAGGCCTAATGTCATTCTTGGTTTTCAAGAACAGGACAAAGGTTGAAAAATGGGAAGTTGATTTTAGTAAGGGTGTAAAACAACGGTAAGACAAGAGTAAGATTTATTACTATTCTTACTGTTTTTTATTGCAGTTGTTGGATGATTTTGTCTATTTCTTCTTTTCCTTTGGGATTATGAACTTGATTTTTGTGAAGATTATTTGCAGTTAATGGTGTGTCTGATGTAGTTTTAAATTTTCCAGACCGTTCCATTGAAGTAGGATTAAAATTATTAAAAAAAGGTTTGAGTTGTTTTACTATGTAACTTAATTGTGTGGTTTCACAACCAAAATAAACTTGATAATCTAAAAGCTTAAAATCATCAGCAGATAAAAGTTTATGCAAATCTTCAACTTTAGTTCTGTTCTGCAATAAATCAATTTTTAATTGCAAATCCTGGAGAACTTTTAGAAGAATTGATATATCACGACTTTTAAAGCCAAAAGAGGTTTTTGGCTTTCGAATTGGTTTAGCCTTATTAGTGTTTTTTGGTTGAATTGCATCTAATTGTTTTATTGAGGATTCATCAAAGTTGCTATCATAGAAATATTTTTCGGCTAATTCTGGAACTGTATATAAATGAGCATCCGAATAGTGTCCATATTGTGATTGCAATTCTGCATATAGTTTGATTGCTGATGCTTTCAGATAATTAATAATGTAATTGGAGTCATCCGCCAAATCATTAGTAATATTCCGGTCGTTAATATATTTAGCAATATCATTTAGATACTTTTCAAGCTTATTTGACAGAGCTGTGTAAGAATATTTATTCTCGGCCGTCGTAGCGTCTTGAGGAAAGTCATCCTGAAATTTGGTAATTGTATCTTGAGTATTATTAAAAATATTTATTTGATAATACTCCTTTTTACTGTTTAATGGTTTTTTAAATTGTAAGTGAAAAACGGCATTTTCTGCAACTGGTTTCAATTTTAAATCACCAAGCAACATTTTAAATTCTCTTTCAGATTTTTGGTCTCGATGTAATCCCTTTGTGATTGACACTAAACTTGAAAATATATTTTGATTCATTATAGGTCTAATTGTATACGGTTGGCAGCATCTTTCTTTTTATCATCAATAACTTTTGCGTAAATCTGTGTCGTTCTCAATTCTTTATGGCCTAACAACTTTGACACTGTATAAATATCAGTACCCAAAGTCAATTGTAAAGTTGCATATGTATGGCGTGCACAGTGAAAAGTAATACTTTTTGTTATACCTGCATTCATTATCCATTGTTGTAATTTTAAATTAGACCAGGCACTGTAATGTAAATCTTTGAAAATTTTATCTTTTGGCTCGCCTTCTTCACCTAGTAATTCCCTAGCCTGTTCAGAAATAGGTAAAGTTTCCGCTCCTTTTGTTTTCTTTTGTCTAAATCGAATATAATATCCCATCTCTTTAGAATGCTGTACCTCTGACCATATTAACTTTTCAATGTCTGACCATCTTAATCCGGTTATTGCTGAAAATATAAAGGCTTTCTTTAGTAAAGGTAACTCGCATTCTGTGTTGGCAGCTCGTTGTAATTCATCAAGCGTTAAAAATTCTCGTTGAGGTTCTCCTTGTTTGAAATACTCAACACCGTTGGCAGGATTCATTTTTAAAATTCCATCCTTTACCGCTTGCTTTAAAGCTGCTGAAAACTTCCCAAAATAGGAATACTTTGAATTTTGAGATAATTTTTTTCCTGCCTTACCCATCGCCTTCTTATCTAAATAATCTTTGAACCTCTGAACGAATGTTTTATCTACATCCTGAAAACTTACATCCAATGGACAAAAGAGTTTTAAATGTTTGAGCATACTATTCCAATTCCCATAATTGCCAGCACTGGTGTTTTTCTTTTCTGCTAAAGTGGTTACGTAAGTTATGAAACTTCCCTTTAATTTTTCTATGTCATGGAACCCATATATACCATTTTGTATTTCAACTTGCCGTTGTGCGCAAATGGTTTCAGCCAATTGCTTGGTTTTCTTGTTGACTTCTCTTTCTGTTTTGGTTTGAGGATTAGGCGTAAGATATAATCTTAAATACTCCGTTTTACGTTTCCCCTTATGATAATAATCTAAATACAAACTGATACTATCATTTTTTTTGCGCTGTCTTAATGTAACTTTCATAGTAAATCAATTAAAGAGGTTTTCAATTTGCCAACGGGCAACAATATGCTTTCTGCCAAAAGTAACAGCTTTTAAACGTCCTTGTTGTATCATTCTTTGGATGGTCCATCTACTTACTCCAATAAGTTGAGAAGCCTCTGTAACGCTTAAAAAATCCTTGTTGTTTATAGCATCTGAATTGTAGTGGTTAATGATTTCTTTTGACTGTTGCACAGCGTTATCAAGTGTAGTTTGAATTTTCTCATTGCGCTTGCGTGCTTTATAAGCTTTCTTCGCACAGGTATCACCGCAATAATTAGTGACAGTAGTACGAGCAGTAAAAGCCTTACCGCAATGTTTACAGGTTTTCGGAATGAATAAATTACTGCTCATAAATGGTGCTTTATATAGCGTTATGGTGCAACGTGGGGCAATATGGTGCATCATTTCGCCAATCTCTTTGCCAGCGGATTTGGGCAACAAATCCATTAATAGGGCAACAGATATACAACAAATATAATGAAAAAATGGCAAATAAGCAACAAACAAAAGAATATAAAGTGAAGAAAAACAGGGAGTTAACAATCAAAGGAAGGTAAATTACTTTCCGATACAAAAATTAGCAAAGATATTCCCCAACAAATCATCATTGGTTATTTCACCTGTTATCTCACCGAAGTGATACAAAGCTTGACGAATATCAATCGCCAACAAATCGCCAGACAAGCCAGATTGCAAGCCGTGTTTCACTTTTTCAATTTCATCCAAGGCTTTCAATAAAGAATCGTAATGTCTTGAATTTGTTACTATAGTGTCATTATTTCTTAATGCACCCGTATTTACAAAACTTAAGAGTTTGTCTTTTAATTCATCGACTCCAATACCTTTTTTTGCTGATAGAAAATGAATTTGAGGAATCTCACTTTTTATTGATTTTATCTGATTTTCATTCAACTTATCAACCTTGTTAGCAACAATCAATAAGGGTTTTAAAGGATATTTATTTTTAATTTTTTCAATTTCAATTTTAAAAGAATTGATGAACACATCTACTTTAAAATTTAAACTATCTGCAAGAAAAACAACTACTTGTGCTTGATCTATTTTTTCAAAGGTTTTTTTAATACCAATACTTTCAACTACATCTTTAGTTTCACGGATACCTGCGGTATCAATAAAACGGAAGCCTATACCACCTATGGAGATTTCATCTTCAATAGTATCTCTGGTAGTTCCTGCAATGTGCGATACAATGGCGCGCTCTTCATTTAAAAGCGCATTTAAAAGTGTTGATTTCCCAACATTGGGTTCGCCCACAATAGCTACTGGAATACCATTTTTAATAACATTACCAACTGCAAATGAATCTATCAAACGTTTTAAAACAAAACTGATGCGCTCTACCAACTCTTTAAACTGGGTTCTATCGGCAAACTCAACATCTTCTTCAGCAAAGTCTAATTCTAATTCTATTAACGACGCAAAATTGAGTAATTCTTCACGTAGTTTTGCTATTTCAGATGAAAACCCTCCACGCATTTGTTGCATGGCTATTTGATGTGATGCTTCATTATCCGATGAAATTAAATCGGCAACTGCTTCGGCTTGACTTAAATCCAACTTCCCATTTAAAAAGGCACGCAAGGTAAATTCGCCCGCTGTAGCCATTCGGCAACCTTTTCTAAGAAATAATTGTATAATTTCCTGTTGAATATAATTGGAACCATGGCACGATACTTCAACCACATCTTCACCTGTATAGGAATTCGGGTTTTTAAATACCGAAACCAATACCTCGTCTATAGTTTTATTTCCATCTATAATATGCCCTAAATGAATGGTATGTGTCTTTTGTAGGCTAAGCTTCTTTAGGTTTTTAACGGATTTAAAACATGCGTCGGCTATTGCAACCGCATCTTTTCCTGACAAGCGAATAACGGCAATGGCACCCGCACCCGATGGTGTCGCTAATGCTACTATGGTGTCGTGATGTATCATGCAGCAAAAATACTAAATTTGAAATGCTAAATACCACGCTCTTTTTATAAAATATAGTAGAATATACGTCATAATAGATTTGATATTTTGACTTACGATTAAAAAAATAAAATATATGGCTTAATTTAAAATTTTTTAAAACAGCTGTAGCCCCTATAAATACTATGCGTACATAGTTTTTTTTACGTAACATCTCATTTTAAATTATAAATAAATTTTTAACTATGTGACTTTAAATAAATTATGGTGTCTTAAATAATATAAGTCAAATAATTAATAGTCCATGAAAATTAGTGCTTCAGTTTTTTCTAATCATATTTTAAACTCAAAAAAATTGAAATTAGGAGATATTTATTTTTTCCACAATTTTGCTGTGATAGAATTTAATGAAGGCGTACACATAGACATTTATAATTCCGATCAAATATTTGAGGAGTTAGATTACTATTATGGTAACTCCAAACCTTTTGGAGTGATAGCAAACAGAGTAAACTCCTATTCCGTAAATCTAATGGATTTAGATTTATTTAGAAAAAAATTGAAAAATTTATGTGCTTATGCCGTTGTAGGCCACAATCTTGCAAGTAAAATGAATGCTGAAATAGAAAACACCTTTTACAAAAAAGGTAAAATAAACTATGATAGCTTACATGCAGCATTTGAAGCAGTAAACAATAAGTTAGTAAAATTGCAGTTAAGCTAGCTTAAACTAAGTAAATACCGTCTGGTTTAATCTCAATTTGTTTCTGCTTATACAAAGTACCCACAGCCTTTTTAAAGTTCTTTTTGCTCATTTGGAGCATTTCTTTTATCGCTTCAGGATCCGATTTATCGGTTAAGTTTAAAAACCCACCATTATCATGAAGTTCGTGCATAATACGTTCGGCATTAGGTTCAATATTTCTATAACCAATTTGTCCTAATGAGATATCCAATTTATTTCCTGGTCTTATCTTTTTTACAAAACCTTTTAACTTATCACCAACACTTAGTTCAGTAAAAATTTGGTCATTGTAAATCAATCCAGTATGCACTTTATTAACAATCACGTTCATACCAATATCCGATGGATGCGACACAATTAAATCTACTTCATCAAACTGGTTAACGGTTAGCACTTTATTATCCAAAAAACTATTGGTTTTGCTCGAAGCTGCCAATCGTCCGGTTTTTTCATCTAAATAGCAATATACCAAATACCAACCTTTGGGCTTCATTTTAAAAGCTTGTTCTTTAAATGGGCAGAACAATTCCTTCACCAAACCCCAATCTAAAAAAGCACCATATTCGGTTACGGCATTACAACGCAATAAGGCAAACTCACCCACCTTTATATACGGCATATCTGTAGTTGCTACAGGGCGTTCTTCATTATCTAAATAAACAAAAACATCTAACTTATCCCAAATTTTAAACGATTCAGGCACATACCTGTTTGGTAATAAAACCTCATTATCTTCTGTATCTACCAAATACGCGCCGTGGTCGGTTTCACGTAGTATTTCCAATGTATTAACTTGCCCAATTCTTATCATGCCGCAAAGGTAACAATATTCATCATATTTTTAAACAAATGTATTGGGCGTTCCCCTATCGGGTCGGGCGTTCCCTTACAAGTCCTCGCTCCTGCGTCGCTGTAGGCTTTCCAGTACACTCCCTAACGCGGGCATATTTGCTATCAAAGCTCCCAGCTAGTTAAAATTGAATTATTTAAAAAGGTAAACTCAAAAAAAAAGCGCTACAATGTAAATTGCAACGCTTTATTATCATTAAATCTGTTTTTTATTTATAAACAGACTCTTTTTTGAAATGTTTCGTTAATAAATAATAAACAACAGCTCTGTATTTATTACGGTTAGACTTACCATATTGCTCAATAACTGCATTAATTCCTTTATCTAAATCTGCACTGTCCTTCAATCCTAATTTCTTAATTAAGAAATTGTTTTTTACCGTTGCAAGCTCACTTTCATCCGAGCCTGAAACCGTTGCAGCGTCTGCATTGTAAATTGATGGACCACAACCAATTGTTACTTTAGTTAATAAATCCATGTCTGCTGTAACACCACATTTTTCTTTTAAATCGGCAGCATACTTTGCAATAAGTTCATCACGTTTACTCATAATAAATTGTTTTAATGTGTTTATAAATATTTAAATTGATAACTGTTTTAAAGATACCTATTTTTTAGACACAATTAAAGTAAGAAAGTCACAAAATTATTTATTTTAAATATTCAAAATACTGAAGCAATACTTCATCATTCAAATCTTTAGGTGTAAAAATCTCCAATAATTTAGGGCGTTCTTCTTCCACAAAAAATTCTTTTAAATAATATTCCAATGGTTTTTCTTTTGAAACGCTTTTATAAGCAAAACCATACATTCTACATAAATGTCTGGCATTTAAGTGGTGTGTGGTTTCAAAATAAGTTTCAAAATTCTTGGTGTCTTTATGCCCTGGGAGGATTCTAAAAATACCTCCACCTTGGTTATTAATCACAATAATCCTAAAATTTTTAGGGATATAATTGTTCCATAGCCCATTGCTATCGTATAAAAAACTTAAATCGCCCGTTATTAACGTAGTGGGTTTATCATTCACCACAGCACAACCTATCGCGGTAGAAGTGCTCCCGTCAATACCACTAGTGCCTCTATTACAAAATACCGTGTTGTATTTATTGATATTAAATAATTGTGAATAACGTATTGCCGAACTATTTCCTATTTGTAAAATAGTGCCATGTGGTATGTTTTTAAACAACATATCGAACACTTTTAAGTCGGTAAAAGGAATACTTTTTATATAGGCATCGTGCTTTTTTAAACGGTTGTTCTTAACCTCTGTCCAATAAGCGTTATAGTTGCTCTTAACATAATGCGTTATTTTTGGCAAAAAGGTGGAGAAAAACTGGTTTGGCGACACATCAATATGATTGCTTAAACAGAAAAACGTATCATTAGCCATTTTCTCATCAATATGCCAATGATATTTAGGTTGAAATTTTCGTAAAAACGTTTTTATTTTTTTAGACACTATCAACCCGCCAAAAGTTAATAAGATATCTGGTTGTAGCGCCTTTTTTTCTTCTTCGGTTAACGGAGAAATAATTTGATCAATAGATGGAAAAAAGCTGTCTTGATACAAGTTAGACGTTGTTTCTGTAAACACAATTACACTGTCATCTTGCGCCAATTCATCTAACCATTTTTGTTCAACTATGTTAGGTTGATTAACACCTACAAGTATCATTTTTTTGGATGTAGAATTCCAATCTTCTAAACACTCGTTAAGCACATATTCTTCAATTACTTTTGGTTTTATTACTGGTTTGGTTGCTTTAGGATTTACCCTTAGTTTTTCAACCGTTTCATAAAGTGGTTCATCAAAAGGAATATTAATATGCACAGGGCCATTTTTTAACAAAGCAAAATTCAATGCTTCATTAATTTCTTCTTCATTATGTGTTTGAATATCTTTTTGCAATCCTAAAAAACGTTCTAATTTACCTTCAAGGTTTTTCAACATAGGCAATTCTTCGTTTTCAGGAATATTATTTTCGTCCTTAACATCCAATTTTAAATTAACTGAATATAGAATATGGTTTTCAAAAATATTTTTTTGGTTAATGGTTTGTCCATCTCCAACTCCAATTAAATGTTTAGGGCGATCTGCCGAAACTACCACCAATGGAATATTACTATAATAAGCTTCGGTAATAGCTGGATAATAGTTTACTACGGCGCTACCCGATGTACAAATAACAGCAGTTGGTTTTTTTAGTTGCTGTGCTATTCCTAAAGCAAAAAAGCCAGCACTACGTTCATCTACAATACTGTAGCATGTAAAAAACGGGTTATTGGTAAACCCTATGGTCAATGGCGCATTTCTGCTACCTGGAGAAATAACAATGTGCTTGATACCTTTAGCTTTAAAAAGCTCTACAACGGTTTGGGCTAGAGGAATTTTTGGATAAATCATATACTTGAATCAATATGTAAATGTAATAAATAGGGCTTAATATTAGCTAATTACAAAATATTTTTAATAACTAAAGATTTTGATACGGTTTCTTCCCATTCACTTTCGGGGTTCGAATTTGCTGTAATGCCTCCACCTATATATAGGATGGCTTTATTGTTTTTTACTTGCATGCATCGTAAATTAACATACAATTGTGTCCTTTTTTTAGTAATGGCGTAAGCTCTATTTTCAATATTCCGCTTTCCAGAGCGTGGCGCAGTGGTAGTTTCAAAATTTAGCTCACCTAAAAAACCTGTATAAAATTCACGGTTATAATGTTCATTATTTAAAATGAATTGTTTTGCAATTACTTTTGGAACCCCACAAACAGCTGGTGTTGGGTGAATGGCGTTAATAACATCTTTTAATGTAGAATTGGGTTTTAATCGTGCAGAAATCATGGTTTTTAAATGCACCAGATTACCTGCCTTTACGGTTTCGGTGTCCGAAATACTCAAACTTTCAACTGAAGGTTTTAAACTTTCAACAATAAAATCGGTTACAAATTTCTGTTCTTTTATTTCTTTATCTTGCCAAACAACATCCAAATTCTCCTTATAAACCTGAGTACCCGCCAATGCCATAATAGAAAACTGGCTGCCTTCAATTTTTACAAGCGTTTCGGGTGTAGCTCCTAACCATAAGCCTATTTTGGGATGGTACCAACAATAATCAAACGATGATGTATAGGAACTTAAAAGCCTTTTGAATATGAAAACAGGATTGATTTCCTCAATTAAAACCTCTTCTTTTCTTGATAGTACCACTTTTTCAAATGCTTTATCCTTTATGGATTTAATAGCTTTGGCGACTAAATTTACATGTTGAAATTTTTCTTTTTCATCGATAAAATTAGTTGCTTTAAACATTTCATTTGAACATAATATTTCAGAATTTGTAGAAATAAGCTCAGAATCATCAAAAGGGATTAAAATTGAAGTTTCAGCATCATCAAATGGTGCAAAAACAAAGCCTTTTTCAGTAAAATCGTTTACCTTATGTATCTCATTGGTAGTTTGAAATAAAGCAATTAATTTGTTTTCTCTCGGTTTTCTGTATGCAACAAAAGGTAATTGGTTGTTGTATTGGGTTTCAATACGGGCAAAAAAATCTTCCAAAGTCATTAATTATCTCTTTTTGGTAACGAAATGGTCGATAATTTACAAACCGATATCAGGTTATTAGCTTCATCGGTTACTCTAATATCGAGTAATTGCGTTGTTTTGCCTTTATGAATAAATGTTGCTTTGGCATACACAAACCCCTCCTTTATACTCTTTAAATGGTTTGCTGTAATTTCAATACCACGTACAAAAAACTTTTCGGTATCTATAAAAATATGCGATGCAAAACTACCAACACTTTCAGCTAATGCCGCTGTTGCACCGCCATGCAATACACCATCAGGTTGATGTACTCTAGAGTTTACGGGCATACGCGCTACTAAGAAATCATCACCATAATCTATAATTTCAATACCCAATGTTTCCATTAACGTATTTTTGCTTGCCTCATTTGCTTTGGCAATGACAGTTTCTTTAGTTAAAATCATAAAATATTGTATTTTTAATCTTGCATGTAAAAGTACAAAATACGCATGGAAAGACTATAAAAAATCAGTTTCAATTATAAAGCTTTCTAGTTGAACAAAATAACAAACTTATGAATGTAGTAACCTTAGAAAACCCACGAGTTAAGTTATCACTTTTAGATTTGAATAATTACGAACATCTACTAGATATAGCTAAACAACCCAATTTGGTTTTCTATTCGCCTAGCAAAATTGATACTCCCGAGGATTTAAAAGCATATGTACAAACCGCCATTGATGATTATCACCATAAAACCGCTATACCATTTATAATTTTTGATAAACAGACGAATACTTATGCCGGTTGCACCCGTTTTGGACTTATAAACTGGCATCATAAAGTGCTGCACATTGGTTGGACTTGGATTGGAAGTCAATTTCAAGGAAACGGATTGAACAAACACATGAAATTTTTAATGCTACAATATGCATTTGAAACTTTAGAGTTTGATAAGGTAGAGTTTCGGGTTGATGAGCGCAATATAAAATCGAGAAAAGCGGTTGAAAAATTAGGTGCTACACTTGAAGGTATTTTACGAAAAGACACGTTAATGCTTGATGGTTTTAAACGGAATACTTGCTGTTATGGGATTTTGAAAGAGGAATGGGACGACATTAAAACTACTGTTTTTGATGGGTTTTAATAAATGTTTCTAATAATTAAGCATCAAACGAATAAAAAATGATTCACTTTATCGTGAAAATATTTGAAAAAAACGGATATATGACAATTTTATAATTTTAATGGATAGTTTTATTACAACCAACCATAAAATTAATCCCAATGAAAATTACATTCCCTTTTTTAATCATGCTTTTTATGATTTCAAGTATTGGTCATGCACAATTTATTTCAAATAATGGAGAATATCATGTTCTTGCTGGTGCAGCGGTATCTGCCATAACTTATACACTAGTGTATTCCAATACTAAAAACAAAAAGAAAGCATTTTGGTACAGCTTAGGAACTTCAACTCTAATTGGTATTGCCAAAGAGGTTTATGACAGTACCCAGCCTCAGAATAAATTTGATGCAGCTGATGTAGCCGCAACATCTATTGGAGGCTTAACGGCCAGTATAACCCTTAGTTTATTTGTTGGAAAATCTAAAAATCGAAACAAAACTGCATTAGTAAATTGATTTTAGTAGTCCTTCGTATAACTCACAAAAAAAATCCTAATGTCATATTAGGATTTTTTTTTAATTGATTCAATTGTCCCGTCCTGCAATAGCGATACACTCAAACCTTAGTGTAATGAAAACACCAGAAAACAGTGGGTATGTAAAGCGTACTCAAAAAGATTATTCGATTTCTTTTAAGCTTCAGGTTGTTCAAGAAATAGAATCA